>JAIXTP010000037.1 GCA_027483895.1 Hyphomicrobiales bacterium
ACGCGCGTCGAGGACGTCAACAAGCTCCTCAAGCTGCACCGCCAGATGGCGGACATGATGAAGATGATGGGGTCGGGCGCGAAGCGCGGACCCATGGCGGGCCTCGCCAACATGTTCGGGCTGGGCGGCGGCATGCCGTCTCCGGCCGAGATCGAGGCGCTGCAGAAGCAGATGGCGCAGGGCGGCGGCGCGCCCGGCCTGCCGCCCGGCGGCCTTCCTCCCTTCCCCGGCGGTGCGGGGGGCGTGCCCCCGATGCCGCCCGGCCTCGGCAAGCCCGGCCTTCCGGGTCTTCCGGGGCTCGGCCCCAAGCTTCCCGGTCTCGGCGGGTTCAACCCGTTCGGAAAGAAGAAATGACGGGCTCCGCCCGTCTTCGCCCCTCACGACGAAAAGCCTGAAAGGAACGACCCATGTCCCTCAAGATCCGTCTCGCCCGCGGCGGCGCCAAGAAGCGTCCGCACTACTCGATCGTCGTCGCCGACAGCCGCTATCCCCGCGACGGCCGCTTCATCGAGAAGCTCGGCACCTTCAACCCGATGCTGCCGAAGGACACCGCCGAGCGCGTGCAGTTCGACCTCGAAAAGGCCAAGGCCTGGCTCGCCAAGGGCGCGCAGCCGACCGACCGCGTCGCCCGCTTCCTCGATGCGGCCGGCCTCCTGAAGCGCGATGCGCGCAACAACCCGCAGAAGGCCCAGCCGAAGAAGAAGGCGCAGGAGCGCGCCGCCGCGGCGGCCGCCGCCGCTGCCGACGCCGCCGGCTCGGCCGAGTAAATTTCCGCTCTCGCGGACAAAGAAAAAGCCCCGCTTCGGCGGGGCTTTTTTCGTTCTGAGGCGGGGAAGAGGCCTCTCAGTCCTCTGTCGGCTCCGGCACGCGCGCATAGGCCGTGCGGACCTTCACCGAGGTGCCGAAGACGCGCGAGATGCCTTCGAGGAACACGTCGACCGCATTGGCGATCACGCGCTCCTTCTCCTCCATCACCGGCGACTCGTAGATGTAGCGGCGCAGGCCGTAATAGAAGATGCCGCCCTGCAGCACCCAGGCGAGTTCCAGCTCGGCGGGGGCGGGGGGCTGGTCCGGCAGGCCGGCTTCGGCGCGGTATTCGGTGACGATGCGGGCGAGGATGCGGTCCTCGACGATGCCGACATACCATTTGTTGATCTCGACGCCCTTGAGCGCGGCGAAGAGATAGATGCGCAGCCATTCGCGATTGAAGATCGCGTCCGTATAGGCCTCGTAGAAGCGCTGCATCCGGTCGCGGATCGGCAGGGAGCGATCGGTCAGCAGAGCGTCCCATTCGGGGTTCCAGCGGTCGAGATAGACCGTGCGGTAGACCTCGCGGATCAGGTCGTCCTTGCTCGGGAAATAGCGGTAGAGCAGCGGCTGCGTGACGCCGAGCTTGCGCGCGAGTTCGCGGGTGCCGCCGTCGAACCCTTCTTCGGAAAAGAATTCGGCCGCCTTCCGGATGAAGTCGCTGCGCCGTTCGTCCGGCGAAAGCCGCCTCTGTTTGGGGCGGGACTTGAGGGCGGCTTTGGCCATGATCGCGAATTCACGAGGCGGGATGAAACGAGCCGAAGGCTCCCCGCGAGAACAGCAGGGGTTCGTCGCGGTTATAGGCGTAGGCTTCCACCTCGCCGAGGAAGATGACGTGGTCGCCGCCGTAATAGCGGTAGGAGTTCCGGCATTCGAAGCTCGCGACGGTGCCCGCGAGCACCGGAGCCTCGCCGCGACCGGCCTTCCAGTCGACGCCCGCGAATTTGTCGTCCGCCGGGCGGGCGAACTTCATCGCGAGATCGGCCTGATCGCTGCCGAGAATGTTGACCGCGAAATGCGAGGCTTCCTGGAACACCGTGAGGCTCGGCGAGTGGACCACGAGGCTCCACAGCACCAGCGGCGGGTTGAGCGAGACCGAGGCGAAGGAATTGCAGGTCAGCCCGACGCGGCGGCCGTCGGGGCCCTTGGCCGTGATGATGGTGACGCCGGTCGCGAAGCTTCCGAGCGCGTTGCGGAAATCGCGCGGATCGAAGGCCGCTTCGGCGGCGCCGGGGACCGGGGGAGTCTGCGTGGGGGCGGCGTTCGTCATGACGGCACTCGCTTACAACGTGACGTTCTCGGAAGGAAAGCCCAAAGCGGCCCTTCCGTAATCGGCGCCCGCAGCATCGAAGCTGAAGGCGATGTGGGCATTGACGGCATGCGCGTCGCGGAATCGGCGCTGCATGGCGTTGCGCATGAAGAGGCCGCCTGCGCCCGAGGCGCCGAAGAGCAGCGTCACCGCCTCGGTGCACAGATTGACGGTGAAGGCGCCGTCGCGCCGCAGGCGGGCGCGCTCCAGAAGGTCCGGCACGCGGCCTGCGACGGCATCGTCCATCGCGTCGATGCAGTTGCGCCGCATGACGGTGCGGGCCGCGTCGATCTGCGCGCCCGCGGTCGCGATGCGGATCTGAGTGGATTGGAACTCGCCTAGCTTGGCGCGGGTATAGGTCGAGGAGCGTTTCTTGGAGCCCGCCACGTAATCCTCGAGGCAGCTCTGCGCATTGCCGAGCGCCACGCCGGACAGCACGTAGGGAAAGAGGGCGAAGACCGGAAGGCGGTAGAGCGGGCCGGAATTGACGACGCTGCCCGGCGTCGGCCCGCCCGCGACGTCGCGGATCGAAAGCGTCATGTGCTCGGGAACGAAGAGATCCTCGATCTCCACGTCGTGCGAGCCCGTGCCGCGCAGACCCGCGGAGTCCCATGTCTCGATGATGCGGTAGTCGCGCCGGTGCACGAGGAAGATGCGATAATCGGGTGCGTCCGCCTCGTCTTCCGAGACGACGATGCCCGCCAGCATGTTCCAATCGCTCGGCTCGACTCCGGAGGAGAAGGGCCAGCGCCCCGAGATCACGTAACCGCCCTTGCCGCGCACGGCGCGGCCGGCCGGGAACACGAAGGAGGAGGCGATCAGCGTGTCCGGATTGTCGCCCCATATCGCGTCCTGCGCGCGGGGATCGAACATGCCGAGCATCCAGTGATGGCTCGCGAGATTGGCGACGTTCCAGGCGACCGAAGCGTCGGCGCGGGCGAGGAGATCCGCGACGTCCACGATGGTCACGAAATCGAATTCGGCCCCGCCGACGCGGCGCGGTTGGAGAAAACGGAAGAGGCCCGCGTCGTGAAGGTCCTTCTCGGTCTCGGGCGGGATGCGGCCGAGCCGCTCCGTCGCGGACGCGCGATCGCGCAGCGTGCCGGCCAGACTCCGGGCGCGGTCGAGCATTTCCTCACGGTCCTTCGCCACGCTCGCCCTCGGCCTCGGTTCGAAACGGAACACCTCCGCGGACATCGTCCTCTCCCCGATGTCCTTCAAGCGCCGGAGCGCAGGATCTTTTCGATGTCGGGGCGACGCGACGTCCGCCGGTCCCGTCCGGTCGCGCCCATGCGGCGCTGCACTGCTGCCGCATCGGCGGCCTCGTAGCCGACCGCCTCGGCCTCGGAGCGCGATGCCGCGACGGCGGAGGAAGACACGCCCGGGCGGGGCGACCCGAAGAGGCCGAGCGGTCGAAAACCGAAGATCCGCATGGCGGCACCCCGAAAGATTATCGTGCGATAAATTAATCCTGCGGAGGGCGGCCGGCAAGCCCGCTCCGGAGGCACCGGACGATTGACATCCCGCCCTTCTTATTTTTCATATGATAAATAAGCTGCACCCCCGTGCAGAGCGTCAAGAAAAGAGGAAGGCATGGCGAGGAAGCCCGTCAATCGAGAGGCCATCTACGAGGCCGCGCAGAAGCTGTCCAACTGGGGCCGTTGGGGCGCCGACGACCAGCTCGGGACGCTGAACCACATTTCTCCGCAGGACATCGTCGACGCCGGCAAGCTCATCAAGAAGGGCAAGGTCTTCGCGCTCGGCCTGTCGCTGAAGGAGCCGATCCAGTCCGGCCTGTTCGGCGGTCGCTGGAATCCGATCCATACGATGCTGGCCACCGGCACCGATGCCGCGGCGGGCAATCAGGATACGCCGTTCCCGTATCTCCGTTACGCGGACGACGCGATCAACATGCCGTGCCAGGCCTCCACGCAGTGGGACGCGCTCTGCCACATCTTCCTCGACGACAAGATGTACAACGGCTTCGACGCGCGCCTCGTGGACTCGCGCGGTGCCAAGAAGCTCGGCATCGAGAACTACCGCGACAAGATGGTCGGTCGCGGCGTGCTGCTCGACATCGCGCGCTGGAAGGGCGTCGACTCGCTCGACGACGGCTATGCGATCTCGAACGAGGATCTCGACGCCTGCGCCGCCGCGCAGAACGTGAAGATCAAGAAGGGCGATTTCGTCATCGTCCGCACCGGCCATCAGGAACGCTGCCTGAAGAAGGGCGACTGGAGCGGTTACGGCGGCGGCGCGGCCCCCGGCGTGGCCTTCGAGACCTGCTACTGGCTGCACGAGAAGGAAGTGGCGGGCATCTGCACCGACACCTGGGGCTGCGAGGTCCGTCCGAACGAGACCAAGGACGCCAACCAGCCGTGGCACTGGGTCGTCATCCCGGCCATGGGCATCGCCATGGGCGAGATCTTCTATCTGAAGGAACTCGCCGAGGACTGCGCGCAGGACAAGGTCTACGAGTTCTTCTTCTCCGCGCCTCCGCTGCATCTGCCCGGCGGCGCCGGCTCGCCGATCAATCCGCAGGCCGTGAAGTAAGGAGCGCATCATGCGTCTGTGGGGCCGCGCGACCTCGGTCAACGTTCAGAAGGCTCTCTGGGCTCTGGAGGAGCTCGGGCTCGCTTACGAGCGGATCGATGCCGGCGGCGCCTATGGAGGCACAGATACGCCGGAATACCGCAGCATGAACCCGAACCGCCTGGTGCCCACGCTCCAGGACGGCGGGCTCGTGCTGTGGGAGTCCAACGCCATCGTGCGCTATCTCGCCGACGCCTACGGACGCGGCCGGCTGCGGCCGGACGATCCGAAGGCGGCGGCGATCGCCGATCAGTGGATGGACTGGCAGCAGACCACGCTGGCGGGCTGCATGAACCCGCTGTTCTGGGAAATGGTGCGCAAACCCCCTTCCCAGCGCAGCCCGGAACGCGGCAAGGAACTGCTGGAGCAGTGCTGCAAGCAGCTCGGCGTGCTCGACGCGCTGCTCGCCGATCGTGAATGGATCGCGGGCGACGCCTTCTCGATGGGCGACATCCCCGCCGGATCGATGCTCTGGCGTTGGTACACGATGGACATCGAACGCCCCGATCTGCCGCATCTCGCCCGCTGGTACGCGCGCCTTTCCGCCCGCCCCGCCTACAAGGCGGCGGTGATGACGAGCTACGAGGCGCTGCGCGGCAAGGACTGAGGCCGCCAGATCTCGCGCCCTCCCACCGCCGTGACGCCCTCGACGGGCCGGCGGGCGCTGCCCCTCACCACGAGTTCTCCGGGGATCCGGACGGTCCGCTCCGGCGCGCCTTCGCCCGCGATCCGCGCCATGAGCGTCTCGACGGCGGCGCTCACCATCGCTTCGACGGGCTGTTCCACCGTGGTCAGGGCATAGCTCGGCCAAGAGGCGGGGCCGACATCGTCGTAACCGACGATCGACACGTCGTCCGGCACGCGCAGGCCCAGTTCGACCCGGGCCGCGTCCATCGCGGCGATGGCCATATGGTCGTTGGCGCAGAAGATCGCGTCCGGCCGGTCGGGCCGGGTGAGGAGCCGGAGCGTCGCGTCGCGGGCGCCCTGCTGCGTATAGCCGCCGTCCTCGCGCAGCAGCGTGTCGATCCCCGCTTCGGCGAGCCGCTCCCTGAACGCCGTTTCGCGGTCCTGATTGGTCGAGGACGAGGCGATGCCCGCGACATAGCCGAAGCGGCGATGGCCCGCGGCGAGCAGGAACTCCGCGACGGCCCTCGCGCCCGTGCGGTTGTCGGCGACCACGCTGGAGACGTCCGCGCTGTCCGTCGTTCGGTTGACGAGAACCACGGGAACGCCCGCCGCGCGGCATTCGTCGGCGAGCGCCGAGGAAAGGAGCGTCGAGGCGAGGATCATGCCGTCGACGCGGTAGCCGAGGATCTCGGCGAAAAGCGCGTCGGACGGGCCTTCCGGCGCGCCGGTGAACAGAAGCAGCCGGTAGCCGAGGTCTTGAAGGTCCCGCGCCAGCCGGTCGAGCAGCGCGGGGTAGAACTGGTTTTCCATATAGCCGATGACGACCGCGATCATCCGCGACCGGCCGGCGATCAGGGACCGGGCGATGGCGTTCGGCCGGTAGCCGAGCGCTTTTGCGGCCTTCATCACCCTGTCGCGCGTCTCCGGCGCGATGCTCGCGCCGGGGGTGAAGCAACGCGAGACGGCCGAGCGGGAAACGCCCGCCCGGCGCGCGACTTCGACCGAGGTGACGATCCGGCCCGCCACCTCAGTCCGCGGTCCAGCCGCCGTCGACGAGCAGCGAGGCGCCCGTGACGAGGCTCGACGCGTCGGAGGCGAGGAACAGGATCGGGCCCATCAGGTCCTCGATCTCGCCCAGACGGCCGAGCTTGATCTTCGACACGACGGAGTCCCTGAAGGCGGGGTCCTCGAAGAAGGGCCGCGTCATCTCGGTGAGGATGAAGGTGGGGCAGACGCTGTTGACGCGGATGCCCTGCGGGCCGAGTTCGACCGCGAGCGACTTGGTCAGGCCCTCGATCGCATGTTTCGAGGTGCAATAGACCGTGCGCCGCGGACCGCCGACATGCCCCATCTGCGACGAGATGTGGATGATCGAGCCCTTGATGCCCGCCGCCAGCATGCCCTTCACGACCGCGCGATCGACGAAATAGGCCGAGCGCACGTTGAGATCGACCACCGCGTCGAAATCCTCGACGGAGATCTCCGTCATCGGCTTCGGGCGGTTGGTGCCGGCATTGTTGACGAGGACATGGAAGGGGCCGGCCGCTTCGATCGCGGCGTCGAGACCCTCCAGATCCATGACGTCGAGCTTGAGGGCCGAGGCGGACCAGCCCTTCGCCCGGATCGCTGCCGCTGCGGCCTCGATCTCGCTTTCCGTGCGGGCGGCGAGCACCACATGGGCGCCCGCCTCGGCGAGCGCGACCGCGGCGGCGAGGCCGATGCCCCGCCCCGCGCCCGTCACGAGAGCCTTCCGCCCGTCGAGGCGGAAGGAAGGGGTCTTCGGCAGGTTCATTCCGCGGCCTCGCCATAGGGCACGTTGCGGCCGCCGTAGCGGCGCACGCGGACATTCGCCTGCTCCGCATGGCCGACGAAGCCTTCGAGCATGCACAGGCGCGAGCAATATTCGCCGATCATGGCGGAGGCCTCGTCCGTGAGGACCTTCTGATAGGTGCAGGTCTTCATGAACTTGCCGACCCAGAGGCCGCCCGTGTAACGGCCGGCCTTCTTCGTCGGCAGCGTGTGGTTGGTGCCGATCACCTTGTCGCCGAAGGAAACGTTGGTGCGCGGTCCGAGGAAGAGGCCGCCGTAATTGGTGAGGTTCTGCAGGAACCAGTCGTCGCGGTCCGTCATCACCTGCACGTGCTCGGAGCAGAGGAAGTCGGCTTCCTTCAGCATCTCCTCATAGGAGTCGCAGACGATGACCTCGCCGAAGTCCTCCCAGGCCTGCCGCGCGGTCTCGCCGGTCGGCAGGATCTTCAGGAGGCGCTCGATCTCCGCCATGGTCTCGCGGGCGAGCTTCTCGGAATTGGTGATGAGGACGGCCGGGGAGGTCGGGCCGTGCTCGGCCTGGCCGAGAAGGTCGGTCGCGCAGATCTCGCCGTCGACGGTCTCGTCGGCGATCACGAGCGTTTCGGTCGGGCCTGCGAAGAGGTCGATGCCGACACGGCCGTAGAGCTGGCGCTTGGCTTCCGCCACATAGGCGTTGCCGGGGCCGACGAGCATGTCGACCGGCTTGATCGTCTCGGTGCCGATGGCCATCGCGGCCACGGCCTGCACGCCGCCGAGCACGAGGATCTCGTCGGCGCCGCCCATATGCATGGCGGCGACGATGGCCGGATGCGGCGCGCCCTGATGGGGAGGCGCGGAGGAGATGATGCGCTTCACGCCCGCCACCTTCGCGGTGACGACGCTCATATGCGCGGACGCGATCATCGGGTAGCGGCCGCCCGGCACGTAGCAGCCGACGGCGTTCACCGGGATGTTCTTGTGGCCGAGGATCACGCCGGGAAGCGTCTCGACCTCGAGGTCGCGCAGGCATTCCTTCTGCTTCTGCGCGAAGTTGCGGACCTGCGTCTGCGCGAAGGCGATGTCGTCGATGTCCCGCTTGTGCAGCTTCGACATCGCCTCGTCGATCTCCTTCTTCGTCAGGAAGAATTCCTTCGGCGCGTAATTGTCGAATTTCTGCGAGAGGTCGCGGACGGCGGCGTCGCCCCGCTTCTCGACGTCGGCGAGAATGCCCTCGACGACGGCGCGGACCTTGTCGTCGGCGTCCTTGCGGGCCTCGGCGTCCTTGCCCTTCTTCAACCAGCGAGCCATGGGCTCCTCCTTGCACCGTTGTTCTTCCGTGCATCCGGAGAACGGATGCACACGTGTGCAAAGAGAATATCGGACACTCTCCGGTTGTCGAGGGGCGAGGGCATGAAAAAAGCCGCCGCGCCCGGGAGAGCGCGGCGGCCGGACCGGACGCGGAAGTGCTCAGAGCGCGGGCGCGCCGGGCTGCTTCAGCGGATGGGCGGAGGCGAAGGCCGGGATCGCGTCGAGACGTTCGGACAGCGCGCGGCAGAGCGGGAAGGCGTCGAGCGGGCACTTGAAGAACCGCGCCCCCGCCATGTGGCTGGCGAAGCAGATGTCCGCGATGGTCGGACGCTCGCCGACGGCATAGGGCGCCGGGGCGCGGCGGCCGAAGAGCTTCTCGTAGGTGGCGAGGCCTTCGCTCATGAAATGACGCGCCCAGCCGTCGATCGCCTCCGCATCCGCGCCGAAGCTCGCGGCCAGATGCTTGCGCACGCGGGGGACGACCAGCGGATGCGCGTCCGCGACCGTGATCAGCGCGAGCGCACGGGCATAGGCGCGGTCGGCCGCGCCTTTCGGCAGAAGAGCCGGTTCCGGGAAGCGCTCGTCGAGATATTCGAGCATGGGCAGCGACTGGAACAGCGTGACGTCGCCGTCGACCAGCGTCGGCAGGACGTGTTCGGCATTGATCCGGTCGTAATCGGACGAATGCTGCGCGCCGTTGAGGATGTCGACCGGAATTTCCTCATAGGCGATCCCCTTGAGGTTCAGCGCGATCCGCACGCGATAGGCCGCGAGCGAGCGCCAGAATCCGTACATCGTGATGGTCGACATGTTCGATTTCTCCCTTCGCCGGGATTTTCTGGTCTTTCGGCGTCGTCGCCCGACGACCTTCGACGCCTGCGCCACGAGATAGGCCTGAAGCGACGAAGGCAAGGCCCCGCGCTCCCCGTCCCGGTGAACCGGGCACGTTCTCGGCCGTTCCGTTTCGGACACGGTGCGGGAGATCGTCGTGCCTCAGCCTCGCGAACTCGTCGCCGCCCTGCTGACCGCGGCCGCCGTCGTTCTCGGCCTTCTCGCGCTTTGGGTGCTGCGCGACGTTCTGCTGCTCGCCTTCGCGGCCGTCGTCTTCGCGGTTGTCGCCCGGGCCATGGCCGACGGCCTCGAAGAGCGGCTGCGTGTGCCGGGCCGGGCCGCGCTGCCGCTCGCGGGTCTTCTTCTGGCAAGCATCGTCCTCGTGACGCTCTGGCTGCTGCAGAAGCATGTCGCCGCGCAGTTCATGCAGCTGTCGGAGCGCGTGCCGGCCGCGCTGCCCGCGCTCGGCGAGGCGCTCGGCATGCCCGGGCTCGCCGATGCGATCATGGAGGCGGGGCGGCAGGCGGTTTCGGCCGAAGGCATGTTCGGGCGGCTCGCCTCGCTGGGCGCGACCGTGCTGGGCGTGTTCGCCGATGCGGCGCTGATCGCCTTCGGAGCCGTCTATCTGGCGGCCGATCCGAATCTCTACACGGCCGGTCTCGTGAAGCTGTTTCCGCCGCGTCTTCACGGAACCGTGCGCGACACGCTGACGACGCTCGGCAATGCGCTCCGCCTGTGGCTGCTGGCACAATCCGCCTCGATGCTGATCACCGGCGTCCTGACCGGAGGCGCCTTGTGGCTGATCGGCGTGCCCTCGCCGCTGGCGCTCGGCGTGATCGCCGGGGTCGCGGAATTCGTGCCGCTGGTCGGCCCCTTCATCGGCGCGGTTCCGGCGCTGCTGCTGGCCTTTTCGGTCTCGCCGCAGACGGCATTGTGGGCGGCGGGCGCCGTGCTCGTCATCCAGCAGGTCGAATCCAATCTGGTGCAGCCGCTCGTCACGCGTGCGGCCGTCTCCGTGCCGCCCGCGCTCCTGCTCTTCGCCGTCGTCGCCTTCGGCGTGCTGTTCGGCATTCCGGGCGTGCTGCTCGCCGCCCCGCTGACCGTCACGGCCTTCGTGATCGTGAAGCGGCTCTATGTGCGCGAGGCCCTCGGCGAGCCGACCGCAGTGCCGGGGGAGAAGACCTGACGGTCAGGTGCCGCAAAAGGTCTGCAGCACCCGTTCCTCAGTCCGCGGCGGCGCCTCATAGGCTGCAAGCGCGGGATCGTCGGCGAACGGATCCTGCAGCGCTTCGACCAGAGCGTGGAAGGGCGCGAAATCGTCGCGCTCCACGGCGGCCGCTATCGCTTCCTCGACGCGGTGATTGCGCGGGATACGGGCCGGATTCGCCCGCTTCATCGCCGCGCGCCGCTCTTCCGCCGCTTGCGGGTCGCGGCCGAGCCTCTCGAGCCATCGGTCGGCCCAAGGGTCGAAGGCGGTCGGATCGGAAAACAGGTCGCGCAGGCTGCGGGTCTCGACCGGGTTCCCGGCCGCATCCGACAGGCGGCGGAAGAAGAGCGTGAAATCCGCGCCGGCCGCCGCCATCCGGTTCAGCAGGTCCTCTGCCAGCGCGCGGTCGTCCGCCTCTTCCGACGCGAGGCCGAGCTTGGCCCGGAACAGCGCGAGATGCGCCTCGGAATGGACCGGCTCGAAGCCCGCGAGCACGTCCTGCGCGATCGCGACGGCCGCGTCGCCGTCCTCGTGGAAGAGCGGCAGCAGGCATTCGGCGAGGCACGCGAGGTTCCACAGCGCGATGCCCGGCTGGTTGGCATAGGCATAGCGGCCGAATTGGTCGATGGAGCTGAAGACCGTATCGGGGTGATAGGCGTCCATGAAGGCGCAGGGACCGTAATCGATGGTCTCGCCGGAGATCGTCATATTGTCGGTGTTCATGACGCCGTGGATGAAGCCGAGGCTCATCCAGCGCGCGACGAGCCGGGCCTGCCGCTCCGCGACCCCGCGCAACAGCGCGACATAGGGATTCGGCGCATCGGCCGCGGCCGGGTCATGCCTTGCGATCGCATGATCGGCGAGCCGTTTCAGGGCCTCGGCGTCGCGCCGGACGGCGAAGAACTGGAAGGTGCCGACGCGGATATGGCTTGCCGCCACGCGGGTGAGGACCGCGCCGGGCAGCACGTCCTCCCGCAGCACGTGTTCGCCGGTCGTCACCGCCGCGAGCGCGCGCGTCGTGGGCACGCCCATCGCGGCCATCGCCTCGCTGACGACGTATTCGCGCAGGACCGGGCCGAGCGCCGCACGGCCGTCCCCGCCCCGCGAGAAAGGCGTTTTGCCCGAGCCCTTCAGCTGGATGTCGCGGCGCGCGCCGTTGCGGTCCAAAACCTCGCCCAGCAGGACGGCCCGGCCGTCGCCGAGTTGCGGCACGAAACTGCCGAACTGGTGGCCGGCATAAGCGGCCGCCAGCGGCTCCGAGCCTTCCGCGATCTCGCCGCCCGCGAGAACCGCGACGCCTTCGGGGGAAGACAGCGCTTCGGGGTCGAGCCCGAGTTCGCGGGCCAGAGGCTCGTTGAGGCGGATCAGCCGGGGCGCGCGCACCGGAACGGGCCCGACGCGGGCGAAGAAGCCCTCGGGCAGGCGTGCGTAGCTGTTGTCGAAGGGGATCCGGATCGTCACGGCGGGCCTCCGCGGGGGAAGGGCTCAATCTGGGAGAACCGCCGGCGATTGCAAGCGCGGGTCGCATCGCGGCCGCGCGCGGCAGGATCGGGCCGCCCTGTTCGAGCGGCCCGCATCGTGATCGGCTCAGATCTTTTTGCCGTCGGCGCCGAACTGCTTGAGATAGGCGACGATGTCGTCGATTTCCTTCTCGTTGGTCAGGCCCGCGAAGACCATCTTGGTGCCGGGGATCTTGGCCTTCGGGTTCTTGATGTATTCGCGGAACGTGGCCTCGTCCCAGGTGATCCCGGAATTCTTGTTCGCTTCGGAATAATTATAGCCTTCGACGCTGCCCGACTTGCGGCCGAAAAGGCCGTTCAGCACGGGTCCGACGCCGTTCTTGGCGGTCTCGCCGACCTGATGGCAGGCGCGGCATTTGGCGAAGACCTTCTCTCCGGCCGCGGCGTCCTGCGCCGAGGCGCCGTGAGCGGAGAAGGCGAAGGCGGCGAGAGCCGCCGCGAATACGGTCGTTCTGGTCATCATGGAAAAACCTTTCGGGTCGTTCGGCGGACACCGCCCACGCCGCTCAACGCTTTCGGACGCATTTCGGTGCCGGTCGTCACCCTTCGACATTACTCCCGCCCTGCGGCGGCGTCCAAGCCGGATCGGCATGTCGGGCCCGTCCGGGTCGTAACGCGGCTCGACCGCTTGCGGTACGCGAGCGGAACGAAGATGCTCCGCCGGTTCGAGTAAACGGAGTGAAACGATGCGGGCGGCTTGGTACGAGCGGACGGGGCCGGCGCGGGACGTGCTGATCGTGGGGACGCTTCCCGATCCCGAGCCCGGCCCGGGCGAAGTGCGCGTGCGCATCGTCGCCTCTGGCGCGAACCCTTCCGATTGGAAGGCCCGCTCGGGCGTGCGGCCGATGATCGGCCCGAAGGTCGTCCCGCACAGCGACGGCGCGGGCCTGATCGATCGCGTCGGCGCGGGCGTATCCGCGTCGCGGGTCGGCGAACGCGTCTGGGTCTGGAACGGACAGTGGAACCGCGCCTTCGGCACGGCCGCCGAATTCATCGTCGTCCCCGAGCAACAGGCCGTATCCCTGCCGGACGCGGTCGGCTTCGACGAGGGCGCCTGTTTCGGCATTCCCGCGCTGACCGCCCATCGCGCCGTGACGGTCGACGGCGACCCCGAAGGCCGCACCGTGCTCGTGACCGGCGGCGCGGGCTCCGTCGGCCATTACGCGATCCGCATGGCGAAGCTGCTCGGCGCCGCGAAGGTCATCACCACCGTCAGTTCGCCCGAAAAGGCGGCGCATGCGCGGGCCGCGGGCGCCGACGTGACCATCGATTACCGCAGCGAATCGGTCGTCGACCGCGTGATGGGCGAGACCGGCGGGCGCGGCGTCGACCGCGTGGTCGAGGTGGACGTCGCGGGCAATGCGAAGATCCTGCCGCGCATCGTACGGCGCGACGGCATCTGCGCGATCTACGGTTCGTCGAAGCCGGAAGCGACCTTCGACTTCGTGCCGATGATCATGTCGGGCGCCGCGTTGCGGTTCTTCATCGTCTATGAGCTGCCCGAAGAGGCCCGTCTGCGCGGCATCCGGGACATCACGCGCTGGGCTTCCGACGGCCTGCTGCTCCATACGATCGCGGCGCGTTTTCCGCTCGACCGGATCGCGGACGCGCACGAGACGGTCGAAGCGGCGCGCCAGATCGGCAACGTCGTGGTTCACCCGTGAGCGCTTGAACTTCGGCGCCGCCGCGCGAAATGGACGGGATGCCGAACGAGCGCATCCATGCCCCATTCGTCGCCTGTCCGCTGACGGGCGATCTCGGCGTCGAGACCGTGGTGCGCAAATTCATGACGGGGCCGCGGCTCGCGGTGCGCGACGCCTATGCCTTTTACAGCGAAGCGACGCTGGGGCGTGCCCTCGTGCTCGCCACCCGATCCGGATCTGTGGTCGCCTCGCTCTTCATCGAGGAAGGGCTGCTTACGCTGCTCGGAACGACGGGGCGGCAAACCGTTTCGCCGTCGGAAACGGCTCCGCAGGATCTTCTCACGCTCTGGCGCAGCTTCGTGAAGGCGCAGACCGACGCGCTCGGCACGGCGGGCGAGCGGGACGCTCAGTCCTCGGCGGGCGCGTCGTCGACGAAGCGCAGAACGTCCGACTGAAGAGCGGCGAACATGGCCATGATGCGGGCGTGGCGCACCCATCCGTCATCCGACGCCGCCTGCATCTCCTCGCAGAAGATCCTCATCTTGAAGCGGAGATGACGGGCTTCGGGGGCGGGGGTCATCATGATGCGCTGCATCAGTTCCTCCCCCCTCTCGCTGCGCCCTACGGCGTGGTCGAGAAGAACGGCCTCGGCCGCCTTCGCCACGAAGAAACGACGCATCAGGTCATCGAAAGCGAGGCTTCCGGAGGAAACCGCCCCTCGCCCCCCACGGGCGGGGAACGCCGTCACCACGGTTCTCGTGGCAGATCCGGAATCGCCTTCGGACATACGCAAAACCCATACTGGTACGACCGTCCTAATTTAAGCTCGTTCCTTTCGGGCACAAGAACAAGGCCGATTTCGGGAGAGGAGCCCCGCTTTGCGCGCAGTTCGACTTAAGTCGGATCAAGACGATCGAGAGCCCGAAGGATCCTCTTTTCCAGTTCGGGGACGAACGAGGCCGAGAAGGACTTCTTGAAGGCCAGATAATCGGGGTCGTCGCGACCCTTGATGCCGTAGACGGTCGCGACGCCGTTGAGGACGACACCCAGAAGCCGGAAGAGTTCCGCGCAGGCCTCCGATTCCGGGGTGCCCGGCACGATCCCGTAGGCGGCGACGATCGCCGCGACGGAGTTTTCCTGGATCCTGAAGGCCGCCGTGCGGCCCACGCGGCGCAGCCACGGCAGGGATGTCCGCTCGAGGACGACCCGCGCGAGCGAGGTGTCGGCGAAGCGATCGAGATGCCATTCGACGACGGCGGCGACGGAGGAGGCGTCACCCGCCCGGACCAGATCGCGCAGAGCCTTTTCGTAATCCCGCCGGTGCCGTTCGACGGTGTAGTCGCTGACGGCTTCGATCAGGTCCTGACGGGTCGGGAAATGGTACTGGACATGTCCCTTCGAGGCGATGTCCGCTTCCTTCGCCACCGCCGCGAAGGTGATCGCCTGATGGCCTTCCCGCATCAGGATCCGAACGGCGGCCCTGACGATGGCCTGCCGCGTATCGAGCCCCGGCGCGTAATTCCTGCTCGGGCCGCTGCGCTCCGCCGTCTTTCGCTTCTGCATCCGTTCGACCCCGCCCCCATGGGTCGCGGCCGGAAAGAGCGCCGCTCGTGAACGCTAACCGCCCGGACGGGTTTGCGGAAGGGCGTTTTCTCGGGCCGGGGTCGGCCGACCGTGACCGTGGAGGCGAACCTCGCGGTTCGGGCAACCCGCCTGCTGCATCTCGAGCGCTCGAGCGGATCATCGAAATTGCGTGCTCGGTCGCCGTCTGGAAGAAGACGCCGGAGAGCCCCATCGCATCATCGAGAACCGGGCTTTATAGTCGGGGGCCAGAAACACCTATGGCGCTCTCCCGAGCCGTCCGAAAGACCCCCTCGATGAAACGCCTGATACAGACCGCTGCACTGCTCGCTTCGTCCGGTCTCGCATCGCTCTCGGCGGGGGGTGCGAGGGCCGAGACGTCGTGGGAGGTACCCGGTGGAGATCTTTTCGGGTTTACGAACGCTACCGACGTAGGCGACGCGGGTGCGAAGGGAGTTGCCTTCGAAACTACGACCCGCATCGGCAAGACGGGTGGCGGTCGCTTCGTGGTGCCGACCCTGAAGACGCAGTTCTCTTGGACACCGATCGAAGATACGCAGTTGGCGTTATCGCCGTTCGTATCGATGTTCCACGCCCATTCGGTTCCGGGAATCGCAAATCGCTCTTTTGTCGGGCTCGACGGCTTCTCGGCGGAGGCTACGCATCGGTTCATCTCTCGCTCGAATGATCGCGCGATAGCAGTGACGGGATCCGCTGAGGCGCGATGGGCGAAGATCGACGGTACGACGGGGAGCGGAACGGACGCTCGATCGCTGACCTTGAAGCTCTTCATCGACCGGGCAATCGTTCCTGAGCGGCTCTATTGGGCCGCGAACGCCAACCTGACGACCGGCACGGCTCGACTGCGCCGATCTTCCGTCGCCGAAACTTCCGGCTCAGACCTGTCTTTGGCGCTGACGACGAAGATCTCGGAGGTCCTGTTCGTCGGCGCCGAGGGGCATTGGCAGGAAAGCTTCTCCGGCAATGCGGCTGAGCGCTGGCAAGGACGCGCGTTCACCGCAGGACCGACGGCGATGTTGAAGCTTTCCGACGTGATTACCCTCAACGCGGGTTGGCAAGCTCAGGTCGCGGGTCGAAAGCGAGGAGAAGGGGGCCCGGTCAATCTCGATGACTTCGACCGCCATCAGGTTCGGCTCAAAATAGCCGTCGGTCTCTGACCTTAGCGGATGCATTCGTCACAGCGATGCTCGCTTAAGGGCTCTTCAGGAATGCTCGTCCTCCGACAGGCATGGCCAATGGTCCGCGCTGCTTCCGTCGTCCTCAGCGGGAGGGCGTCCTCAGACGATCCAGCCGGCAGGCGGCTTCGAAATGCGAGGCGGCGGACCAAATCCCGCAGAGAAAGCGGTCTCCCGAAAACGGAAAACGGCCTTTTCGACAAACGTTCAGCAGAGTGAAGTGGCGGAGAGGGGGAGATTCGAACTCCCGATAGGGTTGCCCCTATGCCGCATTTCGAGTGCGGTGCATTCAACCACTCTGCCACCTCTCCGCAGAGGGACCGGACCGCATGCGGTCGATCGTGGTTGCGGCGGGGCTGATAGCATGCGACCGCAGGGCGGGCAAGCGCGTCGGGCGCAGGATCGGACCGGTGCCCCGCGCCGCTCATCAGGCGTCGGAAATCGTCGTTGCGCGTTGACGGACAAGGCCCGCGCGTGTAGGGAACCCCGGCCGCGCGGAATCCCTCCGCGCGTTCGTCGTTCCGTATCCCTCTTCGGGAGGCGGGCGAGCCGGTTCAACAACTGCAAAAAAGCCGACCGACGGCCTTCCGGGGCGGTCAGGTACGGGTCGAACACGAGGATGAAGATGTTCGCAGTCATCAAAACCGGCGGCAAGCAGTACAAGGTTGCCGCCGACGACGTGATCACGATCGAGAAGATCGCCGGCGACGCCGGTGCCACGGTTACGTTCGAAGAGGTTCTCATGCTCGCCGACGGCAACGGCACTCAGGTCGGCGCGCCGACCCTGCCGGGCGTCGTCGTGACGGGCGAGGTGGTCGAGCAGACCCGCGGCGCCAAGACGATACATTTCGTCAAGCGTCGTCGTCAGAATTCGAAGCGCAAGAAGGGTCACCGCCAGGAGCTGACCGTCGTGCGCATCACCGCCCTCGGCGGCGCGGCGGGCGACGCCAAGCCGAAGAAGGCCGCGAAGGCGAAGGCCCCCAAGGCCGAAGCCGCTCCGGAAGCCGCCGCCTGAGGCGCGGTTTCGGGATCCACAGCGTTCAGATTTTCCGGGCCTAGCGCCCACAAGGACTACGGAGCACTCCAATGGCTCATAAAAAGGCAGGCGGTTCCTCCCGCAACGGTCGCGACTCCGACGGCCGGCGCCTCGGCGTGAAGAAGTTCGGCGGCGAGCGCGTCATCGGCGGCAACATCATCGTGCGTCAGCGCGGCACCCGCATGGCTGCGGGCGCGAATGTCGGCGTCGGCAAGGATCACACTTTGTTCGCGCTCTGTGCGGGCACGGTCGAATTCAAGGCCAAAACGGCCGGCAAGGTGTTCGTCTCGGTACGAGCTGCCGAGGCTGCCGAATAACGGCGCGGATCGATAGAGGTCCCCGCCGGTTCCTGTGACCCGGCGGACGACCTCTCCTTCGAGACGTCATCCGATCTCCCCGAAAGGGGCGAAAGGGGAAGCGGGAGACCGCTTCCCCTTTTTGTCGTTCAAGGGTCACGATCGAAAGATAACGATCGGCCCGATCGGAGGCCGCCCATGTTCCCGGATATCACGCGCGACGACGTCTTCATGCTCGAAACCCCGCGGCTGTGGCTGCGCTGGCCGCGCGCGGCCGACGCCCCGTCGATCGTGCGGCACGCGGGCGACGAGGCCGTCGCCCGCATGACCGCACGGATCCCGCATCCCTACCCGCCGGAAGAGGCGGATCGCTTCATCTTCCGCTCGCGCGAGGCCAATGCCGGCGGGGCGGGACTGGTGCTCGCGGTCACGCTGAAGGGCCGCCCCGGCGAAGCCGTCGGCGTCGTCTCCGCCGAATGGGGCCCGGACGGGGAGGTCCTGCTCGGCACTTGGCTCGGCACGGCCTTTCAGGGGCGCGGCCTCGCCACCGAGGCGGTCGAGGCGCTGCTGCGCGCCGTGTTCACGGTGTCGAGCGCGACCGCGGCCATCGCAGCGGTGCGCAGCAGCAATGCCGCGTCGCGTCGCGTGCTCGAGAAGCTCGGTTTCCGGCCGGACCCTCGGGGCAAGGCGGTCTTCCCGGCCTGCGCGGGCGAACCCTTCGAAAGCCTCCGGCTGGACCGGCGGGATTGGACGCTTGCGGATGTGAGGGCGGATCGCGAGTCGCGCGAGCCCGGCGCTCGGGCCTGACCTCATCCGACGGCGCGGGCCGGACGTAGAGAAGGCGACCCTTCCGCTACGTCCGGTGCACGCCATGAAGTTCGTCCGCAATTTTCTCGTTCTTCTCCTGTGCGTCGCGGCCCTGCCGGCCGCCGCGGCGTCCGCATCGGGCGGGGCGGGAAAGCTCGTCCTCGAGGATTTCTTCCGGGGCAGGCTCGTCGCGACGGGCGAGTTCAGGAGCACCATCGACGGCTCCGTCCGCGGCATGAAGGTGGAGATGCGCGGGCGCTGGGACCCGCGGACCAAGACCTTGGAGCTCGTCGAGGATTTCGTCTTCTCCGACGGCGAGAAGGACCGGAAGACCTGGCGGTTCACCCGCACGGGCGAGGGCCGCTATGTCGGCGCCCGCGAGGACGTGGTGGGAACGGCCGAGGTCGTGCAGGACGGCGATGCGGTGCGCCTGACCTATCGCGCGGTGGTGCGGACCAAGGGCGGAAGCAGCTTCACGGTATCCTTCGACGACCTGCTGGTCCGGACCGATGCCCGAACCGTGCGGAACACGGCGAGGGTGAAGTGGCTGTTCTTCACGGTCGGCGACGTCGATCTGACCATCCGGCGGGCCGGGGCACGCTGAGGCGGAAACGGGTTCGCGCATTGCTCCGCGGCGCGCGCTCCGTTAGGGAGTGCGCATGAAGTTTCTCGACGAGGCCAAGGTCTACATCCGCTCGGGCAACGGCGGCGCGGGTTGCGTCTCGTTCCGCCGCGAGAAGTTCATCGAATTCGGCGGTCCCGACGGCGGCGACGGCGGACGCGGCGGCGATGTCTGGGTCGAATGCGTGGACGGGCTCAACACGCTGATCGACTATCGCTATCAGCAGCATTTCAAGGCCAAGTCCGGCATGCACGGCATGGGCCGCAACCGCGCCGGCGGCAAGGGCTCGGACGTGGTGTTGAAGGTGCCCAAGGGCACGCAGGTGCTCGACGAGGACGGCGAGACGCTGATCGCGGACCTCACCGCCATCGGCCAGCGCGTGCTGCTCGCCAAGGGCGGCAACGGCGGCTTCGGCAACGCCTATTTCACGACCTCCACAAATCGCGCGCCCCGCCGGGCCAATCCGGGCCAAGAGGGCGAGGAGCGCTGGATCCGCCTGCGGCTGAAGCTGATCGCGGATGCCGGGCTCGTCGGCCTTCCCAATGCGGGCAAGTCGACCTTCCTCGCGACCGTGACGGCGGCGAAGCCGAAGATCGCGGATTATCCCTTCACGACGCTGCATCCCGGCCTCGGCGTGGTCCGGGTCGACGGGCGCGAATTCGTGCTCGCCGACATTCCCGGCCTGATCGAGGGCGCGCATGAAGGCCATGGGCTCGGCGACCGCTTCCTCGGCCATGTCGAACGCTGCCGCGTCCTGCTGCATCTCGTCGATGCGACGACCGAACATGCGGGCAAGACCTACAAGACCGTGCGCCACGAGCTCGAAGCCTATGGCGGCGGGCTCGACGAGAAGACCGAGATCGTCGCGCTTTCGAAGGCCGACGCGCTGACGCCCGAGATGCTCGAAGAGCAGAAGAAGCGGCTGAAGCGCGCGGCTGGCAAGACGCCGCTCGTGCTGTCCTCGGCCTCGCGGCAGGGCGTCGAAGACGTGCTGCGCGCGTTGATGAAAGTCATCGACGCTTCGCGGGCGGAAGAAGCCGCCGCGGACGCGCCCGCCGTCTCCGAAGGATGGCATCCGTGACGCGGACGCCTTCGCTCGACCGGTTCAGGCGCGTCGTCGTCAAGGTCGGCTCCTCCCTACTGGTGGACGGGGCGAAGGGCGATCTGCGCCGGGCCTGGCTCGAGGCGCTCGCCGAGGACATCGCCGCGCTGCACGGCCGCGGCGTCGACGTGATCGTCGTCTCCTCCGGCGCCATCGCGATGGGCCGGACGGTGCTGAAATTGCCGCGCGGCGCGCTGAAACTCGAAGAGAGCCAGGCCGCGGCCGCGGTGGGGCAGATCGCGCTCGCGCAGGCCTGGGCGGGCGTGCTCGGCGCGCGCGGCATCACGGCGGGCCAGATCCTCGTCACGCTGTGGGATACCGAAGAGCGCCGCCGCTATCTCAATGCGCGCGCCACGCTCGGCCGCCTCATGGATCTGCGTGCGGTTCCCGTGGTCAACGAGAACGACACGGTGGCGACGACCGAGATCCGCTACGGCGACAACGACCGGCTGGCGGCCCGCGTCGCGACCATGGCGGGAGCGGATCTTCTGGTGCTGTTGTCCGATATCGACGGGCTTTATACGGCGCCGCCGCAGCAGAACCCGGACGCGCGGCTGATCCCCGTGGTGCCGCGCATCACGGCCGAGATCGAGGCGATGGCGGGCGGTGCGGCGTCGGAATTGTCGCGCGGCGGCATGCGCACGAAGGTGGAAGCCGCCAAGATCGCGACCGGCGGCGGCACGCATATGGTGATCGCCGACGGCCGCGTCGCGCATCCCTTGCGCCGGATCGCCGAGGGCGGTCCCTGTACATGGTTCCTCACCGGATCGAACCCCGTCTCCGCGCGCAAGACCTGGATCGCGGGAGCCGTCGAGCCCAAGGGCGTGCTGCATCTCGACGAGGGTGCGGCGGCGGCGATCCGCTCGGGCAAGAGCCTGCTGCCGGCGGGCGTGATCCGTGTGGAAGGCGGTTTCGAGCGCGGCGACGCCGTGGTGCTGCGCGGCCCGGACGGCGGGGAGATCGGCCGCGGCCTGATCGCCTATGACGCCGCCGAGGCCGCGATGATCGCGGGCCGCCCCTCGAAGGCCATCGCCGAGCTTCTCGGCTATTCGGGGCGGGCCGAGATGGTTCACCGCGACGATATGGCGCTCGGCTCCGGCTGAAGCGTCGCGTTATTCGACCAGTCATGCGCCGAGCGCCCTGTTCGGTTCCTCGTTCATGGGTTAAATGAACGCCCCGGGCGCAATCCTCCGCGCCTCCGGAGAACGAAGATGGCGGAGAGCCTGCGCGCCGTCGCGGAAGGCGATGACCTGGAAGCGCTGATGCTCGACATCGGCCGGCGCGCGCGCGTCGCTGCGCGGTCGCTGGCGCTCGCCTCCGCCGAGGCGAAGAACGCGGCCCTGCGTGCCGCCGCCGCGGCGCTTCGTGCGGCCTCTCCCGCCATACTCGCCGCCAATGCCGCCGACGTGGCCGATGCCGAGGCGCGCGGAACGGCGGCCTCCTTCATCGACCGCCTGCGGCTCGATCCGAAGCGTCTCGAGGCGATCGCGACCGCGGTCGAGGAGGTCGCTGCGCTGGCCGATCCCGTGGGTCGCGTGCTGGCGACCTGGACGCGGCCGAACGGGCTGGCGTTCGAGCGCGTCGCCACGCCGCTCGGCGTGATCGGCGTGATCTTCGAAAGCCGGCCGAACGTGACGGCCGACGCTGCCGCGCTCTGCCTGAAGAGCGGCAATGCGGCGATCCTCCGCGCGGGCTCCGAAAGTTTCCGCACCTCCTCCGCGATCGCGGACGCGATGCGGCAGGGGCTGCGGGCTGCGGGCCTCTCCGAAGACGCCGTGCGCCTCGTGCCTACCCGCGACCGTGCCGCCGTCGGCATGATGCTGGCGGGGCTCGGCGGTACCGTGGACGTGATCGTGCCGCGGGGCGGCAAGAGCCTCGTGGCGCGCGTGCAGAACGAGGCTCGCGTGCCGGTGTTCGCGCATCTCGAAGGCATCTGCCACGTCTATGTCGACCGGGCCGCCGATCTCGCGATGGCGCTCGCGGTGGTGCGCAACGCGAAGCTGCGCCGTACCGGGGTCTGCGGGTCGGCCGAGACGCTGTTGGTGGACGCCGGCTGCGCGCAGACGCATCTGAAGCCGCTCGTGGCGATGCTGCTCGATGCGGGCTGCGCGGTGCGGGGCGACGCTGCCGTGCAGGCGGTCGATCCGCGCGTGACGGCGGCGACGGAGGAGGACTGGTCGACGGAATATCTCGACGCGATCATCGCCTGCCGGGTGGTGGACGGCGTCGGTGCCGCGATCGAGCACATCGAACGCTACGGCTCCCATCATACGGATTCGATCATCACCGGAGATGCGGCGGCCGCCGAGCGTTTCCTCAACGAGGTGGACAGCGCCATCGTCTTGCACAACGCCTCCACGCAATTCGCCGACGGCGGCGAATTCGGTTTCGGGGCAGAGATCGGGATCGCCACGGGCCGCATGCATGCGCGCGGGCCCGTCGGCGTCGAGCAACTCACATCCTTCAAATATCGCGTCCGCGGTACCGGCCAGATCCGACCCTGATGCTCGGCCGCAGGTTCCGCTCCCCCGATCCCTGTCCGCCGCTGCCGCCGCATGCGCCGGGGATGCGTATCGGCATTCTCGGCGGCACGTTCGATCCGCCGCATGCCGCGCATCGGATGATCACGCTGACCGCGCTCCGCCGGCTCGGCCTCGATGCCGTCTGGTGGCTCGTGACGCCCGGCAACCCGCTGAAGAACACCAACGAATTGCCGGCCTCCGCGGCGCGGGCCCGCGAAGCGCGGGCGCTCGCCCGCCATCCCCGCATTCACGTCACGACCGTCGAGGAAGCCTTCGGCACGCGCTTCACGCGCATGACGCTGGAAGTGCTGAAGTCGCGTTGCCCGGGCGTTCATCTCGTCTGGCTGATGGGATCGGACAATCTCCAAGGCTTCCATCGCTGGCAGCGTTGGACCGAAATCATGAAGATGATGCCGGTGGCGGTGTTCGACCGTCCCGGCTCCACCTTCCGCGCCGGCACGAGCCGCGCGAGCATCCGTTTCGCGTCCTCGCGCCTGCCGGAGACGGCCGGACGGTCCCTCGTCACGGCCAAGCCCCCGGCCTGGATCTTCGTCCACGGGCGGCGCTCCGCGCTTTCTTCGACGGCCATCCGCGCGGAACGCAAGGCGCGTCATTGAAAAACGGGCTCCGATCGTCGATATTGGAGAGGTGCGCAGGAGCGCACGAACCATGAGGAAAACATACTGACGATGGCTCACCTCGAAGGGGCTGCCGATAGGGCGCCCCAGGCCGCGACCCCCGCAACGCAGCCGGGTCACGGCGACGCCATGGCCACCATTCTCGCCGCCCTCGACGACGCCAAGGCGGAGGAAACGGTGGTGATCGACCTCACGGGCAGAACGGCACTCGCGGATGCGATGGTGATCTCTTCGGGTCGGTCCAACCGGCACGTCGGTTCCATCGCGGACCGTGTGGTCGAAGCCCTCAAGGAGCAGGGATTCAAGGATCTCCGCGTCGAAGGCCAGCCGCATTGCGACTGGGTCCTCATCGATGCCGGGGACGTGATCCTGCATGTCTTCCGTCCGGAAGTCCGCCAGTTCTACAATCTCGAAAAGATGTGGGGCACGGACCGTCCGGGCGAGCGCGCCGCCTCCTGACGGGGGCATCGTGCGCATCACCGTCCTGGCCGTCGGACGGGTCAAGGACGGACCCGAACGCGAATTGATCGCCCGCTATGTCGAGCGCGCGCGGGCGACCGGCCGCTCGCTCGGCCTTTCGGGGCCCGACGTGATCGAGCTGCCCGAAAGCCGCGCCGCCCGCCCCGAGGACCGCAAGGCCGAGGAGGCGCGCGCGCTGGCCGAAAAAGCGGCCGGGGCGACGCTCGTGGTGCTCGACGAGCGGGCCCGATCCATGTCGAGCGAGGATTTCGCGGCCTTCGTCCGGACGCGGCGGGACGGCGGAAGCAAGGGCCTCGCCTTCGTGGTGGGCGGAGCGGACGGGCTCGACCCGGATCTGCGCGCCCGCGCCGATCTCGTGCTGTCCTTCGGCGCGATGACCTTGCCGCACCAGATCGTGCGCCTGCTCGTCGCCGAACAGATCTATCGGGCGATGTCCATCATCGCCGGCCATCCCTATCATCGCGCATGAGCCGAATCGGACGATCCGCCCTTCGCCTGTTCCGCACCGCCCTGTTCGCGGCGGCGGTGCCCTGCGCCGTTTCCGCTCAGACGCCCGCCGCCACGCCCTCCGCGCAGGACCGCTCCGCGAAGCAGATGGAGCTCGAAGCGATCGAGAAGGATCTGCGCACCGGCGAAGAGGCGCGGGCGCGGCTCAGGGCCGAGATCGAGATCCTGCGTTCGGACCGTGCGCGGCTCGGCGAGAGACTCGTCGAGGTGACGGGCCGGATCCAGGCCGCGGAGACGCGCGTCAGCGGCATCGAGGGCCGGTTGGCCACGCTCAACCAGACCGAGACGGCGATCCGCCGCTCGCTCGAGGCGCGCCGCGGGCTCGTCGCCGAAGTGCTCGGTTCGTTGCAGCGCATGGGCCGACGCCCGCCCCCGGCGCTGCTGGTCCGGCCCGAGGACATGCTCGACGCCGTGCGCAGCTCCATCCTTCTCGGCGCGGTTCTGCCGGAGCTGAAGGCGGAGACCGAAGCGCTGGCGGGGGATCTCGGCGAGCTGATCCGCCTGCGCACATTGGCGTCCGGCGAGCGCGAGAGCCTTGCGCGGGACCTCGCGTCCCTCGTGAAGGACCGCGCGGAGCTCGCGCTTCTGGTGGATGCCCGGCGGCAGGAACTCGCCAAGCGCGAAGCGGGATTCGCGGAAGAGCAGCAGAGAGGCGCCGCTCTGGCCGGCCGCGCGCAATCCCTGCGCGATCTTCTGGCCCGCCTCGAATCGGACGAGCAGCTGCGTAGCCGTGCGCTCGCGGAGGAACAGGCCGCGCGGAACGATCCGCGCATCGCGCAGCTGAAGGAGCGCATCGCCGCGCTTTCGGGCAAGGATCCCGCGAAGCTCGCGCCCCGCTCGGCCTTCGGCGACCTCAGGGGCGCCTTGCCGCTGCCGGTCGCGGGTACGGTGCTGCGTGGCTACAATGCGCCCGACGGCGTGGGCGGAACGCAGAAGGGCGTGGCGCTCGGCACGCGGTCCGGTGCCGTGGTGTCCTCCCCCGCCGACGGCTGGGTGGCCTTCGCCGGGCCTTTCAGAACCTATGGTCAACTCTTGATCGTGAATGCCGGCGGCGGATACTATATCCTCCTGGCCGGTATGGAGCGCATCAACGTGTCCGTCGGGCAGTTCGTGGTGGCGGGCGAGCCCGTGGCACAGATGGGGGACGGCGCGAAAGCGGCCGTGTCCCTCGCCGGAGCCGACGCTTCGCAACCGGTTCTTTACGTCGAGTTCCGCAAAGATGGGACTTCGATCGATCCGGCCCCTTGGTGGGCGACCTCGCTGAACGAGAAAGTTCGTGGATGATGCGTAAGCTCTCGGTTCTCCTGTTCGGCGTCGCCCTGGGTGCGGGCGCGGCGACACTGACCTCGTCGCCGGCGCTTCTCGGCCGCGCGACCGCCGCCCCCGGCGATCTCTATCGTCAGCTCAATCTGTTCGGCGACGTGTTCGAGAAGATCCGGACCGATTACGTCGAAAAGCCCGACGATCAGAAGCTGATCGAGTCGGCGATCAACGGCATGCTGCAGAGCCTCGATCCGCATTCCAGCTACATGGATGCGAAGAGCTTCAAGGACATGCAGGTCCAGACCCGCGGCGAATTCGGCGGCCTCGGCATCGAGGTGACGATGGAAGAAGGCCTCGTGAAGGTCGTCACGCCCATCGACGATACGCCCGCGGCCCGCGGCGGCGTGATGGCCGGCGACATCATCGTGCAGATCGACGACGAGCAGGTGCAGGGCCTGTCCCTGAATCAGGCCGTCGAGAAGATGCGCGGCCCGGTGAATTCGTCGGTGCGCCTGAAGATCGTCCGCAAGGGCGCGTCCGACACCGTCGACATCACGCTCGTGCGCGACACGATCCGCATCCGCGCGGTCCGGTACCGGACCGAGGACGATGTCGGCTATATCCGCATCACCCAGTTCAACGAGCAGACCTTCGAGAACCTGAAGACGGCGCTGGACAGTCTCACGAAGGAGATCCCGGCCGACCGGCTGAAGGGCTTCGTGCTCGATCTGCGCAACAATCCCGGCGGTCTTCTGGATCAGGCGATCTCCGTTTCCGACGCGTTCCTCGAGCGGGGCGAGATCGTCTCCACGCGCGGCCGCAACCCCGACGAAGCGCAGCGCTACAACGCGCGGGCGGGCGATCTTTCGAAGGGCAAGCCGGTCGTCGTGCTCGTCAATGGCGGTTCGGCCTCGGCGTCCGAGATCGTGGCCGGCGCACTGCAGGACCACAAGCGCGCCACGGTGGTGGGCACGCGCTCGTTCGGCAAGGGATCGGTGCAGACCATCGTGCCGCTGGGCGGCAACGGCGCGCTGCGCATGACGACGGCCCGCTACTACACGCCGTCCGGCCGTTCCATTCAGGCGAAGGGCATCGAGCCCGACATCCAGGTGCTGCCGGACGTTCCGCCGGAGCTGAAGGGCAAGGACGAGACCAAGGGCGAGGCCGCGCTGCGCGGACATCTGAAGAACGGCGAGGAAGAGCGCGGCGGGTCTTCCGCCTATGTCCCGCCGGATCCGAAGAACGACAAGCAGCTGAACTACGCTTTCGATCTGCTGCGCGGAAAGGTCAGCGCCGCGGACGCCAAGGCCGCGACCAAGGCCAACTGATCGCCTGCAACGCAGGATGGAAAAACCCCCGCATTGCACGATGCGGGGGTTTTCGTTTGCGCTTCGTTAACCATGCAAGGGCATGATCCGCGCGAAGACCGGGTTTTCAAATGTGCTGCGTACCGGTGAGTCGCCCTTGTCAGAGGCCTCATGTCCGCGCCATTCGACGAATTGTCCCGCCCTCTCGGTTTGCCCGCCGCCGATCCGACGCCCCGGCACCGCGCCGCGTGGACGACCGGTCTTGTCGTGACCTTGTGCAGCGCCGCTCTGTTCGCGGCGGGCGCGCTTCATCTCCGGCTGGTTCCCGCCGGATCGACCGTTCAGGGATCGGCCCAGCAGACGGCGGCGTTCGAGCCGGACCCGATCGTTGAACTGCCCGCGCCCGAGGATGACGGCACGCCGGTCGTGCGTTCGGGATTCCCGCCGCAATTGCCCGAGGTCACGGGCGCGATCGCTCGGACGCCCAACATTCTTTCGGCGGGCCTTCTGGAGACGGGACGCTTCGGCATGCTGCCGCGCGTCGCGCTCGACGGCACGCGCCCGGGCGACGCCCATGCGCGGCCGTTGCGGCCGGGCCTCGACGGCCGTCCCCGCATCGCCTTGGTGATCGACGCCCGCAAGCTCGATGCGGACGGGCTGCGCGTCGCGAGCCGGCTGCCGGGCGACGTGACGCTCTCCTTCGCTCCCGATCAGGATGCCGAGGGCGCGGTGGAGCGCCTGCGCCGCGAAGGGCGGGAAGTGTGGCTGCGCGTGCCGATGGAGCCGCTCGATTATCCCGTGACGGATCCCGGCCCGAAGACGCTGACCACCTCGGCCCCGGCGGCCGAAAACATCGACCGGCTGCATTGGAGCCTCTCGCGCTTCACCGGATATGCGGGCGTGCTCAACGACCGCGGCGAGCGCCTGCTGGTGCATGAGCCCGCGCTGCTGCCGGTGCTGAAGGAGATCTCCGATCGCGGTCTCCTGTTCATGGAAGATGCGGCGC
The DNA here is from genome assembly GCA_027483895.1 of Hyphomicrobiales bacterium. Taxonomy (GTDB): domain Bacteria; phylum Pseudomonadota; class Alphaproteobacteria; order Rhizobiales; family Beijerinckiaceae; genus JAIXZO01. The sequence continues at coordinate 27,996 of JAIXTP010000037.1, forward strand.
CGACGCGCAGCCTCGTCCCGGATCTCGCGCGCGGTATGGGCCTCCGGAGCGGGCGGATCGACCTGTCCTTCGAAGCCGCCCGGAAGGGGGGCGAACTGGATGCGGCGCTTGCCAAATCCGAGGCGATCGCCAAGAAGAAGGGCGTCGCCGCGGTCGCGGTGGTGGTGTCACCGGACGTCATCGACCGGCTCGCCCAATGGATCGAAAGGCTCGAGGCCAAGGGCATCGCCCTCGTGCCCCTGAGCGCGGTGGTGCGCCCCTGACGGCGCAAGGAGCGCCTTGGTGAAGGATCTGCCTTATCGTCCCTGCGTCGGCATCATGCTCGTCAACAGGAGCGGCCTCGTCTTCGTCGGTCGCCGCAAGGCCGAAGCGGGCCCCGAGCATGTCGACGACGTTCACGCCTGGCAGATGCCGCAGGGCGGCATCGACCCCGGCGAAGACCCTTATGTCGCGGCGCTGCGCGAGCTGCGCGAGGAGACGAACGTGACCAGCGTCTCGTTGCTCGCCGAGGCGCCGGAATGGTTCTCCTACGATCTGCCGGACGCTGTCGCGAAGCAGGCGTGGAAGGGCAAATGGAGGGGGCAGACGCAGAAATGGTTCGCGCTCCGCTTCGAGGGCGAGGAGTCGGAAATCGACATCCATGACCCCGCGGGCGCGCCTCATCCCGAATTCGACGCTTGGCGGTGGGAGCGGATCGAGCGCCTGCCGGAGCTGATCATCCCCTTCAAGCGACCCGTCTATGAACGGGTCGTGGAGACGTTCCGGCCGTTGGTCGGCTGAGGAGCGGCATTCCCCGTGCGCGGCCGATCCGGGCGTCTAGGCGGCCGTCGGAGGGTGGTGTAAGAACGATCCGCGTGGCCCCTGTGGCGGAATTGGTAGACGCGCTCGACTCAAAATCGAGTTCCGCAAGGAGTGCTGGTTCGATCCCGGCCAGGGGCACCAATCCGCATCATTCGCGTCCGGACGCGTCGCCCGCGTTTTCCCCGACTGTCCGCTGCCGTTCCGTCATGAGACAAGAGTCTGCGAACGGTGTCGCCCGAGCCGAGGCGATGCCGCTCTGCCTTGCGACCGAAGCGGAGACCGCGCCCTGTCCGATACCGCCGATCTTCTGATCCGTTTCGCCGTGGTGCTGGCCATCGGGTCGCTCATCGGGCTGGAACGCGGCTGGCAGAAGCGCGAGGAGCCCGCGGGCGGGCGCGCGGCGGGGCTGAGGACCTTCGCGCTGGCGGCGCTGCTCGGCGGCGTCGCAGCCCAACTCGGCACGCATGTCGCCGGAGCCTCCGCGGTCGGGGCGGGGATCCTGTTCGGCCTCTGCTTTCTCGGCTTCACGGCGTCGGTGACGCCCTTCTTCCTCGAAGAAAACCGCGCCGAACGACGGTATTCCGCCACCGCGACGGTGGCGGCCGCGCTGACCTTCGCACTCGGCGGCTATGCCGTCGTCGGCGATCTCCGGGTCGCTTCGGCGCTGGCCGTGACCGCCACGGCGATCCTCGCCTTCCGCGAGCCCCTGCACGGCTGGGTCCGGGCGATCAGCGGTCCCGAACTCCGCTCCGCGCTGGCGCTCCTCGCCATGAGCGTGGTCATCCTGCCCGTGCTGCCCGACGGACCCGTCGGGCCGTTCGGCGGCGTCGATCCGCGGGAGGTCTGGCTGATCGCCATCGTGCTCGCGGGCATGTCCTTCGCGGGCTATCTCGCGGTGAAGCATCTGGGGCCTGACCGCGGCGTCATCGTCGCGGGGCTCGCGGGCGGGCTCGCCTCGTCCACCGCGGTGACCGTGACCAATGCGCGGAGTGCGGCGCGGGAAGGAGCGGCGCCGCGCCTGCTTGCCGCGGGCGTCGCGATGGCGAGCGCCGTGATGTATCTGCGCGTCGCCGTGCTCACGGCGGCCGTGAATGACGACGTCTTCGGAGCGGTGGTCGTTCCCCTCGCGGCCGCGGCCACGGCGGCGCTCGCGATCGGCATTCTTGCCGCACGACGTTCGCAGGCGGGCACGGGCGCGGACGGAGCGTTCCGAAACCCGGTCGAATTCCGTTTCGTCTTCGCCTTCGCCGCCGTGCTTGCGGCCGTGATGCTGCTCTCGCATGCGGTGGCCGAACGTTTCGGCGGCACGGGCTCGGTGCTCGGGGCGGCCGTGGCGGGCGTGCTGGATGTCGATGCCATCACGATCGCGACCGCCCGGCTCGTCCCGCAGCTGCTCGACGCACGCACCGCGGCCGTCGCGATCCTGACCGGGGTCGCCACCGACATGCTGGGCAAGATCGGCATCGGTCTCGCGATCGCGGGCCGGCGCTTCGCGCTCGAGGTGGCGGCGGTCGCCCTGAGCTCGCTGGGGACCGGGGCGGTCGTCTGGTTCGCCGCGTCATGAGGCGGCCGCCTTCGGGGTTGGTCGGCCGGCGGAAGCGGGGTATGCAGCCCTCGTTCCGGGTCCGCCGCTCCGCGGGGAACGGCCGAGCCCGCGATCGCGTTCACCTCACGCCGTCCCGAACGGAGCCGCGATGCTGAGACGCCTTTATGACGCAACCGTCGCGTTGGCCGCGGGTCCGCGCGCGACTTGGGCGCTCGCGGCGGTCTCCTTCGCGGAAAGCTCCTTCTTCCCGGTCCCGCCGGACGTGATGCTGGCGCCGATGGCTCTGGCGCGGCCCGAGCGCGCCTATCGTTATGCGTTGGTCTGCACCATCGCGTCCGTGCTGGGCGGGATCGCGGGTTACGCCATCGGCTCGCTGCTGTTCGACAGCGTCGGCCTCTGGCTCCTGAACCTCTACGGCTACGGCGCGAAGATCGAAGCCGTGCGGGCCTTCTATGCCGAATGGGGCGCTCTCTTCATCCTCGTGAAGGGCCTGACGCCCATTCCCTACAAGGTCGTGACGATCGTCTCCGGCGCGCTCGACTATGATTTCGCGATGTTCGTGGTCCTGTCGGTGATCACGCGCGGCGCGCGCTTCTTCATTCTGGCGGGCCTGTTCAACCGATTCGGCGGCCCGATCCGGCTTTTCCTCGAAAAGCATCTCGTCGCGGTGACGGTCGGTGCCGTCGCGGTCGTGGTTCTCGGTTTCGTGGCTTTGGGCAAGCTCTTCTGATGTCCTCGTCCTATATCCCGCTCCGTCCGGCCGCCGCCGCCGGTTTCGTGCTCCTGATCGCGGGTGCCGCCATTGCCGGGGCGTGGTTCATCGAACTCGTCCTCGGCGTGAAGCCCTGCCCGCTCTGCCTCCAGCAGCGGATCCCCTATTATCTCGGCCTGCCGCTATCGATCGCGGCGCTGTTTCTCGCCCTGCGCGGAGCGGTTCGGCCTGCATCGCTGCTGCTGGCGCTCGTGGCGCCGGTCTTCGTGGTCGGCGCGGGGATCGGCGTCTATCACGCCGGCATCGAGTGGAAGCTCTGGGCGGGCCCCGCCGGCTGTTCCGGCGGCGCGGCGGCGGATGCGGGCATGCAGGACTTCCTGAAGCAGCTCTCAACGGCCACGGTGATCCGCTGCGACGAGGTCGCGTTCCGCCTTCTCGGCCAGTCTCTGGCCGTCTGGAACGTGATCGTCTCGGGTGCCGCAGCGGTCGTCGCCGGATCGGCCGCGCTCGGCGGCCTGCGCGATCAGGGTTCCAGCTCGCTGTCCCAGTAGAGATAGTCCAGCCAGCTTTCGTGCAGATAGTTCGGCGGGAACAGCCGCCCGTTGCGGTGCAGGTCCTGCACGGTCGGGGCGAAAGGCTTCTGCAACGGGACCATGCCGACATCGGCCGGCAGCCGGTCGCCCTTGCGCAGATTGCAGGGCGAGCAGGCCGCGACGACGTTCTCCCACGTCGTCTGGCCGCCCTTCGAGCGCGGGATCACGTGGTCGAAGGTGAGGTCTTCGCGGATGTTGCAGTATTGGCAGGTGAAGCGGTCGCGCAGGAAGACGTTGAAGCGCGTGAAGGCCGGGTGCCGCGACGGCTTGATGTAGCTCTTGAGGCAAACGACCGAGGGGAGGCGGATTTCCGAGCTCGGGCTGCGGATCGTCCGGTCGTAGGAGGCGATGATGTTCACGCGGTCGAGAAAGACCGCCTTGATCGCGTCCTGCCAGCTCCAGAGCGACAAGGGGTAATAGCTCAACGGGCGATAGTCTGCGTTGAGCACCAAGGCCGGACAGGCATCCGGCGAAACGGGCGGACGGACGTGGATCGTCACCGACCGGCTCTCCTTCGGATTCGGAACGAATCTCAGGCAAGGACAGTCTACAGGTCGTGCGACGAAATTGTGAAGCGGCCCCGGATCGGGCCGCTCGGCGGCTCAGCGCGTCGGGACGGGCTTCTCGCCGCGATAGTCGTAGAAGCCGCGGTTCGTCTTGCGGCCCAGCCAGCCGGCCTCGACATATTTCACGAGCAGCGGGCAGGGGCGGTATTTCGAGTCCGCAAGGCCCTCATGCAGAACCTGCATCACCGAGAGACAGGTATCGAGGCCGATGAAGTCGGCGAGCTGCAGCGGGCCCATCGGGTGATTGGCGCCGAGCCGCATGGCCGTGTCGATGGCGTCGACCGAGCCCACGCCCTCATAGAGCGTGTAGATCGCCTCGTTGATCATCGGCAGCAGGATGCGGTTGACGATGAAGGCCGGGAAGTCTTCGGCGGTCGTCACCGTCTTGCCGAGCGCTGTGATGAAAGCGCGCGCCGAGTCGAAGGTGGGGTCTTCCGTCGCGATGCCGCGGATCAGCTCGACGAGCTGCATGCGGGGGACGGGGTTCATGAAATGGATGCCGATGAAGCGCTCGGGCCGGTCCGTGACCGAGGCGAGGCGCGTGATCGAGATCGAAGAGGTGTTGGACGCGAGCATCGCGTCGGGCTTCAGCGCCGGGCAGAGGGCGATGAAGATCTTCTTCTTGATCTCCTCGTTCTCCGTCGCGGCCTCGATCACGAGATCGCAACGGCCGACATCGTCGAGGCCCGGCCCCGCGGCGATGCGCTCCAGCGCCACGCGGCGCTCGTCTTCGGCCATCGCGCCGCGGCCGACCAGCTTGGCGAGGTTGCCGTTGATGGTCGCGAGGCCCGCATTGATCCGATCTTCGCTCACGTCATGCAGCACGACGTCGAAGCCCGCGGTCGCGCAGACCTGGGCGATGCCGTTGCCCATCTGGCCGGCGCCGATGATTCCGATGCTGCGGATTTCGATGGACATGGGTACCTGCTCGCGCGTCGCGCCTGAATGGAGGAGGGCCGCGCTCCGGAAAGAAGCGCGGCCCGTGTCGTTCGTCAGCCTTTGGCCAGTTCCTGCTTGAGCTCGGGCAGGGCGGTGAAGAGGTCGGCTACGAGGCCGTAATCGGCGACCTGGAAGATCGGCGCCTCTTCGTCCTTGTTGATGGCCACGATGACCTTCGAGTCCTTCATGCCCGCGAGATGCTGGATCGCCCCGGAAATGCCGACCGCGATGTAGAGGTCGGGGGCGACCACCTTGCCGGTCTGGCCGACCTGCCAGTCGTTCGGGGCGTAGCCCGCGTCGACCGCCGCGCGCGAGGCGCCCATCGCCGCGCCGAGCGCATCGGCGACGGGTTCGATGTAGGTCTTGAAGTTCTCGGCGTTCTGCATCGCGCGGCCGCCGGAAATGATGATCCGCGCCGAGGTCAGTTCGGGACGGTCGGACTTCGACAGTTCCTCGCCCTTGAACGACGACACGGCCGGATCGGCAGCGGCGGCCACGGCCTCGATCGCCGCCGAGCCGCCGTTGCCGGAGGCCTGGAAGGAGGCCGTGCGGACCGTCAGCACCTTCTTGGCGTCGGTCGACTGAACCGTCTGGATCGCGTTGCCCGCATAGATCGGACGCTCGAACGTGTCGGCCGAGACGACCTTGGTCACTTCCGAGATCTGCATGACGTCCAAGAGCGCCGCGACGCGCGGCAGCGTGTTCTTGCCGTTCGAGGTGGCGGGCGCGACGATCGCGTCATAGCCGCCCGCGAGCGACACGACGAGATCGGCGACCGGCTCCGCGAGGCGGTTCGCATAGGTCGGCGCGTCGGCGACGAGCACCTTCTCGACGCCTTCGAGCTTGGACGCGGCCTGAGCGGCGGCCGAGCAGCCCGAACCGGCCACGAGGACGTGGACGGGGCCGCCGAGCGCGCGGGCGGCGGTGAGCGCCTTCGCGGTGGCGTCCTTCAGCGAGGCGTCGTCATGTTCGGCGATGAGCAGCGCGGCCATATCAGAGCACTCCCGCTTCGGTCTTCAGCTTCCCGACGAGTTCGGCGACGGAGCCGACCTTGGCGCCGGCCTTGCGGGCCGCGGGCTCGGCGGTGTTCAGCACCTTGAGCCGGGGCGCGACGTCGACGCCGTAATCGCCGGGGGCCTTCTCGTCGAGCGGCTTCTTCTTCGCCTTCATGATGTTCGGCAGCGAAGCATAGCGCGGCTCGTTGAGGCGGAGGTCCGTGGTCACGATGGCCGGGAGCTTCAGCTCGACCGTCTGCAGGCCGCCGTCGATCTCGCGCGTCACGGCGACCGAGTCGCCCGAGATCTCGACCTTGGAGGCGAAGGTGCCCTGCGGGCGGCCCGTCAGCGCCGCCAGCATCTGGCCGGTGGCGTTGGAATCGTCGTCGATGGCCTGCTTGCCGAGAATGACGAGGCCGGGGCCTTCGGCCTCCATGACGCCCTTCAGGATCTTGGCGACGGCGAGCGGCTCGACGGGAGCGTCCGTCTTCACGAGGATGCCGCGGTCGGCGCCCATCGCGAGCGCCGTGCGGATCGTCTCGGCCGCTTGCGCGGGTCCGATCGAGACCACCACGATTTCGCTCGCCTTGCCCGCTTCCTTCAGACGGATCGCCTCTTCGACGGCGATCTCGTCGAAGGGGTTCATCGACATCTTCACGTTCGCGAGTTCCACTCCCGATCCGTCCGGCTTCACCCGGATCTTCACGTTGTAGTCGACAACCCGCTTCACGGGCACGAGGAGCTTCATCCGATCCATCCCCGGACCCGGTGCGGCCAAGGCCGGCGGGTCCTCTGTTCCGTACGCTGAACGACGCGCGGACACGCACGCGCCGGGGGACCGGAACGCGACGCGTCCGGCCCGAAGTGTTCGGGACCGTAATCGTCGCCCGGAAGCGTTGTCAACGCGCCGAAATACGGAGAAGAGGCCGTCTTTACCCGGCGAACGGGCTCAGCGGGTCGCGCCCGGAACCCAGAGCACGTCGCCCTCGCCGCGCCGGTTCACGTAACGCGATGCGACGAAGAGGAAGTCGGAGAGCCGATTCACATAGCGCAGCGCAGCATCGCCGACCTTTTCCTCGGGCCGGGACGCGAGTTCGACCATGAGCCGCTCGGCGCGGCGGCTGACCGTGCGGGCCTGATGGAGATATGCGGCCGCCGCGGAGCCGCCCGGCAGAACGAAGGACCGAAGCGGCTTCAGCTCCTCGTTGAGCAGGTCGATCTCGCGCTCGATGCGCTCGACCTGGGCCGGGATGATGCGCAGCGGCTCGTAGTCGAGCGGCTTGCCGGTATCGGGCGTGCAGAGATCCGCGCCGAGGTCGAAGAGATCGTTCTGGATCCGCCCGAGCATGGCGTCGACCAGCGGCTCGGCGGCCGCCGTATGCAGGCGAGCGAGGCCGATCACCGAATTGGTCTCGTCCACGGTGCCGTAGGCGTCGATCCGGAGGTCGAATTTCGGCCGACGCTCGCCGGTGCCCAGCGCCGTGGTGCCGTTGTCGCCGGTGCGCGTGTAGATGCGATTCAGTACGACCATGCGGATCCGCCTCCCGTCAGGCCGGGGATATAACGCGGATCGGCCGAACGTGAAGCGGTATCGTCAGAAAGCGTAGCCGAGACGCAGACCGAAATTGGTCAGGCCACGATTCTGGTCGCACAGACCAGCGTTGGAGACATGCTCGATGGTCGCCATCGCACTCAGGCTTTCGGAGAAACGCCAGCCCATCGATCCCGATTCGCGGAAGCCCCAGGAGCAGCCCATGGCCAGCCTGCCCGGCCGCTGGGCGAATTTCCCGTCATGGATCGCGGCGCCGAAGCTTCCTTCGACGAAGAGGCGCTTGGTGACGTCGTAGTTCCAGGTCAGGCCCGCATAGGCATGGCTGGTATCGCCCGCGGTGTTGACGGTCGTGCCGATATGGGCCCTCGGAACGACGGCCTGCCATTCCGGCGCGGCGGAGAAGAGCTTCGGGGATAGCAGCTCTGCGTTGAGGTCGACGCTGCCGGCCTCGGGGGATACGGCGTCATGCACGAAGACGCCGCCGCGGATCTCCCAGCGCGCGGCCTGCTGGGCCGAAGCCGCCACGATCGATGCCGCGAGCACGGCGAGCGCCGCAAGAGCCGTCCCAGCACGCATCATGAACCCCCGGTTGCTTCGGTCCGGACCATAAACCACACTTGCGATACGTCAAACCGGACTGCCGGGTTTCGCCGAGGAGCGTCAGCCCTTCATCCAGATCGCGAACATGATGAGGAGCACGGCGACGAATTGCAGGATCACCCGCCACCGCATGAGCGTCTGAGACCGATTCGGGCTTCCGCCGCGCATCATGTTGACGAGGCCGAGCACCAGAACGACCGCCACGGCCGCCACGGCGAAGGGAACGAGGGCGTCGATGAAGGTCATGCCGTTTCCCGGACGATTCGCTGACGCGCTCTAAGAGACACGCCGTGTCCGAGGCGGCAAGTCGGCCGGCCCGTTCAACGGCGCGGATCGATCAGGCGCTGCAGATAATCCAACTCGCCCTGCGGCCTCTCCGTTTCGCCCAGACGACGGCGGAGTTCTTCGAGGACCTCGCGGGCCCGGAGTTCGAGCGTGCCCTTCTTGCCGCCTTCCTGGAGCCGTGCGCGGTCTCCCGCCTCGCGGCTGGGGACTTCGCGGCCGAGCGGATCGCGATCGGGGCTGCCGTTGTCGGCTCGGCCCTGCGCTTCGCCGTTCGGCTCGCCGCCGGGCTCCCCCTCGCCGAACTGGTTGCCGCGTTCCTGCATGCGGCGCGCCATCTCGCGCGCTCCGCGACGGAGATTGTCCAGCGCGCGGCCCTGCGCGTCGACCGCCTCGCCTTCCGCGTTGCGGCCGATCGCGCCCTCGGCGCGGCCCATCTCGCCTTCGGCCTCGCCGAGCCCTTCCGGCTCGCCGCCCATGCCCTGCATGCGGCGGCGCATCTCTTCGAGACGGCGGCGGAGGTCCTGCTGGCGCTCCGCGAGGCCGCCGCCCTGACCGTCCTGCGCCTGCCGGTCGCCGTTCTCGCCCTGCCGGCCTTGTTCGCCCTGTCGGCCTTGCTGACCCTGTTGGCGATTGCGGCGCTGTTCCTCGCGGCGGCGCTGGCCTTCGCGGAAGGTCTCGTCCCGCAAGGCCTGCTGGTCGCGCGTCATCTCGTCGAGCTCGTCGAGCGCCTGCTGCATCTCGCGGCCCATGGGATCGCGCATCGGCCGGGCGTTCTTGAGGTCGCGCATGAGATTGCGCAGCTGATCCAGCATCTGCTGGGCCTCGGCCATGCGTCCGTCGCGCATCATGCGTTCGAGCCGGTTCATCATGGCGTCGAGGTCGCGCTGCGTGAGCATCCGCTCGCCGCTGCGGTCGCGGTCCTGCTCGGCTTCCTGCCGGTTCGGATCCCGCATCATCTTCTCGGCGAGTTCGCGCATGTAGCGGTCCATCGCGTCGCGAAGCTCGTCCATGAGGCGCTTGAGCTCCTCGGGGGTCGCGCCGCGGTCCATGGCTTCGCGCAGCGCGCGCTCGGCCGCCTGCAGCGCCTTTTCCGCGTCCGTCGTGGAACCCTGTTCGATCGCGAGCGCCATCGCATGCAGCCAGTCGGCGACCTCCAGCAGCGCGGGATCGTCCTTGGCGCGGCGCAGGTCGCGGGAGGCCTTGCGCAGACCCAGATACACGGTCGGATCCGGGGTGAAGCGCGCGGGCTCGATCATCAGCGCGTGCAGCGCTTCGAGCACCTTTCCGCGACGGCCGGGATCCATCACGAGATCCCGGCGCTGTTCGATCAGCGCGCGGGCGAGCGGCTCGGTGAAGGGGCGGCCGGGCAGGGTCATCCGGAACACGGCGCTTCGGCCTTCCTGACCGGCGTCGTCGCGCACGAGGAGCTGCGCCTCCACTTCGGCCCCGCCCCATGCATGGTCCTTGAGGTCGAAGACGGAGCGGACCTCGCCGGCCCGGGCGTCGGCCCCGAGCGAAAGGGCGAGCGTCGGCGCGGGAACGAGGGGCGCCTTGGCCCCGCCCGCCGCATCGTCGCGGACCGGGCCGAGAATGGCGACTTCGCCGGTCGCGACGCCGTAATCGTCCTCGAAACCGGCGACGACTTCGAGCATGCCCTTGGCATCCACGGAGGGCGGCTGCGCAAGACGGACGGAGGGCGGCAGATCCGGTATGGCGGCGAGCGTGATCGTCCTGTTCCGTCTGCGGATCTGCAGGCCGAGCGTCGCATCGCCCGTCAGCGTGAAACGGTGTTCCGCCGCCGCGGAGGGCGTCGGTCCGACGTTCTTCTCGAGCCCGCCCGTCACGCGCGTCTCGATGGTGTCGCCGCCGGTGGTGCGCACCACGATCTCCGAACGCACGGGAACGCGCAGCGCGCGGTCCGGCGCGCCCGTCTGCAGGTCGAGGATGATCGGCGGCACGCGGGTGTAGAGCGGCGGATTGATCCAGCCGTCGAGGCGCGGCGGTGCGGCCGAGTCCGCGCGGCCGTCCCATTCGAAGGCCGCGAAAAGCCGCGCCTCGCGTTCCGGCCCGGCCGCGACGGCGGCGACGGCCAGCGCGAGAACCGCGCCGAACCTCAGCGCATAGCCGTCCTTCGCGTCGAGACGCGGGGAGGGCGGGGAGACGCGCAGGCGCGAGGCCAGCGCTTCGAGACGGCGGCGATGCGCGGCCCAGAGCTTCCGGGTTACGGGATCGGCGTCCGGGGAGGCGAGACCGTCCGAAAGATCGGTCGCGATGCGATGGGGCAGGCCTGCGTCTTCATCGAGCCGGGCCAGCGCGTCGCGATCCGGAACGCGGGCGGCACGGACGGCGAGCGCGAGGCAGCCCAGCGTCGCCGCCGCGAAGAGGATGACCCCCGCCGCACGGGCCCAGCCGGGCAGAGCGAGCCACAAACCGGCCCAAGAGGCGGTGAGGAAAACGGCGAGAACGACCAGTGCGCCGACGAAGGGCGGCCATGCGCGCTCGAAGGCGAGGGTGAGGCGCGCGCGACGCAGCAGGCGCGCGGGAACGCCCGCGGACTGCGGGCCTCCTTCGGAGACAGGATCGGATCCGTACGCCATCCGCTCGTCCTTGCCGATCGAGGGAGAAGACTATCACGCCGGCGGTCGCCGCGCCGGCCTGCCGCTGCGGCCGGATGACGCTGACGCGTCAGCCCTCGATCCAGTCCGGAACGCGGTCGAGCGCGATCAGTTCGTCGACGGTCGGCCGCGGCCGGATGACGGCATAGCGATCGCCCTTCACGAGCACTTCGGGGACCAGCGGACGCGTGTTGTAGGTGCCGGCCTGCACGGCCCCGTAGGCGCCTGCGGTCATGATCGCGAGAAGCTCGCCGGACTCCGGCCGCTTCATCGCGCGGCCGAGGCCGAGATAATCTCCCGTTTCGCAGACCGGGCCGACGATGTCGGCCGTCATGGCGGGGCGGTCGGACGGTGGCAGGACCACCGGCTTGATGTCGTGATGCGCTTCGTAGAGCGTCGGGCGGATCAGGTCGTTCATCGCCGCGTCGACGATGACGAAGTCCTTGCCCTCGCCTTCCTTCACATAGACGACCGACGTCACGAGGATGCCGGCATTGGCCACGATCAGCCGGCCGGGCTCGAGAACGATTCGGCAGCCGAGATCGGCGGTGTGCTTGCGCACGATCCGCGCATAGAGCTCAGGACGCGGTGGCGGCTCCTCCGCCTCGCGATAGGGCACGCCGAGCCCGCCGCCGACATCGACATGGTCGATCGGATGACCGTCCGCGCGCAGTTCGTGCACGAAGTCGCGGAGCAGGGCGAAGGCGTCGTCGAAGGGCTGCAGATCGGTGATCTGGCTGCCGATATGCATGTCGACGCCGGTGACGCGGATGCCGGGGAGAGTGCCCGCCTCGGCATAGACGGCGCGCGCCTTGGAGATCGGGATGCCGAACTTGTTCTCGGACTTGCCGGTCGAGATTTTGGCATGCGTCTTCGCATCGACGTCCGGATTGACGCGGATCGCGATCTCCGCCGTGCGGCCGCTCGCCGAAGCGAGCGCGGAAATGCGCAGGAGTTCGGCCTCGGACTCCACGTTGAAGCAGAGGATCTCAGCATCGAGCGCGGCGCGGATCTCGGCGTCGGTCTTGCCGACGCCCGAAAAGGTGATGCGCGAGCCCGGCACGCCCGCGGCCAGCGCGCGCCGAAGTTCGCCGCCCGACACCACGTCCATGCCCGCGCCCAGACGCGCGAGCGTCTTCAGCACGGCCTGGTTCGAATTCGCCTTCATGGCGTAGCAGACGAGGGCGTCCTGCCCGGCGAAGGCTTCAGAGAAGACGCGGAAATGGCGTTCGAGCGTCGCGGTCGAATAGCAGTAGAACGGCGTGCCGACCTCCGCCGCGATGCGGCGCAGATCGACGTCCTCGGCGTGCATCACGCCGTCGCGATGATCGAAATGGTGCATGGCGAAAGGCTCAGAGGATCGGGTCGAGGACGAAGGGGCGCTTCGGCGTGATGAAACCGCGACGCGGGGATTTGTCCTGCCCGATCGGCGGGGTGATCGCAGTGGACGCCGCGGCTTCCGCCTCTTCGATCGGGTTCCCGGCCTCGTCGGTCTCGGGAAGCGTGGTCGGGACGGGATTGGCCGACCGGGGCGGCGGCTCGAGCGGGCCGCGACGCCCGCAGGCGGAAAGGCCCGTCGCCGTGACGACCAGCGCGATCACCAGAAGAGGACGAAGAGAAAACGGCACGGCTCGAGCTCCGAAGGGTCGGGCGGATCATAACCGCTCGCGCGACGGGCGCGAGCGGAAATGCGGGATCAGGGTCGGGAAGCCTTCGCGCCGTCGCGCTTCAGGCGTGCGAGCGCCTTCTTGGCCTGCGAACGCACATTGGCCGGGGCCGTGCCGCCGTAGCTCGTGCGGCTCTTCACCGAGCGGTCCACGCCGAGCACCGCGAAGATCTCCTGCGTGATCCGCGGCTCGACGGCCTGCATCTCCGCAAGCGACAGCCGTTCGAGCCCGATATTGCGGTCGGAGGCGAGACCCACGATGCGGCCGGTCACATGATGGGCTTCGCGGAAAGGCATCTTCAGCGTGCGCACCAGCCAGTCGGCGAGGTCGGTGGCGGTGGCGTAGCCCGCGCCCGCGGCCTTCTTCATCACCTTCGCGTCGGGCTCCATGTCCCGCACCATGCCCGCGGTCGCCGCGATGCAAAGGGAGAGCGAGCGCAGCGCGTCGAACGTGCCCTCCTTGTCCTCCTGCATGTCCTTGGCATAGGCGAGCGGCAGGCCCTTCATGACGACGAGCAGGCCGGCGAGCGCGCCGATGATGCGGCCCGCCTTGGCGCGCACGAGTTCGGCGGCATCCGGGTTCCGCTTCTGCGGCATGATCGACGAGCCCGTCGTGAACTTGTCCGAGAGCTTCACGAAGGCGAATTGCGGCGTCGTCCAGATCACGATCTCTTCCGCGAAGCGGGAGAGATGCATGGCGCAGATGGCGGCGGCGGCGAGCGATTCCAGCGCGAAGTCGCGGTCGGACACGCTGTCGAGGGAATTGGCGGTCGGCCGGTCGAAGCCCAGCGCTGCGGCGGTGGCGAAGCGGTCGATCGGGAAGGAGGTTCCGGCGAGCGCTGCGGCGCCGAGCGGGCACTCGTTCATCCGCTTGCGGGCGTCGGCGAAGCGGCCGCGGTCGCGGCCCAGCATCTCGACATAGGCGAGCAGATGATGGCCGAAGGTGACGGGCTGGGCCGACTGCAGATGCGTGAAGCCGGGCATGACGGTCCCGGCGAAGGCCAGCGCCTTCTCGGCCAGCGCGGTCTGCAGATCGAGGATCTGGGCCGAAAGGTCGTCGACCGTGTCGCGGACCCACAGCCGCATGTCGGTCGCGACCTGATCGTTGCGCGAACGCGCGGTGTGGAGGCGCCCGGCCGCGGGGCCGACGATCTCCGCGAGCCGCGACTCGACGTTCATGTGGATGTCTTCAAGCGCGCGGGTGAAGGTGAAATCGCCGCGCTCGATCTCGGCCTCGACCTTGCCCAGGCCGTCCATGATCGCCTTCGCGTCTGCCTCCGTCACGATGCCCTGCTTCGCCAGCATGCCGAGATGCGCGCGCGAGCCGCGGATGTCCTGACGCCAAAGGGTCTTGTCGAAATCGATCGAGGCGTTGATTTCTTCCATGATCGCGGCGGGTGCGCTTTCGAATCGGCCGCCCCACATCTTGTTGCTCATGCCCACGCCCTCAATGACCGGAGATCCGATGTCCCGCAGCCGAATTGTCCTGATCGCGGCTCTCGTCCTCGCGGGCGCGGGCCTCGTCGCGGGGGTGCTATACGGGACGAAACGCCCCGCCGGCAATGCGGCGGCGGCCTGCGCCTCTTCCGCGGCGGTCGCCGCACGTGCCGCACCCTTCGCCAAGGGCGACGTGGCGGCGATGAAGATGACGAAGGCGCCCGAGCCTCTCGTCGACTTCGCTTTCGGAACGCCCGGCGGGCAGGGGCGCCTTTCCGACCTGCGGGGCAAGGTCGTCCTGTTCAATCTCTGGGCGACATGGTGCGTGCCCTGTCGGGAGGAGATGCCCGATCTCGACGCGCTTCAGAAGACGCTCGGCGGGTCGGATTTCGAGGTACTCGCGCTGAACATGGACACGCGCAATCTCGACCGTGTTCCGCGTTGGCTGGAGGAGACGGGCATCACGGCGCTGGCGCTGCGCACCGATGCGGAAGGCAAGGTGTTCCAGCAGCTGCGCGGTGCCGGCAAGGTGACCGGCCTGCCCACGACGATCCTCATCGACCGCGACGGCTGCGTGCTCGGCGAAATGGCCGGCCCGGCGAAGTGGAGTTCGGAGGACGCGAAGGCGATGATCCGGGCGGCCGTCGGCGGCTAGGCGTGTCCGTTCTGCCGCGTTCACCCCTGTGCGACGACCGGATGCTCGGCGCTCCGGTCGACGGGCATGAGGCCTTTCGGGACCGAGGGGTTCTCGGCGGGAACCCCGAGCATGTTCACGGATCCCTTGCCCGGAAAAATGTCGATCGTCGTGCCGCCGGGATTGTCCCGCCGGAAGGCGGGCGCGCTGTGCCAATAGAGACGGTAGCCGGCCTCCTCGGCTGCCGCGATCACGTCGCGCCAGCGGGGGGAGGGCTCGTTCTCGACATAAAGGAAGGGTCGGCCGCGTCGCAGGATCTCGGACGCGCCCGCAAGCACCTCGCATTCGTGTCCCTCGACGTCGATCTTCAGGATCCTCACTTCGCCCGGATCGTCCACGAGGTCGTCCAGGCGCAGGACCCGGACGGCCGCTCCCGATCCGCTCGCTATCGAATCGAGACTGACCGCGCCGAAATTCGTCGGCCGATTCAGCGGCAGTGGGGCGATGCGGATCGTGCTTTCCTCGGCACCCGCGGCTGCATGGACGGGCAGCGCGTTGGTGATCCCGTTCGCCACCAGATTCGCGCAGAGCAGCTTGAAGTATTCGATGTTCGCCTCGACGGCGAGGATCCGATGCTCGGGAAGGCCCTTCGCCAGCGGCACCGTATGCGAGCCGATATTGGACCCGGCTTCGACGACCAGTCCGGGGCGGGTTCGAAGTCCCGTCAGCAGCAGGACCTCGTCATGGGTCCATTCACCGTAGAGCTGGAGGCATTTGCCGACCATCGTGTCATGGGTCAGCGTGAAATAGGACAGATCGCCCGCCCGGGTCAGCCGATAAACGCTCATTCGCAATAACCGATGAAAAGACCGCGCGGCGAAGATCGCGCGCGCGGTCGGTACGGAGCAACGCCGGCGCGGTTGCGTCGACGATGAATCGGCCGTCAGGCCTTGGCGGCGGCCTTCACCGGGACGCCCTTTTCGGTGAGGTGCGTCTGCAGCTCGCCCGCCTGGAACATCTCGCGGACGATGTCGCAGCCGCCGACGAATTCGCCCTTCACATAGAGCTGCGGGATCGTCGGCCAGTTGCTGAAGTCCTTGATGCCCTGCCGGATCTGGTCGTTTTCCAGCACGTTGATGCCCTTGTAGGGCACGCCGAGGTAGTCGAGGATCTGGACCACCTGACCGGAGAAGCCGCACATCGGGAACTGCGGCGTGCCCTTCATGAAGAGCACCACGTCGTTCGTGGCGATCTCGTTGCTGATCGTGTCCTGAATGCTCATCGTTCCGTCCTTCACTCGTGCGCGGTCAAGGCGCGCCGTTGCGGTCCATCAGTCTTGCGGCGCCGAGGTCGTCAGCGCAAGGGCATGCAGCACGCCGCCCATGTTTCCCTTGAGCGCGGCATAGACCATCTGGTGCTGCTGCACGCGCGTCCGGCCGCGGAAGGCCGAGGACACGACGGTCGCCGCATAATGATCGCCGTCGCCCGCGAGGTCGCGGATCTCGACGGTGGCATCCGGCAGGGCTTCCTTGATCAGCCGCTCGATATCGCGGGCGTCCATCGCCATGGTTCGAATTCTCCTCAGGCCGCCACGACGGCGTCGGGCCCGGCCATGTAGCCGGGCAACCAGTCCTCATGCGCACGGCGCAGCTTCTCGATGGATATGGGCGCCTCGTCGCCGAGGGTCAACGCGTCGCCTCCGGTCGTGCCGATGACGACGGCGGGGACGCCCGCGGCCTTCGCCTCGGCCACGATCCGCTCCGCTTCCGCAGGCGCCGCGGCCAAAAGGTAGCGGGCCTGATCCTCGCCGAACCAGTAGCCGTGCGCCGCGGAAGCGCCCGCGGGCGCCGCGATCTTCGCGCCGATGCGGCCCGCCATCGCCATCTCCGCGAGACCCACGGCGAGGCCGCCGTCCGAGAGGTCGTGCACGGTAGTGACGCGGCGCGCCTTGATGAGCGCACGGACGAAATCGCCGTTGCGCTTCTCGACCGCGAGATCGACCGGCGGGGGGGCGCCTTCCTCGCGGCCGCAGACGTCGCGCAGCCAGACGGACTGGCCGATATGGCCCTTCGTCTCGCCGACGAGGATGACGGCTTCGCCCGCGGCCTTGAAGGCGAGGCTTGCATGCACCTTCACGTCGTCGAGGATGCCGACGCCGCCGATCGAGGGCGTCGGCAGGATGCCCACGCCGTTCGTCTCGTTGTAGAGCGAGACATTGCCCGACACGATCGGGAAATCGAGCGCGCGGCAGGCCTCGCCGATGCCGCGGATGCAGCCGACGAACTGGCCCATGACGTGCGGGCGCTCGGGATTGCCGAAATTCAGGTTGTCCGTGACCGCGAGCGGCAGGCCGCCGACGGCCGTGATGTTGCGCCACGCTTCGGCGACCGCCTGCTTGCCGCCTTCGACCGGATCCGCCTCGCAATAGCGCGGGGTGACGTCGCAGGTCATGGCGAGGCCCTTGGGGCCGTCGAGCACGCGCACGACGGCGGCATCGCCGCCGGGCTTCTGAACCGTATTGCCGAGGATCAGGTGGTCGTACTGCTCCCAGATCCAGCGCTTGGAGCAGAGATCGGGCGAGCCCACGAGTTTCACGAGCGCTTCCGCCGTCGACAGCGGAGCCTTCACGCTTTCGGCGGGGATCGCAGGCGGGAATTCGTTCTGAATGTGCGGCCGGTCGTAGATCGGAGCCTCGTCGCCCAGTTCCTTGATCGGCAGATCGGCCATGACCTCGCCGTGATGCTTCACGACGAAGCGCAGGGTGTCGGTGGTGTAGCCGATCACCGCGAAGTCGAGGCCCCATTTGCGGAAGATCGCCTCGGCCTGCTTCTCCTTGGCCGGGTCGAGCACCATGAGCATGCGCTCCTGGCTTTCCGACAGCATCATCTCGTAGGCGCTCATCCCTTCCTCGCGGCAGGGGACGTTTTCGAGATGAAGTTCGACGCCGAGATCGCCCTTCGCGCCCATCTCGACCGCCGAACAGGTGAGGCCCGCCGCGCCCATGTCCTGGATCGCGATGACCGAGCCGGTCTGCATCAGTTCGAGGCAGGCTTCGAGAAGGAGCTTTTCGGCGAAGGGATCGCCGACCTGCACGGTCGGACGCTTCTCTTCCGACTTGTCGTCGAAGGCCGCGGACGCCATCGAGGCGCCGTGAATGCCGTCGCGGCCGGTCTTCGAGCCGAGATAGACGATCGGATTTCCGACGCCGGTCGCCTTCGCGTAGAAGATCTCGTCCGCCTTGGCGATGCCGACCGCCATCGCGTTGACGAGGATGTTGCCGTCATAGCGCGTGTGGAAACCGGTCTGGCCGCCGACGGTCGGCACGCCGAAGGAATTGCCGTAACCGCCGATGCCCGCCACGACGCCCGCCACGAGATGGCGGGTCTTCGGATGGTCGGGCGAGCCGAAGCGCAGCGCGTTCAGCGCCGCGATGGGGCGCGCCCCCATGGTGAACACGTCGCGGAGAATGCCGCCCACACCCGTCGTCGCGCCCTGATAGGGCTCGATGTAGCTCGGGTGATTGTGGCTCTCCATCTTGAAGACGCAGGCCATGCCGTCGCCGATGTCGATCACGCCCGCATTCTCGCCCGGGCCTTGGATGACCCAGGGCGCGGAGGTGGGCAGCGTCTTCAGATGAAGCCGGGACGACTTGTACGAGCAGTGCTCGTTCCACATCGCGGAAAAGATGCCGAGTTCCGTGAGCGTCGGCACGCGGCCGATCAGATCCAGGATCCGTTGATACTCGTCGGGCTTCAGCCCGTGCTCGGCGACGAGTTCGGGCGTGATGGCGACGGCGTTGGGAATCATGGACGGAAGCTCCCGGGCGGGCGAAGGAGGCGATGGGAGCCGGATATCGGTCCGCGCCCCGGAAATCAATCGTTCCGAGGGACCGTAGGGTCGCGTTAGGTACAACCTCCGATAGGCAGACGGGCTTTCGAAATCAGGTTAGTATCTACAAAACGTTGGTTCGGTCGTTCATACATGCGTCTTTTCAAGATTTCGCCACAGCGTTTGGCTGCCGACGAACGTGGTGCCGTAGCGGCGATGTTCGTGATCTTCGTCGCGTCCGGCTTCTTTTCCGTCGTCCTGATGCTCAATGCCCTCGCGGCCTACGTCATGACGGAGAAGGCGGCCGAGAACGCGGCTCGCGAAGTCGCATACCAGCTCGCGCAATCGAACATCTGGACCACCCAGCTCACCAAGTCCGAACTCGAGGCCGCGGTCCGCGAGACGGTTCTCGGCTCCTTCGCGGCTGCGAATCCGTCGAGCATCGGCAAGGTGGAGAGATACGACGTCGATCTCGACGGGCGGCGCGTGACGCTCACGATCAATGCCTCCGTTCCCCTGTGGGGCAGCGACGGATTCAGGCTCAGCATGCGTGCTTCCGCGCGGAGCCCGATCAGGACGATCGAGACCTCGATCGCCTTCTCCATCGCGGGCACCGGCGCCGCCCAGCAACCGCGGACGATGACGCCGGGGGTCGCGCCCTTGGCGAGTCTGGTTTCGGAAGTCGTGCAGGAGCTTCAACTCCGAGAGACCCAGACCTTCAGCGCCTCGTTCGCCTATGCGCTGATCGGGCGCGCCCATGCAAACCAGGTCGGCCCGAAATCGTCGCTGCGTTTGAGCGTGGTGCCCTTCAATCATCAGGTGGCCCACGCATCCGGACAGACGACGTTTTGCGACGATGCGCGCGGCCGCCGTCTTCTGACGGACACGGACCGGCCTACGAAGTGGGTTCTCCGCAACTATGGCTGCGATCCGATGACGCCGAGATCGCCCCTTCGCGTGCCTCGGCGTCTCGATTCCCGCGCCATCGAAGATGCGGCCGTGGCGAACTACGTCAAAAGCGATCTGGCCGGCTCGGGCACCGAGCTGGGATACGGCGGTTGTCGAGACCTCGCGTTCGGGCTTTCGCGGGCCTACCATCAGTTCGACTCGACCTGGTCATCCTCGGTCGAGCGTGTGATCGTCCTCATGGCGGACGGGCCAAGCACGCTGGGTCGCGCCCTGGGCTCGACGACCACTCCCGATCTTCTCGCGGTCCGGGATCAGGATTGCGATGCGCCGGCCATCAAGCTCAACCCGGGGCAGTTGAAGAACGAACTCGTCGATGCCTGTCGCGGGGCGAAGCGCCTCAAGCAGAACGGCATGCCTGACGTGCGGCTGATCTTCATCGATCTCGCCCCTGCCGGTGCAGCCCGGACGTTCCCGCAGGAATGCGAGGCGTTCGTTCTGAATCTGAACGGAACCGGCCGTCTGACCGACAAGCAGAAGGCGACCCGGATCGTCGACGCGGTCCTCGGCTCGCAGTGAGCCGCCCGCTCAGGCCGCGCTGAGGCTCCGGAACAGGCCGAGACCGTCGGTGCCGCCGACGAGATCCTCGATGAGGTTCTCCGGATGCGGCATCATGCCGAGCACGTTGAGCTTCTCGGAATAGATGCCCGCGATCGAATGCGTGGAGCCGTTCGGGTTGGTCTCGGGCCCGACCAGACCGGCTGCGTCGCAGTAACGGAACGCGACGCGGCCGTCGCCTTCGAGACGACGGATGGTCTCTTCGTCGGCTTCGTAATTGCCCTCGCCATGGGCGACGGCGACCTCGATCACCTGACCGGGCGCATAGGCGCGGGTGAAGGCGGTATCCGTCCGCTCGACCTTCAGATGCTGCATCTTGCACAAGAAGCGGAGCTGCGCGTTGCGCATCAGGATGCCCGGCAACAGGCCGGATTCGACGAGGATCTGGAAGCCGTTGCAGATGCCGAGCACGAGACCGCCGCGGGCGGCATGCGCGCGCACCGCGTCCATGATGCGGGCCCGGCCCGCGATCGCGCCGCAGCGGAGATAGTCGCCGTAGCTGAAGCCGCCGGGCAGGACGACGAGGTCGGTGCCTGCAGGCAGGTCGGCGTCGGCGTGCCAGATCTTGACCGGCTCATGCCCCGTGCCGACACGAAGAGCGCGGATCACGTCCTGCTCGCGGTTCGAACCCGGAAAGACGACGACGGCGGCCTTCATGGCGACCCCTCAGCCCGCGATCTCGACGCGGTAATTCTCGATGACGGTGTTGGCGAGCAGCTTTTCGCAGGCGGTCTTCAGCGCCGCTTCGGCGGCGGCCTTGTCGCGGCTCGAGAGTTCGATGTCGAACACCTTGCCCTGCCGGACGGAATCGACGCCTTCGATGCCGAGCGACCGGAGCGCTCCCTCGATGGCCTTGCCCTGAGGGTCAAGGACGCCGTTCTTCAGGGTGACGGTCACGCGGGCTTTCATGGGTTCTCCGCCGAAATCGGAAACGGGGGCCGTGAGCCCCCGCTTAGCGCGAATTGTTGCGGGGCTCAATCGGCCCCGCGCCTCACTTCACCAGCTTCGGGCCCGCGCCCGCCGGGGGCTCGTTCTCGGCGATGATGCCGAGGCGGCGCGCCACCTCGGAATAGGCCTCCACAAGACCGCCCATGTCGCGGCGGAAACGGTCCTTGTCCAGCTTGTCGGCGGACTTGATGTCCCACAGACGGCAGGAGTCGGGAGAGATCTCGTCCGCGACGACGATCCGCATGAGATCGCCTTCCCACAGACGGCCGCATTCCATCTTGAAGTCGACGAGACGGATGCCGACGCCGAGGAAGAGACCGGACAGGAAGTCGTTGACCCGGATGGCCAGCGCCATGATGTCGTCGATTTCCTGCGGGGTCGCCCAGCCGAAGGCCGTGACATGCTCTTCCGACACCATCGGGTCGTTGAGCGCGTCGTTCTTGTAGTAGAACTCGATGATCGAGCGCGGCAGCTGCGTGCCTTCCTCGATGCCGAGCCGCTGCGAGAGCGAGCCCGCCGCGACGTTCCGGACCACAACCTCGAGAGGAATGATCTCGACCTCGCGGATCAACTGCTCGCGCATGTTGAGCCGGCGGATGAAATGCGTCGGCACGCCGATGTCGTTCAGGTGCTGGAAGACGTATTCCGAGATGCGGTTGTTCAGGACGCCCTTGCCGTCGATCACCTCATGCTTCTTCGCATTGAAGGCGGTGGCATCGTCCTTGAAGTGCTGGATCAGAGTTCCCGGTTCGGGCCCTTCATAAAGGACCTTCGCCTTCCCCTCGTAGATCCGACGGCGGCGGTTCATCGGCGTGTACCGTGTCTTGAGAAAATCCATTGCGACGGCCGTAGGCTCCCTCGAATGACGCCCTTTCGCCGACTGCACGGCTGCGGCGTCGAATCGGAGCGGACCGGCCGGCGGCCGCGGTCGCGACCCTACTCGATCGAAGCCCGTAGCACAACGACGGCCTTCCCGCACCTGCGAAGAGGCCCGCGATCGGGCCGGTCTGGCATACCGCGAAAGCAATCCATATTTTCTCTTCTGCAAGGAGAGGCACGGCCTTCCGCTTCAGAAGGAATTTCGGATGACCACGTTCGACAAACGCGAAGAAGGTTTCGAGAAGAAGTTCGCCCATGACGAAGAGATGCGCTTCAAGCTCGTCGCGCGTCGTAATCGCTTGTTCGGCGAATGGGTGGCGGAACGCATCGGCAAGACGGGGGAAGCGGCTAAGGAATACGCCACGAGCGTGGTCCTCGCCGATTTCGAGGAAGCCGGCGACGAGGACGTGCTGCGCAAGGTGCGCGCGGATCTCGAGCGCGCCGGGATCGCGGTGTCGGACGCCGAATTGCGGGCCCGCCTGAGCGAGAGCGAGGCCGCGGCGACCCGCGATATGAAATGAACGCTCCGCGGTAGGACCCGATCTGCGTCGTCGCGGGTTGCGGCACCGGCGACGACGCTTCTACTCTCCGCAAGTCCTCGGAGTCCCCGGGGTCAAGAACGGTCCCGATCAAGCGGGCCGCACCCGCCGGAGAGGACGCCTCGATGACCACGCCTTCCACCGTTCCCCTGCTCGCCGCCTCGCTCGCGCGCGACGAGACGCTGCTGACCGCCTGGACCGGCATCCCCGATCCTCTGCTGGCGGGCCTCTTGGCGCGGGAAGCGTTCGACACCGTCACGCTCGACATGCAGCACGGGGCGCAGGACATCGGGTCGGTCACGCTCGGCGTGCAGACCGTCGCGGCGGCCGGCAAGCCGACGATCGTCCGCATCCCGGTCGGGCAGTTCCCCATCGCGTCCCGCGTGCTCGACCTCGGCGCCTCGGGCGTGATCGCGCCGATGATCAATTCCCGTGCGGATGCCGAGGCGTTCGCCTCCTTCATGAAATTCCCGCCCGTGGGCGACCGCAGCTGGGGCCCGGCCGTCACCATGTCGATGATGCACGGCGCGTCCGGCCATGACTATCTGACCGGCGCCAACGGCATGCATGTGTCGATCGCGATGATCGAGACGCGCGAGGCGCTGGCCGCCGTGGACGAAATCCTGGCCGTACCGGGCATCGATGCGGTGTTCGTCGGGCCGTCCGATCTCTCGATCGCGCTTTCCGACGGTGCGGGCGTCGACCCCACGCGCAAGGACGTGGCCGATGCGCTGGCCCATGTCGCGGCGCGTGCGCGCGCCCACGGCAAGATCGCGTCCTGCTTCGCGCCCCGTCCGGAGGACGTGCCGAGCCTGTCCCGGCAGGGCTACCGGCTGATGGCGATCTCGACGGATTTCATGCAGCTCCGCGCCGGGGCCAAGGCCTCGCTGGCGGCCGCCGGCCGGAGTTGATCAGTCGCCCGGCTTCTCTCCGGCGCTCTTCTCCTCGGTGCGGAGAGCGTCGGCGAGGCGCATCGCGGCGCTTCCCGGCCGGAGCGGCTTCTGCTGGCTCTCGTGCGGGACCCAGCCCGACATCCAGACGAGTTCGAAGGTCGCCCGGACGCGCCCGTCGGGATCCGAGAACCGCTCCGCATAGATCTCGGCCGCCCGCAGCAGCGTCGCGCGCCTCAGCGGGTCGCGGCGGCGCGCGGCCAGCGGATTGGTGGCCCCCATCGCGCGCAGGTCGCGGAACAGGCCGAAGGGGCTCGCATACCGGACCACCACCGTATCGACGTCGGTGACGGGGAGCGCGAAACCGGCGCGTTGCAGAAGCCCCCCGAGATCACGGACGTCGGCGAAGGGCGCGACGCGCGGGCTCACGCCGCCTTCCATCTCGCTTTCGGCCTGCATGAAGGCCTGACGCAGCTCCGTCAGCGTGGCTCCGCCGAAAAGGCAGGCCATGAACAGGCCGTCCGGTTTGAGGACCCGCCGGGTCTGCACCAGCGTTCCCGGCAGATCGTCGACCGACTGGAGCGCCAGCAGCGACACCACGAGATCGAAACGCTCGGACGCCGTCGCGATCAGCGAAGGATCGGCGACGAAGCCGTCGCGGCGCCCCGGCGCCAGCGCCGCCGCGACGGGCGCGGCCTGAACGATCCGTTGCGGGCGACCGTCGGCGGCGAGCGCGGCCACCGCCTGCGGGCCCGGCGTGCCGAGATCGAGCGCGGTCTCGAAGGGCCGCAGCACCGCGCCCAAGCGCTCGGCGAAATCTTCGGCGACGCGGGAGAGGAGGAAATCGGCCGGATCGCGGGCCGCGCGTTCGAGGCGGCGACGCAGGAGTTCGCGGTCGAAAAGGGCGGGTGCGCCGGTCATGGGCTCCTTATGGCGTCTGCCGCCGGGGCGGTCAAAGGAGGGAAGGACCGCAGCGGGGCGATTGGTTCCCGGCTCGCTCCCGGCTAAGCTCCCCGCATGAGCGATGCACCGGCCCTCGCGGCCGATTTCGGGTCTCCACAACGTTCCGGCTCCCGCCTGAGGGCGATGCTGCGCGCCTTCGTGGACATCGTTCATCCGCCCGCCTGCGTTGCCTGCGGGGTCGGCCTGACCTTGCCGCATGCGCTTTGCCCCGCCTGCTGGCGGGCGATGCCCTTCATCGAGCGGCCCGTCTGCGAAAGGCTGGGCCGGCCGCTGCCGGTCGATTTCGGCGTGCCGATGCTTTGTGCCACCGCTCTGGCCGAGCCGCCGGCATTCGATCGGGCCCGCGCCGTCGTCCGTTATGACGGTCCCGGCCGCGAAATGGTGCACCGTCTGAAATACGGGGACGGGCTGCATCTCGTGCCGGCGATGAGTGCATGGATGGAGCGCGCTGGGGCGGAACTCGTCGTCGATGCGGATCTGCTGGTGCCGGTGCCCCTGCACCGTTTCCGCCTGTGGCGGCGCCGGTTCAACCAGGCCGCCTCGCTGGCGCGCCCCATCGCCGAACGGTCCGGCAAGCCCCTATTGACCGACGCTCTCCGCCGCGTCCGGTCGACGGCGCCGCAGCCCGGTCTGACCCGGAAGGAGCGCGCCGCCAATCTGCACCGGGCCTTCGCGGTGAAGGGGCGCAATGCCGAACGCATCCGGGGCGCGCGCGTGCTTTTGGTCGACGACGTGCTCACCACGGGCGCCACGGCGGAGGCCTGCACCCGTGCGCTTCTCGCGGCGGGCGCGTCCGCGGTGGATCTGCTCGTCTTCGCCTGCGTGGTGCCGGGCGACTGAAGGCCCTATATACTCCGCACCGCGTTTTTCGTCGGAGAGTTCGTGATGGCCCCCGTCACCATCTACACCAAGGGCTACTGCCCCTATTGCCATGCCGCGAAGGACCTTCTGAAGAAGAAGGGCGCCGCCTTCGAGGATATCGACGTCACCACCGATCGCGAAGGTCAGGCCGCGATGACGAAGCGCGCCGGCGGACGCACGACGGTGCCGCAGATCTTCATCGGCGACACGCATGTCGGCGGCTGCGACGACCTTTATGCCCTCGACGCCGCGGGCAAGCTCGATCCCCTTCTCGCCGCCTGAGGCCGTCCATGTCCCGTTTCATCGCCGCCTGCGTCCAGCTCCGCTCGGGCACCGATCCGAAGGCGAATACCGAGACCGCGCTTCGGCTGATCGCCGAAGCTGCGGACAAGGGTGCGCATTACGTCCAGACCCCCGAGATGTCGAATGCGGTGAACCGCAATCGCGAGGGGCTGATGGCGACGCTCGCGCCGGAGGAAAAGGACGGGATGCTGGCGGCGCTGCGCGGCCTCGCCCGCGACCGGCGGATCCATATCCATATCGGTTCGCTGGCGATCGCGGTGGGCGACAAGGTGGCGAACCGCGCCTATGTGATCGGCCCTGACGGCGGGATCGCCGCGCGTTACGACAAGGTCCATCTCTACGACGTCGACCTGCCGAACGGCGAAAGCTGGCGCGAGTCCCGCACCTATACGGCGGGCAAGCAGGCCGTGGCGGTCGATCTGCCTTGGGGCCGGCTCGGCGTGACGATCTGCTACGACGTGCGCTTCGCGCATCTCTATCGGGCGCTGGCGGAAGCGGGCTGCGATTTCATCTCGGCGCCCGCCTGCTTCACCAAGCAGACCGGCGAGGCGCATTGGCAGGTGCTGCACCGCGCCCGCGCGATCGAGACGGGCTCGTTCATGATCTCCGCGGCGCAGGCCGGGAAGCATGAGGACGGTCGGGAGACCTACGGCCATTCGATCATCGTCGATCCGTGGGGCCGGGTTCTGGCCGAAGCGGGCGACGCGCCGGGCGTGATCCTCGCCGAGATCGATACGGCGCTCGTGGCCGACGCCCGCGCCCGCATTCCGACGCTCGTCCATGCGCGTCAGGTGCCGGTGACGGTGCTCGGCACGGCCGAGGCCGTCGCGTCCTGAGGAGCGCTCCGTCGCCATGATCCGCTACGCGCTGGCCTGCGACGCGGGCCACGATTTCGAGAGCTGGTTCCGCGACAGCGCCGCTTATGACGAGCAGCGGGCGCAGGGCTTCGTCGCCTGCCCGTTCTGCGGATCCGCGAAGGTGGAAAAGGCGATCATGGCGCCCCGCGTCGCCCGCACGGACCGCGACGCGCCGGCCTTGTCGGCGCCGGTCCCCGCCGAGCCCGCATCGGAGGCGACCGTTCCCGCAGTGGTGTCCGAGAAGGACAGGATGCTGCGCGACCTCGTCCGTCGCGTCCACGCGCATCTGAAGGACAATGCCGATTATGTCGGCCCGTCCTTCGCGGACGAGGCGCGCCGGATGCATGAGGGCGAAGCCGAGATGCGCGCCATCTGGGGCGAGGCGACGCTCGAAGAGGCGAAGGCGCTGATCGAGGACGGCATCGAGGCGATGCCGATCCCCGCGCTTCCCGACGACCGGAACTGACCCGGCTTACTTCGTCCGTTCGAGGATCGAGACGTAGTTCGCGACCGCGGCGCCGCCCATGTTGAAAATGCCGCCCATGGTCGCGCCGGGGATCTGCATGTCGCCCGCCTCGCCCGCGAGCTGCATCGCGGTGAGCGCATGCATGGAGACGCCGGTCGCGCCGATGGGGTGCCCCTTGGCCTTGAGGCCGCCCGACGGATTGACGGGCAGGCGCCCGTCCTTCTGCGTCCACCCCTCGCGGATCGCGCGGGCGCCCTGACCTTCGGGCGCGAGGCCCATCGCCTCGTATTCGATGAGTTCGGCGATGGTGAAGCAGTCATGCGTCTCGACGAAGGAGAGATCGTCGAGCGTGACGCCCGCCTGCTCGAGCGCCCGCCGCCAAGCGGTGCCGCAACCCTCGAATTTCAGGATGTCGCGCTTCGACATCGGCAGGAAATCCTGCGCATGCGCGGCGGCGCGGAAGGAGATCGCGCGCTCCATGCCCGCGGCCACCTCGCCGTCGGCGATCACCACGGCGGCGGCGCCGTCGGACACCAGCGAGCAGTCGGTCCGCTTCAGCGGTCCGGCGACGAACGGGTTCTTCTCGCTTTCCTGTCGGCAGAAATCGAAGCCGAGATCCTTGCGCATCTGAGCGTACGGATTGGCGACGCCGTTCTTGTGGTTCTTCGCGGCGATCATCGCCAGCGCGTCGGACTGGTCGCCCCAGCGCTGGAAATAGGCCGCGCCGATCTTGCCGAACACGCCCGCGAAGCCGCCGGGCGTGTCGCCGTCCTCCGGGAGATAGGAGGCCTTCAGCAGGTTGCGGCCGATCTCGGCGCCGGGCGTCTTCGTCATCTGCTCGACGCCGACGACGAGGACGATCCTCGCGGATTTCGCGGCGATGCTCTTCACCGCCTGATGAACGGCGGCCGAGCCGGTGGCGCAGGCGTTCTCGACGCGCGTGGCCGGCTTGAAGCGCAGGGCGGGGTCGGCCTGCAGCACGAGCCCGGCCGTGAATTCCTGCGCGGAGAAGCCCGCGCCGAAATGGCCGAGATAGATCTCGTCGACTTCGGAGGCCGTGATGCCGGCATGCGCGATCGCGTCCTGCGCCACGCGCACGATCAGGCTTTCCACGGTCTCGGCGTCCATCTTGGCGAAAGGCGTATGCGCCCAGCCCACGATCGCGGCGGTCATCGGAAGATCCTCCCCGTCCTGAATGCGGGGGCAGTGTGTTCGGCCGGAACGGGACCCGCAAGGGGCAGCAACGCGGATCCGCCGTGCGGTTTTCGGCTCAGTGGGAGAGGAGAAGGAGCGCGACGCCGCCCACGATGAGAGCCATGCCCGCGAGCTCGCGCCGGTCGGGCGCCCTTTCGGACAGGCGCCGCGCGACGGCTTGGGCCATCAGCACCTCGACGAGAGCGAGCGTCCGGACATTCGCGGCGCTCGTCAGCGCGAAGCCGATGAACCAGAACTGCGAGGCGAAGGCGCCCATGAAGCCCGCGAAGACCGATCCGCGCCATGCGCCGAAGCTCTTGACGAGCGCCTGCCGATCGAAGGCCGTCATCCAGACGAGGAGAAGCGCCGATTGGAGGCCGAGCGACCAGGCGAGCACGGTCGTGGCCCTGAGCACGAAATCCGCATCGCCGAGCGTGGTGATGGCGCCGCGGAAGGCGACCGCGGCCAAGGCGAAGAACGCGCCCGCGCCGATCCCGAACAGCGTCGCGCGCAGGCTGCCCGCCTCGCGCTCGACGCCGGGTTTCCATGCGGTCAGCACGACGCCCACGGTGGCGACCACCACCGCGATCATGCCGAGCGGCGTCAGCGTTTCGCCGAGGAGCACGATGCCGAACAGCGCCGCCTGCACGGGCTCTGTCTTCACATAGGCCGTGGTGAGGGCGAAGGAGCGCTCCTTCATCGCGGCGAGCATCAGCCCCGTCGCAAGGATCTGCGCCACCGCGCCCGCGAGGATGAAGGCGAGGTGAGACGTCTCGACGGCAGGCGCGGCCTTGCCGGTGGCCGTCGTCACGAGAAACAGGAACAGCAGCGAGAACGGAAAACCGAACAGGAAGCGGACCTGCGTCGCGCCGACCGTGCCGATCCGGGCCGTGAGGTTGCGCTGCATCGCGTTGCGGGCCGTCTGAGCCGCCGCCGCGATCAGCGTCGCGAGGATCCACACGATCTTGCGTCCTTTCGTCCGCGATCGGCCGTCCGCGACGGCCGCGCCGCCTTCGTGCCGCATTCGCTGCCTAGCAGCGGGCCCGCTGCTAGGCAAATCGCCGAGGCGGCGCTACCACTTTCCACGCGACCCCAGCGGTCCCTCCCGAGGCAAGCGATCACGGTGATGCGGTTTCCGGTTCTCGTCGGTGCGGTTTTGACGGCGGCGGCAACGCTTGCCGGCCCGGCATCGGCCGCGCCCGTTCTGCTTGCCGACCTTGCGACCGGGCAGGTGCTCGAGGCCGAGGAGGCGACCCGCCCCTGGCATCCCGCCTCCGTCACGAAGCTGATGACGGCCTATGTCGCGCTCAAGCATGTGCGCACGGGCAAGATCCGGCTGGACGCGCCGCTCCCGGTCTCCGCACGCGCCACGACCGCGCCGCCCTCGCGCATCGGCATCAAGCCCGGCCAGACCGTGACGCTGGACGATGCACTCAAGATCCTGATGGTGAAGTCGGCCAACGACGTCGCGATCGTCGTGGCGGAGGGCATCGGCGGTTCGGTCGAGAAATTCGCCGCGATGATGAATGCCGAGGCCGCGGCGCTCGGCATGCGCGAGAGCCGTTTCCTCAATCCGCACGGGCTGCAGGCCGACGGGCAGCAGACTTCGGCGCGCGACATGGCGATCCTCGCCCGGCGCCTCCTCACCGATTTCCCGCAGCATCGCGCCCTGTTCGGGATCGGAGCCATCAAGCTCGACGACAAGGTGATGGAGAACCACAACGGCGTGATCGGCCGCTATCCCGGCGCGACCGGCATGAAGACCGGGTTCATCTGCGCCTCGGGCTTCAACGTCGTGGCGACGGCGCGGCGCGACGGGCGGGAACTGATCGCGGTCGTGTTCGGCCAGCCCAACGCCGTCGAGCGGACGTTCCGCACCATGCAGCTCTTCGACGACGGCTTCGCGCGCCGTGCATCCGGCCCCAATCTCGAGGCCCTGCCGGTCTCGGCCGAGACCGAGGCGCCGAACATGCGCGAGGCGATCTGCGGGCGGAAGGGCGCCGCGACCGGCGAGACCTCCGAGCCTGCGGCCGCCGCCCCCGGGGAAGCGGCGGTCACCGATCCCGCCGCGGTCGCCGGGCCCCGGAAGCTCGGTCCGCGCGAGCCCTTCGAGCCGATCGTCGTCGCGATCGCCGGAGCGCCGGCGGTCGTCGCCAAGGCACCCAAGCCCGCGAAAAAGAGCGCCCCCGTACCTGAAAAGGCCACCGACGCCGAGACAAAGACGGCTGCGGCCGCCGAACCGGTCAAGAAGCCCGCTCCGAAGCCTGCTCCCAAGGCCGAGAAGAAAGAGACGGCCGAGGCGGACGCCAAGGCGAAAGCCCCGGCGCCTGCCAAGAAGCCGGCACCCAAGCCCGCGCCGCCGAAACCCGCCGAGGAACGGCCCGCCCCCGCGAGCGACACCGTGGCGACGGCCAAGCCCGATGCCGACAAGCCTGCCGCCGCGGAGACGAAGGAAGCGGCGACCTTGGGTGCGACGCCCATTCTGCCGTCGGGCGGCATTCTCAACCTGCCGGCGCGCAGCCCCGCGCTGTCCGACCGGACCCGTTGAGGGCCCGCGCATGACAGGTTCTCCGGCGCCGGCCGCGCCCTTCGCATCCGGCATGCTGCTCGCGCTTTCGAGCGCCTTCTTCTACGGCGTGCAGATCAGCTTCGCCCGCATGGCGGCGAATGACGGCGTGACGGGGCCGCTCATCGTCGGCTGGCGAACGGTGCTGATGATCCTCCTCGCTCTCGGCGTCATGGCGGTGCTGCGCACCGGACCGGCCGTGCCGGCCGACGAGCGCCGCGCGGTCGCCGGCCTCAGCCTCGCCAGCGCCTTCGTGGCGCTCTGCTACGTGTCCTCGGTCGCCTATATCCCGGTCACCGTCGCCGCGGTGATCTTCTACACCTTCCCCGTCCTGATCGTGCTTTCGGGGCCTTGGGTCGACGGGCGACCGCTGACGGGCCCGCTGATCGGCGTCGTGCTGCTCGCCTTCGTCGGCGTCGTTCTGGTGGTCGGGCCGGCCCTGTCGGATCTCGATCCGCTCGGCGTGGCGCTCGCGGCGGGCGCCAGCCTGTCGGCGACCTGGCAGTTTCATGCGGGCGCCCGCGCCCGGAAGACGGGGACCACGGCGAAGCTCTTCTGGGTGCAGGTGGCGATGCTGCCCCTCGCGGTGGTCGCCGCCTTCGCATCCTCCGGCACCGTCTCGCCTTCGTCCTTCGCCTTCTCGCCGCTCGCGGTGGCGCTCACCATCGGCCTCTACGTCGTCGCGCTCGCGCTGCAGCTTCCGGCCATGGCGCGGGTGGCGCCCGCCGCGGCGGGGCTCGCCTTCTGCGCCGAGCCGGTGATCTCCGCCGTGTCTTCGACGGTGCTTCTCGGCGAACGCCTGTCCGGCATCCAATATGTCGGCGGGCTTCTGGTGGTCGCGGCCATCATCGCCAATGTCGTGGTGGAAACGCGGGCCGCGCCGCTTCGCGCCGTCGCGGCCGAGGGCGGCGAATGACGGGCCGCCCCGAACCGCTGCCGCTCGTCGTCCTCACCGGCTTTCTCGGCGCGGGCAAGACGACGCTCCTCAACCGCCTGCTGGCCGATCCCGCGATGGAAGGCACCGTCGCGGTGATCAACGAGTTCGGGGAGATCGGGCTCGATCATCTCTTCGTCGAGGCCAAGGGCGAGGGGACCGTGCTTCTGTCCTCCGGCTGTCTCTGCTGCACCGTGCGGGGCGAACTGGTCTCGACGCTCGAAGACCTGCTGCGCGACCTCGATAACGGCCGCCTCGCCTTTCGCCGCGTGGTGATCGAAACCACGGGGCTGGCCGATCCCGCGCCCGTGCTGCAGTCGGTGCTGTCGCATCCGTATCTCTCGATGCGCTTCACCGTGGATTCCGTGGTGACGCTGGTCGACGCCGTGAACGGCGAGAGCACGCTCGACGAACATGTCGAGGCCGTGAAGCAGGCGGCGGTCGCGGACGTGATCGTGCTGACCAAGACGGATCTGCCGGAAGCGGCAGGGCGCATCGGCCCGCTCGTCCGCCGGCTGCGGGCGCTCGCCCCTTACGCGCCGATCCTCGACGCCGCACGCGGCGAGGCCGTGCCGGATGCGATGTTCGGGCGCGGCTTCGACCCCGCTCGAAAGATCGCCGACGTGTCGGGCTGGCTTGCCGCCGCCGCGGATGACGACCATACGGGCCATGACCACCCGATGCCCGGCGAAGGGCAGGACGTGGCCGACCCCAACCGCCATGATGCGGAAATCCGCGCCTTCTCGCTCGTCTCGGACGTGCCGGTCCGCAGTGCCGCGCTCGAACTCTTTCTCGACCTGCTCCGCTCGGCGCACGGGCCGAAGCTGCTGCGCGTGAAGGGGCTCGTGGCGCTCGCCGACCACCCGGATCGCCCGCTGGTGCTGCATGGCGTGCAGCACGTCTTCCATCCGCCGGTCCTGCTGCCGGCCTGGCCCGATGCGGACCGCCGGACCCGGCTCGTCTTCATCACGCGCGAGCTCGACGAAGCCTTCGTGCGCGGGCTGTGGGACGCGTTGTCCGGCGTGCCGCGGATCGACACGCCCGACGCGGCGGCCCTTTCCGACAATCCCCTTTCGCTGCGGCGCTGACCGTCAGACCGCGTCGCGCAACTGCCGCCGGATGATCTTGCCGCTGGTCGTCAGCGGCATGGCGTCGATGAAGGCGACCTCGCGCGGATATTCATGCGCGGAGAGCCGGCCCTTCACGAAGGCGCCGATCTCGCCGGCCAGAGCGTCGGACGCCTTGAAGCCGGGCTTGAGCACGATGAAGGCCTTCACGATCTCGGTGCGCAGCGCGTCCGGCTTGCCGACGGCCGCGGCGAGCGACACCGCCGGATGGCGCATCAGGCAGTCCTCGATCTCTGTCGGTCCGATCCGGTAGCCGGAGGAGGTGATCACGTCGTCGTCGCGCCCGCCGAAGCGGATGAAGCCGTCCTCGTCCGCCGTGCCGCGGTCGCCCGTCGTCATCCAGTCTCCGATGAATTTCGCGGCCGTCGCCTCCGGCTTGTTCCAATAGCCGAGGAACATCACGGGGTCGGGCCGGCGCACGGCGATCTGGCCGGTCTCGCCGGGTTCGCAGAGCGAGCCGTCCTGCCGGATCACCGCCGTTTCATGGCCGGGGATCGACTTGCCGGTGAAGCCGGGCTTCACCATGCCGAGCGCCGCGCAGGAGCCGAGCACCAGATTGCATTCGGTCTGGCCGTAGAACTCGTTGATCGAGATGCCGAGCGTCTCGCGGCCCCATTCGAAGGTTTCCACGCCGAGCGCCTCGCCGGCCGACGCGATGGTGCGCAGCTTCAGGTCGAAGCGCTTGCGCGGATCCGGGACGGCGCGAAGCATCCGCAGCGCGGTGGGCGGCACGAAGGTGTTGCGCACCTCGAGCCGCTCCATCAGCGCATAGGCTTCTTCCGGATCGAACTTCTCGAATTTCCGCGCGACGGTGGCGACGCCGAAATGCAATGCTGGCAGAAGACCGTTGAGGAGGCCGCCCGCCCAGGCCCAATCCGCGGGCGTCCACATCCGGTCGCCGGGGCGGGGCATGAAGTCATGCGCGAGCTGTGCGCCGGGCAGATGGCCGAGCAGCACGCGGTGGCCGTGCAGCGCGCCTTTCGGATTTCCCGTCGTGCCCGAGGTGTAGATCATCATCGCCGGGTCGTCGGGGGAGGTGTCGACCGGCGTGAAATCGGCGTCGTGCTTCGCGAGCTCGCGGTCGAATCCCAGCGCGTCACCGTCCGGGCCGTCCGTCGAGAACAGGATTTCGAGTGCGGCCGGCCGGGTGGGCAAGGTCCGCAGCTTGGCGATGCCCGCAGCGTCGGTGACGAGCGCCTTGGCGCCCGCATCGTCGAGCCGGTAGCCCAGCGCGTCGACGCCGAACAGCACCGCGAGCGGCAGCGCGACCGCGCCGAGCTTGTAGACCGCGACATGGATCTCGGCGACCTCGCGGCATTGCGGCAACATGATGCCGACCCGGTCGCCCGGGCCGATGCCCGCGGCGCGGAGCATGCGGGCGATGCGGTTCGAACGCTCTCGGAAGTCCGCGAATGTCACGACCTCGACCGCGCCCGAAGGCGACACGTCGAACAGCGCGGGCCGGTTCGGATCGGCGGCCGCCCAACGGTCGCCGACGTCGACGCCGATATTGTACCGGGTCGGCAGGTTCCAGCGGAACGCGGCCCTCAGACGGGCTTCGTCGCGAATGTCGGGCAGCACGGGGAGGCCTCCGCCGCTTCCAAAAAGCGGCGGATCGTAACGGCAAGGCTCGCGCGCATGCAATCGCGCGCGGGCCGGATCCGGGCGGGTGCGCTCAGCCCGCCGCGAACTGCGAGCGCTGGGCCCAGCGCGTGGTGCGGGCTTCGACATGCGCGGTGAGCGCATAAAGGACGACGCCGAGCACCCCGAGCGCGATCAGCGCCGCGAAGAGAAGCGGCACGTTGAAGTCCGCGCTGGCGCGGGCCATCAGATTGCCGATCCCGAAATTCGAGGCGTTGTACTCGGCGATCACCGAGCCGACATAGGCGAGCGTGATCGCGACCTTCAACGAGCCGAAGAAGTATGGAAGCGACCGCGGCACGCCGACCTTGAGGATGATGTCGAGCTTCGAGGCGCCGAGCGCCCGCATCACGTCCTCCACCTCCGGCTCGATCGTGGCGAGGCCGGTGGCGACGTTCACGACGATCGGGAAGAAGGAGATCAGGAAGGCGGTGAGCACCGCGGGCAGCCAGCCCACGCCGAACCAGATCACGAGGATCGGCACGACGGCGACCTTGGGGATGGCGTTGAAGCCCACGAGCAGCGGATAGGTGCCCGCATGCACGAGCCGCGATGCGCCGAGCGCCATGCCCATCACCAGCCCGAACAGCACCGCGAGGATGAAGCCCGCCGTGGTCATCCAGAGCGTATGGGCGGAATGGAAGGCGAGCTGGGACCGATAGTCCCACAGCGCCTGCGCCACCGCGGAGGGCCGCGGGAGCACGTAGCTCGACACGCCGAGCGCGATGCAGACCGCTTCCCACACGAGGAAGAAGCCGATCGTGAAGATCCAGGGCGCGGCCTTCAGCAGCATGCGCTCGTTCATGATGCGGACCTCGCGGTGACGATGTGCCCGCGAAGCTCGTGGACGATGTCCGCGAATTCCGGGGTGTAGGTGACTTCGAGGTCCCGCGGCCGAGCAAGCCCGATCTCGGCCTCCGCGATCACGCGGCCGGGCCGGGCGCTCATGCAGAAGACGCGGTCGGCGAGGAAGGCCGCCTCGCGCAGGTCGTGCGTGACGAGCACGACCGTGACCGACCGGCGCGCATGCAGGTCCCGGATCACGCACCAGAGCTCCTCGCGCGTGAAGGCGTCGAGCGCGCCGAACGGCTCGTCGAGCATCAGCAGGTCCGGCTCGTGGATCAGCGCGCGGCAGAGCGAGGCGCGCTGCTGCATGCCGCCGGAGAGTTCCCACGGGAACTTCCCGCTCATCCCGCGCAGGCCGACCTGTTCCAAGAGGGCTTCGGCCCGCTCGACGTATTCCGCCTTGTTCGTGCGCAGGCGGGAGCGGTGCGGTTCCACGATCTCGAGCGGCAGCATGAGATTGTCGAGAATCGTCCGCCACGGCAGCAGCGTGGGCGCCTGGAACGCCATGCCGGCGATCTTGACCGGGCGGCGGACGACTTCGCCCGCCACCGAGATCGTGCCCCCGCGGGGGAATTGCAGCCCCGTCGCGAGCTTCATCAGCGTCGACTTCCCGCAGCCCGACGGGCCGACCACCGCGGCGAATTCGCCTTTGCGGATCGCCAGCGTCAGGCCTTCGACCGCGGGAATTCCGCCGGACGTCCCGTAGGCATGCGTCACGCCGTCCAACGAGACGAAGACGGGCGCCGGCCCGGAGGCGGGCGCCGTCTTCTCGGCGAGGCTCACCGGATCTTCCGGTCCGCGACCGGCGGCAGGAACGCCTCGGTGAAGATGTCGGCCGTCTTCGGCTTGGCCTTGTAGGAGAATGTGAGGCCGATCTGGTCGAGCGCGCGCTCGAAGCGGGCGGGATCGATGCCGCCGATGCCGTTCGCCTGGACGTAGGGCGTGAGCACGTTCTGCTGCATCACCATGTTCAGGCGCTCGAGCTCGACGTCCTTCTTCACCACGTCGTTGCGCTTGACGACCGAGTCCACGGCCGTGGCCGGGTTGGCGACCGTATCGCGGAAGCCCTTGATGATCGCGCGGACGAAGCCCTTCACCGCTTCCGGCTTCTCGGCCGCGACCTTCGGGTTGACCATGAAGACGTTGCCGTAGAGCTCCACGCCGTAGTCGCTCATCAGCATCACGACGATGTCGTCGACGGGGACGTTGCGGCTCTTCAGGTTGATGAAGGACGACATCGAGAATCCGAAGACCGCGTCCACCTCGCCCGAGGCGAGCATGGGCTCGCGGACGGGGAAGCCGACGTTCTCGAACTTCATGGCCTTGTCGTCGAGCTTGTTGACCGCCTTGAAGATCGGCCATTGCGCATAGGCGCCGTCGGCCGCCGGCGCGCCGAATTTCTTGCCTTCGAGGCTCTTGGCGTCCGCCGTGATGCCGCGGCTCTTGCGGCCGATGACCGCGAAGGGCGGACGATCGTAGATCATCATGAAGGCCTTCACGTCGACGCCCGGATTCTCGTCGCGGAAGCGCACCAGCGAATTCACGTCGCCGAAGCCGATGTCGTAGGTGCCGGACGCGACGCGCGGGATCGACTCGCGCGAGCCGTTGCCGATGTCGATGGTGACGTCGAGCCCCTCGGCCTTGAAGTACCCCTTGTCGATCGCGACCACGAAGGGCGCGGCCGGGCCCTCGAAGCGCCAATCCAGCGTGACGCGGAGCGGCGTCTGCGCGGAGGCGATGCCCGCACTCAGAAGACAGGCGGCGCCCGCCGCGGCGGCCAACACGCGCCGTCGCGCGGCGCTGAACATGCGTGAAGTCGTCATCTCACCCCTCCTGCCGCGAATGCGGCCGAATTTTCTTGCGGCGACGACGCAAGCGGCGTGCCGGCGGTTCGTTCCCGATTCCCTTGAAAGACGTCCGATCACGGGTGCCGATCTGCACCAATTCGGATCTTGTTGCCGGTATTTTGAGCATGACCCGTGCTCGCCCGCCAGTGGGCTTGAAACACGAAAAAGCCGCATTACCTCCCGTGCTGCGGCACCGGGCCCCTCTGGCGAAAGTCCGACCCTTTCGTGATGTCGGCGCCGCGATCTGAAACAGAGGGATGGATCATGCCCGAATTCCTGATGATGGACCTCATCGGAAAGCCGCTCTGGATGTGGGCGGCCTTCTTGGGGGTCGTTCTCGTACTTCTCGCCTTCGATCTCGGCGTCCTGCATCGCGGATCCAAGGAGATCGGCGTGGCCGAGAGCCTGATGCTCTCGGCGTTCTACATCGCCATGGGCCTGAGCTTCGGCGCCTGGGTCTGGTGGTCGATCGGCCCGCAGCAGGGCCTCGAATATCTGACCGGCTTCGTCATCGAGAAATCGCTCTCGATGGACAACATCTTCGTCATCGCGATGATCTTCGGCTATTTCGGGATCCCGCGGGCCTATCAGTACCGCGTGCTGTTCTGGGGCATCCTCGCGGTCATCGTGCTGCGCGGCCTCATGATCGGCGTCGGCGCGGCGCTGGTGCAGCAGTTCTCCTGGGTGCTGTACCTCTTCGCGGCCTTCCTCGTGATCACCGGCGTGAAGATGATCGTCGCGGCCGATCAGCAGTACGACGTGGCCTCGAACCCCATCCTCAAGCTCATCCGCAAGCACATGCGGGTGACGGACGAGCTGCGGGGCGAGCGCTTCATGGTGAAGGAGCACGATCCGAAGACCGGCAAGCTCGTGACCGCGGTCACCCCGCTCTTCCTCGTGCTCGTGCTCGTGAACGTCGCGGACGTGATCTTCGCGGTGGACTCGGTGCCGGCGATCTTCGCCATCACCACGGATACCTACATCGTGTTCACGTCCAACATCTTCGCGATCCTCGGCCTGCGGGCGCTCTATTTCGCGCTCGCGGCGATGATCGACCGGTTCGCCTATCTGAAATACGCGCTGG
The DNA here is from genome assembly GCA_027483895.1 of Hyphomicrobiales bacterium. Classification (GTDB taxonomy): domain Bacteria; phylum Pseudomonadota; class Alphaproteobacteria; order Rhizobiales; family Beijerinckiaceae; genus JAIXZO01. The sequence continues at coordinate 66,234 of JAIXTP010000037.1, forward strand.
CGGCCGTGCTGATCTTCATCGGCTCGAAGATCGTCGTCGCCGACATGCTGGGCATCGCCAAGGTCCCGCCGTCCATCTCGCTGGGCGTCACCTTCGCGATCCTCGCGGCGGGCATCTTCTGGTCGCTCTGGAAGACCCGCGGCACCGACAAGGCCGCCACCACGGCCTGATCGGGGCGGCATGAAAAAAGAACGGCCGGGCGAGAGCCCGGCCGTTTTCGTTTGCGGATGTCCGTCGTTCAGCGCGGCCAGGGCGTCTCGGCCACCGGGGTGAGCGGGCCCTTCCCCGCGAACCAGCTCTTCACGTTGTCGACCAGAAGCCCGCCCATCAGGTCGCGGGTGTGATGCGTGCCCGAGCCGACATGCGGCAGCAGCACGACGTTTTCCATCGCCATCAGCTCGGCGGGCACCTTCGGCTCGTGCTCGAACACGTCGAGCCCGGCCGAGCGGATGGTGCCGTTCTTCAGCGCTTCGACCATGGCCGGCTCGTCGACGGCACTGCCGCGGCCGATATTGATGAAGATGCCCTTCGGCCCGAGAGCGCGGAACACGTCCGCATCGATCATATGGAAGGTATCCGGACCGCCGGGCGCCACCGAGACGAGAATGTCGACGGCCGAGGCAAGATCCGCGAGCGAGGCGTGATAGGCGTAGGGCACGCCCGCGACGGGACGGCGGTTGTGATAGGAGATCGCCACGTCGAAGGCTTCGAGGCGCCGCGCGATGGCCTTGCCGATCCGGCCGAGACCGATGATGCCCACTTTGGCGCCGCGCAGCGTGGTGTGCGTGAGCGGATAGGGGCCCTTCCCCGTCCAATTGCCGGCCCGAAGCCAGCGCTCGGCCTGCGGCAGTTCGCGGACCGTCATCAGAAGCAGACCGAGGCAGGTATCGGCGACCTCTTCGGTCAGGACGTCGGGCGTGTTGGTGACGACGATGCCCTTTTCACCCGCATGTTTCGCATCGACCGAATCGTAGCCGACGCCGAAATTCGCGATGATCTCGACATTCGGCAGGGGCTTCAGGAAGGCTTCGTCGATCCGGGCATGCCCGCCGACCAGAAGCCCGCGGATCTTCTCGCCCTTCTCGCGGATGAAAGCCTCCTTGTCGGCGACCTCCCACAGACGGTGAAGCGTGAAGGCCTCGCCGAGCCGGTCAATGACGAGCGGCATCATCGGGCCGGGCGCGAGCAGTTCGATCGATTTCAAAGCGTTTTCCTCCGTTTCGCGCAGTTTTCAGCCGCGCGATGATTTTTTCAATCGTTTTGAGAGCGCGACGACCCGCCGCTCCTTGATTTCCGATCGACGGGTGCCGATGATGATCGAGCGACGTGAGCCCGGCAAGGCCGGCGGCGTCGAACGGGGCCTCCCCGATGGGGCTCCGCAACGAAAAAACGCGGTCGAAACGTGCCATGGGCCGTGACCGCAGGGAGAGAAACGCTATGGCGTCGGTAAACATCCGCGACGTTCGGAAGGCCTATGGCGCGACCCAAGTCATCCATGGGGTCGATATCCGGATCGAAGACGGCGAATTCGTCATTCTCGTCGGCCCCTCGGGCTGCGGAAAATCCACGCTCCTGCGCATGATCGCGGGGCTGGAGAACATCACGGGCGGCGAGATCCTGATCGGCGACCGCGTCGTGAACGACGTTCCTCCCAAGGAACGCGACATCGCGATGGTGTTCCAGAATTACGCGCTCTATCCGCACATGACGGTCGCGGACAACATGGCCTTCTCCATGAAGCTCCGTAAGGCGCCGCAGAGCGAGATCGACGAGCGGGTGAACAAGGCCGCGGGCATTCTCGGCCTCACGCATCTGTTGGAGCGGTATCCCCGCCAGCTCTCCGGCGGTCAGCGCCAGCGCGTCGCCATGGGCCGCGCCATCGTGCGCGATCCGCAGGTCTTCCTCTTCGACGAGCCGCTGTCGAACCTCGATGCCAAGTTGCGCGTTCAGATGCGCACGGAGATCAAGGAACTGCACCAGCGGCTGAAGACCACCACGGTCTACGTGACCCACGACCAGATCGAGGCCATGACCATGGCCGACAAGATCGTCGTGATGCATGACGGCATCGTCGAGCAGATGGGCGCTCCGCTCGAGCTCTATGACCGGCCGGCCAATCTCTTCGTCGCGGGCTTCATCGGCTCGCCGGCGATGAATTTCGTGAAGGGCCGCATCAAGGCGGGCGCCGTGCCCTCCTTCGAGACGGAAGAGGGCGCTTCGCTGCCGCTCGCGTCCGCACCGCAGGGTTCGGACGGACGCCCGGCCGTCTACGGCATCCGGCCGGAGCATTTCCGCCTGACCGACGACGGCCTGCCGGCCGAGGTGGTCGTGGTGGAGCCCACCGGCTCCGAAACCCAGGTCGTCGCCCGTCTGGGCGGCCATGAATATGTCTGCGTGTTCCGCGAGCGCATCTCGGCCGGTCCGGGCGAGACGATCCGGATCGCTCCGGATCCGGGGCTCGTGCATCTCTTCGACGTGGAGAGCGGCAAGCGCCTCGGCGCCTGACGACGAGCCCGGCACTTCGACCGCGGGCCGCTCGGGACGGCGCCCGCGGCGTTCGAACGAGAGTCCCGTGGAGGAGTGCTCATGACCATCTCAAGACGCGACATGCTTCTCGGCACCGCCGGCCTTGCGGCCGCCGGGGCCGCCGGCGGCCTCGTGACCCCCGCCTTCGCTCAGGCGGCGCCGAAATACACGCCCGAAAAGGGCGCCTCGCTGCGCCTGCTCCGCTGGTCCCCCTTCGTGAAGGGCGATGAAGACCAGTGGATCGCCAACTCCAAGAAGTTCACCGAGAAGACGGGCGTCGAAGTCCGGATCGACAAGGAGAGCTGGGAGGACATCCGTCCGAAGGCGGCGGTGGCGGCGAATGTCGGCTCCGGTCCCGACATCATGCTCGTCTGGTTCGACGACGCGCATCAGTATCCGGACAAGCTGCTCGACGTGAGCGAGCTCGCCAACGACCTCGGCAAGCGCTACGGCGGTTGGTATCCGGGCCTCGAGGGCTATGCGAAGCGCGACGGCAAGTTCATCGGCCTGCCGCTGGCCGCCATCGGCAACGCGATCTGCTATCGCGAGAGCGCGATGAAGGAAGCCGGCTGGTCGGCCTTCCCGACCAAGACCGACGACTTCCTCGAGCTCTGCAAGGCGCTGAAGGCGAAGGGCAAGCCCGCGGGCTTCGCGCACGGCAAGGCGGTCGGCGACGGCAACAACTACGCGCACTGGATCCTCTGGAGCCACGGCGCGCAGATGGTCGACGAGAAGGGCAAGGTCGTCATCAACTCGCCCGAGACGATCAAGGCGCTCAACTACGCCCGCGAGCTCTACAAGACCTTCATCCCGGGCACCGAGAGCTGGCTCGACGTCAACAACAACCGCGCGTTCCTCGCCGGCGAGATCTCGCTGACGGCGAACGGCGTGTCGCTCTACTACGCCGCCAAGAACGATCCGAAGCTCGCCGACATGGCGAAGGACATCAAGACGGCGCAGCTGCCGATCGGTCCGGTCGGCAAGGCGGTCGAGCTGCACCAGACGACGTCCGCGGTGGTCTTCAAGTATACGAAGTACCCCAAGGCGGCGATGGCCTACCTGCAGTTCATGTGGGAGCAGGACCAGATGCAGGCCTGGATCAAGGAATCCAGCGCCTATTGCTGCCAGCCGCTCAAGGCCTTCGCGAACAACCCCGTCTGGACGTCGGATCCGAACCACGCGCCTTACGCCAAGGCTTCGGAGACGCTGCGTCCGAACGGTTACGCGGGCCCGCTCGGCTACGCGTCCGCCGCGACCATGGCGGACTACGTCGTCGTCGACATGGTGGCCGAAGCGGCCACCGGCCAGCGGACGCCGGAAGAGGCGGCCAAGCGCGCCGAGCAGCGGGCCAACCGCTACTACCGCGTCTGACCACCGCCCGGGCCTTCGGGGCCCGTCCATGAGAACGCCCCGCCGCGGATCCTTTCCGCGGCGGGATCGCTCGTCCTTTATCGGGAGTGCATCATGACCGACGCGACGGCAGCGCGGCTGCGACCGGCGTCCCGGCCTTCTTTGTGGGATCGCATCGGCCAGGGGCGGAACGCTCTGGGCCTCATCTTCATGCTGCCCGCGGCGGTCTTCCTGCTGCTGTTCCTGACCTATCCGCTCGGGCTCGGCGTATGGCTCGGCTTCACCGACACGCGCATCGGGCGGGCCGGCGTGTTCATCGGCCTCGAAAATTACGAGATGCTGCTGACCGACCACGTGTTCCTGCTGTCGGTCTTCAACACGATCCTCTACACGGTCGTGGCCTCGATCCTGAAATTCGCGCTGGGCCTCTGGCTCGCGCTGATCCTGAACGAGCATCTGCCGTTCAAGGCCTTCTTTCGCGCCATCGTGCTGCTGCCCTGGGTCGTGCCGACGGTGCTTTCGGCCATCGCCTTCTGGTGGATCTACGACGCGCAGTTCTCGATCATCTCCTGGGCGCTCATCAAGCTCGGCTGGATCGATGCCCCGATCAATTTTCTCGGCGATTCCACCAATGCGCGCGCCTCGGTGATCGCGGCGAACGTCTGGCGCGGCATTCCCTTCGTCGCGATCTCGCTTCTCGCGGGCCTTCAGACCATCCCGCCCTCGCTCAACGAGGCGGCGACGCTCGACGGCGCGACCTCATGGCAGCGCTTCCGCCACATCACGCTGCCGATGCTCTCGCCGATCATCGCGGTGGTGATGACCTTCTCGGTGCTGTTCACCTTCACCGACTTCCAGCTCATCTACGTGCTGACGCGCGGCGGTCCGCTCAACGCGACGCATCTCATGGCGACGCTGTCCTTCCAGCGCGCCATCCCGGGCGGGCAGCTGGGCGAGGGCGCGGCGATCGCGGTCGCCATGATCCCGTTCCTGCTCGGCGCGATCCTGTTCAGCTATTTCGGCCTGCAGCGCCGCAAATGGCAGCAGGGCGGGGCGGACTGAGGGGGAGAACGAGATCATGGCCATGACCGAACGCACCGCCCTCACCGATCAGTCCGAGGGCATGAGCTACCTGAACAGCCTGCCGCGGCGGGTGATGACGGTTTATCTGCCGCTCGCCGTCTTCGTCTTCGTGCTGCTGTTCCCGTTCTACTGGATGGCGATCACGGCGGTGAAGCCGAACGCCGAGCTGACGGACTACAAGAATTTCAGCCCGTTCTGGGTGGTCCAGCCGACGCTCGACCACATCAAATATCTCCTGTTCGAGACCTCCTATCCGGGCTGGCTCTGGAACACGATGGTCGTGGCCGTGGGCGCGACCTTCACCTCGCTGTTCACCGCGGTACTCGCCGCCTATGCGATCGAGCGGCTGCGCTTCAAGGGCTCGCGCTGGGTCGGGCTCGGCATCTTCCTCGCCTATCTGGTGCCGCCCTCGATCCTGTTCATTCCGCTGGCGCTGATGGTGTTCAAGCTCGGTCTCTACGACACCAAATTCGCGCTGATCCTCACTTATCCCACCTTCCTCGTGCCGTTCTGCACCTGGCTGCTGATGGGCTATTTCCGCTCGATCCCCTACGAGCTGGAGGAATGCGCGCTGGTCGACGGCGCCTCGCGCATCCAGATCCTCGTCAAGATCCTGCTGCCGCTCTCGGTGCCGGGTCTGATCTCGGCGGGCATCTTCGCCTTCACCCTGTCGTGGAACGAGTTCATCTACGCGCTCACCTTCATCCAGTCCTCGGAGAACAAGACCGTGCCGGTCGGCGTGCTCACGGAACTGGTGCGCAGCGACATCTATGAATGGGGTTCGCTGATGGCGGGCGCCCTGATCGGCTCGCTGCCGGTGGTGATCCTGTATTCGTTCTTCGTCGACTACTACGTCGCGTCGATGACCGGCGCCGTGAAGGAGTGACCGGAATGATCCGCGTCGGTTTCGTCGGCCTCGGCGCCATGGGCCTGCCCATGGCGCAGAACCTCGTCTCCAAGCAGTTCCGCGTGCGCGGCTTCGACATGCGCGCCGAAGCCGTCGCGGCGCTCGAAGCGTCGGGCGGGACCGGAGCACCGAATGCGGCCGAGGCGGCGAAGGACGCGGATGTCCTCGTCCTGATGGTGGTCAACGCCGCGCAGGCCGAGGCCGTCCTGTTCGATGCGGGCGCGCTCGCGGCGACGGCGCCCGGCGCGGTCGTCATGCTGATGGCGACCTGCCCGCCGGCGGCCGCCGAAGCCCTCGCCCGTCGGATCGAGTCCGAAGGCCGGCGTCTCGTCGATGCGCCCGTCTCGGGCGGCGTCGCCGGTGCCAAGGGCGGGACGCTGACCATCATGGCGGGTGCTGCGGATGCCGACTTCGCGACCGCGAAGCCGGTGCTCGACGCCCTCGGCGACAAGGTCTTCCATGTGGGCCCGAAGCCCGGGCAGGGCGCCGCGGTGAAGACCGTGAACCAGCTGCTCTGCGGCGTTCACATCGCCGTCGCCGCGGAAGGGCTGGCATTGGCGGAGAAGGCCGGCATCGATCCGGCGGTCGCGCTGAAGATCCTCGGCGGCTCCGCGGCGGCGAGCTGGATGCTCAACAATCGCGGTCCGCGCATGCTCGAAGACGAGCCGCCCGTGATGAGCGCGGTCGACATATTCGTGAAGGATCTCGGCATCGTGCTCGACGCGGGCCGCGCGGCCAAGACCGCGTTGCCGCTGGCCGCGGCCGCGCACCAGATGTTCCTCGCCGCATCGGCGCAGGGACTCGGCGGGCAGGACGACAGCCAGGTGATCGAGACCTACCGGACGCTCGCCGGCCTCGCCGACTGACGGCTCAGCGCGGCGGCGGCGCCGTCGTGCCCCGCACCACGAGTTCCGGCGTCAGGCGGATCTTCTGCGGCGCGTCGTCGAAGCCCATGCAGCGGTCGATCAGCAGGTCGGCGGTGCGCGCGCCGATCTCGACCTGCCGGTTGTGCAGGGTCGTCAAGGCGGGCACCCATTGGGCGGCCTCCTTCACGTCGTCGCAGCCGACGATCGAGAAGTCCCGGCCGGGCTGCATGCCCCGCCGCGTCACGCCGAGAATGGCGCCGAAGGCCGAAAGATCGTTGAAGCAGATGGCGGCCGTCGGCGGGTCGGGCAGATCGAGAAGCCGGCCGACGCCGATGTCGCCCATCTCGCGCGTGCCGAAACCTTCGACCATGAGCGCGGGATCGAGCGTCAGGCCGTGCCGCGCATGCATCTCGCGATAGGCTTCACGCCGAAGACGACCCGTCGAGACGGTGTCCGATCCGCCGATGATCGCGATCCGCCGATGTCCGAGCCCGATCAGATGGTCCATCGCGGCGCGCGCGCCCGCCGCATCGTCGCTGCCGACGAAATCCGCTTCGAGATCGGGTATCTCGCGCATCATCTGCACGAGGGGAATGCCCGCATTGAGGAACGGCGCGAGCGTTTCGCGAGACGTTCCGCCCGCCGCGCACAGGATCAGCCCGTCGGGCCTGTATTCCCGGAGCGTGGCGAGCACGCGCGTCTGGCGCTCGAAGGACTCGCCGTAGGTGCCGAGCAGGATCGAGCGGCCCCGTTCCGCCGCCCGCTCCTCGATCGCTCCCAGAAGTTCCATGAAATAAGGGTTGGTGATGTCATGAAAGACGACCGCGAGAATGTCGCTGCGCGCCGTGCGCAGGCTCGCGGCGCTGCGATTGTAGACATAGCCCATCTCGCGCGCGGCCTTCTGGACGCGCTCGCGCGTCGCTTCGGCCACGACCGGACTGTCGCGCAAGGCGAGCGAGACCGTCGCCGTCGACACTTCGAGACGTTGCGCGATCACCTGAAGCGTGACGCGTTCGTCGCTCATCGCATGCTTCCCTGAACCCCCGATCTTCGTATGATAAGCGGGCAGGGAGCGGCGTTCAAAACGTTTAAGCTCCTCTAAAAGCAAAAAAGGGAGGTCCGCGTGGCGACCAAGGAACGGATCGGCTTCATCGGCGTGGGTCTGATGGGCCACGGCATGGCCAAGAACATCGTCGAGAAGGGTTGGCCGCTCACCGTGATGGGCCACCGCAACCGGACGCCGGTCGAGGATCTGCTCGGGCGCGGCGCCAAGGAGGCGAAGACGCCGAAGGCGCTCGCCGAAGCGTCGGACGTCGTCTTTCTCTGCGTGACCGGCTCGCCGCAGGTCGAAGCCGTCGTCCGCGGGCCGGACGGTCTCGTCGCGGGTCTCAAGCCCGGCTCGGTGATCGTCGACTGCTCCACCTCCGACCCCGTCTCCACCGCGACGCTCGCGGAAGAACTCGCCGCGCAGGGCATCACGCTCGTGGATGCTCCGCTCGGACGCACCCCGAAGGAGGCGTGGGAGGGCAAGCTCGACACGATGGTCGGCTGTTCGCCCGAGACCTTCGAGCGCCTCAAGCCCGTCCTCGAAGCCTGGGCTGGCCGCGTGATCCATATCGGCGGCACCGGCGACGGACACCGGATGAAGCTGCTCAACAACTTCCTGTCGATGGGCTATGCGGCGCTCTATGCCGAGGCGCTCGTGCTCGCGCAGAAGGTCGGCATCACGCCGCAGCGCTTCGACAGCGTCATCCGCGGCGGCCGCATGGATTGCGGCTTCTACCAGACCTTCATGCAATACGTGCTGGAGCGCGACCGCAACGCGCATCGCTTCACGCTGAGCAATGCGCTCAAGGACATGCGCTATCTCGAGTCGATGGCGGACTCGGTCGCGATCGCCAATCCCATGGGCAACGGCGTGAAGAACGCCTTCGCGCTGGCCGCCTCGGCTCTCGGCCCGGACAAGTACGTTCCCATGCTGTCGGACGCGGTGGCGGGCCTCAACGGCATCAGCTTCGGCCCGATCCCCGAGGATAAGGCCTGATTTCCCGATGCCGCGGCGCGCGCCTCCGGTGCGCGTCGCCTCCGGGCCGTCCGCCGCTCACTCGCCCGGCGCGCGGGCGGCGATGGCCAGCGCATGCACGCCGGCCTTCAATTCCTCGGCGACGATCGCATTGACCATGCGGTGACGCTCCACGCGGCTCTTGCCGGCGAAGGCGTCCGCGACCACATGGATGCGGAAATGCGTTTCGCCGCTCTCGCGCCAGCCGGCATGGCCCGCGTGGAGATGCGACTCGTCGATCACCTCCAGCGCGACGGGCGAGAGCGCCGTTTCGAGCTTTCGCGTCATCGATTCCTTCATCGTCATCGGGGATCCTTCCCGGTCCGCGCCGCGTTCGAGCGGTCCGCGGCGCCGACGGAGACAACTCCGTCTTGCCGCACCTGCCCCGTCCCTCATAATACCCGCGTCATGAATCTCAACTCGCCCCTGTTCGACCGCATCCGCACCCGCCGCAAGGCGGAGGAGGCGGCCGTCGAGAACAAGCCCGGCTGTCAGCATCCGGGCTGCTCGGCCGCGGGCGAATTCCGCGCGCCCAAGGGCCGCAACCGCGAGGGCGAGTATTTCCGTTTCTGCCTGGAGCACGTGAAGGCCTACAACGCGTCCTACAATTACTTCAACGGCATGTCCGACGAAGCGGTCGCGAAGTTCCAGAAGGAATCGGTCATCGGCCACCGGCCCACTTGGGGCATGGGCGTGAATTCGGCTGCTGCCAAAGCGGCCGCGGCGAACGCCAAGGGCGATCACGGCGTCTATGACGACCCGCTGGGCCTGTTCCGAGCAGCCGGTTTCGCGGGTCGCACCGCGCCGGAACCGGAGCGTCGCCGCGGCGTCGGGCCCGTCGCACGGCGGGCGCTCGACCGGCTCGATCTCGACGATCAGGCCGATGCGACGGCGATCAAGATGCGGTTCAAGGCGCTCGTGAAGAAGTTCCACCCCGACATGAACGGGGGCGACCGATCGACCGAAGACCGTCTCCGGGAAATCATCGACGCCTACAACACGCTGAAGGGCGCGGGCCTCGTCTGAGCGCAACCGCCGGGGCGGGAATGCGTTTTCCGGAATTGCCTCGGGCCGGGGCGCGCCCTAAAGATTGTCGTCGAAGCCGCCTCGGCCTCCGGTCGGGCGGCGCATCGCTTCCGTGAGGATCCATGTCCGCTGTTTCCGACGTCGCTCCCGGTCTGCCCGACATGAAGGTGTCGGCGCGTCAGGTGTTCGGGATCGATACCGACATCGAAGTGCCCGCTTATTCCGAGCCGGATCCCCACGTCCCGGATCTCGACCCCGATTACCTGTTCGACCGCGAGACCACGCTCGCGATCCTCGCGGGCTTCGCGCGCAACCGTCGCGTGATGGTCACCGGCTATCACGGCACGGGCAAGTCGACGCATATCGAGCAGGTCGCGGCGCGGCTGAACTGGCCCTGCGTGCGCGTGAACCTCGACAGCCACGTCTCGCGCATCGATCTCGTCGGCAAGGACGCGATCGTGCTGCGTGACGGCAAGCAGATCACGGAATTCCAGGACGGCATTCTCCCCTGGGCGCTGCAGAACAACATCGCGCTCGTGTTCGACGAATACGACGCGGGTCGGCCTGACGTGATGTTCGTGATCCAGCGCGTGCTGGAACTTTCCGGCAAGCTGACGCTGCTCGACCAGAAGCGCGTCATCCGCCCGCACGGGGCCTTCCGCCTGTTCGCCACGACCAACACGGTCGGCCTCGGCGACACGTCGGGCCTCTATCACGGCACGCAGCAGATCAACCAGGGTCAGATGGACCGCTGGTCGATCGTGACGACGCTCAATTACCTGCCGCACGACAAGGAAGTGGACATCGTCCTGTCCAAGGCGAAGCACTATGCTGGCAAGGAAGGGCGCGACATCGTCAACAAGATGGTCCGCGTCGCGGACATGACGCGCAACGCCTTCATCAACGGCGATCTCTCGACCGTGATGAGCCCCCGCACCGTCATCACCTGGGCCGAGAACGCCGACATCTTCAAGGATATCGGCTTCGCGTTCCGCGTGACCTTCCTGAACAAGTGCGACGAACTCGAGCGCGCCCTCGTCGCCGAGTTCTACCAGCGGTCCTTCGGCGTCGAATTGCCGGAGAGCTCCCTCAACATCGCGCTGAGCTGATCCGGCCGGTCCGTCTCGTACGGACCGCCCGACCGGAGCCGAAGACGTGACGTCGAACCGGAAGCCGTCCCAGCCTCAGAAGGAAGCCCCCACCGAACCGTTCAAGCGGTCGGTGGCCGGCTGCCTGCGCGCGATCGCCCGCGTGCCGGAATTCGAGGTGACCTTCGCCGCCGACCGGCCCGCCCTGCTGCCGGACCGCGCGCGGCTGCCCGAGCCCGCGCGCAAGCTCTTGCCGCATGAGGCGGCCGTGATCCGTGGCAATGCCGATGCCATGGCCCTACGCCTCGCCTGCCACGACGAGGGCATGCACCGCCGCCTTGCGCCCGACGGCGCCGCCGCGCGCGCGGTGTTCGATGCCGTCGAGCAGGCGCGTGTGGAGGCCATCGGCTCGCGGCGCATGACGGGCGTCGCGGGCAACATCGCCGCGATGCTCGACGACCGCTATCACCGCGGCAATTATCACGAGATCACAGACCGGGCCGACGCGCCGCTCGAAGATGCGCTGGCCATGATGGTGCGCGAGCGCCTGACGGGGCTGAAGGTGCCGCCCGCGGCGCGCAAGATCGTCGAACTCTGGCGTCCGTGGATCGAGGAGAAGGCGGGCAAGGATCTCGACCGGCTCGGCGAGAGCCTCGAAGACCAGCGCGCCTTCGCCCGCAGCATCCGCGACATGCTCGTGCATCTCGACATGGCCGAGGAGACGGAGGGCGAGCCCGACGATTCCGACGACCGCGACGAGAACGAGAGCCAGGAACAGAGCGAGCAGTCGCAGGAGGGCGAGTCCGAGGACCGCTCCGATTCCGAACGCGCCGAGATGGAGCAGTCGGAAGAAGCCTCCGAGGAGATCGAGGAGGGCATGAGCGAGTCCTCCGACGGCCCGACCGGCGAGATGCCCGACGAGATGGACGAGGCCGACGGCGACGACCCGGCCGAGGCCTGGCGCCCGCCGACGAGCTCCGCCAACGAGCGCCGGGCGCCCGACTACAAGGCCTTCACCGAGCGCTTCGACGAGATCGTCGAGGCCGAGACGCTGTGCGACGCCGAGGAGCTCGACCGTCTCCGCGCCTATCTCGACAAGCAGCTCTGCCATCTGCAGGGGGTGGTCGCACGCCTCGCCAACCGGCTGCAGCGCCGGCTCATGGCGCAGCAGAACCGCGCTTGGGAGTTCGACCTCGAAGAGGGCGCGCTCGATCCGGCACGGCTCATCCGCATCGTCATCGACCCCTTCCAGCCGCTCTCCTTCAAACGCGAGAAGGATACGAATTTCCGCGACACGGTCGTCACGCTGCTGATCGACAATTCGGGCTCGATGCGCGGCCGACCGATCACGGTCGCCGCGACCTGCGCCGACATTCTCGCCCGAACGCTGGAGCGCTGCGGCGTGAAGGTCGAGATCCTCGGCTTCACCACCCGGGCGTGGAAGGGCGGGCAATCGCGCGAGTCCTGGCTGCAGGCGGGCAAGCCCGCCAATCCGGGCCGCCTCAACGATCTCCGGCACATCGTCTACAAGAGCGCCGATGCGCCCTGGCGGCGTGCTCGGCGCAATCTCGGCCTGATGATGCGCGAGGGTCTCCTCAAGGAGAACATCGACGGCGAGGCGCTGGATTGGGCACACAAGCGCCTGCTCGGCCGGCCCGAGCAGCGCCGCATCCTGATGGTGATTTCCGACGGCGCGCCGGTCGACGACTCCACGCTGTCGGTGAACCCGGGCAACTATCTCGAAAAGCATCTGCGGCACGTGATCGACGAGATCGAGAACCGCTCGCCGGTGCAGCTCATCGCCATCGGCATCGGCCATGACGTGACCCGCTATTACAAGCGCGCCGTCACCATCGTGGACGCCGAGGAACTCGGCGGCGCGATGACCGAAAAGCTGGCGGAGCTGTTCGAGGACAAAGTGCCCGAGCGCGTGGTCCGGCGCCCGACGCGTCGCGCGGCCGGCTGAGTGGCGACGGACCGGCGCAATTTTATTCACCGTCATTGCGAGGAGCGTCAGCGACGAAGCAATCCAGAGAACGGTCGGGTTCGGCGCGAGTGCCGACCGTTCTCTGGATTGCTTCGCTTCGCTCGCAATGACGACAGGGGGCGCGAGGGCAACAGCGCGCAGGACGCAAAAAACCCGCCGGGCGATCGCCGCGGCGGGTTTCGTGTTCGTCGAAGACGGAAAGAAGCGTCAGGCGGCCGCGGTTTCGGCCAGCTTCTTCTCGATCTGGCGCTTCAGCTCGCGGGCGCCCTGCGACAGGTCGGTCTCGCTCGCCTTCACGAGGAAGGCGTCGAGGCCGCCGCGGTGCTCCACCGAGCGCAGCGCGTTCGCGGCGATCCGCATGCGGACGGCGCGACCGAGAACGTCGGACTGCAGCGTGACGCTGCACAGGTTCGGGAGGAACCGGCGCTTGGTCTTGCGGTTCGAGTGGCTGACGAGGTGGCCGCTCATCACGGCGGTGCCGGTCAGTTCACAACGGCGAGCCATTGTTCTCTTCCTTCGGTCGTTTTCCGCGGGTCGTTCCTGCGAACGAAAAGGGCGGCGATGCCGCCCGGACCCGCAGTGAATTCATGGGTCGGCGGTCTATAGGGGAGAGCGGGGCGGAACGTCAAGTCGGGAAAGACAGAACCGACGATTCTCGGTAGAATATGCGCATGCTTCGCAACGTCGTCGATGTCCTTCCCGCGCGCCCTCCGCACGGCGCCCTCCTGCGCCGCTTCGGTGCCGTGGTCGCCGCGCTCGGCGCGGCCGTCCTGTCCGGCGGCGCCATCCAGCTCGGCGACCGCGTGCCCGGCCGCAGCTTCGATCTCGACTATCGCCTGCGTCTCGCGGGCTTCCCGATCGGCAATGCGGCGCTCAAGGGCGGCGTCGGCGGCGGCCAGTACCGGGTCGATCTCGACGCGCGGCTCACGGGGCTCGTCGGCTGGGTCACGGGGATCAGCGGAACGGGCGTCTCGCAGGGCGCCGCCTCCGGCCGCCGCGTGGTGCCGTCCGTCTATTCGGTGGATATCCCGTCGGGCGATCATCCCGTGGCGGTCCGCGTCGGCCTCATCGGCGGCAACGTCGTCAACGCCTCGCTCACCCCGCCGCTGCAGGAGCGGCCGGATCGGATACCGGTTCAGGACGCCCACAAGAAGGGCGTGGTGGATCCGATCGGCGCGCTTCTGATGCTGCATCCGGGCGCGGGGCCGGTGCTCGACCCCGGCGCCTGCAACCGCACGCTGCCGGTGTTCGACGGCAGCGGCCGCTTCGACGTGAAGCTCAGCTACTCCGCCACCAAACCCATCAAGCTGCCGGGTTACGACGGACCCGCGATCGTCTGCTCGGCGCGTTACGTGCCCATCGCCGGGCATCGCGAGCGCCCGTCCGTCGAATATATGCGCGAGAACCGGGACATGGAGGCGTGGCTGGTGCCGGTCGCCGGAACGCGCGCGCTCGTCCCCGTCCGCATCGCCGTGGCCACGAAGATCGGACGTCTCGTGATCGAGGCCCGCCGCTTCGGCGCTCCCGCCCCCGGCGCGGCGGAGACGGAGCCGGAATTCGAGCCCGAGCCCGCATCCGGTCCCGATCCGGGACGAAATCCCTGAGATCGCCCCTCTCCGGAAGGCCGCAAGGACGCTATCCGACGCTTCCGTTCCCCTGCGAGGCCCTGCGCGGACGGGCCGGTCGCCGATTCGGACGCGTTCCGTTCTCCGGCGGTTCGAAAGCTGAACGCGAAAGGCTCGTCCGGCCCCTCCCGGATCAAGCTTTCATTAACCCGGGCATCCCCTGAAGGCGGGGAAAAGCTGTTCTGCGGGGGTTCCGGAGCCGCGGCCGGACGCCATATACAGGTTTCGCCGGTTCCGCTGTCCGGAACGCCCGGAGACGAGGGGCACGTCCCCGCTTCATGGTTCGCGCATGCTCCTTCCGTCCCAGCGTTCGCGCGGCGTGACGGCCGTTCTCGGTCCCACCAACACCGGCAAGACCCATTACGCGCTCGAACGGATGCTCGCGCACAAGAGCGGGCTGATCGGCCTGCCGCTGCGCCTGCTCGCGCGCGAGGTCTACGGCCGACTGGTGGAGCGCGCGGGGACGGAAGCCGTCGCGCTCGTCACGGGCGAAGAGAAGATCAAGCCGAAGAACCCGCGCTACTGGGTGGCGACGGTCGAGGCCATGCCTGGCGATCTCGACACCGATTTCGTCGCGCTCGACGAGATCCAGCTCGCGGCCGACGACGATCGCGGCCACGTCTTCACGGATCGGCTGCTCAATCTGCGCGGCCGGCAGGAGACGCTGTTCATCGGCTCGGCGACCATGAAGCCGCTGATCGAAAAGCTGATGCCCGGCGTGCACGTCGTCTCGCGGCCGCGGCTCTCGCAGCTCGCCTTCGCCGGCGAGAAGAAGATCACCCGCCTGCCGCGGCGCACGGCCATCGTCGCCTTCTCGGCGGAAGAGGTCTATGCCGTCGCCGAACTCATCCGCCGCCAGCGCGGCGGCGCGGCCGTGGTGCTCGGCGCGCTTTCTCCGCGCACGCGGAATGCTCAGGTGGAGCTCTACCAGGCGGGCGAGGTCGAATATCTCGTCGCGACCGACGCGATCGGCATGGGCCTCAATCTCGACGTCGATCACGTCGCCTTCGCCGCGGGCCGCAAATTCGACGGCCGCCGCAACCGCCCGCTCTTCCCCGCCGAGATCGGCCAGATCGCCGGTCGTGCCGGCCGTTATCTTCGGGACGGGACCTTCGGCACGACCGGCCGCTGCGATCCTTTCGACGACGAACTGGTCGGCGCGCTGGAGAACCACGCCTTCGATCCGCTGCGTCTTCTGCGCTGGCGCAACGCCGATCTCGACATGTCGAGCATCGCCCGCCTGCTCGAAAGCCTCGACGTCTCGCCCCGCGAGCCGGAACTCGTGAAGGCCGATCCGGCGGACGACTTCATGTCGCTCGACATTCTCTCGCGCAGCGACGAGATGCGTCGCTATGCGGGCAGCCGCGAGGGCGTGGAACGGCTCTGGGGCCTCTGCCGTCTGCCGGATTACCGCAAGATCTCGCCCTCGGCCCATGCCGATCTGGTCGGCCATCTGTTCCGCCAGATCATGACCAAACGCCGCGTCGCGACGGACTGGTTCTCCGAGCGCGTGGCGGAGGTCGACCGCACCGACGGAGACATCGCGGCCCTCTCGCAACGCATCGCCCATGTCCGAACATGGAGCTTCGTCGCCAACCGTCCCGACTGGTTGGCCGATCCTGAGCATTGGCAGGGCGTGACGCGTCGGGTAGAGGACAAGCTGTCGGATGCTCTGCACGAGCGCCTGACCCAACGTTTCGTGGATCGGCGCACCAGCGTTCTGATGCGCCGACTGAGAGAGAACGCCATGCTCGAGGCGGAAATCACGCCGACCGGCGACGTACTCGTCGAAGGTCATCACGTCGGCCGGCTGCACGGCTTCCAGTTCGCCCCGGATCCCGAGGCGGGAGGCTCCGAAGCCAAGGCCCTGAAGGCCGCGTCTTCGAAGGCGCTCGCCGCGGAGTTCGACGCGCGCGCGAACCGCGTCGGCAATGCGGTCGACGACGCCTTCGTGCTGGGCAACGACGGAGCGATCCGCTGGCTCGGCGAGGTGGTCGGCAAGATCATCGGCGGCGAGAAGCTTCTGGAGCCGCGCGTCCGTCTGCTGGCGGACGAACAGCTGACGGGTGCGGCCCGCGACAAGGTGCAGGATCGCCTCGACGCCTGGCTCAAGGCGCATGTCGGCAAACTGCTCGGCCCGTTGATTCAGCTCGAAAGCGCCGAGGCGCTCGACGGCATAGCGCGCGGCATCGGTTTCCGCATCGCGGAGTCGCTCGGCGTGCTCGAACGCGCCAAGGTCGCCGACGACGTGAAGGCGCTCGACCAGAACGCCCGCTCGGCGCTGCGCAATCTCGGCGTCCGTTTCGGCGCCTACAACCTCACCGTTCCCGCTTTGCTGAAGCCCGCTCCGCGCGGCCTCGCCTGCCGCCTCTGGGCGCTGCAGAACGGCGGCGACGACGTGAAGGGCATCGACGACATCATGCATCTAGCGGCCTCCGGCCGCACGTCGATCCCGGTCGACAAGGAGATCCAGAAGGACCTCTACCGGGCCGCGGGCTTCCGCGTCTGCGGCGAGCGGGCGATCCGCGTCGACATTCTCGAACGTCTGGCCGATCTCATCCGCCCGGCCATCCAGTACCGTCCCGGCACGACGCCGGGCGAACCGCCCGCGGGCGCGGCGGACGGCGACGGCTTCGTCGTGACGACCGCCATGACCTCCCTTTGCGGCTGCGCGGGCGAGGACTTCGCGGGCATTCTCCGCTCGCTCGGCTATGTCGCCGAAAAGCGCAACGGCCCGGCCATCAGCGTACCGCTCGCGGCACCCGCCGCGCCGGCCGGGACCTCCGAGCCCGCGGCCGACGCCGCGCCCGTCGAGGCCGAAGCCGCCGCGCCGGAACCCGTCGCCGAGGAACCCGCTCCCGCGACCGAGGAGCCCGTGCCCGTCGCCGAGCCGGTTCCCGCGTCCGAAGCCGATGCGGTTCTCGAAGCCTCCGTCGCCGCCTCGGCCGACACGCCGGCCGAGCCCGTCGTCACCGAAGTCTGGCGGCAGCATCGCCATCATCACGGCCGCCCGCAGAATCGCGGCGAGCGGCGCGAGGGCGCCCCGCGCCGTCACGGCCGCCCGCAGGGCGAAGCCGGACAGGAAGCCGCGCCTGCGGGCGAGCGCCGCTTCGACCGGCCGCAACGCAAGGACCGCCCCGAAGGCGATCGTCCTCGCGGCGAGCGGCCTCAGGGAGACCGTGGCCCGCGTCCCGACAAGGGGCGGCGGGACGAGCGTCGCGGCGGCCCCGGCGGCGGTCCGCGTCGCGAGCGCGAGGAGCGTGCCCCCCGCGGCTGGACGGACGAGCCGCGGGCGGGCGGTCGGGACAAGCAGCCCGACCCGAATTCGCCCTTCGCCAAGCTGCTCGCCCTGAAGGCCGATCTCGAAACCAAGGGCCGGAAGTAAGCCCGTGCCGCGCCGCGGGCGGGATCATCCCGAAGCGGCTCCCGCCGTCGAGCGCCAGCGCCTCGACAAATGGCTCGTCTATGCGCGTTTCGTGAAGACGCGCAGCGTGGCGGGGGAGACGATCGCGGCGGGGCGCGTGCGCCTGAACGGCGCGCGGGTGAACAAGCCCGACAAGGAGATCGGCGCAGGAGACGTGCTGACTCTGGCTCTGCCGCACGCGACCGTGGTCGTCCGGGTGCTCGATACCGCTGAACGTCGCGGCCCCGCTTCCGAGGCTCGGGATCTTTACGAAGAGATCGCCTGATCGCTTGCGTACATCCGAGTTCGGCGGTAGCAGGGAAGCGTCCGTGCCGGAAATCCGAGGTTTGCGATGACCTATGTCGTGGTCGAGAACTGCATCAAGTGCAAGTACATGGACTGCGTGGAGGTTTGTCCGGTCGACTGCTTCTACGAAGGCGAGAACATGCTCGTCATTCACCCGGACGAGTGCATCGACTGCGGCGTCTGCGAGCCCGAATGCCCGGCCGAGGCGATCAAGCCGGATACCGAACCGGGCCTCGAGAGCTGGCTCAAGCTGAACGCCGACTACGCCAAGAGCTGGCCGAACGTGACCGTGAAGCGCGACGCCATGGCGGACGCGAAGGAGCATGACGGCGAAGAGGGCAAGCTCGAAAAGTACTTTTCGCCCGAGCCCGGCCAGGGCGACTGAGCAACGCGTCAGACGAATGGCGCGCGGCCGAGCCATGCGGCCGCGCATGCATTCCTTTTTGAAATTTCGAATTTTTCTGCTATAGTCCTGCGCACAGTCAGTTCAGCGCGGCACGGCGCCCCTTCCCGATCATCCCGACGACGCCTCCGGTCCCTTCCGGAGATGGTCGGGTCGTCCCGGTCTTCGGCTTTCGCGGCCGAGGGGCAACGTCATCGACTGGAAACAGCGGGTCGGGCGATCCTCCGGATCGCCCGTGTGTTTGTGGCGGTCGCGCAGGTCGCGGCCGCAGCACGGAGAGCACGAGCAACATGACGACCACGAAGAAGACGACCCAGCGTCAGGGCTTCAAGACGGGCGAGTCCATCGTCTACCCGGCCCATGGCGTCGGCCAGATCGTCGCCATCGAAGAGCAGGAGGTCGCGGGCTTCAAGCTTGAACTGTTCGTCATCTCTTTCGAGAAGGACAAGATGACGCTGCGCGTCCCGACCGCGAAGGCGGCTTCCGTGGGCATGCGCAAGCTGGCCGAGGAATCCCTCGTCGAACGCGCTCTCGAAACGATCGCCGGTCGCGCCCGCGTGAAGCGGACGATGTGGTCGCGTCGCGCGCAGGAATACGAAGCGAAGATCAATTCGGGCGACCTCATCGCCATCGCCGAGGTCGTGCGCGATCTGCATCGCTCGGAGGCGCAGCCGGAACAGTCCTATTCCGAGCGTCAGCTCTATGAAGCCGCGCTGGACCGCATGGTTCGCGAAGTGGCGGCGGTCAATCGCGTCACCGAGAGCGAGGCTCAGAAGGCGATCGAGACGCAGATCCTGAAGTCGCCGAAGCGCGCCAAGGCGGCCGCGGCGCCCGAGCCGGATCAGGATCTCGAGGACGAGCAGGACGAAGCCGCCTGATCGGCGGCTCTTCTCTCACCCTATCGAAGCCCGGCGAAAGCCGGGCTTTTTTCTTGGCCCCAGCCGGCCGCGGCCACGGTGCTCGGCCCCAGGCCGAAGGAAAGACTCATCTTTTCTTTACGTCCGTGATCCGGGCCGCGGGCTCATGCGTAATTCCTGAGATATCAGGGAGGCACTCATGAGCGAGATCGCAGGAGTGAGGCGCGCTTTCGTGAAGTCGGCGATGAATGCGCCGTTCCTCTCGCGCGAGGACGAGCACGCCTTGGCCGTGAAGTGGAAGGACGAGCGCGACGAGCGCTCCCTTCATGCCTTGGCCGCCGCGCATATGCGGCTGGTGATCGCGATCGCCGCGCGCTTCCGTCATTACGGCCTGCCCATGGCCGATCTCATCCAGGAAGGCCATGTCGGTCTTCTCGAAGCCGGAGCCCGCTTCGAGCCGGAGCGCGAAGTCCGCTTCTCGACCTATGCGACCTGGTGGATCCGCGCTTCGATCCAGGACTACATCCTGCGCAACTGGTCCATCGTGCGCGGCGGCACCAGCTCCGCCCAGAAGGCGCTGTTCTTCAATCTGCGTCGTCTCCGGGCGAAGCTCGCCCATAGTGCGGCCGCCGATCCGTCGGTGGACGTCCACGGCACGATCGCCGACGCCGTCGGCGTCTCGCGCGCCGACGTGGCGCTGATGGAAGCTCGTCTCGCGGGCTCCGACATGTCGTTGAACGCTCCGCTCACCGAGAGCGACGGCAGCCCGACCGAGCGGATGGATTTCCTCGTCGATACGGCGCCGCTGCAGGACGAGACGGTGGGCGACGCCATCGATTCCGAGCGCCGCGTCACCTGGCTCCGCTCCGCAATGACGGTTCTCTCCGAGCGCGAGCTGAACATCCTGCGTGCGCGCAGGCTGTCGGACGAGGGTGCGACGCTGGAGGCTCTCGGCGACAAGCTCGGGATCTCCAAGGAGCGCGTGCGCCAGATCGAAAGCCGCGCCATGGAGAAGCTCAAGCGCGCGCTGCTGGAACGGCATCCGGGCGGCGCTGCCGCGCTGGTCTGATCGTCACTCCGTCACGATCTTGTAGCGCCGTCCGGCTTCCAGGATCGGCGACGAGACGCCGTTGAGCGCCAGAAAGCGCTCCGTCGGCCGCTCCGTCGCCATCATGGTCGAGAGCACCGCGACGGTATCGCCCGGCCGCGCTTCCACCGTTCTGATGACGAGCGGCCGCGCCCGTGCCGCTTCGTCGGGCGTGATCGGCCGGAAGCTCTTCAAGGCGGTCATGAACTGTCGATCGACCTCGGGCCCGAACCGGCGCGCGGCGAAGATGAAGCGGTAAAGCACATTGCCGTGCCGGATCGCCGCCATCCGGAAGGTCCAATCCGTCCCCGCCGCCACGGCGGTCGCGGCCGACAGTCCGTTCACCTCCAGCAGCTCGACGGAGCCGAAGCTTACGCCGTCGATCCAGCCTCCGCGGAGCGCCTCCTCCGGCGATGACGACCCCGTGAGGCTGTCGAAGCGCAGCGCCGTTCCCGCATCGGGATTCATGCCGATGACGGCAACGGGCGAATTTTCCAGAACCGTGCCCTCGGGCGCGGTGAAGGTGAAGCCGAGCACCGGATGGATGAATCTGCGGTCGCGGATCAGTCCGGCCTGCGAGTCGTCGCCGTAGATGATGCCGTCGACGGCGGCGAGCCAGCGCGCCCGGTCCTCGGCCCGGTCCCGCGGCGGCTGCGGGACGGCGCGCGCGACGGCGGACGCCCGCGCGATCCGTTCCGGCGTGGTCGGATGGCTCGACAGGAAATTCATTCCGGGCCGCCGGCGGTCTCCGCCGGAAGGCGAGCGCAGCGCCGCGTCGCGCCCGAGCGCTTCGAGGAAGCGCACGGCGCCGAACGGATCGAAGCCCGCTTTGGCCGCCATGGCGACGCCGATCTCGTCGGCTTCCAGTTCCTGGGTCCGCGAGAAGCCCGCGATGCCGGCGCGGTTGCGCATGGCGATGAGTTCGCCCGCCGCCGGATCCTCCAGCACTTCGGAGACCACCTGCTGCACGATCGCCGAGCGGCGTTCGAGCTCCGCGCGCTGCAGAGCATGGCGTGCGGTGACATGCGCGATCTCGTGGGCCAGAACAGCCGCGATTTCGGACGTGTCGCCCGCAAGCGCGAGAAGGCCGCGCGTCACGAAGACGTCGCCGGAGGGCAGCGCGAAGGCGTTCGGCGCCGGCGAATTGAGGATCGTGACGCGATAGCTGCGGCCCGGCTCCTCGCTTTGGGCCACGAGGCGGGCCACGACGTCGTCGAGCATCGCACGCGCCGTCGGAGCCCGATATTCGCCGCCGAACACGGCGAGCAGACGCCCGCGTTCGCGATCGTAGCCGGTTTCGGCCCCGACGACCCGGGGAGCGGAGGAGGGGATCAGAGGAACGGCAGCCCTATCGGACGCGCAGGCCGCCACGAGCAGCGCGCAAGCGACCGCGGCCGCACGGCGCAGCATCTTCCGACCCTCGGCTTCGATCGCCGCCATTCCCTTCACGCGCATCGCTCCACCGGCCACAGATTGAAGAAGCCGGATGACCAATCGGTCAACAAAACCTGGAAGCGCGCTTCATGTACCCTGCCGCCCGCGCGTGCAAGAGCACCCGTTTCACGACCCCGGCGAATGCCTTCCGCCCCGCCATCCTCTGGAAGCCGTGCGGCCGTCATGCTATCCGGAACACCGTGCGGTCCCGTAGCTCAGCAGGATAGAGCATCAGTTTCCTAAACTGAGGGTCACAGGTTCGAATCCTGTCGGGATCGCCAATACTTACCGCACTGCACAACGGGCGCGTTCCCGGCGATGTGCCGCACGCGTTCCCGGATCGTCCGCTGCCACGCATCAGGCCTCACCCGTAGAGCTCTTCGGAGTGACGCAACGGCTGCCGAGCTTGTCCGCCCGGCTCGACACGGTGCTCCGGCTCTCGCGCAAGGGGCGATCGCCGGCGCGGACGCGTCCCTCTCCGACGACCGCCGCAGGTCGCCGTCCCCCATGGTTGATGTGCGATACCGCTCAGTTTACGCTGGGTCATTCGCTTGCGGGTTTTCCAGCCCATCGGGGGTCGATGTCTTCTCTGTCGACGGTTCTGTGCATCGTCGGGACGAGGCCCGAATGCATCAAGATGGCGCCGGTGATCCGGGCGCTTCGGGCGCGCGGGCGATGCCGCGTTCTCGTCGTCAGTACCGGGCAGCATCGTGACCTCGTCGCCCAGGAACTCCGCGAATTCGGCCTCGTCGTGGATTTCGATCTCGACGTGATGCGCGAGAACCAGGCCCTGTCGGGCCTGACCGCACGCATTTTCGAATCCCTCGATCCGCTTCTCGTGGAAACCGCACCCGATCTGGTCCTCGTGCAGGGCGATACCACGTCCGTCATGGCCGCCGCGCTCTGCGCCTTCCATCGCCGCATCCCGGTCGGCCATGTCGAGGCGGGGCTGCGGACCGACGACGTCGCCAGTCCCTTCCCCGAGGAGATGAACCGTCGCGTCACCACGGTCGCGGCGCGGCTCCATTTCGCCCCTACGGCCGGCGCTCGGGATGCATTGCTGCGCGAAGGCGTCGCGGCCGATCGCGTCTTCCTGACGGGCAACACCGTCATCGATGCCCTCACGGCGAGGGCGGAAGCCGTCGAACCGGCCCCGACCGCGCGGCCGCGCCGCATTCTGCTCACCGCCCATCGGCGGGAAAATCACGGCGCGCCGATCCGGCGCATCTGCAGCGCGGTGCGCCGCCTGATCGAACGTTTTCCGGATCTGGAGATCGTCTATCCGGTCCACCCCAATCCCAATATCTCGCGGCCCGTGACCGAGCTGCTGTCGGGCATCGAGCGGGTCGTCCTGCGGCCGCCGCTCGGTTACGGCGACCTGATCGCCGAGATGAAGAGCGCGCAATTGGTGCTGACCGACAGCGGCGGGATTCAGGAAGAGGCGCCGGCTCTCGGCCGGCCGGTCCTCGTGCTGCGCGAGGAGACCGAGCGGCCCGAAGCGGTGGCCGCGGGCGCGGCGATCCTCGTCGGGACCGACGAGGACCGGATCGTCGCGGAGGCGACGCGGCTCCTGCTCGAAGCGGATGCGCGGGCCGCGATGACGGGGGCCGGCTCGCCCTATGGCGACGGGCGCGCGGCCGAGCGGATCGCGGAAATCTGCTGTGCTCATCTCGAAGGCCGGGCGCCGGTCGTCGACGAATTCGCCTTCGGCGGGAGTGCGCGTCATGTCGCGGCGTGAGCGGCTGCTTCTCGCTCCGCTCGCCGCTCTTCTGTTGGCGGCCGGTGCCGCGGCGGCGGTCGCGGAGCCCGCCGCGCGCGATCTCGACGCCTATTACGCCCGGCGGGCGAGCGATCCGGCCGGGGCTCTCCGGCTGATCACGGCGGCGGCCGACCGCAATCCGAAGAATCTGCGCGTCCAGATGGAAGCGGCCTATGCGCTGCTGGCGGCGAAGGATCCTCGCGCGCTCGCGGTGCTGGAACGCGCGGCAGCGCTGGCCCCGGGCCGTACGGATCTGCAGAAACAGCTCGGCTATGCCCGTCTCGCCGCGGGCGACGCCGCAGGGGCGCGGACCGCCTTCCGCGCGGCCCTCGCCCTCGATCCGTCGGATCAGGATCTGCGGATGCAGGTCGTCTATGTCGAGGACTCTCTCGGGATGAAGCGGTCCGCGGCGGCCGAAGCGGCCGTCGTCGCCCGGACGGGGTCGCCGCGCGCCGCCGATGCCTGCGCGGCCTACAAAGTTCTCGCGGGCGCCCCGGACCGCCTTTTCCCGACGCCGTGGTTCGGGGATTTCTATGCGGCGCCGGAATATCGAAGCCGCGACCGGGTGGCGATCGCGACGGGCCGGCTCCGGGCGGGCCGCAGCTTCATGGACGGCGCGGTCGAAGCCTACGGCACGCTGCGCGTCACGCGCGACAGCCGGTCCGACGGCGGCGGGCCGCTCGGGCCGACGATCTTCTACGACAACGCGGCCGTTCTCGGCTTCGGCCTGCAGGCGCGACCCTCCGCGACGTGGCCCCTGTCCTTCTTCGCCGAACAGGGCGCAGCGGCGGACCTGATCGATCGGTCCCGCGCCACGTGGCGCAACGATACGCGCGCCGGCGCGGTGCTGAGCTGGTCATGGATCGCCCGGACGGCATGCCCGAGCACCGTGACTGTTACCGCGACGCCGATCTTCGACGTCTATGCCGATGCGGTCTGGTATTCGCGTCATGACGATCTCATCGCCTATGCGCGGATGCGGCCGGGCCTGCGGCTCGTCGAGGCACCGGCCTTCGCCCTCGACGCCTACGGCCTCGTCGGCGGTTCGGCCGATACGGCCGACCGGGCGGGCGAACGCTCGACGGATTTCGGCGCGGGCGCGGCCCTCACCCTTTTCGGTCCGTTGCGCACCACGCTGCGTGCGGAGCTCGCCCGCACCTCGTCCGGGACGCGGCCGACGGCGACGGACGCCCGTCTCCGGATCGAACAGCAATGGCGCTTCTGAGGGGCCGATGCTGATCGAGACCTACACGACGTTCCTCCACTCCGCGGCCTGGATCCTCGCCGCGGCCTATCTGATCAGCGGGCTCGACGAGCTGTTGATGACCTGCGCCTTTCTGGTCTGGCAGGGCTTCCGGCGCTTCGTCCTGCTGCCGGGCAACGAGCGTCTCAACATCCGAATGCTTAAGGCGAAGGCCGAGCAGCGCGCCGCGATCATGGTGCCGGCCTGGCAGGAGGCGGCCGTGATCGGCCGGATGGTGCGCTTCGCGATCGCCGAGATCGACTATGCCGACTACATGATCTTCGTCGGCGTCTATCCGAACGATCCGGACACGATCGCCGCGGTCGAAAGCGTCCGGGCCGAGTTTCCGGATCATGTGCGGATCGCGGTGGTTCCGAACCCCGGCCCGACCACCAAATCCGATTGTCTGAACGCCATTCTGCGGGCCGCCAGGGATTGGGGGCGCGAGACGAGGCGCGAGGTCGATTTCTACGTGCTCCACGACGCGGAAGATTATGTTCCGCGCTACGGGCTCCGGCTGTTCAATTTCCTGATACCCCGGAAGGCGATCGTCCAGATCCCCGTATTCCCCTTGCCGGCGCCCTGGTGGGCGCTGACCGAGGGGCACTACATGGATGAATTCGCGCAGCTTCACCTGAAGGATCTTCGGGTGCGGGAATGGCTGACGGGCGGGGTGCCCAGCGCCGGCGTCGGCACCGCCTTCAGCCGCGAGGCCATCGCGATGGCGTGGGAAGAGAAGCTCGACGGCGCCTTCCGGCCGCATCTGCTGACCGAGGACTACGAGATCTCGATGCAGTTGCTCCGCCGCGGCGCGGAGTCGGCGTTCTTCATCGGCGATCTTCGCGATGCGGAACCGGGTCCGCCGGAGTTCCGCCTTCATGCGCTGCCGGGCCTCCCGGCCGTCAGGGGCGAATTCCCGCGAACCTTCTGGGCGTCCGTCCGCCAGAAGACGCGCTGGACGCTCGGCATCACGCTGCAGGGTTGGGAAAGCCTCGGCTGGTACGGCGATTTCTGGCAGCGCTACATCCTGTTCAGGGATCGCAAGCCGCTCGTCACCAATCTGCTGAACGTGGTCGCCTATTCGATCCTCGCGATCTGGCTGGTGCCGCGAGCGATCGCCGCTTGGCTCTTTCCGGATGCGCCGTTTCCGGCGCCGTTGCCGCAGGACCCGCTGCTTTACGCGCTGGTCGAGGCCAATTTCGTGCTGCTGTCGGTCTTTCTCTGCGTCAGGTTCGCCTGCACCTACATCGCCTACGGCCCCGTCCATGCCGTGATGTCGCTGCCGCGCGTGGTCTGGGGCAATTTCGTGAATTTCGCGGCGACCTTCCGTGCCGTCCGGCAATATGTCGCCGCACGCCGCAAAGGCATCAAGAACATCCCGTGGGAAAAGACGGCCCACGCCACGAATCGCTGAGCGAGCGCGTCAGCAGCCTCCGCGGAACAGCGGTCCTTGGCCCGCGGCACTCATGTTCCGGTCGTCGATCGCCGCCGGATCGGGCAGGCCGAGGATCCTGAAGACCGCTTGCGTCGTGAGCCGTGCGTGCTGTTCGAAGGTGATGCTCGGCGGTCCCATTGTCATCAACGCCGCGCTGCCGTGGCATTGCGCCCAGATCTGGACGGCGCGGGCCACGCGCCGGTCCTCGGCGATCGCGAAGACCGGAGCGCCCAAGACTTCGGTCAGCGCCGAGAACGATCTCGCCGAGATCCTGCTGGTTTCCGGATGCGCGCCGGGATGGAGCTTCGATCCGAACATCAGCGTGTAGACGGCGGGGTTTTCGCGGGCGAAGGCGAGATAGGCATCGCAAAGATCGGCCAGCTTCCGAATCGGATCCTCGACCGTCGAGGCGCGCAAGGCCGCATCGAACCGCGTGAATCCGTCGGCCGCGAGCCGGACCAGCAGGCCTTCCTTGTCCGGAAAGTGGCGATAGAGCGCTGCCGCGGTCACGCCGATCCGCTTCGCGACCGCCGCGAGCGTCAGACGTTCCGCACCTTGCTGCTCGAGTAGTTCCAGCCCCGCCTTCATCGCAGCAGTCGGCACGTCCCCGTGGTGATATGCCGTTTTCTGCAGGCGGTATGATTCATCCATACAACCCCAAGTAGCATATTCCGGCCGCTGTCCATAAAGCCGGCGGGAGCCGCCGAGCGGGGTCAGGCCGACGGCAGATAGGTCATCGGTACCGCGGTCGTGAATTTCAGCTCTTCCATGCTGATGAAGGACACGACGTCGGTGAAATCGAGGCGCGAGATGAGCGTCTTGTAGACCTTGTCGTAGATCTCGACGCTCGGGACGACGAGGCGGAGCAGATAGTCGATCTCTCCCGTCAGCCGATAGGCCTCCACGATCTCCGGAATGTCGCCGATCACGACGCGGAAGCTCTCCGTCCATTCCATCGAATGCCGCGGCGCGCGGATGCCGACGAAGATCGTCATCGGCAGATTGGCCTTGCGCCGGTCGACCAGCGCCACGCGACGGGTGATGACGCCGGTCTCTTCCATGTGCCGGATCCGCCGCCAGCAGGCTGAGACGGAAAGCCCGACGCGGTCGGCGATGTCGGCGACCGGCGTGGATGCGTCCGTCTGTAGATGTTCGAGAATTCTCTTGTCGCGTTGATCGAGCATTGTGCGATTCCTTTTTCGGCATTTTCCAAAATCGTGCGAAAATTTTTCGTTTTCGACAATCAGACAAAAAATTCGTTCGAAAGGCGGAACCGAACCCGCAAAGAACGGTCGGATTTTTCTCCGTCCTGTCCCTAGCCTGTTCGCCGAAAGATCGAACGGAGGCGCGGGATGGCGACGATCGGGCTGATCGGCGGGATGAGCTGGGAGAGCACCGCCGTCTATTATCGGAAGATCAACGAGATCGTCCGGGATCGGCGCGGCGGACTGCATTCGGCCGACATTCTGATGCATTCGCTCGATTTCGACCGGATCGTCACCATGCAGAAGGCGGGCCGCTGGGACGATGCCGCCCGCTGCCTCGCCTCGGCGGGCGACGGGCTGGCGCGTGCCGGTGCCGATTGCGTGCTGATCTGCACGAACACGATGCATCTGGTCGCCGACGAGGTGCAGCAGGGCATCGGCGTCCCGCTCCTCAACATCATCGACGTGACCGGGCGCGCTCTGGCGAATGCCGGCATGAAGCGGCCTTTGCTGCTCGCCACCCGCTACACGATGGAGCATCCCTTCTACCGCGACCGCATGCGGGCCCGCTTCGGCATCGAGCCGCTCGTGCCCGACGAGGCGGACCGGAAGACCGTCCATGACGTGATCTTCGACGAGCTCTGCTGCGGAACGGTCCGCGACTCCTCGCGCGACGCCTACAAGGCCGTCATCCGCAAGGCGGAAGCGGCGGGCGCGGATTGCGTCATTCTCGGCTGCACCGAGATCTGCCTGCTCATCGGCCCGGAGGACACGCGGCTTCCCGTCTTCGACTCCACGACGCTGCATGCGCTCGCGGCGGTCGACTTCTCCGAGCGGGTCGCCGCCGCGACGGTCGCGGCCTAGACCTCCACCGCATGCGAGCCGCGTCCCTGCGTACCGAAGACGCGAAGATATCGGGCGATCTCCGCCGGCTCGCCGGTGGCCTTGTCGAGATTGTCGGAGAGCTTCACGGCGGGGCGGCCGTTCACCGACGTGATCTTGCAGACGAGCGACATGGGATCGAGCAGCGGCGCCGGACGCGAGGCGCATCCGCGGAAGTCGTTGGTCAACCGCGTGCCCCAGCCGTAGCTCAGCCGGATCCGGCCATGAAGGGCGGCGTGGGCGCTTTCGATCGTATCCACGTCGAGCGCGTCGGACAGGATCAGCAGCTTCTCGCGCGGGTCGCGGCCGCGGGCGCGGTACCAGGCGATGATCTCCTCGCCCGCTTCCAGCGGTGGCTTCGAATCCGGACGGAAGCCCGTCCAGTCGGCCGCGGAGTCGGGCGCCCGCTCGAGAAAGGCCGCGGTGCCGAAAGTGTCGGGCAGCAGAATGAGCAGGTTGCCGTCGTAGAAATCCCGCCACATGTCGAGCACGCGATAAGGCGCGCGCCGAAGCTCCTCGTCGCCGTGGGCGAGCGCGGCATAGACCATGGGCAGCTCATGCGCGTTCGTGCCCACGGACTCCAGGTCGTTCTCCATCGCGAGAAGCACGTTGGACGTGCCTATGAAGGCGTCGCCGAGGCCTTCCTTCATCGCCTCGACGCACCAGCGCTGCCAGAGGAATCCGTGCCGCCGGCGCGTTCCGAAATCCGAGATGCGCAGACCTTCGAGCTTCTCGAGACGTTCGATCTTCGACCAGAGCCGCGCCTTCGCTCTGGCATAAAGGATGTCGAGCTCGAAACGCCCCATGCTGCGCATCGCCGCGCGGGACTTCAGCTCGTTCATGATCGACAGCGCCGGGATCTCCCACATCGTGGCCTCGGGCCAGGGCGCGTCGAATTCGAGGACGTAGTCGCCGTCCTTCACCCGCAGGTCGTATTCGGGCAGCCGGAACCCGGCGAGCCAGGCCATGAAATCCGGGCGGAAGATCTGCTTGCGTCCGTAGAAGCTGTTGCCCGCGAGCCAGATCAGCTCCTTCTTCGTGAAGCGCAGCGTTCGGGCGTGGTCGAGCTGCTCGCGCAGCGCCTTCTCGTCGATCTCGTCGGCCAATCGCACCGCGCTCGTGCGGTTGATCAGCGTGAAGCGCGTGCGGACGTCGGCATGGCGAGCGACAATCGGCTGCAGCATCAGGAGCTTGTAGAAGTCGGTGTCGAGCAGGCTGCGGACGATCGGGTCGAGCTTCCAGGTATGGTCCCAGACCCGCTTGGCGAGATCGCTGTTCATGATGCTCCGATGCGCTCTTCGAGGCGGCGTCATCCTCGGCAGGGCACCTGCCGAGTCAAGTCGAGCCCCCGTCCGCGCCCGCATCGCGCGCAGGTCCGGCAGGGCTGCACGGGAAGCGAGTGGACGGCGGGGCCCGCAACGTCGACACTCACGATTGACAGAGAGCTTCCTTAAAAATATCAGGAATAAATGGTAAATATAGAGTACCACAAGAAAAATCTGGAAAATAGCCATTGGCACCGGGTCACTCGCCCGGGGCCGGTGCTTCCGGAGCTCGACGGAGGCGTCGAAGCCGATGTGGTGATCGTGGGTGCGGGCTTCACCGGGCTGTCGACGGCGCTGCATCTGCTCGAAGCGGGCCGGTCCGTCGCGGTGGTGGAGGCGGCCGAGCCCGGTTTCGGCGCCTCGGGCCGCAACAACGGACAGGTCATTCCCACTCTGACGCGGCTCGATCCCGATGAGATGGTCGCCAAATACGGGGATGCGGGCGACCGCTTCGCCGATCTCGTGCGCGATTCCGCCTCGATCCTGTTCGATCTCGTCCGCCGTCACGGTCTTGCGGCCGAAGCCGAGCAGAACGGCTGGATGCAGCCCGCCCACACGCCGGGGCGGCTCAAGATCTCCGAGAAGCGCTTCCGGCAATGGGAGAAGCGCGGCGCACCCGTCGCCATGGTCTCGCGCGAGGAGATGGAAAGCCTGACCGGTTCGCCGATCTGGTTCGGCGGCTGGCGCAACGCGTCGGGCGGCCACATCAACCCGCTTGCGCTCGCGCGCGAGATGGCGAGGAAGGTCGTCGAACTCGGCGGCCGGATCTTCGTGCGTTCCCCCGTCCGCTCCTTCGCGCGGACCGGCGATTTCTGGACCGTCGAGACGGGCAGGGGCTCCGTGAAAGCGCGGGCGCTCGTCCTGTCGACCCATTCCTATACCGATGCCTTCGTGCCCGAGCTTCAGCCGAAGCTCGCGAAGGAGGTCGTGCCCGTCCTCTCTTGGCAGATGGCGACCGAGCCGCTGTCGGACAATGTGCGCAAGTCGATCATCCCCGGTCGGCAGGCCGTCTCCGACACGCATGGCGACCTCTATTTCATGCGTTACGACGCCCGCGGGCAGCTCGTCACCGGCGGGGCGCTCGTCGTTCCGACCAACGGCCACGAGCGTCTCAAGGGGCGGATCGGCGATCGTCTGCAGCGCATCTTCCCGCAGATCGGCGACGTGCGCTTCACCGCGGTCTGGAACGGCTTCATCGGCATGACCGACGATTACGCGCCGCGCATCCATGCGCTCGGGCCCTCGGCCTTCGCATGGGTCGGCTGCAACGGGCGCGGCGTCGCGCTGTCGACCGCGCTCGGCCGCGAATTCGCCCGGGCGGTGCAGGGCGAAAGCCTCGACAGGCTGGCCTTGCCCGTCACGGACATCCGCCCGCTTCCGTTCCACGGCATGGTCCGGCGCTTGGCGCCGCTCATGCTTCTCGAATACCGTCGTCGCGACGCGCTCGAAATCAGCTGAGGAGCAATCATCGATGGCCGACCAGAACCGTACCGTCTCCGCAGCCGAGATGCAGGAGCTCCTGCGCCGGTCCTTCGCCATGCGCGCGGCCTTCTATGCCGAGACCTTCGACGTGCTGAAGGACAAGTTCGGCCGCGAGGAGGCGCTCGCGCTCTGCATGGAGATGACGCGCCGCATGGGCGAGAAGATGGGCGCGAACTACGCCCAGTTCGGCCCCGCCGACATCGAGGGCCTGAAGAACGGATTTCTCGCCGGCATCATCGAAGGCGAAGCACTCTTCTCGCCTGAGGTGACCCGCTGCGACGCGGACGAACTCCGCATCCACTTCCACCGCTGCCCGCTGAAGGAGGCCTGGGAAGCCCAGGGCCGCAACGGCGACGAACTCGCGGATCTCTGCACCATCGCCGGCGCCATCGACGGCGGGCTGTTCGAGGCCGCCGGCTTCACCTTCGCGGGAGACACGTGGAAGCCGGGCGACACGGGCTGTTGCCGCCTGCGCGTGCTTCCCGGCCCCGCAGCCGTCTCTCAGTGATCGAAACCGCCTCCGCAACCATCGACCTCAGGAAACGTCCCATGCTCAATCGTCGCAGCCTTCTCTCCCTCGGCGCGGGCGCTCTCGCGCTCTCCGTCTCCTCCGCGGCCTTCGCGCAGCAGCCGACCTACAAGATCGGCTATCAGCTGCCGCTGACCGGCAACACCGCCCAATACGGCGTCGACTTCAAGAATGCGGCCGAGATCGCGCTCGACCGCTTCGCCAAGGCGAACAAGCCCTTCAAGGTCGAGATCGTCTTCGAAGACAGCCGTTCGGACGCCAAGGAAGGCGTCGCGATCGCCCGCAAATTCGCGGACGACAAGGCGATCGTCGGCGTGCTCGGCGACTTCACCTCCGGCGTGTCGATGGCGTCCGCGCAGGTCTACAAGGAAGCGGGCATGCCCCAGCTCTCCCAGACGGCCTCGCATCCCGACTACGCCAAGATCTCGGAATGGCAGTTCCGCAACATCACGACGCAGGCGCAGGAAGGCCCGCTGAACGCGGAATGGATGTACGCGCTCGGCTACCGCAAAGTGGCGGTGATCGCGGAGCAGACCGACTGGGGCCAGACGGTCGTCTCCAACTTCGCCGACAAGTTCAAGGCGCTCGGCGGGCAGGTCGTGTTCTCCGAGTTCTTCAACCGCGGTCTCGCCGATTTCCGCCCGATCCTCACCAAGATCGGCCGCGAGCGCCCCGACGCGATCTATACCGGCTTCTTCTACGAGGACGGCGCGCAGTTCCTGAAGCAGGCGAAGCAGCTGGGCCTTGCCACGCCGATCCACTCGACCTCGGCCGCCTACAACCAGCAGCTCATCACGCTCGCCGGCGGCGATTCCGAAGGCATGAAGCTGACCGCCACCTTCCTGCCGACCAACCCGGCCGCGAACGTTCAGGAATTCGTCGCCGCGTGGAAGGCCAAGACCGGTCAGGCCGAGCCCGGCCAGTTTCCGGCCCAGGCCTATGATGCGGTCAACATCATGCTCGCCGCCCTCGAGCGCGCCCATGCCGCCGGCAACGTCACCCGCAAGAGCCTTCGCGACCAGCTGGCCGCAACGAAGGATTTCCCGGGCGTGACCGGCAACACCACCTTCGACGCGAACCGCGAGCCCGCCAAGCAGCTCGTCCGCGCGCAGGTGAAGGGCGGCGCCTTCGTCGCCGTGCAGAACTGACGGAACGGCCCGCAACACGCCGTCCCGAGGAATACGGACCGAGATGGACTATTATCTTCAACAGCTCGTCATCGGCCTGTCCCTCGGGATGGTCTATGCATTGGTCGCCATCGGCTTCACGCTGATCTTCGGCGTCCTCAACGTCGTGAACTTCGCTCACGGCGAGATCTACACGATCGGGGCCTTCGCGGGGCTGCTGCTCTTCACGAGCTTCGCCCCGCCTTTGGCCGCGGTGATCCTGATCGTCCTCGCGGTGGGTGCGCTTGCGGGCGTGGGGCTGGAACGGCTGGCCTTCCGGCCGTTCCGGCGCTTCACCGACGAGGCGAGTCTGAAGTCCCGCGCCATGCGCGAGGCGACGCTGATGTCCTCCCTCGCGCTCTCCATCGTGGCGCGCGAGGCCATCGAGCTGATCTTCGGCTCGCAGTTCCAGGCGGTGCCGTTCAAGCTCCTGCTCAACAATCCGATCAAGCTCGGTCCCGTGACCATCGTCGACGGCGACCTCGTGATCCTCGGCACCTCGGCGCTGATGCTCTTCGCGCTTCAATACGTGCTCAAGCACACCCGCGTCGGCCTCTCGATCCGGGCGGTGTCGAACAACGCGCTCGGTGCCCGCTATGTCGGCATCGACACGAACCGCACGATCGCTTGGACCTTCGCGGTCGGATCCGCGATGGGGGCGGTCGCGGGCATTCTCGTGGGCCTCTATTACGGCGCCATCTTCCCGGCCATGGGCTTCTCGCCCGGCATCAAGGCCTTCGTCGCGATGGTGATGGGCGGTCTCTCGTCGATCCCCGGCGCCGTCGTCTGCGCCATGATCATCGGCGTCAGCGAGGCGCTTTCCACCATCTTCGTCGCCTCCGTCTGGCAGGACCTCGTCGCCTACGCGTTCCTGATCGTGACGCTCATCTTCTTCCCGCGCGGCATTTTCGGAGGCGTTCGTGAGCGTGTCTGATCCCGGACGCGGCCGGAGCCTGCTCTGGACCGCGCTGCTCCTCATCGTCGTCTTCGCCGTGGTGCCGGCGCTGCTCGCCTCGGCGGGCCGCAGCTATCTCTATCAGGTCGCGAACCTGATCATGATCTTCTCGCTGCTCTCGGTCTCGATGCATCTCGTGACCGGCGTGGCGGGCCTGCTCCAGCTCGGGCATGCCGCCTTCTACGGCGTGGGCGCCTATTGCGCGGCGCTGCTCGCCACGCATTTCAAGCTGTCGATCGGCATCACGCTGCCGGCCGCGGGCCTCGCGGCGGGCCTCGTGGCCTTCCTCGTCGCGTTGCCGACCATGCGGCTCGTCTCGATCTATTTCGCGGTGGCGACCTTGGGCATCGGTCAGATGCTCTACGTCGTCATGCTGAACTGGGTCCCGGTGACGAAGGGCCCCAACGGCATCCTCCTGTTCGGGGGGCTGCAGTTCCTCGGCTTCGACCTCTCCAAGCCCGCGCCCGCCTATTTCTTCGTCGCGACCGTCGTCAGCGTCTCGATCTACGTGCTCCACCGCCTGTCGCATTCCTATTACGGCAACGCGCTCCGCGCGCTCAGGGAAGACGACCAGTGCGCGGATGCGATGGGCATCGATACCGCGCGGCTGAAGCTCGAGAGCTTCACGGTGTCCGGCTTCTTCGCGGGCGTCGCGGGCGCCCTCTGGGCGCATACGGCGGGCTACATCTCGCCGGCCGACTTCAACTTCAACGTCTCGATCCTGATCTTGTCCATGGTGGTGCTGGGCGGGCTCGGCTCGCTGCCGGGCGCGATCGTCGGCGCGGTGCTCCTGATCGGCCTCCCCGAACTGCTGCGCGAGTTCAAGGCGGGCGACTACCGCAACATCATCATCGGGCTCGTGCTGTTCGGCGCCATCCTGTTCCTCCCCAAGGGCCTGATCGGCGAAACGTCGGCACTCGATCTGGTGCGGCGCCAGTTCGGCCGCGGGCGCAGCATCCCGGGCCATGAGGGAGGCGTGGGCTGGAAATGAGCGAACCCTTCCTCTCGATCCGCGATCTCGGCCGGGCCTTCGGCGGCCTCAAGGCGGTGGACGGCGTTTCGGCCGACATCGCGCGCGGCGAACTCGTCGGCCTCATCGGGCCCAACGGCGCCGGCAAGACCACGCTCTTCAACCTGATCTCTGGCTTCACGCCGCCGAGCAGCGGGGAGGTGCATTTCAAGGGGCGCCGCATCGACGGGCTGAAACCCGACGAGATCGCGCGCGCCGGCATCGGCCGCACCTTCCAGAACCTGCGCATCTTCCCGAACATGTCGGTCTTCGACAACGTGTCGGTGGGCGCCATCGGCGCCGAGCGCATCGGCATGCTCTCCGCCTTCACGGGCCGCCGCGGCGTGTCCGAGCGCATCTCGCAGCGGGGCCTCGCGGCGCTGCAGGCCGTGAAGCTCATCGACGACGCCGAGGAACTCGCGGCCAACATCTCCTACGGCAAGCGGAAATATCTCGAGATCGCCCGTGCGCTGGCGATGCAGCCCGACCTCTTGATCCTCGACGAGCCCGCCGCCGGCCTGAACGAGACGGAGACCAAGGCGCTCGCCGACTTCATCGCGAGCCTTCACGCGGACGGGATGACCATCATCCTCGTCGAGCACGACATGAAGCTCGTGATGTCGATCTGCCGGCGCATCATCGTGCTCGCCTCGGGCCGCAAGATCGCGGACGGCACGCCCGCGGAGGTGAAGGCCGATCCGGCGGTCCTCGAAGCCTATCTCGGAGGCGACGACGCATGAGCACGCCCGTTCTCGACATCGAGAATCTCGAAGTCTCCATGGGCGTGCAGCGCATCCTGCGCGGCGTGAGCCTGTCGGTGGGGCAGGGCGAGATCGTCGCCGTCGTCGGCGCAAACGGCGTCGGCAAGACCAGCCTCATGCGTGCGCTGTCGGGCGTCTATCCCGTTCAGGGCGGCCGCATCCGCTTCCTGGGCGAGGACATCACCAACATGCCCTCGCATCGCATCGTCGATCGCGGGCTTCTGCAGGCGCCGGAAGGGCGCCAGATCTTCTCGTCCATGACGGTGCGCGAGAATCTGGTCCTCGGCGGCGGGCCGCTCGGCCTGTCCGAACTCGACCGCCTGCTGCCGCTGTTCCCCATCCTGTCCGAGCGCATGCAGCAGAGCGCGGGCTCGCTCTCGGGCGGCGAGCAGCAGATGCTCTGCGTCGCTCGCGCCCTCATGCGCCGGCCGAAACTGCTCCTGCTCGACGAGCCGTCGCTCGGCCTCGCGCCGAAGATGATCCGCACGATCTTCTCGCTGGTGCGCGAAATCCGCGAGACCGGCGTCTCGATCCTGATCGTGGAACAGAACGCCCGCGCCGCGCTCAATCTCGCGGATCGTGCGGCGGTGATGGAGGGCGGGCGGATCGTTCTCGCGGGGCCCGCGCGCGAGCTCCTGGTCGATCCGCGCGTGGCCGAGACCTATCTCGGCGGCCATGTCGATACGCATTGAGGAGAAGGCCATGAGCGACGCTCCCAAGCCCGCCGCCCCCGTGATGCCGATGATCGAGCGGCGCCGCATCGAGGCGAACATCCTCAAATACGTCTACGAGACGCTCAAGGGCCGTTTCGGGACGGAAGAGGCGCAGAAGCTCGTGGGCGAGAGCGTCCGCGCCGCGGCGGTGGCGCAGGGTCGCGAACTCGCGGCCAAGGAGGCCGAAGGCACGAGCCTCGGCTCCTTCGCCGATCTCCTCCCGCAATGGACGATGGAGGATGCGCTCCGGCTCGAAGTGCTGGAACGCACCGAGAAGAGCTTCGCCTTCAACGTCACCCGCTGCCGCTATGCCGAGATGTATCGGGAGATGGGCCTCGGCGAGATCGGCCATCTCCTGTCGTGCCAGCGCGACGGCACCTTCTGCGAAGGCTACGATCCCAAGCTGAAGATGAAGCGCACCCAGACCATCATGGGCGGCGCCTCGCATTGCGATTTCCGCTACTCCTACGACGACGAGGCCGAGAAGGGCTGAAGGCCCGCAGCGGCGGGCGGCGCGTGAACCAGCAGCGCGCCGCGCAGCAGGGAGAAGCGGGCGGGCGTGGTCGTCCGCAGCTCGCCGTCGACATTGACCGGCCGCGGGCGTCTCGTCCGGATTTCGAACACGTCGCCGCGGCTCGCGCGCACGTCCGACCAATGCACGTGCTGCCCCGAGCGGAGCGCCCACGCGATCAGGGCGAGGCGCCAAAGACGCGTCGTCTCCAAACTGTAGAGATCGAGCTTCCCGTCATCGATGCGGGCATCGGGCGCGATCGTCAGTCCGCCCCCGTGATGCCGTCCGTTGCCCACCGCCACCATGAGGCTCCGTGCCTCGGTCCGCTCGAAATCTCCCTCGATCGTCACGCGGAAGCTCCGCGCCCGGAGGATCAGCCGCAGCGCAGTAAAGAGATACCCTGACCGGCCGAAGCGCCGCTTGGCGGTCTCGGTGAGTTCGCCCGCGAGATCCGCCGAGAGCCCGATGCTCGCGGCATTCAGGAAGGGAACCCCGTTCACGAGCCCGACATCGACGGGCCGCGGCCGCGTCCGGGCGATCAGCGCGACGGCTTCCGCCGGATCGGTCGGAAGGCCCAGCGTGCGTGCGAAATCGTTCGCGGTGCCGAGCGGCAGGACCCCGAGCGGCGGCCCGCCGTCGAGCAGGGCGGCCGCGATGCCGCCGAGCGTCCCGTCGCCGCCGCCCGCGACGACGACGTCATGTCCGCCGGAGCGTCGACTGCGCCGCGCCTCCTCGATCAGCGCGTCGGCAGGACCGCCGAGCGCATCGACGACGAAGCCCGTGCGCCGGAGAAGGTCCTCCGCCCGATCGAGCGCTTCCGCTCCGCTGCGGCTTCTCGGGTTCACAAGCAGCAGGGCTCGCACGGACCGGGCCTCCTCCCCTTCGGCTCTCAACGCCCGCCGGGCTCCTCCGTTCGCGGGAACCCGATGTCAGGGGAGGCGTCGGCGACGAAGAACAGGTGAACCCGAATGCCGACGGACGGAGCGGACGCGCCATCGCTTTTCCGGCTGATCGCCACGGTCGGCGGCCCGATCCTGCTGGGGCTCGTGATCGCGTGGGTGCTCCTGCGCAAGCGTGGCAAACCGGGCGGCGCCCCCGACGTCGCGAACCCGGAATATCGCGCGCCGCCGCATCCGCCGGGGCAGGGGCCTTCGGATGTTTGATGCCGATCGAAGCTCAGGAACGCGGATTTTCGGCGAAAATCCGCGATAACCGATTCATTTCTCGATCGTTTTTCCGTGAGTGGGCAAAAATCGGCCGCTCATGACGTTTTTTTGAAAGGCTCGTGTTGACTCGTGTCAGGGGTGCCGCCTATATAGCGCCAACGACGGCGGCGCCGCGGCCACTTGGGTGGGATGCGGGGCCGGTTCGGTTGTCTTCTAGGATCTTGGGCGATTGGAT
>JAIXTP010000024.1 GCA_027483895.1 Hyphomicrobiales bacterium
AGCGGGCCCTCATCCTGAGGAGCGCCCGCAGGGCGCGTCTGGAAGGATCACGGTCGCGCGCGAGAGCATGGTTCGAGACGGGCGCGGCGCGCCCTCCCAACCATGAGGTCGCAAGGGTTGCCGTCATTGCGAGCGGAGCGAAGCAATCCAGAGAACGTCGGGCATCGGGCTCCATGCCCGGCGTTCTCTGGATTGCTTCGTCGCTGCGCTCCTCGCAATGACGGGGAACTGCCGCCCCCGCCTCGCCCTACCCCCTCGCCTCACCCACCGTGTCGGCCATCTTCGCACCCCGCACTCCCATGGGCTTCTCGCCGCCTTCGGTCGAGTCCCGCGCCGTCTGGTGCTCGGCCTCGGCGTTCAGCTCCGCGCCGGCGACGATGATCGTGGAGGAGACCCACATCCAGATCATGAAGCCGATCACCGCACCGAGCGAGCCGTAGGTCTCGTCGTAATTCGCGAAATTCTGGGCGTAGATCGACAAGGCGACCGAGGCCGCCACCCAGAGCACGGCGGCCAAGATGCTGCCGGGGCTCACCCATTTCCATTCCGGCTCGCGGCGGCTCGGCCCGTAGCGGTAGAGCAACGCCAAAGCGCCGATCAGCAGGAGCACGATCGCGACCCAGCGGCCGATGCGCGCCGCCCATTCCGCGACGGGGCCCAGCGGGAACAGCGCCAACAGCGCGGGCACCACTACGACGGCGCCGATCGCGAGCAGGAGAAACAGCGCCGCGCCGATCGTGAAGGCCAGCGAGACGGCGTTGAGCTTGAGGAAGGAGCGCTTCTCCTCCTCCTCATAGGCCACGTTCAACGCGTCGAGGACGGCCTTCATCCCCGAATTCGCGCTCCAGAGCGAAACGAGGATGCCGAAAGCGGTGGTGAAGCCGAGCGTCGTCGGGCCCTGCGCCGAGACGGCCTTGAGCCGCTCGCCGATGATGTCGGCCGCGCCATAGGGCATGTATTGGCGGATATCGGCGAAGTGCCGCTCCACCGTCGCCGGATCGGCGAAGAGGCCGTAGATCGACACGAAGGCCGCGATCGCCGGGAACAGCGCCAGAAGCGCGTAGAAGGTGACGCCCGCAGCGATCGCGAGAACGCGGTCCTTCTGCATCTCCTCCCAGGTGCGAAGAAGGATGTCCTTCCAGCCGCGCTTCGGGATCTCGTGCGGCGCATCGGCGCCGCGCCCGCGGCCGTCGTCCTCGCCCGAGACGGCCGCGCTGCGGGCGCTCCCTCGGGCCTCGGCCGGGGCGGCGCGGCCGAGGCCGAAGCCCCGGCCCGGTTCAGCGCGGTTCGGGAGCGGAGGGCCGTAGCGCCGTTCGGCCCCGGGGCGCGGCCGGTCGAATACCAATCCGGCAAGGCCCGCGGCGACCAGCAGGACGGGCGTCCGCTCGACGAGCGCCATGCCGAGACCGCCCGTGCGGCGGGGCGGCGCGCCGCGTCGAGGGCGTCCGTCACGCTCGAAACCGTTTCCCCGAAACGCCATTATCGCCTCCGCCGCGAGAGGCCGGACAACGGCGAAGGACCGGGACGGTTCCGCTCCCGCCCCGGGGCGCCGTGACAGCGCGAGGCGGGAATGATAGGTCGACCGCATGTTCGAAGGTCTTCACCCCCGCAACCCCACCCATGTCCTCCGCCTCGTCACGACGGAGGCCGTCGCGCGCCGCGTCGCGGACATCGTGATGGAGACCTTCGACCCGACCGAAACCGCGGCCGCCGCCTTCGAGAACGAGGCGACGCTGCAATGGGAGGTCGAGGTCTATTTCGCCGAGGCGCCCGACGAGGACTACATGCGCGAACTCGTCCGCTTCACGGCGGGCGACGAGGCGGCGAAGGCCGTGTTCTTCGAGACGCTCGCCGAGAAGGACTGGGTGAAGGCCTCGCTCGACGGGCTGAGCATGGTGCGCGCGGGCCGCTTCCTCGTGCACGGCTCTCATGACCGGCACCGCGTGCCGCCCGAGGCCATCGGCATCGAGATCGAGGCCGCGCTGGCCTTCGGCACCGGCCATCACGGCACCACGCGCGGCTGCCTGCTGATGCTCGACCGCTTGCTGAAGCAGCGGCGCCCCCGGCACGTCCTCGACGTCGGCACGGGCACGGGCGTGCTCGCCATCGCCGCGGCGCGCGCGTTGCAGCGCCCGGTGGCGGCGGGCGACATCGACCCGGTGGCCGTGGAAGCCGCGGCCGCCAATGCGCGCTTCAACAAGGCGGGCGCCCATGTCCGCCCGGTGACGGCGAAGGGCGTGGATCACCCCGCCCTCAAGCGCCCGGGCCATTACGACCTGATCTTTGCCAATATCCTGAAGCGCCCGCTGATGAAGCTCGCGCCCTCCATCGCCTCGGTCGCCTCGCCCGACGCCGATCTGATCCTGTCGGGCCTTCTGGTGCCCGACGTGCGCGGCGTGCTCGCGGCCTATGCGGCGCAGGGTTTCCGGCTCGTGGAGTCCGGCGTGCTGGAAGGTTGGGTCGCGCTGCGGCTGCGGCGCTCCGGCACCGCCCCGCGCCGGGTGCGCTGACCGCGCCCCAGGAGACGCGACAAGGCCGCCCGGCTCGTATAGCCATGGGCGATCAGCTCGGGAGGCACGCGGGGACATGCAGGCCGTCTTTCAGTCTTTCGGACCCGACCGGATCCGGAGCGCCGGGGCGGAAGGCCTCGCAGCCCTGCGGGCGCGGCTGGCGGCGGACGGTCTGGACGGCTTCATCCTGCCGCGCTCGGACGAATACCAGAACGAATACGTGCCGCCCTCGGCCGAGCGGCTCGCCTTCCTCACCGGCTTCACGGGGTCTTGGGGCCTCGCGATCGTGCTGCCCGACGCGGCCGCGACCTTCAGCGACGGCCGCTATACCGTGCAGCTGCGCGAGCAGCTCGACCCCGCCCTCTTCGCCGGACTGAACGCGCTGGAGACGCCGCCGGAACGCTGGCTGGCGGACGCGGTGCGGCCGGGCATGCGGATCGGCTTCGACCCCGCCCTGCATACGCCAGACGGAATCGCGCGGTTCGAAAGGGCGCTCGCACGGGCGGGAGCCGAATTGCTCCCCGTCGAGGCGAACCCCGTCGACGCGATCTGGCAGGACCGGCCGGCGCCGCCCTCGGCACCCGTGGTTCTGCACCCCGAACGCCTCGCCGGCGCCTCGGCCGAGGAGAAGCTCGGCCGCGTGCGCGCGAAGCTCGCCGAGCTTCGGGTCGATGCCCTCGCGGTGACGGATCCGCACGCACTGGCATGGATCTTCAACATCCGCGGCGGTGACGTTTCGCACACGCCGCTTCCGCTCGGCCGTGCGCTGATCCCGCGCGAGGGCCGGGCGCGGCTCTTCATCGACGGCCGCAAGCTCTCGCAGGAGGTGCGGGACGCGCTCTCGGCCGTCGCCGAGATCGACGATCCGGCCGGGCTCGAAGAGGCCTTGTCGCTTCTGGGGCGCGGCGGCGCGAAGGTTCGGTTCGACGCCGCTTCCGCCTCCGTCCGCTTCGTCGAGGCGCTGGAGACCGCGGGCGGCACGCCGGACACCGGCGCCGATCCCGTCGCGCTGATGAAGGCGGTGAAGAACGAGGCGGAGATCGCGGGCGCGCGCGCCGCGCATCTGCGCGACGGCGCCGCCATGTGTCGTTTTCTGGCGTGGCTCGCGGGCGAGGCGCCCGCCGGCCGGGTGACGGAGATCGACGCGGCGGTAGCGCTCGAGCGCTTCCGCATCGAGACGGGCGTGCTGAAGGACGTGTCCTTCCCCTCGATCTCGGCGGCGGGCGCGCATGCGGCCCTGCCCCATTACCGGGTCACGGAAGCGTCGAACGCGGCGATCACGCCGGGGCTCTATCTGATCGACTCGGGCGGGCAATACGAGGACGGCACGACCGACATCACCCGCACGGTCGCGGTGGGCGAGACGACGCCGGAGATGCGCGACCGCTATACGCGCGTGCTCAAGGGCATGATCGCGATTTCGCGGACGGTGTTTCCGAAAGGCGTCTCGGGCGCGCAGATCGACGCCTTCGCGCGGCAGGCCCTGTGGAACGCCGGGGCGGATTTCGACCACGGCACGGGCCACGGCGTCGGCAGCTTCCTGTCGGTGCATGAGGGGCCGCAGCGGATCTCGAAGCTCGGGACGACCCCGCTCGAGCCGGGGATGATCCTCTCCAACGAGCCCGGCTATTACCGCGAAGGCGCGTTCGGGATCCGGATCGAGAACCTCGTTCTCGTCGAGCGCCGCGCCCTCGAGGGTGCCGAGCGGGAGATGCACGGCTTCGAGACCCTGACCTTCGTGCCGATCGACACGGCCCCGATCGAGCGCGCGCTGCTGACCGCGGACGAGATCGCGTGGCTCGATGCGTATCACGCGGAAGTCCGCGCGAAGATCGGCCCGCTCGTGGACGCCGGAACGCGCATATGGCTTGAGGCGGCCACCCGCCCGCTGGTGTGAGCGGAGGGCGGAGCGCCCCGGTCGTCCTCCCCCGTCATTGCGAGCGCAGCGAAGCAATCCGGAAAAGGCCGGGCATGGAGCTCTACGGCGGCCTTCTCTGGATTGCTTCGTCGCTCCGCTCCTCGCAATGACGGGCGAGGCGGTTTCCTCACCGTGTCATCCCGGCCGCAGCGAAGCGGAGAGCCGGGATCCAGGATGTCCCCGGGCGCGCGACGGTCCGCCGACTGACTGGATCCCGGGTCGGCTGCGCCGCCCGGGATGACACCTCGACAGGCCGACCGGGAACGAGGCACGATGTTTTCGCGGGACTGCGAGGAGCGAGCTTCACCCGCCGACGCGGCGGAACCATTCGTCTTCGTCGATCACCTCGACGCCGTGCTTCTTGGCGTCCGCGAGCTTCGAACCCGCGCCGGGACCCGCCACGACGAGATCGGTCTTCTTCGACACCGATCCCGAGACCTTGGCGCCGAGGCGTTCGGCCATGGCCTTGGCCTCCTCGCGGCTCATGCGTTCGAGCGCGCCCGTGAACACCACCGTCTTGCCCGCCACGGGGCTCTCGGTCGCCACCGCCTCGGGCGGTTCGGGCGTCACTTCGGCCAAGAGTTCGGACAGCACGTCGAGATTGTGCGCCTCGCCGAAAAAGTCGGCCACGGCCTCGGCCACCACGGGGCCGACACCCTCGACCGCCGTGAGTTCGGCCAGAGCGGCCTCGTCGCCCGCGGCCGCGGCGGCGGCGACGTCGCGCAGCGCCTCGGCCGAGCCGAAGCGCCGGGCGAGGAGTTTCGCGG
The DNA here is from genome assembly GCA_027483895.1 of Hyphomicrobiales bacterium. Taxonomy (GTDB): domain Bacteria; phylum Pseudomonadota; class Alphaproteobacteria; order Rhizobiales; family Beijerinckiaceae; genus JAIXZO01. The sequence goes on from JAIXTP010000024.1 coordinate 5,196, forward strand.
TGGTCTCGCCGACATGGCGGATGCCGAGCGCGAAGATGAAGCGATGCAGCGCCACCGTGCGCCGCGCGTCGATGGCGGCGAAGAGATTGGCCGCCGACGTCGCGCCCCAGCCCTCGCGGTCCTTCAGCTTCTTGAGCGAGCGCGCGTCGCGCACGGCGAGCGTGAAGATGTCCTGCGGCCGGGTGACGAGACCGTCGCGGTGGAAGGCCTCGATCTGCTTGTCGCCGAGCCCTTCGATGTCGAAGGCGTTGCGCGAGGCGAAATGCTTGAGCCGCTCGACGGCCTGCGCCGGACAGACGAGGCCGCCCGTGCAGCGGCGCACCACGTCTTCCTTGCCGGTCTTGGGGTCGTGCTCGCGCACGGCATGGCTGCCGCAGGCCGGACAGACGGTCGGGAAGACGTAGGGCTTCGCGTCGGCGGGGCGCTTCTCCGCGACCGTGCCGAGGATCTGCGGGATGACGTCGCCAGCGCGCTGCACGATCACCGTGTCGCCGATGCGCACGTCCTTGCGGGCGATCTCGTCCTCGTTGTGGAGGGTGGCGTTGGTGACGACGACGCCGCCGACGGTGACGGGCTTGAGCCGCGCGACGGGGGTGAGCGAGCCGGTGCGGCCGACCTGAATGTCGATGCCGAGAAGCTCCGTCGTCGCCTTCTCGGCGGGGAATTTGTGCGCGGTGGCCCAGCGCGGCGAACGCGAGATGAAGCCGAGGCGGCGCTGCAGGTCGAGATCGTCGACCTTGTAGACGACGCCGTCGATATCGTAGGGCAGCTCCGCCCGCTGCGTTTCGACCGCGCGGTAATGCGCGAGCAGCGCCTCCACCGTGTCGCAGCGGCGCATCAGCGGATTGGTGGGAAAGCCCCAGCGGCGGAAGGCCTCGACCATGCCGCTCTGCGAGGCCGACGGCCGCTCGCCCGCGATCTCGCCCCAGGCATAGGCGAAGAAGCGCAGAGGGCGGCTCGCGGTGATCTTCGGATCGAGCTGGCGCAGCGACCCCGCGGCCGCGTTGCGCGGATTGGCGAAGACCGGCTTGCCCGCCTCTTCCTGCCGGCGATTGAGGGCGGCGAAATCGTCCTTCGCCATGTAGATCTCGCCGCGCACCTCGATCACCGCGGGCACGTCCGGCGCTGCGATCACCTGCGGGATCTCGGCGATGGTGCGGACATTGGCGGTGACGTCCTCGCCCTCCTCCCCGTCGCCGCGCGTGGCAGCGACCGCGAGCCGGCCGTTCTCGTAGCGCAGCGAGCAGGACAGCCCGTCGATCTTCGGCTCGGCCGTGATCGCGAGCGGCGCGTCCTCCCCGAGCCCGAGAAAACGGCGCACGCGGTCTACGAATTCCGTCGCCTCCTCGTCCGTGAAGACGTTGGCGAGCGAGAGCATCGGCACGCGATGGCGCACCTTGGCGAATTTCTCGGAGGGCTTCGCGCCGACCCTCGCCGACACGCCGTCAGGCTTGCGCAGGTCGGGATGGGCCGCCTCGATCTCCTCCAGCCGGCGACGCAGCGCGTCGTATTCGGCGTCCGAGACGACGGGCGCGTCCTCGCCGTGATAGCGGACGTCGTGCTCGGCGATCTCGCGCGCAAGCGCGTCATGCTCGAAGCGGGCTTCGAGCGGCGTCAGTTCGGCGACGGGAACGGCCCGGGGGCCGGCGGCCTTCGACAAAGCGGACTCCTCAGGATGCGCCGGCGAGCAGGCGGTCCGCCGCGGCCCGGGCTTCTTCCGTGATCACGGCCCCGGACAGCATGCGGGCGATCTCCTCGCGCCGACGCTCGGATTCGAGCGCGGCGACGCGGGTCGCGACGCGCTCGGCATCGGCCGCTTCCTTGGCGATCAGATAATGCCGGCCGGCCTTGGCGGCCACCTGCGGGGCGTGGGTGACGCTGAGCACCTGCACGCGTTCGGCCAGACGCGCGAGACGCGCGCCGATGGCGTCGGCCACCGCGCCGCCGACGCCCGTGTCGATCTCGTCGAAGACGAGCGTGGGAGCCGAGCCGCGATCGGCGAGCCGCACCTTCAGCGCGAGCATGAAACGCGAAAGCTCGCCGCCCGAGGCGACCTTCATCATCGGGCCGGGCTTGGTGCCGGGATTGGTCTGAACGTGGAATTCCACGCGATCGAAACCGTCCGGGCCGCGCAGCGCGGGGTCGGAGGCCACGTCCACGATGAAGCGCGCGCGTTCGAGCTTGAGCGGAGGCAGTTCGGACTGCACGGCTTCGGCAAGACGCAGCGCCGCCGCCTGCCGGCGCTCGGACAGCGCGCGGGCGGCGACGACGAAAAGCGTCTCCTTGTCCGCGACCGCCTTTTCGAGCGCGCCGAGCCGGGCCTCGCCCGCGTCGATCGAGGCCAGATCGTCGGCGAATCGGGCGGCGACGGCGGGGAGATCGTCCGCCGCGACGTCGTATTTGCGGGCCGCGGCGCGGATCGCGAACAGGCGCTCTTCGATGCGTTCGAGCTCGTGCGGATCGAACTCCGCCGCCCGCAGAGCCTCGTCGAGCGTACTGCCCGCAACATCGAGCGCGTCGATGGCGGCGGACAGCGCGGCGACGGAAGGCTCGATCAGCTCGGGCGCCTGCGCCGCGCGCCGTTCGAGGCGCCGCAACGCGGCCGAAAGCGCGGTGAGCGGCGACCCGCCGCCCGCGACCATTTCATGCGCCTCGTGGATTTCGGCCACGACCTTCTGCGCGTTCTGCATCGCCTGACGGCGGGCGGCGAGCGCTTCCTCCTCGCCCGTCTCGACCGCGAGCTTGTCGAGTTCGCCGACGGCATGGCGCAGGAAGTCGGCCTCCTTGGCCGCGGCTTCGATGCGCGCGCGCAGCGCGTCCAACTCCTCGCGTGCGGCCTTCAGCTCCGCGTGGCGGGCGGCGACATCGGCCGCCGCGTCCTCGGCGCCCGCGAAGGCGTCGAGCAGCGCGCGATGCGCGGACGGGTCGGTCATCGCCCGGTCGTCATGCTGCCCGTGGATCTCGACGAGCGTCTCGCCGATCCGGCGCAGCACCTGCACGCTCACGGCCTGATCGTTGACGAGCGCGCGCGTCCGCCCGTCGGCGAACTGAACGCGACGCAGGATGAGGTCGGCTTCGTCGGGAAGGTCGTTTTCGACCAGAAGCGCCCGCGCGGGATGGTCGCCGGGCAGGGAAAAGACGGCCGTCACCTGCCCCTGCGTCTCGCCGTGACGCACGAGCGAGCCGTCGCCCCGCCCGCCGAGGGCGAGCGCGAAGGCATCGAGCAGGATGGACTTTCCGGCACCGGTCTCGCCGGTGAGGACGCTCAGACCGGGAGCGAAGTCGAGCACCAGCCGGTCGATGAGAACGATGTCCCGGATCGCGAGCTGGACGAGCATTCGAGGCGGACCTCCGGCCTCACGCCGCGCGGGTTCGGCGGATCAGCCGAGACCCACCGACTTCATGGCCTTGCTGATCCAGGAATCCGAGCTCTCGCGCGGCTCCATCCCACGGCTCTGGAGCAGCTTGTAGCTGTCCTTGTACCACTGACTGTCCGGGAAATTGTGCCCCAGAACCGCAGCCGCCGTCTGCGCCTCGTTGACGATGCCGAGCGCGAGATAGGCCTCGGTCAGGCGCGCCAGCGCTTCCTCGATCTGGTTCGTGGTCTGGTAGTTCGCGATCACGACGCGGAAGCGGTTGATGGCCGCCGTGTAGTTGCGCTTCTTCAGATAGAAGCGGCCGACTTCCATCTCGCGTCCCGCCAGCTGGTCGCGGATGACCTGCAGCTTGAACTTCGCGTCGGGCGCATATTCCGACTTGGGCCAACGTTCGACCACCTCGCGCATCGCCAGCAGCGCCTTTTCGGACCGCTCCTGATCGCGCGTGATGTCGGGGATCTGGTTGTAATAGGCGTTGGCGACCATGTAGGCCGCGTAGGCCGCGTCGTCGCTGGCCGGATAGAGGCCGAGATAGCGCTTACCGGCCGTGATCGTCTCGTCGTAGTTCCGGCCGGTATAGTTCGCGTAAGTCTGCATGATCAGCGCGCGCTTCGACCAGCTGGAAAACGGATACTGGCGGTCGAGATCGGCGAACTTCTTGGCGGCGCCGTCGAAATCGTTCTTCTCGACCAGCGCGAGGCCCTGATTGTAGAGGACCTCGGCGGCGACCGTCGGCACGATCTCCGGCTTGTAGGCCTCGTCCTTCGCGAACGGATTGAGCGACGAGACCGTGTCGCAGGCGGCCAGAGGCAGGGCCAGAACGAGCGCGGTCAGGGGCGCGGCATAACGGGAGCGCTGAGCGGAACGGCCGGTCCGGAAGAACATGAACATCCTCGCGACGAATCCTCTGCGCGGCGAACGCCGCTGCTTCGACGTTGCATAGCGCAACGCCGCACGAAGGGCTACCCGCAGGAGAGGCGACGCGATCAGGCGTCGGCGGCGCAGGCCATCGCCACGGCTTCGCCGGAAGCCGCGCCGGCCGAACCGTGCCCGAGGCCGTCCACGATCTCGTAGGCGGCCGGGTCGGCGAACAGCGCCTTGAGGATCGACACGTTCATCTTGTGGCCGCCGCAATAGGAGCGGTAATGCGCGAGCAGCGGCGCGCCGGCGAGCGAAAGATCGCCCACGGCGTCGAGCGTCTTGTGGCGGACGAACTCGTCCGGATAGCGCAGGCCCTCGGGGTTGAGGATCTTGTCGTCGCCGAGCGCCACGGTGTTGTCGAGCGAGGCACCGAGCGCGAAGCCCGCCTTCCACAGATGCTCCACGTCGCGCATGAAGCCGAAGGTGCGGGCGCGCGACAATTCGCGGCGGAAACCGCGGGCCGTCAGCTCGAACACCTTCTTCTGGCGACCGATCAGCGGGGTGTCGAAATCGATCTCGACTTCGAGGCGGAAGCCGCGGTCATGCGGCAGAAGCTCGGCCCAGCCGCGGCCCTGCTCGATGCGGACGGGCTTGAGCACGCGCACGAAACGACGCGGCGCGTTCATGCGGACGATGCCGACCGCCTCGATCGCGTCCATGAAGGGCTCGGACGAACCGTCGAGGATCGGAACCTCGGGGCCGTCGATCTCGACGAGCACGTTGTCGACGCCGATCGCATAGAGCGCGGCCATCAGATGCTCGATGGTGGAGACGGAGGCCTTCTGGTCGCCGATGACGGTGCAGAGCTCGGTCGCGCCGACGCTGGACCAGTCGGCGCGGATGCGCTTCGTCTCGCCGTTCGGCAGGCCGGTGCGCAGGAACAGGATGCCGGTATCGGCATTGGCCGGATGCAGGGACACGGACACGGGCTTGCCGCCGTGCACGCCGATGCCGGTGAGATCCACCCGCGACCGGATCGTCGTCTGCTTCAGGTTCAACATCATGCCCGCCGCTTCTTTCTTGTTCGGATCGCGCCGCCCCGACTCGGAGCAGAGGATCCGTCAGGCGTCCTGATAATCCCTCGCGCGGAGGCGGCCAAATCAACCTTCATTACGGTTTGTTACAGGCTTGATGCTTCCGACTGATAGGCCGTCAACCTTTTGGACTAGTTAACGAAAAAACGCCCGACCTTGCGGCCGGGCGTCGAGTTTTCGAGAGGCTTCACGGTCGTCAGTTGGACTGACGGCGGAGGAAGGCCGGGATTTCCAGCTGGTCGTCCTCGAACATCCGCTGCTGCGGTGCGGGACGGCTCGGCTGGGCCGGACGCTTCGCAAACTCCTGATGGACCGCGGCGGGCTGCGGCGGCAGCTCCGGACGGACCTCGGGAGCGGGGGCGGGCGCGGGCGCCGCGACCGACCGCGGCTGCGGCATCGGGGCTTCCTCACGCTCGGAACGGCGGCCGAAACCGGCCTGCGCCAGACGCTCCATCAGCGTCGCGCGCTTCTTTTCGACGGGGTAGGACGACGCTGCGCCCGTAGCCTGCGATTCGACGACGCGCTGGGCGACCATCGGCAGATCCTCGATGCGCGGCATACGGGGCGCTCGCACCGGCTCCTCGGCCCGCGGAGGGACGAAGGAGCTCGGCTGCGGCTGCTGCACGACCGGCTCGGGCGCGGACTCGACGACCGGAGCCGCCGGGATCGGGCGCATCGCGGCCGGGCGGATCGTGACGTCGTGATGCGTCTGCGCGGCCGCCGGCGCCTGCACGGGAGCCGGAGCGGGAGCCGCCGGAGCCGTCGTCAGGTCAGGACGCTGCTCCTGCCGGACGAAAGGGCGGGTGATCTGCTGGGCCTCCGTCCGCAGGCGTTCGGCGACCTCGGCGATGCGCTGCTCCGTGGCGGAGAAGCCGCCCTCGCGCAGCGCGGTCATCTGCGCATGATCGATGCCGGTGGCGACGACCGAGACGCGGACGATGCCTTCGAGCGAGTCGTCGCGGGTGGCGCCGAAGATCACGTTGGCGTCCTGATCGACTTCCTCGCGGATGCGGGTGGCCGCCTCGTCGACTTCGTACAGGGTCAGGTCGGAGCCGCCGGTGATCGAGATCAAGAGGCCGCGCGCGCCCTTCATGTTGACGTCGTCGAGGAGCGGATTGGCGATCGCGGCTTCCGCGGCGCGCATGGCGCGCTTCTCGCCCGAGGCCTCGCCGGTGCCCATCATCGCCTTGCCCATCTCGCGCATCACGGCGCGGACGTCGGCGAAGTCGAGATTGATGAGGCCTTCCTTCACCATGAGGTCGGTGATGCAGGCGACGCCGGAATAGAGGACCTTGTCGGCCATCGCGAAGGCGTCGGCGAAGGTGGTCTGCTCGTTGGCGACCCGGAACAGGTTCTGGTTCGGGATGACGATGAGCGTGTCGACCGACTTCTGCAGCTCGACGATGCCCGCCTCGGCGAGGCGCATGCGGCGCGAACCTTCGAAGGAGAACGGCTTCGTCACGACGCCGACGGTGAGGATGCCCATGTCGCGGGCCGCACGGGCCACGATCGGGGCCGCGCCCGTGCCGGTGCCGCCGCCCATGCCGGCGGTGACGAACACCATATGCGCGCCCGCGAGCTGGTCGCGGATCTCGTCGATGACCTCTTCGGCGGCGGCGCGGCCGACTTCCGGCTGCGAGCCCGCGCCGAGGCCTTCGGTCACCTGGATGCCCATCTGGATGACCCGGTGGGCCTTGGCCGAGGTGAGCGCCTGCGCGTCGGTGTTGCCGACCACGAACTCGCAGCCCTGCAGGCCGAGCTCGATCATGTTGTTGACCGCGTTGCCGCCGGCGCCGCCGACGCCGAAGACGGTGATGCGGGGCTTGAGTTCCCGGATATCCGGAACGCTGAGATTGATGGTCATGGTCGTTGGCCTCTCGATGTGAGCGCTTGACGCTCTTTTTTGTCCTCCGGCGGCGCCGCCGCTCCGCCGTATTTCCAGAAGATCAGAAGCTGTCCTTCAGCCAGCGCCCCATCCGCGACAGGTAGCCGTCGGTTCCGGTGGCGAGGAAGGGACCCGCGGAGCGCGGCTCGAAATGTTCGAGGCCCGCGACCTGCGGATAGACGATGAGCCCGACCGGCGCGGCGAAGGCTGGACCCTTCATCGCATCGGGAAGACCCTGCACCCCGAGAGGGCGCCCGACGCGGACCTGCTTGGACAGGATCTGTCGGGCGAGTTCGGGGAGACCCGTGAGCTGGGCGCCGCCGCCCGTGAGGACGATGCGGCGCCCGGAAACGCTGCCGAAGCCCGCCTGCCCCAGCCGGTCGCGCACGAGTTCGAGGATCTCCTCGACCCGCGGCTTGATGACCCGCACGAGCTGCGACTTGGGAACATGGTGGACGGCGTCGCGATCCTCGTCGTCGACGGAGGCGACGGCGATCATCTCGCGATCGTCGGACGCGGTCGCGATCGTGGAGCCGTAGAGCGTCTTGAGCCGCTCGGCATGCGTCACCGTGGTGGTGAAGCCGCGCGCGATGTCCATGGTGACGTGGTTGCCGCCCACCGCGATCGCGTCCGAATGGACGAGCGCGCCGTTGTGGAAGACGCCGACGCTGGTGGTGCCCGCGCCGAGATCGACGACCGCCACGCCCATCTCCGCCTCGTCGTCGACGAGGGCGGACAGGCCCGCGGCATAGGGGCTCGCCACGACCGCCTCGATGCCGAGATGGCAGCGCTCGACGGCCAGCATCAGGTTGCGGATGGCGTATTCGTCGCTGGTGACGACATGCATGTCGACGCCGAGCTTGCGGCCGATCATGCCCTGCGGGTCGCGGATGCCGCGCGTGGCGTCGAGGCCGAAGCCCGTCGGCAGCGAATGCAGCACCGTGCGGCCCTGCTGAGCGCCGGTCCAGCTCGCGGCCTCGAAGACGCGCTGGATGTCGTTCTGCGTGACGGGGCGGCCGGTGAGCGCCACGTCGGCATGGAAGGACTTGGAGCCGAGCCGGCCGCCGGTGATGTTCACCACCACGGAGCGGATCTCGACCTTGGCCATGCGCTCGGCAGCATCCACCGCGAGGCGGATGGCATGCTCCGCGGCGTCGAGATCGACGACCGCACCGCCCTTCAGGCCGCGGGCGCGCTGGTGGCCGATGCCGATGATGCGCGCGCGGTGCGTGCGGCCGCGCAGCATGTCGCTCTCGCCCGACGGCTCGAGCGCGGCGATCAGGCAGACGATCTTGCTGGTTCCCACGTCGAGCACGGAGACGATCGACCCGCGCCGGGGGGACAGAGGCTTCATGCGGGGCGTCAGACCGGGATGGCGGCTCACGTGGGGTTCCCCTTGTTGGTCTTGGCCCGGACCTTGAGCATGTCGGCACGCGCGGCGGCCGCCTCTTCCGTCAACCGCAGCACCGCCCGATCGGGCAGGCGCAGGTCGATGGCGAGCACGTCCTTGTCGAGGATCTTCTGGTCCCGGATCATCCAGGCGAGACGGCGCAGTGCCTGGCCTTCGTCGCCCTCGGGCAGCTTCACGTCGACGCCGTTCGCGAGCTTCAGCGACCAGCGACGGCCGGACACCAGCACGGCGGCACGGATATGGGGCTTCAGCTCGGGCACTTCATCGATGCGCGCGAGGATCTCGACCGCGCGCTTGGCGGCGCCCTCGCCCACAACGATGGGAAGCTCGTTGAAGCGGTTGCCGCGATAGCGGTCGATCACCGCGCCGTCGGCCGCGACGACGAAGAACTCGCCGTGGTTCTGCCAGAGCGCATGGCCCTCGCGCTCGACCAGCGCGATCTCGACGGTGCCCGGATAGACCTTGCGGACCGAAGCGTCCTTGACGAGCGGGATCGAGGACAGCCGCGCGCGCACCGCTTCCGCATCGAGGAAGGGCAGCGAGGTATAGGGGTCGATGCCGCCGGTCGCGAGGATTTCGGAGGCCGAGAGATCGCCGAGGCCGGTGATGGTCACGCGCTCGACGCCGAAGCCGAACAGGCGGCCGACATAATGCAGCGGATCGCCGTTCTTCGCGATGAAGGCTTCGTAGTGGCCGCCGCGGACGATGCCGAAGCCGATGGTCGCGGCGAAGAGCGCGGCCGTCATGACCGTGCCGAAGCCGTCCGGCAGGCGGGAGGCGATGCGGGCGACGGGGAAACGGAAGCGACGACGGAACGCGCGACCGCGGAACCCGCGGGTCGGCGGGGCGGACGAGAGATGCGCCTGGGCGAAGGCGGGCGTCATCGACCCGTTCACCGATCGCAGGAGGCGTCCTCGACCATCCATCGCACCAACTCACCGAACGACATGCCCGCATGGGCGGCCAGTTCCGGCACGAGCGAGGTCTCGGTCATGCCGGGCTGCGTGTTCACTTCGAGGCAGACGACCTCGCCGGAGCCGTCCGGCCGTTCGTCGAATCTGAAGTCCGCGCGGCTTACGCCCCTGCATCCGAGCGCTCGATGCGCCGTCAACGCGTACTGTTGAACAAGATGGTAAATATTCGGTTTAATTTCTGCGGGGAGCACATGGATGGACCCCCCCTTCGCGTATTTCGCGTCGAAGTCGTAAAAGACCCCGGTCGCGGGGCGGATGTCGATCACTCCGAGGGCTCGATCGTCCATCACCGCACACGTCAACTCGCGACCCGGCACGTATCTTTCGACAAGAACCGATTCGCCGTAAGGCCAATCTTCGCGGGCGAGTTCCTGCGGCGGATGCGAGCGGTCCTCGCGGACGATGATCACGCCCACCGACGAGCCTTCCGACACCGGCTTGACGACGTAGGGTGCGGGCATCACGTGGCGCTTCGCGGCTTCGAAGCGGCTGACGGTGACGCCTTCGGCGACCGGTACCCCGGCCGCGGCCATGACCGCCTTGGCGCGATCCTTCTGCATCGCGAGCGCGGAGGCGAGCACGCCGGAATGCGTGTAGGGCAGCCGCATCATTTCGAGGATGCCCTGCACCACGCCGTCCTCGCCGAAGCGGCCGTGCAGCGCGTTGAAGGCGACGTCGGGGTTCAGCGCGGCGAGCGCGGCGGCGACATCGCGGCCGGCGTCGACGCGGCTCACGCGGAAGCCCTCGCCTTCGAGGGCGGCGGCGCAGGCCGCGCCCGAGCGCAGGCTCACCTCGCGCTCCGCCGAAAGGCCGCCCATCAACACCGCGACATGCTTCGTCATCTCGTCCTCCGCGGCCCCCGCCGCCCTTCCCTTCCGCCGCAAGGCGGCAGGCTTCCGGCCGGAGCGCCCCGCGCTCCGGGCCTTCGTCCCTCGTTCATTCCCCGGACCGGGCCGCCCCGATCCGCTTGATTTCCCATTCCAGCTCGACGCCGGTCGTCTCCCGCACCCGACGCCGGACTTCCTCGCCCAGCGCCTCGACGTCGGCGGCGGTCGCCTCCGGATGCGCGACGAGGAAATTGCAGTGCAGCTCCGAAACCTGCGCCCCGCCGATCCGCAGACCGCGGCAGCCCGCGCGGTCCACCAGTTCCCAAGCGCGGGCGCCCGGCGGGTTCTTGAAGGTCGAGCCGCCCGTCCGCGTATTCACGGGCTGCGAGGCCGAGCGCTGCTCGGTGATGGCGTTCATCTCGCCGAGGATCGCGGCGGGATCGCCCGGGCGCCCCTCGAAGGTCGCCTCGGTGAAGATCGCGTCGCCCACGCCGCAATGGCGGTAGGAAAAGCCCATCTCGGCCTTTTCGAAGACGCGGATCGTGCCGTCGCGCATCACCGCGCGGCCGGAGACGAAGACGTCCGCCGTCTCGCCGCCATAGGCGCCGCCGTTCATGCGGACCGCTCCGCCGATCGTCCCGGGAATGCCGCGCAGAAAGGCGAGGCCCGCGATGCCCGCTTCGGCGGCCGCGCGCGCGACCTTCACGTCGGCGGCGCCCGCTCCGGCGCGGATGCGCAGCCCGTCGACGGCGATCTCCTGGAACGGCTTGCCGAGATGGATGACCACGCCCGCGACGCCGCCGTCCCGCACGAGCAGGTTCGAGCCGAGCCCGATCACCGTGAACGGAAGGTCCGCGGGAAGGCCCTTCATGAAGACGGAGAGGTCCGCTTCGTCGGCCGGGCGGAACAGGACCTGCGCCGGCCCGCCCACCTTGAACCATGAGAACGGCGCCAGAGGCGCGTTCGGAACGAGTTCGCCGCGCAGCCCCGGCATCCGCGCCCGAAGATCCGGCGTGATGTCGGGGAAGCCCGTCATTGCGGTCCGTCCGACGCCGCGAGTTCGCCCGGAAGGGCATAGGCCCAATTGGTGATCGTGCCGGCGCCGAGGAACACGACGTAATCGCCGGATTTCGCCAGATCGCGCACGATGCCCGCGATGTCCTGCGGCCCGTCGATGCCGAGCACGTGGCGATGGCCGTGCGCCTTGATGCCGAAGACGAGGCTGTCGCGGTCGGCGCCCGGCAGCGGCTGCTCGCCCGCCGCATAGGTATCGGCCACGAGCACCGTGTCGGCATCGTTGAAGCAGGTCGCGAACTGGTCGAAGAGCGTCGCGAGACGCGAATAGCGGTGCGGCTGCACCACCGCGATGACGCGGCCCTCGGTGGAGGCGCGGGCCGCGCGCAGCACCGCGGCGATCTCGACCGGGTGATGGCCGTAATCGTCGAAGATCGCGACGCCGTTCCAGTCGCCCGTGCGGGTGAAGCGCCGCTTCACGCCGCCGAAGCCCTTGAGCCCCGCGCGGATCGCGTCCGGGCTCATGCCGAGATGATAGGCGACGGCGATCGCGGCGGTGGCATTCAGCGCGTTGTGATGCCCCGGCATCGGCAGCGACAGATCGGCGATGTCGGTCACCTGCCCCGTCTTGCGGTCGCGGATCGAGACGGAGAAGCGCGAGCGTCCGCCAGTCAGGTCCACGTCGTGCAGCCGCACGTCCGCCTGCGGGTTCTCGCCGTAGGTGACGACCCGGCGATCCTCGATCTTGCCGACGAGTTCCTGCACGGTCGGATGATCGAGGCACATCACGGCGAAGCCGTAGAACGGAAGGTTCTCGATGAAGGTGCGGAACGCATCCTTGATGGCGTCGAAGGTCTTGAAGTGGTCGAGATGCTCGGGGTCGATATTGGTGACCACCGCCACGTCGGCCGGAAGCTTCAGGAAGGTGCCGTCGGACTCGTCGGCCTCCACCACCATCCATTCGCCGTCGCCGAGCCGCGCATTGGTGCCGTAGGCGTTGATGATGCCGCCGTTGATGACCGTGGGGTCGAAATGACCGGCATCGAGCAGGGTCGCGACGAGCGAGGTCGTGGTGGTCTTGCCGTGGGTGCCCGCGACGGCGACGCACTGCTTCAACCGCATCAGCTCGGCGAGCATCTCGGCGCGGCGCACCACGGGGATGCGGCGCTCGCGCGCGGCCATCAGTTCGGGATTGTCGCGGCGGATCGCGGTGGAGACGACGAGAACCTCGGCCTCGCCGAGATTGTCGGCCGAATGGCCGACCGCGACCGCGATGCCCTTGTCGCGCAGGCGTTTGACGTTCGCGTTGTCGGAGGCGTCCGAGCCCTGCACGCGGTAGCCGAGATTGTGCAGGACCTCGGCGATGCCCGACATGCCGATGCCGCCGATGCCGACGAAGTGAATGGCTCCCAGTTCGGTCGGCAACTTCATGGCGCGGCGGTCCCTTTCCTCAGCGCGCGGCGGTCTCCGTCACCAGATCCGCGAATCGTTCCGCAGCGTCCGGTATTCCGAGTCTTCTGGCTGCTTCGGCTGAATCGGACAAGACCTTCGGATCGTTCATCAGTATTTCGAGGCGTCCGGCCACGAATTCGGGGCTGAAGCTTGACTGATTTACGACCTCGGCCGCACCGACCGCGGCAAGAGACGCCGCGTTGCTTGCCTGATCCTGATCGAGCGCATGCGGCAACGGTACCAGCATCGAGGGCCGGCCGATCACGGACAGCTCCGCGACCGTCGACGCCCCCGCCCGGCCGATGACGAGATGCGCATGCGCGATGCGGGCGGGCAGATCGGCGAAGAAGGGCTCGACCTCCGCCTTGATCCCGGCCGCCGCATAGGCCGCCTTCGCGCGCTCGAGATCCTCGCCGCGGGCCTGCTGCACCACCGAAAGGCGCGCGCGGAGATCCGCCGGCAGAAGGGCTGCGGCGGCGGGCACCACGTCCGTCATCACGCGGGCGCCTTGGCTGCCGCCGGTGACGAGCAGCCGGAACTCGCCCCCGGCCTGCGGCGAGTCATAGGGCGTCATCGCGGCGAGCACGGCGGGGCGGATCGGATTGCCGACATGCCGCGCCTTGGCCGCGAGCGGCCCTGCGAGGCCCTTCACGGCGGAAAAGCCGGTGCCGACGGCGGTGACGCGCGGCGCGAGCAGACGGTTCGCGCGGCCGAGCACGCCGTTCTGCTCATGGATCAGCGAGGGCACGCCGAGCAGCGTCGCGGCGAGGACCGGCGGCACGGTCGGATAGCCGCCGAAGCCGACCACGGCCGCAGGCTTCAGCCTGCGGACGAGCGCGAGCGAGGCGAGAAGGCCGCGGCCGAGCGCAAGAAGCGTCCCCGCGACGGCGAGCGGCGATTTGGACTTCAGCGTCGCCGACGGGATCGGGTGGATTTCGGCGGCCGGAAAGGTCGCGCCGTATTTCAGCGCGCGTTCGTCGGTGGCGAGATGCACGGCGACGCCGCGCTTCGCGAGCGCGGTCGCCAGCGCCTCGGCCGGAAAGAGATGACCGCCCGTGCCGCCCGCCGCGAGCAGGATCGGCCCGGTCACGCGGGCCGCTCCGCCGGAACCGGTCCGGACCACATGTGGAAATACTCCGCCCGGGGCCGCTTGCGGGTGACGGCGAGCAGGAAGCCCATGCCGAGCGCCAGCGAGATCAGCGACGACCCGCCGTAGGAAATGAAGGGCAGCGTCATGCCCTTGGCCGGGATGAGGTGCACGTTCACGGCCATGTTGATGCAGGACTGGATGCCGAACAGCGTGACGAGCCCGGCGCCCGCGAGGCGGCAGAACGGATCCTCGTTGCGCCGCGACAGCACGAGCCCGCGCAGCACGACGGTCATGAACAGGAAGACGAGCAGCAGGCAGACTACGATGCCGAATTCTTCCGCCGTCACGGCGAAGATGAAGTCGGTGTGGCTGTCGGGCAGGATGCGCTTGACGGTGCCCTCGCCCGGTCCTTTGCCGAGCCACCCGCCCTGCGCGAAACTTTCGAGCGCGTTGTCGACCTGGAAGGTGTCGCCCGTCTGGGGATCGAGGAAGCGGTTGATGCGCGCGGTGACGTGCGGCAGCAGCTTGTAGGCCGCGAAGAGCCCGACCGCGCCCGCGCCCCCGAGCGCGAGCACCCAGAAAAGATGCAGCCCCGAGAGGAAGACCAGCGCGCCCCAGACGATGGTGATGAGCATGGTCTGGCCGATGTCCGGCTGCAGGATGATCGGGACGATCGTCAGGCCGAGCATCAGGAAGCCGAGAATGTTGCCCGGGACGTCCTTGCGGCGGCTGCCTTCGGAGAAGGCCCAGGCGACGAGGATGACGAAGGCGGGCTTCACGAATTCGGAGGGCTGGACGCTGGCGCCCAGGAAATTGATCCAGCGCCGCGCACCCTTCACTTCGACGCCGTAGAGCAAGGCGAGGACCACGCCCGCCATGCCGGCGAGATAGACCAGCAACGCGATGCGGCGCACGTAGCGCGGCGACAGGAAGCTGACCACGACGAAGATGACGGCCGCAAAGCCCATGTAGAAGGCCTGACGGCCGACGAAATGGAACACCGGAAGGCCGAGGCGGTCCGCGACGGGGGGCGAGCCCGCCAGCGTGAGGACGATGCCGCCGAGCATCAGGATGAAGACGAGACCGAGCAGGAGCCGGTCCACCGTCCACCACCAATCGGCGAAGGGAGTCCGTTCGACGCGGGAGACCATGCGTCAGTCCTTCCTGAGGGGGACGAAATCGGGACGGGCGGCGACGAGATCGCGGAAGGTCGTTCCGCGCACCTCGAAATTCGGAAACTGGTCGTAGGAGGCGCAGGCGGGCGAGAGCAGGACCACCGGCTCCGCGGCCGGCGAACGCTGCGCGGCTTCCGCGGCGGCGGCGACGGCGCGCTCCAGCGTCTCGCAGCGCTCGTAGGGCACGCGGCCTTCGAGCGTCGCGGCGAAGGCGTCCGACGACTTGCCGATCAGATAGGCGCGCTCGATCCGGTCGAAATAGGGCGCGAGCGGCGCGACGCCGCCCTCCTTCGCCACGCCGCCGATGATCCAGTGCAGGCCGCCGGGGAAGGAGGCGAGCGCCTTTTCGGCCGCATCCGCATTCGTCGCCTTGGAATCGTTGACGGCGAGCGCGCGCCCGACCCGGCCGATCGTCTCCATGCGATGGGCGAGACCGGGGAAGCTCGCGAGCCCTTTGCGGATCGTTTCCGCATCGATGCCGAGCGCGGAAACGGCGGCGATCGCCATCGCGGCGTTCTGCGCATTGTGGACGCCGCGCAGCGCGCCGATGCCGGCGAGATCCGCCGCGGGCTTGCGGAAGCCGTCGCAGGCCCAGACGAGACCCGTGCCCTCGCGCATGATGCCGACGGGCAGATCGCCTTCCACCGAGACGCGGACGAGCGGGCGACCCGCTGCGGCGCGGCGTTCGGCGATGGCACGGCAATGGGCGTCGTCGACGCCGATCACGGCATGGTCCGCGACGGCGACGAGGCGTTCCTTGATCGCCGCGTAGTTCTCCATCGTCCCGTGCCGGTCGAGATGGTCGGGCGTGATGTTGACGAGCACGCCGACCGAGGGCGCGAGCGAAGGCGCGAGGTCGATCTGGAAGGACGAGCACTCGACGACGTGAACGCGGTTCTCGGCCGGAGGCGCGAGCGAGAGGATCGCCGTGCCGATATTCCCGCCGAGCTGAACGTCGCGACCGGCCTCGCGCAGGAGATGCGCGACCAGCGCCGTCGTCGTGGATTTGCCGTTGGTGCCCGTGATGGCGACGAAGGGCGCCGCGGGAGCGAGAGCGGCGCGCTCGCGGCAGAACAGCTCGATGTCGCCGATGACCTCGATGCCCGCGGACTTCGCCTTGTCGACGGTCCGATGGGGTGCGGGGTGGGTGAGCGGAACGCCGGGGGACAGAATCAGCGCGTCGAAGCGCGACCAGTCGGCCGTATCGAGGTCCTCGACGACGAGCCCTTCGGCCTTCGCTCTGTCCCGGCCCTTCTCGCCGTCGTCCCAGGAGAGGACTTCGGCCCCGCCCGCGACGAGCGCATGCGCGGTCGCCAGCCCCGAGCCTCCGAGGCCGAACAGCGCGACGCGGCGCCCCGCGAAGCAGGTGACCGGGGTCATGCTCACCTCAGCTTCAGGGTGGCGAGCCCGGCGAGCGCGAGAACCACGGCGATGATCCAGAAGCGGACCACGACCTGCGGTTCGGACCAGCCGAGCTGCTCGAAATGATGATGGATCGGCGCCATGCGGAAGACGCGCTTGCCGGTGAGCTTGAAGCTCGCGACCTGAATGATGACCGACAGCGCCTCGAGCACGAAGAGGCCGCCGACGATGGCGAGCACGATCTCGTGCTTGGTCGCGACCGCGACCGTGCCGAGCAGGCCGCCGAGCGCGAGCGAGCCCGTGTCGCCCATGAAGATCTGCGCGGGGGGCGCGTTGAACCAGAGGAAGCCGAGACCCGCCCCGATCACCGCGCCGCAGACCACCGCGAGTTCGCCGGTGCCGGGCACGAAATGGATCTGCAGATAATTCGCGAAGACCGCGTTGCCCGCGAGATAGGCGATGAAGCCGAAAGTGGCGGCCGCGATCATCACGGGCACGATGGCGAGCCCGTCGAGACCGTCGGTGAGGTTCACGGCATTGCCGGCGCCCACCACCACGAAGGCGGCGAAGACCACGAAGAACAGGCCGAGATCGAGCACCAGTTCCTTGGAGAAAGGAAAGGTGACCGCGGTGGCGAGCTTCGCCGAGCCGATGGACGAGAGCACGCCGCAGGCGGCGGCGGCGATCGCGAATTCGATCGCCAGCCGGCTGCGACCCGAAAAGCCCTTGTGGCTCTGCTTCGTGACCTTGAGATAGTCGTCGTAGAAGCCGATCGCGCCGAAGCCGAGCGTCACCAGCATCACCACCCAGACATAGGGGCTCGACGGGTTCGCCCAGAGCAGCGTCGAGACGACGAGGCCCGACAGGATCATCAGGCCGCCCATGGTCGGCGTGCCCTTCTTGGCGAGATGCGTCTGCGGCCCGTCCGCGCGGATCGGCTGGCCCTTGCCCTGCCGGATGCGCAGCGAGCGGATGATCGCGGGGCCGAAGAAGAAGACGAAGGCCAAGGCCGTCACGGTCGCGCCGCCGGTCCGGAACGTGATGTAGCGGAACACGTTCAGGAAGCTGAAGACGGAGGAGAAATCGGCGAGAAGGGTCAGCATGGGCGCGGCGAATCCTCAGGCGGCGGCGGATGAGGCATAGCGGGCCTTGAGCGCCGAGACGACCCTCGCCATCCGGCTGCCGTTCGAGCCCTTCACCATCACCGCGTCCCCGGGCCTCACGCCCGCGAGCACGATTTCACAGAGCGCCTCGGAGTCGGGCGCGTATCCGCCGCGCTTCTCGCGGGGGAGCGCGTTCCACAGCGACTTCATCAGCGGTCCGCAGCAGAAGACGAGATCGATGCCGTTCTCCTCGACCGCCTGCGCGACGCCCGCATGCAGCGCCGCGGCCTCGGGGCCGAGTTCGAGCATGTCGCCCATGATCGCGATGCGGCGGCCGCGCAGGCCGACCGGCACCTGCCCGAGGATCGACAGCGCGGCGCGCATCGAGGCGGGATTGGCGTTGTAGCTTTCGTCGAGCAGGGTCAGACGCGAGCCGTTCTCGCCGAGTTCGATCCGCTCGCCGCGGCCGGACGGCGGCGTCACGTCGCCCATCGAAAGCGCCGCGATCGCGAGATCGGCGCCGAGCGCCTCCGCGGCCGCGAGAACCGCGAGGCTGTTGAGGGCGATGTGCTTTCCGGGGCTTCCGAGCCGGTAGGTCACGGGCGTGCCGTTCACCACCGCTTCGACCACGGACATGTCGGGCTTCAGGATCACGCGCGTCATGCGCACATCCGCTTCGGCATGCTCGCCGAAGGTGACGATCCGGCCCGCCGGAGACTTTTCGGCGATGGCGCGCATGCGGGCATAGTGCGCGTTGTCGCGGTTGACGACCGCCGTTCCGCCCGGCGCGAGACCTGAGAAGATCGCCGCCTTCTCGTCGGCGATGGCTTCGAGCGAGCCCAGATTTTCGAGATGCACGGCCTCGACCGTGGTGATCACCGCGACATGCGGCTGCACCATGGCCGAGAGCGGCGCGATCTCGCCGGGATTGTTCATGCCCACTTCGAAGATGCCGAAATGCGCCTCGGCGGGCATGCGCGCGAGCGTCAGCGGAACGCCGAAATGGTTGTTGTAGGACGCGACCGAGGCATGGGTCTGCGCCTGCGCGGACAAAACGATGCGCAAGGCTTCCTTCGTCCCCGTCTTGCCGACCGAACCCGTGATCGCGGCGATGCGCGCCTCGCTGCGCGCGCGGCCCGCGCGGCCGAGGCGCTGGAGCGCGGCGAAGGTGTCCGCGACCGGCAGCACGGTTCCGAGCGGCGCGAATTCCGCCGCGCGGCCGGTCTCGACCAGCGCGCAGGCGGCGCCCTTCTCGAAGGCGGCGGCGACGAAGTCATGCCCGTCGCGCTCGCCCTTGAGCGCGACGAAGAGGTCGCCCTTCGCGAGCGTGCGCGTGTCGATGGAAACGCCCGTGGCCTCGTGCGGCGCGCCGGTCGGGGTCGTCGCGAGGGCTTCGGCGAGTTCGGCGGCGGTCCAGAGAGCTCGGGTCATCGTCTGTCCTCGGCGACGGCGGCCAGGATGGAATCGTGATCGGAAAAGGGCAGCGTGCGGTCGCCCACGATCTGGCCCGTTTCATGACCCTTGCCCGCGACGACGAGCACGTCGCCCGGGCCGAGGCCCTTCACGGCGATGCGGATCGCCTCGGCGCGGTCGCCGATCTCGACGGCTCCGGGTGCCGCGGCGAGGATCTCGGCGCGGATCGCGGCCGGCGCCTCGCTGCGCGGATTGTCGTCGGTGACGATGACGCGGTCGGCCTTCTCGGCGGCGATGCGGCCCATGATCGGGCGTTTGCCGCGGTCGCGGTCGCCGCCGCAGCCGAAGACGCAGACGAGCTTGCCGCCCGTGGTCTCGCGCAGCGTATCGAGCACCTGTTCCAGAGCTTCCGGCTTGTGGGCGTAATCGACGACGATCAGCGCGCCGCGATGCGTCGCGACGCGTTCGAGACGTCCCTTCACCCCGGAAAGGCGCGAAAAAGCGGCGAAGACGGCGCCGGGTTCCTCGCCGGTCGCGAGCGCGAGGCCCGCGGCCGTCAGCGCGTTCTCGACCTGGAAGGCGCCCGCGAGCGGGAGCACGACGTCGAAGGTCTCGCCGCCGAAGCGCAGGCTCAGCCGCTGGTCGAAGCCGTCGCGGCGCAGATCGAGAATCTTGAGGTCGCGTCCCTTGCGGCCGACCGTGATCGTGGGCAGGCGCCGGGTGCGGCAGGCTTCGAGCACCGCTTCGGCCTCGGC
Organism: Hyphomicrobiales bacterium; assembly: GCA_027483895.1. Lineage (GTDB taxonomy): Bacteria > Pseudomonadota > Alphaproteobacteria > Rhizobiales > Beijerinckiaceae > JAIXZO01. The sequence goes on from JAIXTP010000024.1 coordinate 24,989, forward strand.
CCCGTCCATGTTGACGACGGCCGGGCTCCAGCCGGGCAGCAGCGTATCGAACAGGCGCAGCTTGGCCTTGAGATAGGCCTCCATCGTCTCGTGATAGTCGAGATGATCGCGGCCGAGATTGGTGAAGGCGGCGGCGGCCAGTTCGACGCCGTCGAGCCGTCGCTGATCGAGGCCGTGCGAGGAGCCCTCCATCGCAAGATGCGTGACGCCCTCCCCCGCCAACCCGTCGAGCGTGCGATGGAGCGTCACGGGATCGGGGGTGGTCAGCGAACCGTAGACGGCGCCCGACGCACGGATGACGCCGATGGTGCCGAGGCTCGCGGCTTCGCGGCCGCAGGCGGTGAAGATCTGGCGCGTGAAATCCGCCACCGAGGTCTTTCCGCTCGTGCCGGTGACGGCGACGATCGTGTCCGGCCGGCGCGGGAACAGCGCGGCGGCGGCGAGCGCGAGGCTGCGGCGCGCATCGGCCACGCGGATGCGGGCGACATGGGCGGGGAGGCCCGGCACATGCTCCGCCTCGGTCACCACGGCGACGGCGCCCTTGGCGACCGCGTCCGCCGCGAAGGCGAGGCCGTCGGATTTCGTGCCCTGCAAGGCCACGAAGGCGGCGCCGGGAACCACGGCGCGGCTGTCGGCCGTGACGGTCGTGATCTCGATGCCGCCTTGCGCGCCGCGCGCTTCCGGGAACAGCGCGTCGAGCCTCATCGCGTCCCCCACGCGCCGAGCTTCACCATCAGCGGGAACGGCATCGCGGGCGGCTCGAACCGCGGGGGCAGGCCGAGAATGGGGGCGACGCGCTCGATGACCGCGCCGGTCACGGGGGCGGAATTCCAGCCCGAAGTCGCGAAGCCGTGCGTCTCGGGCAGGCCCTGCGGCTCGTCGAGCACGGTGAGGAACAGGTAGCGGGGCGCATCGGCCGGGGCGACCGCCATGAAGGTCGTGAACAGCCGGTTCTTGGCGTAGCGCCCGCCGATCACCTTCTCGGCCGTGCCGGTCTTGCCGCCGACGAAATAGCCGGGGATCGCGGCCTTCGTGGCGGAGCCCTTCACCGCGTTGAGGCGCATCACGTAGCGCATGGCCTCGCTGGTCTCGGGCCGGATCACCTGCGTCGCGACCTTCGCCGCGTCGGTCTCGGTGCGGGCGAGGAAGGTCGGCGTGATCAGCTTGCCGCCGTTCATCAGCGCCGCGGTGGCCGCGACCGCCTGAATCGGCGCGACCGCAAGGCCGTGGCCGAAGGCGATGGTCATCGTGTTCAACTCGCCCCAGCGGGCGGGCACGATCGGCTCGGCGCTTTCGGGAAGCTCGGTCCGCATGCGGTCGAGCTGGCCCATCTTCTTGAGGAAGTCCTTGTGCCCGTTGACGCCGACGCCCAGCGCGATGCGCGCTGTGCCGATGTTCGAGGAATGGATGAAGACCTCGGGAACGGTAAGGACGCGGCGCGTCGGGTGATAGTCGCCGATCGAGAACTTGCCGTAGCGCAGCGCCTGCCGGGCATCGAGCGTCGAGTTGATGTTGATCTTGCCGCTGTCGAGGCCCATCGCCGTCGTCAGCGCCTTGAAGGTCGAGCCCATCTCGTAGACGCCGACCATGATCCGGTTGATGCGGTCGGGCGCGAGCGCGTCGACGGGATTGTTCGGGTCGAAATCCGGCAGGGAAGCCAGAGCGACGACCTCGCCGGTGTTCACGTCGAGGATCATGCCCGCGCCGGCCTTGGCCTTGAACTTCTCGATGCCCTTGAAGAGCTCGTCGCGAAGCGCGTGCTGGGCACGGATGTCGATCGACAGGCGCACGGGCTTGAGATCGGCCGCGGTGATGCTGAAGCCCGCGCCGTTCAGGTCGGCGAGGCCGAGATTGTCGATGTATTTCTCGATGCCCGCGATGCCGACATTGTCGACATTGGCGAAGCCGAGGATATGCGCGGCGGCGATGCCGTTCGGATAGACCCGCTTGTGCTCGGGCAGGAAGCCGATGCCGGGCAGGCCGAGCCGATGCACTTCCTGCTGCTGGCGCGGCGTGATCTCGCGCTTGATCCAGACGAAGCCGCGGCGCGAGCCGAGCTTCTCGCGCAGCTCGCGCGGATCGAGATCCGGCAGGACCGCGGTGAGGAGTTCGACCGCCTCGTCCTTGTCGATGATGCGGCGGGGTTCGGCGAAGACCGAGACGGTGCGGATGTCGGTGGCGAGCACCACCCCGTTGCGGTCGACGATGTCGGGACGCGCGGCCGCGATGGACTCGCCCGCGGCGCGACGCAGCGACTGCGGATTGTCGGGGGCGATCGCGAGCTGGACGAGACGACCGCCGATGGTGCCGTAAAGACCGAGAAAGACGGCGCCGAGCAGGATGAGCCGCTGGCGGCTCTTGTCCATCCGCATGCGGAAGAGCGAGCCGATGAACGCCCCGAGGCCGGGGCGCCGACGGGGCTCCACGGCTTCGAAGTCCTCGACGGGAGGGGGCGGCGCCGCGTGCTCGTTCATCGCGCGGCACCGGCCTTGGGCGGCGCGGGCGCGGCGGCCGGGGCCGCCGGCACATGAGCCGCGGGCTTCTTGCCGTCCTGCGGCTTCGCGGTGCTGCCGGTGGTCTCGAGCAGGCCGAGCGCTTCGAGCTTGCCCGCGATCATGTCCGCCTGCGCCGGACGTTGCGGGATCTCGGACCAGCGCGCGACCTGATTGACGGACATGGCCTTGAGGTCCGTATGCGCGTCGGCCAAGGCCTGCACGCGGTCGGGCCGGTTCACATATTGCCATTCCGCCTTGAGCACGGCGATGGCGTCCTTCTCGCGATGGATGCGCGACTTCAGCTTGGCGACCTGTTCGGCCAGCACGATCGAGTCGTATTTGACGCGATAGGCATAGACCGCCGAGCCGATCAGCAGAGCGAGGGCGATGAAGGTCAGCAGGCGCTTCATCGACGCGTCCTTTCGGGCCGGGCTTCGACCTCGGTGCGCTCCACGGCGCGCAGCTTCGCGGAGCGGGACCGCGGATTGGCGCGGAGCTCCGCATGCGAAGCGGTGACCGGCTTGCGGGTGACCTGCACGAAGGTGGGCTCGAGCGCGGCGGCCGCGGGCGCATGGCGCGAAGGGCCCGCGGTGCGGCCCGAACGGTCGGCCATGAACTGCTTCACGATCCGGTCTTCCAGCGAATGGAAGGTGACGACGACGAGACGCCCGCCCGGAGCGAGCGCCTTTTCGGCGCCGGCCAGAGCGCGCTCCAGCTCGCCCAATTCATCGTTCACCGCGATGCGGAGCGCCTGGAAGGTCCGCGTCGCGGGATGGATGTCGTCGGGGCGCGACCGGACGACCGAAGCCACGATGTCGGCCAGACGCTTCGTGGTCGTGATGCGCTCGACCTTCCGGGCCTGCACGATCGCGCGCGCCACGGAACGGGATTTCCGCTCCTCGCCATAGGCATAGATCAGATCGGCCAGCGGCCCCTCTTCCATGCCGTTGACGAGATCCTCCGCGCTCGGGCCGGACTGCTCCATGCGCATGTCGAGCGGCCCGTCGGCGCGGAAGGAGAAGCCGCGGCCGGGATCGTCGAGCTGCATGGACGAGACGCCGATGTCGAGGACGATGCCGTCGAGCGGCGCAAGATCGAATTGTTCGGCGAGATCGGCGAGATCGCCGAAACGGCCCTCGACCAGCGTGAGCCGGCCCGCGGCCTCGGAGACGAGGGCCGCACCGCCCGCGATCGCGCCGGGATCGCGATCGACGGCGATGACGCGGATGTCGGGAGCGGCTTCGAGAACGGCGCGGGTATAGCCGCCCGCCCCGAAGGTGCCGTCGAGATAACGGCCGCCGGGGCGCGGCGCGAGCGCGTCCACGACCTCGTTCAAGAGGACGGGAACGTGACGGGCCGGTCCGCCGGCGGCGTCGGAAGTCCGATCGCCGCGACCCGTCATCGTTCCCGCGCCCCCTGCTCGGAACCCGTGCGATGGCCTCCGCCGAGTTCCGCCTTGAGTTCCCTCACTTTCCGACGCGCGGCCTCGAGATGCGCGCGGAACGCTTCGGGTTCCCAGATCTGAAATTTGTGCCCGAGCCCCACGAAGGTGACCGCATCCGCGATCTCCGCATGGGACTTCAAGGTGTCCGTCAACTGCACGCGCCCTTCCGGATCGACCTTCAGGATTTCGGAGAGGCCGTACAACGCCGTCGAGAAGTGATCCCTCTCGTCCGAGAAAGGTGCCAGATTCGCGATCAGTCCGTCGATCTCCTTCAGGAGACCGTTCCCGCCCGCATCGAGCGCCTTCGCCTCGAGCGAGGGATGGAGATAGAGCCCTTCGAACCCGTCCCGCGCCAGCACGGCCCGGAAGGACGCCGGAATCGACACGCGACCCTTCGCATCCAATCGACCGGTGAAGTGCGAAACGAACCTGTCCATCAACGCCGCCCGTCCCGCGCGCCGGGATCGGCGCGGCCGGCGCGAGGAGGCGGGCGACCGCCCGCGGGCGGTTCGATGCGCTTCCCTTGGAGCCGTTCGGGATGATTTGGGATAACATGGGATGAGATGGGCGGTCAATGGAATCAGGCGGAGTCCGAGCCGATTCAGTAAGCGTCCGTTACCGTTAAGATTCGGTTGATTCAGACCGGATGATGCCCGCTTTGCGTGCAGACGCGACGCGGCACGCGGGCGCCGCGCGAGATCATGCGCGGGAAGCCGCCTCGTCTCGGCGGCGGCGGGAAAGGAAGCGTGCCGGCCGGCCTGTAAGCCGGGTTCTGTAAGGCGCGGATCGCTCCGCGCGCGACGGCCATTCCTCTGGGACGGTCGTTGCCGACCGCCTCGAGCAACCAACCCGGGCGACGGGGCTGAAGACGGGCCCTGAACGGCGGACCGTTCGTGTCGCCCCTATTCGGTTTTGCTCCCGGTGGGGTTTGCCGTGCCGTCTTCGTTGCCGAAGACGCGGTGCGCTCTTACCGCACCCTTTCACCCTGACCCCGGCCGGAGCCGGGGCGGTCTGCTCTCTGTGGCACTTTCCCTGGGGTCGCCCCCGCCGGATGTTGTCCGGCACCGTGTCTCCATGGAGCCCGGACTTTCCTCGATCCCGAAGGACCGCGGCCGTCCGGCCGACCGGCACCCTTCGGGAATAGGGAGGATGGGGCGGGGACGCAAGCCCCGCCGGGGAGGATCAGCCCGCACGCGCCATCAGGGACCGGGCCTTTTCGCAATAAGCGAGGTTCGCCGCGTTCGGCGCCTTGGCGTAATGGCCGCTCTGGTAGCGCATCACCGTCTGGCACGTATCGCCGTTCGACAGGCGATAGGCTTGGGCGAGATACATGATGCCGTAGCGGAGATTGACCTCGGGGTCGTGCAGACCGTTGCGGTCCCCGTCATAGCCGAGCCCCCGCGCCGTCGGCAGCAGGATCTGCATCAGGCCGATCGCGCCGGCGTTGAAGGCCATCGGGTTATAGCCGCTCTCGATGGTCACCACCGCATGCGCCAACGCCGGAGGCAGGCCGTGCTGCGCGGCATACCGGTCGATGAGATCCTTGTAGGGATTGGCGAAGTCGAAGCCCCGCACCGGTTGCGTCGGGGAAGTCTCCTCGGGCGCCGCGGTGGCGGGCGCGGCGGTGGCGGCGACGGAGGCAGAGGCCGCGGCGGGAGAGGCAAGCGCGTCTCCCGAGGCCGAGCCGACCAAGACTTCGGTCGGGACGGGACGCCGGGCCTTGGCCCGCTTGGTCTTCGCGGGTTCCGCGACCTCCTTGCGGTCGTAATACCCGATCGCGACGCGCATGAATTCCGTGCGCTCGTCGACGACTTCCGGCTCCGGCGCGGGACGGGGGACGGGCAGCGGAACGACGACCTTTTTCTCGTCGTAATGACCCGTCGCGACGCGCATGAATTCGACGTGATCGTCGACGGGCGCCGCGGAAACCCGGACCGGGATTTCGGGGGTCGCGCCGCGCCCCTTCGCGGGTGCAGCGAAGGACTGGAACGACCACCCTGCCGCAAGGACCGCGGCGCTCAAGGCCAAAGCACGCGAATTGCTCGTGTTCATACGCAGAACTCCCTTTGCGAGCACGGGCCGTTGCGGTGCGGCCCCGTCCTTCTCCATCGATCGAAGTCCCCGCTCGGGGACGGACAGGAGGATCGGCAAGCGACAAGCGCCCGATCCGGCAGACGCGACGAGGACACCGGGCCGAACGATACGGCCCGATACCCTCGTATTGAATTGAATCACCCGAATGATCGCTCGCTACGCCTTGCGGCTTAGTAAAATCATTCGATCAATTGCCAAGCTTAGTGAACGAACCTTCACTTAGCTGACGTTACGTTAGATGACGATTTAAGGCGCCGTCAACCGTCTTTCGGATCGGTCCGTTGCTCGATGTCGGGATAAAGAATTCATGATTTAATCAACTTGTTTGATACTTTCCGGCGACTTGCGTGCCCAAATCGTCTCAAGACGACGGCCGAAGAGCGGGAACTTCGCCGCCGCCGCGCCGTTTCTCTCCCGCGGGGGGCGAATGCAGCGAGGAGGTGACATCGTGAACCGGATCATTCTGGTATTGGCGGCGGGCCTCGCGATGGCCGGCTGCACGGCCGACCGGCGGATGACGACGGGCGCCGTGGTGGGCGGAGCGACCGGCGCGGTGATCGGCGGCGTTGCGACGAGCAGCGCGGGCGGCGCTCTGGCCGGCGGCGCCATCGGTGCCGTGGGCGGCGCGATCATCGCGGATCAGACACGGCCGCGGTGCTATTACAGCCGTTATCACCAGCAGACCGTCTGCCGCCGCTGAGCGCGGCTTGACGCGGCTGCCCCCGTCGCTTTCTGTCCCGGTCTCTGGGGAAGCGCGGGGAAGCGGATTTGGCCTTGTGGGGAAAGCTCGGCGGAGCCGGCGTCGGCTTCGCGCTGGGCGGTCCGTTGGGCGCCTTGGTCGGCGCGCTGGCGGGACATTTCGTGATCGATGCGGAGGGCGGCCCCTTCGCCCCGGACCCGGAGCTCGTCTTCTCCACGGGTCTCGTCGCGCTGGCCGCGAAAATGGCCAAGGCCGACGGCGTGGTGACCCATGACGAGGCCCTCGCCTTCCGCCGCGTGGTGGACGTCGCGCCCGAGGACCTCGACCGCGTGACGCGGCTTTTCGACCTCGCCAAGCAGACGTCCCATGGCTTCGAGGCCTATGCGGCGCAATTGGCGGAGCTTCTGGCCGATCGCCCGGACCTGCTCGAAGACGTGCTCGACGGCCTGTTCGAGATCGCCTGCGCGGATCACGCGATCCATGAGGCGGAGCTGCGCTATTTCCGGCGTGTCGGCGAGATCTTCGGGTTCGAAGAGAAGCGTCTCGACGCCATCGAGGCCCGCCACGTCGTGCGCAAGGACGACCCCTATCGCGTTCTGGGTCTCGACCGCTCGGCATCCGACGACGAGATCCGTGCGCGGCGGCGGCGTCTCGTCGTCGAGCATCACCCCGACAGGCACATCGCGGCGGGCCTGCCGCCCGAGGCGATCCGCATCGCCACCGACCGGCTTGCCGCGATCAATGCCGCATGGGAGAAGATCGCCGAAGAACGCAGGCTCGATCGCAGCTCGTGACCGCTCTCGCTCCCGACAGTCCGCTGGCCGTCAAGGTCGTCCCGTCGCCCAATCAGGGGCCGCGCAAGGACGGCCGCCGCCCGTCCATGATCGTGCTGCACTACACCGGCATGGAAGACGGCGTGTCCGCCATGCGGCGGCTGTGCGACCCGTTGGCGGAGGTCTCGGCGCATTACCTCGTCTGGGAAGACGGCCGCATCTTCCAGCTTGTGCCCGAGGCCGCGCGGGCATGGCACGCCGGCCGCGGATGCTGGCGCGGGGAGACGGACGTCAATTCGGCCTCGATCGGCATCGAGATCGTCAATCGCGGGCACGACTTCGACTACCCGGATTTCCCCGAAGCCCAGATCGAAGCCGTCGTGGCGTTGTGCCGCGACGTCGCCGCGCGCAACGGCATTCCACCGACGGAAATCCTGGCCCATTCCGACGCGGCGCCCGACCGCAAGCGCGATCCCGGCGAGAAATTTCCGTGGCGATGCCTGGCTGCGGCGGGGCTGGGGCTCGATGTCGCTCCCGCACCGATCGCGGGCGGCCGCGCCTTCGCCCGCGGCGAGGAAGGGCAGCCCGTCCGGGCGCTTCAGGCCATGTTCGGCATGCTGGGCTACGCCCTCGACCTCACCGGCGTCTTCGACGAACGCACCGAGCAGGTGGTGATCGCCTTCCAGCGTCGCTTCCGCCCCGCGCTGGTGGACGGCGTGGCCGACGTTTCCACGATCACGACGCTTCGCGACGCGATCCGCGCCCGCGGCTGAAACCGTCCGGACTCCCTTGCGCGGCCTCGGGCCCGCTCCCATCTCGCTTCCATGCAAGAGGAGGCTTGAATGGATCCGTCACGCGACCCGTCCGGCACCCCCCGCAGCGAAGAGCGGATGCCCCCGCCCGGCGGCTGGCGCTGGAAATCCATCGACATCATCGCGCTCGTCGTCCTGCTGGTCGTCTTCTGGCCGCTGGGCCTGATCTTCCTCGTCTGGAAGCTCCGCAACGACCGCAAAGCGGTCCCCGTCGATCTCGAAGACGTTCTGCGCGACACCGGCACGCGATGGGACGAGACGGTCAAGCGCTGGACCGGCGGCGCCGCATGGTCCTTCGCCGGGCGCCCCGGCACCACCGGCAACGCCGCCTTCGATGCGCATGTGGCGCGGCGGGAAGCCGAGATCGCGGCCGAGCGCCGGGCGCTCGACGAGGAGATCGCCGAGTTCCGGCGCTTCATGGACCGTCGGCGCGACGATGCGGACCTCTACGAGGAGTTCAGGGCCCGGCACGCTCGGGGGGCGTGACGCCTCCCCCGGTCGCGGGAAGCTCCCGCAATTCGGGGTGTTGCTCGTAGAGATGGCGGAGCGCCATCACGAGTTCGCCCGCATGCACCCGGTCGCCCCGGTCGAGCGCCGTCTTGAGATCCTCCGCGATCATGTCGCGGATCCGGTCGGCCCCGTGATGCATGTGGAGGAGATAATGCCCGAGCGCGGCGGCCGCGACTTCGGGCAGATGTTCATGCTCGGCGATGGCGTCGATCTGGTCCTGATCGAGCCCGCACATGTCGCAGATGTCGACGACTGAGATCATGGTCGTTTCCTCTCGCGCCCCTTCCGGCGCCCCTCATTCCGCCGCGGCGCCCGGGTCGGCCGCGGCCGCGCGGAAAACCGTCCTCCGCTCGACGCGAACGACGTCGCCGGGCCGCAGTTCCGCGGTCTCGTCGACCCCGCTCGACCGGCGGCCGTCCGCCCCGCGGCGGATGAGCAGATAGGTCGTCGCGGACAGCCTCTGCTCGACCGGAGCCGGCCCGTCCTGGCGCAATTCGTCGAGGGTCGCGGCGGCCGACATGATCCGGCGCTCGATCCGCGCCTGTGCGGCATCGAGATCGCGCAGTGCCGCGGCATCGTCGCGCAAGCGAAGCTGCCGCGCCTCGTCGAGCCGCTGCTGGACCTCCAGTTTCCGCTGGATCGCGCGGGCCAGATAAGAGCGCGCTTCGAGCAGGCTGCGCTGCAGCGCCGCCTGTTCCCGGCGCACCGCCGTCATCCTCGACTCGACCGTCAGGCCCTTCTTGAGGAGCCCTTCCTGCGTGTCGGCCTCCTTGGCGAGAAGGCGGACCTCCTCGTCATAGAGGGCGATGCCCGCCGTCAGGCTTTCGATCTCGGGATCGTAGCTGTCGCGCTGGGCCCTAAGCGCCGCCTCCTGCCCCGCGAGAAGAGCGCGACGCTTCTCGAAGAGATCGGCTTCGGCGGCGATCACGCGGCGCATGGCGTCGCTCGCCACCAGCGGATCGATCGGCACGCCCGACGCATCGAAGGGCTTGTCTTCCAATTCGGCGACGAGGCGGGCGCGCTGGACCTGCCCGGAGAAATGGGCGAGCCGCAGATCCGCGAGCTCCTGCTCGGCCGCGATGAGCGGCAGCAGCAGCCTCTCCGCCTCACGGGCGCGCCGAGGACCGCCCGCCGAGGCGACGGCTTCGAGCACGGTCATGCCGGGCGCGAAGGTCACGGGGCCTGGCTTGTCCACCTCGCCGACCACGAAGATCGGGGCATGTTCGGCGACTTCCACCGCGGCCGACGAACCCTTCGGGATCCGCTCGGCGAGCGCGGCTTCGAGCTTGCGCATCACTTCGGCGGGCGTCTCACCCGCGACGGTCAAGGCCCCGACGAGCGGGAACCCGATCGCGCCGTCGGGCCCGACCTTGAAACGACCCGAGAGGCGCGCATCGCCGAAGATGGAAATCTGCAGCACGTCGCCCGGGCCGATCCGGTAGGGCTCCGCGGCCGAGGCTTGGCCGAAGGCGAGGCCCGCCGTGATCCATGCACCGAGAAGGCGTCCGCGCAGGCGGCGCGCGATATGTGCCGACCGCCTCATTCCGCGCCCTCCGCATAGACGCCGCGCACGGCGACGGACGCGCCGGCCAAGGTCGGCGCGGCGCGGCGGCGGGGCATGAGGGCGGGCGAGGCCTCATATCCGCCGGCATGCAGCCGCGCGGGCGCGGGCAGCGCGGGGGTATCCACGTCCTCGTCGCAGCCCGTCAGCACGATTCCGGTCGGCGCGATGCCCGCGAGCGCGAGACGACGGATGCCGGACGCTACGGCGTCGCCGCCCGTCCTCTTCCAACGCGCCGCCACGAGCACTTCGTCGGCGCAGCGCGCGGCCGAGAGCGCCTCGCTGCCTTCGGCCAGCGCCGGGGCGTCGAGCAGGACGACGTCGAATTGCAGCTTCAGCGCTCCGATCACCCGGGCGAAACCGTCGGTATCGACATACACCGGCGGATTCCGCCCGCCGAGCGCAGCCGCCAGGATCGTGACCTCCGAGCGCGGATCCTCCGTCAGCAGCATCTCGACGGGCACGCGGTCGCGCACCACGCTTTCGAGATCGGTCGAGGGCACGGCGCCGAAGGCGGGGCCGAGCTGCGGCGCCGCCGCATGGGCCTCCACAGCGACGACCCGCCGCCCCGCCGCGGCAAGGCTGCGCGCGAGGGCCACGGTCAGCGCCGTCTTGCCGTCCTGCCCCGCGGCCGAGGTGACGGCAATGACGCGGCCGACCGCGGCGCCGCGCGGACAATCGAGGACCGAGCCGAGCCGTCGCACCGCTTCCGAATAGGCCGAAAACGGCTCGGACAACGGCAAGAGTTGCACGGCCCGCCCGGGCTGCGCGGGTTCGGGCAGATCCGCGATCACCGCGATGCCCGTCTCGGCTTCCAGCCGGCGGACGGAGCGGATGCGCCTGTCCAGCGTCTCGCGCAGAAAGGCGAAGCCGACACCGGCCCCGAAGCCGCCGCCCAGCGCCAGGATCAGGACGGGGAGACGGCGCGAGGAGGGAACGCGCGGCGTCTCGGCGCGCGAGATGATGCGCGCTTCGGGGGCCGTGAGCCCTTCCTGTTCCAGCGTCTGCTTGTAGCGGTTGAGAAAGCTCTCATAGAGCGTGCGGTCCGCGCGGGCCTCGCGTTCGAGCTGGTCGAGCTGGACGCGCGCCGCCTTCACGCGCGCCAACGCGGCTTCGGCGCCGTCGACGGCCCCGGCGAGATCGGCTTCCCTGCGCCGGGCGATTTCGACCTCGCTCGCGAGACCGGTACGGATGCGCTCGGCCTCGGCCGCCAATTGCCGGCGGATCGACGCCATGCGGGTCCGCAGCGCCGGAATGTCGGGGCTCTTCAGGGCGCCGCCCTGCTCGATCTCGAACAGCGCCCGCTCGGACTCCACGAGGTCCCGGCGGAGGCTCTGCAATGCGGGCGTATCGAAGAATTCGGAGGCGCCTTCGGCGGCCGTCGCGTCGACGCTTCCGCGGATGTCGATCGCGGCGAGCCGCGCTTCGGCCGCCGCCCGTGCGGAGCGCGCGGCCGCGAGTTCGGCCGAAACGGTCGTGAGGCGCTGTTCCTCGACGGGCACCCCCGAGAGTTCGACGAGGCCGGCGGAGCGGCGGAAATTCTGGACCTTGTTCTCGGACGCTTCCAAGCGGAGCCGGAGCGACTCGAGCCGCTTGCCGAGCCATTCGCCGGCGTCCCGCGTGGCTTGGGTCTGCGCGGTCGTGGTGCGGCGCAGATAGCCCTCGGCGAAGGCGTTGGCGATCGCTGCGGCACGGACCGGGTCGGGATCGGTATAGGACACGACGATCGTGAAGGACCGCCCGTCATTGCTGACGCGCAGACCGTCGAGCAACCTGTCGACCTCGCCCCTCAGACGCGTCTCGTCCGGCGCCCCGCCCGCCGCTTCCGCCAGCACGGACTCCGCCATGCTGCGGGACGAGATGACGTCGAGCTCCGTCCGGAGGACCGGGCTTTCCTGCGGAAGGCGGGAGACCACCGTGTCAAGCGGCAGCACCTGCACTTTGCGGGGTTCGAGCGCGATCACGGCGTCGGCGGTGTAGCGCGTGGTGCGCAGCGCGAGATGCGCGCCGGCAAGAACGACCGCCCCCAGCGTGAAGCCCAGAACGGCATGACGATGCGCATGCAGGACCCGCAGCATCTCGCGGAGATGCCGCCCCTGCTCCGCCTCCCGGCGGGGCTCGCTCGTGATCACGGAATGTCCCCTTCCCTTCGCATCCGCAGGCTTCGCGGCCCGCGCACGGGGGCCGCGGGGCCGCGATCGGCGGACCCGGCTCCGAAACGGAACGACCGGGCCCGCCACGGGCGCCGGTCAGTCGCCGGAACGGTCGGGGAAGAGATTGCTGGTCAGATAGGCGACCTGCGTCCGGTTCTTGGCGTTGAGCTTCTTCATGATGTTGCGGACGTGCACCTTCACGGTGCTCTCGCACATGTTCAGCTCATAGGCGATGATCTTGTTCGCCTTGCCTTGCCGCAGCGCTTCCACGACCGCCGCCTGGCGCGAGGTGAACATGCCGTGGCCGTTCGCATGCGCGCCGTTCGACTTCTGCATCGATTTAAGCGTGCTGGCAGGCACGTAAACGCCGCCCGCCTTGATGAGGTAGATGGCGCCCACCACCACGTCGAGATTGACGTCGGTGGGGATATAGCCGCGAGCGCCCGCATCGATCGCGCGGACGACGCATTCGAGTTCGTCGACGTCCGACATCAGGACGACGGGCACGCCGCCCGAGGCACGCGACAGCTCGGCGATGCCGCGCTCGATCTCGGTCTCCGTCTCCTTGCGTCCCTTCACGCAGACGATGACTACGGAGGCGGCGGGATCGTAATCCGGAGACGCCTTCCACTGCTGGAGGTCGGCGAAGCTCCGGACGGCGAGCGTGCCGCCGGCGCCGCGCAGGCATTCGGCCAGACATTCGCGGATCAGGCTGCGACGATCGAGAAGAACCACCGTATTCCGCACGATGTCCCCCTCGCCTCCCGGAACCCGCCCCCCATTCGGTCGAACGGCCGAAACCGTCGATCGATCCGTGATGTCCGGCTGAACTCCGGCGCGACGCAATACCGTGGTCATTTCCCGTGAACCCCCTGTTGATCCGAACCTCGAACGACGTCCCCGCCCCTCGCGGGTCCGGCCCCGATACGGTCCCGCATGCCGCCCGAAGTCCGGTGCCGGCGCTGCGGAACACGCCTTCCGAGCCCGGACGACGCCTTCTAGTGACGTAAGGTAATTTAGTAAAAGGGATCACGCAACCTTCAGTTTTAGAGGATCATGAATACACTTTTACATCGCTTCTTCTCTTTCGATCGGCTCAAAATAAGGCGCAATTTCTCTTTTTTGACAAAATCAATTCGAAATAAATCTGATATATGACGGCTGTTTTCTAAGAACCCCCGAAGACGAAATGACCATCAAAAACGGCGCTGTTGTCGGTGGATGCGCGCGTAATCTCGCTTTGAGCGTAAGCTCGGGTTTTGCTATCTTACGTTGCGTAATGATTCGTCCTGTTTTTGCCTGCGGACCCACGGCGTGCGCAGGCCTCCATCCGGGTGCCCGCTTGCTTTTCAAGCCCTTCGGACGAGCGCCGAGCCCCCGTAAGGCTTAGGAACGGCACCGGAAACGTCCGTTTTGCGTAGACGCGGACGGCGCTTCTCGCACCTCAGGCCTGCGCGGTTTTGGCGCGGATGACCGCCTTCAGGCCGCCAGCCCGGACGAGCAGAACGCTGACCAGCAGCGCGTTGACGAGGTTCCAGATCGACCCGTTGAGAAAGGCCATGGCGTAGGAGCCCGTGAGGTCGAAGATCACGCCCGACAGCCAGCCGCCCAGCGCCATGCCGAACAAAGTGGCCATGAGCACGACGCCCACGCGGACGCCCGCTTCTCCGGGCGGGAAATACTCGCGCACGATGAGCGCGTAGCTCGGCACGATGCCGCCCTGGAAGAGCCCGAACATGGCGGAGATGACGTAAAGGGAGGTAAGCCCGTCGAACAGCAGATAGAAGACGAGCGCGGTACCCTGCAGCACCGAGCCGAGCAGCAGCGTCGCGAGCCCGCCGATCCGGTCGGCGATGAAGCCCGAGGCGAGGCGGCTGACGATGCCGAAGCCGAGCATCAACGACAGCATTTCGGCGCCGCGCGCCACGCCGTAACCGAGATCGCCGCAATAGGCGACGATATGGACCTGCGGCATGGCCATGGCGACGCAGCAGGAAATGCCGGCGATCATCAGCAGCATCTGCAGCCGGTTCGACGAGAGCCCGAGGGCGGCGGGGGACGGATCGGGCCGGACCGATGCGGCGGAGGTGCCGGCCGCCGCCTGCGTAGCCGTCTGCGGCCGCGGGCGGCGCAGCAGCAGAAGGAGCGGCGGCATCGTGACGAGGCAGAACAGTCCGATGCCGATATGCGTGGCGCGCCAGCCCGCGGTCTCGACGAAATGCTGGATCACTTTCGGCCAGATCGTACCGGCCAGATAATTGCCGGCCGCGCAGATCGACACCGCGATGCCGCGATTGCGGCTGAACCAATGCGAGACGTCCGCCATCAGCGGGCCGAACGTGGCCGAGCTGCCGAGGCAGCCGATCAGCAGGCCCTGCGCCAGCGCGAATTGCAGGAGGTTTTCCGCCATCCCGGACAGGACGTAGCCTGCCGAAAGCATGAACGTTCCGAACAGCAGCGGCACCATGATGCCGCGCTTGTCGGCGATGCGGCCCATCAGGATCCCGCCGAAGGCGAAGCCGATCATGGTGAGCGTATAGGGCAGCGAAGCCTCGCCCCGCCCCGCCTGGAATTCGGCCTGAACGGTCGGAAGCACCACGACGACGGACCACATGCCGACGCCGCCGATGGTGCTGAGCAGCACCGCCGCCGCCAGCCGCACCCATGAATAGGCGCTTTCGACCTCGCTCGATCGCATCCGACGATTCCTCCGCCCCCGAGCGGGAGCCTAAGCCGGCCCGCGACCTCGCGCCACGCCGGCCGGATGGGGAAAAGGAACAAGAAAAAAGGGCCCGGCGGACCGGACCCTTCCGAACATCGACGCCGCGGGGTGCGTCACTCGTCGTCGCGCGTCGCCTCGCGGACCTTGTCCTTGGCTCCGCCGACGGCGCTCTGGACCTTGCCTTCGACCTTGTCGGCCTTGCCTTCGGCCTGCAGCTTCGCGTCGCCCGTGACCTTGCCCGCCGTATCCTTCAACGCGCCCTTGGCCTGCTTGGCAGCGCCCTTGATCCTGTCTTCGTCCACCATGCGTCCGATCCTCCGTTCAAGGCCTGCGTCAACCGCGCAGACGCGAGGGAGTTCCGGACGGAGGCGGTCGAGGGCCTCATTCCGCGAGAAGACCGTCGAACCACGGCTTCTGGTCGAGCACGGCATGAACATAGACCGCGCGGTGATCGGCGATCGGGCCGGCGTCCAACGCCTTGGTCGGGGCACCGCCCATCACGCCCTGCGCGAGTTCCGGCAGCATGCCGATGCCGATGGGCGTCACCTCGTCCTTGCCGCCGTAATAGGTGCGCAGCGGCGTCACGGCACGCCAGCGATAGGCCTGATTGCCTTCGAGCACGCGCCAATAGCCGCCCTCCCCGACATTCGCCGTGGCGCGGAATTCGGGCTTCAGGAAATCGGCGAGCTTCGGCGGGGTGAGTTTGAAGAAGGCCGTATAATCGATGCGTCCGGCGTAGAGGTCGCGGGCGGCCTTGAGATATTCGGGCCGGATCGCGGACTCCGCGAGACCGGGAAGGCCGTGATAATTCTCGTGCGCCTGCAGCTGAATGGCGAGGACGCCGGGCAGATAGGCGGCATCGACGGGCTGCGGATTGTTCATCCAGCGGGTGACGGTGACGTAGACGTCGACCGGCGCGCTCGCCGCCGCAGCCGCGGTCACCTTCACGCCGACGGCTTCCAGTTTCTGCAGAAAGGCCATGGTCGCCCAGCCGCCCTGCGACCAGCCGCTGACGAACAGCTTGCCGGGCTCGTGCCCCAGCGCGGCCAGAACGGCGCGCGAGGCCTGCAGCATGTCGAAGGTCGCCTGCTGCGTGCTGCTCTTCACGAGATAGGAGTCCGGAAGATCGGACTCGCCGCGGCCGAAATAGTCGGCCCCGATGACCGCATAACCCTGAGCCGCGAAGCGCGCGATCATGATGCGCGTCTCCATCGAGTTTTCGGGGTTCGACGGCACGTAGCTGCGGTCGAACACGGTGCCGTGCTGGTAGGAGACGATCGGCAGGGTCTTGCCGCCGCCTTCGGGCACGGCGACGAGCCCCGACGCGACGACCGGCCTGTTGTTCCATTCCGGCACGACCGACGGATATTTGACCCGGTAAAGCTTCACGGCATTGCGGGCTTTGGGAAACTTGCCGCGGAACTCGGTCGGCATGGTCGAAGAGGCCATGAACTCGTCGAGTTCGGCCCCTAAGATCCGGTCGAGACGCGCGAGATCGTACGTTCCGATGAGCTTGTATTCGATCCCGCCCGCGACCTTCACGAAATCGGAGGTCTGAGCGAAGCCTGCGGCCGCCGAAACGAGCGAGAAGGCCAGAACGAGAAGAAGACGCATGAAGCTCACCTTTGCCGAAAGCCGAGCACCTGCGGGCCACGGACTGTTCCGGCCGACTTCGTAGCTTGAATTCCGCTCGCCCCGCAAATCGTCGGAGCCCCGATTTTTCCCGGCTGCGGCACCGAGCGGTTTGCACCAAATGGATATCGACGTTCGTCGAATGTGATACTTTTATGTTCCGGTGAGCATCAGAAACGTAATAAAATGTCGTCTTCGCCGACCTTCCAATCGACGAAAGATCAGGACGAATTCATTTCCCCTGAGGGCTGGGATTTTCGGATCTACAGCCTCGAACCGAAGCAATTCTGGTTTTCCAAGACGACGCTCCCCGTTTTGGACGGGTTCCGCATCGTCCGATACGACTTCCGCGGCCGCGTCCGGTTCCGCGTGGCGATGAACGCCCCCAAACTTCAGATCAATTTCATCGACAGTTACTCGACCGCGGAGTCCCGCCTCCAAGGACGCGGGAAGATCGACAGCGTGATCATGATCACGGTCGGCGGAAACGGCTGGGACGGGCTGAGCGACGTCGGCGCGCTCGGGATCGAACTCAATTTCGACGAGGCGGCAGCCGAAGCGCTGCTCTCGCCCGAGATCATGCCCGCGTTCAAGGAGGGCATCGGCGGGCAAAGATCGATGGTCGCTCCCGTCAGCCGCGTGGCGGGCCATCTGAAAGCGGCCGCCATGCGCTATCTCGAGATCCTCGACCGCAAGGAAGATCTCGAACGGCTCATGGTTCCGGGATCGCGGGTGCCGCACACGTCGATCGACCTCGGGCCGGCGCTCGCGTCCGACAGGGATCAGGCGAAGCTCACGCTGATGGAGATGTGCAAGAACGTTCTCGACGAGATCGCGACCGTGCGCCCGTTGGACACCCATATCGGCAGCCTCGGGCGGCGCGAGGTGGCGCTGAAGGTCGAACGGATGCTCTGGGAGCCGCCCTTCCTGCATGACGACGATTTCGAGTGCACGTTGGAGGAGCTGGAAGAGCATCTCCGCGTTTCGCGCCGAACCATCCAGTTGGCCGTGCAGGAGCAGTTCGGCATAGGCTTCGTCGCGCTCCGGCGCCTCATCCGTCTGACGCAGGTTCGGCGCGCCATTCTCGCGACCGAGGGCGGCGTGAACATCAGCCGGATCGCGACCGATCACGGCCTCCATTTCGGCCGGCTGTCCAAGGAATATTTCGAACTCTTCGGGATCCGCCCGTCGGAAGAAAAGGCGGCCCTGCTGGCCGCCAAGGTGCCGCAATACGACCTCGAACTCCGGCGCCGAGGCGCGGCGACGTAAGGCGCCGGACCTCGTCGTTCACCTTTCGCGGAAGGTCCTCGCGAAATTGTCGGTGATCGGGCGCATGAAGTAGCTGAGAGCGGGACGGGCCTGCGACTGGATATAGGCCTCGGCCGGCATGCCGGGCCTGAGCCGGTGCGTCTCGATCTTTCGCGCCTCTTCCGCCGGAAGCCTGATCCGCGCCGTGTAATGCGACTGCGGCGGCAGACCGGGCACGTTCTCGCGCGACACGTCGGCGGAGATCCGCTCCAGAACGCCGGTGAGGTCGGGCGTGGTCCGCTGGTTCAGCGCCGGGAAGCGGATGACGGCCTTCTGCCCTTCATGGATCTGATCGCGGTCGATCGGATTGATGCGGGCGTCGATGACGAGATCTTCCTGAACGGGGACGATCAGCATCAGCACCTCGCCGGGCGCCACGACGCCGCCGGCCGTATTGATCGTGCGCTGATGCACGACGCCCTTCTGCGGTGCGCGGATCTCTATGCGTCTCAGCTGGTCATTGGCCGAGATACGGCGCTCCTGCAGTTCCGCGATCTGCGCCTCGGCATCGCGCAGAAGGCGCAGCGCCTCGCCCCTGAAATCCTGCTCCGAACGAAGCATCTGCAGCTCGATTTCGGCGATGCGGCCCTTGGCCTGAGCGATCGCGGCGCGCAGCGCGCCTTGTTCCCCTTCGAGGCGGATTGCGTCGCGTTCGAGGACGTTGCGGCGACTGATGCCTACGAGGTTCTTGTCCCACAGCGCCTGCACGCCCGCCAATTCGTCCTTGATCAGGACGGTTTCGCGCGTCCTTGCGGCGAGCTGCTCGATGAGCCCGCCGATTTCCTCCCGCGTCTGCCGCACGCGCTCGCGCAATTCGGACTGCAAAGAAGCATTGGCGGAGCGGCGCGTCTCGAACAGGCGACGCTCGTCGTCGACGATGCGGCCCGCCTCGGGGTCGTTCGCCGCACGCTCGAGCAGTTCCTTCGGGAAGACCAGCATGCCGTCCTGAATCTTCTCGGCATCGAGGCGCGCAGCGCGCCCCTGCAAGGCGTCGAGTTGCCGTTCGATGATCCCCAGATTGGCGCGTGCCGAGGTCTCGTCGAGCCGCGCGAGCACCTGCCCCTCGACGACGGAATCGCCCTCGCTGACGAGGATCTCGCCTACGATCCCGCCAGTGGGATGCTGCACCTTCTTGGGAGAAGTCTCCACGACGAGTTCCCCGGGCGCGATCACCGCGGACGCGATGTCGGCCACGGCCGACCACCCGCCGAAGCCGACGACCACGAAGGCGCAGATATAGATACCCCTGCGGATGAGCCGGGCCATTCCGTCGGTACGCGGCGCGGTGCCGGCGTCTTTCGTGTCGGCCGCGCTCATGCGGCACCTCCGCCGCGGACGAGATCCACCGGGCGAGTGCGGGCGACCGCCGGGCCGGCAAGCACCGTGGGAAGGATTTCGTCGCGCGGACCGAATTGCGTGATTTTTCCGTCCGCCATCACCGCCACCATGTCGAGGGATGCAAGCGCGCTCGGGCGATGGGCGACGACGACGGCGATGCCGCCGCGCCCCCGAACGGCCGCGAGCGCGTTCTGCAGCGCCGCATCGCCCGCCGCGTCGAGATTCGAATTCGGCTCGTCGAGCACGACGAGAAAGGGATCGCCGTACAGCGCACGGGCCAGACCGATGCGCTGGCGCTGCC
The DNA here is from genome assembly GCA_027483895.1 of Hyphomicrobiales bacterium. Lineage (GTDB taxonomy): Bacteria > Pseudomonadota > Alphaproteobacteria > Rhizobiales > Beijerinckiaceae > JAIXZO01. Next base: position 44,832 of record JAIXTP010000024.1, read on the forward strand.
CGCCCGAAGGCATGAAACCGCCCTCTCCGATCTGCGTGTCGTAGCCGTCAGGCATTTCGAGGATCATTTCGTGGATCCCCGCGGCGCGGGCGGCCGCTATGACCGCCGCGGCGTCGGGCTGGTCGGCGAACCGGGCGATGTTCTCCGCCACGGTGCCTTCGAGCAGTTCGACGTCCTGGGGCAGATAGCCGACGTGAGCGCCGAGCGCTTCGGGCGACCATTGGTCGGTCATCGCCCCGTCGAGCCGGACTTCACCGGCCATCGGCGGCCATGCGCCGACGATGGCCCGCACCAGGGTCGACTTGCCGGATGCGCTGGGCCCGATCACGCCGAGCCCCTGCCCCGCACGCAGTTTGAAGCCCGCCGCACGGACGAACGGCGTGCGCGACCCCGGAGGACCGGCATGGAGCCCCTCGACCGACAATTCGCGCATGGGCGGCGGGAGCGGCATCGGCGCCGGGCGATCCTTCTCCAAGGACAGCAGCTTTTCGAGGCGCGCCGTGGCCTCGCGGAAGAGAATGAAGGACTTCCAATTGGCGATCGCACCGTCGACCGGCGCGAGAGCGCGCGTCATGGCGATATTGGAGGCGAAGATCGCGCCGGCGCTGACCTCCCCGCGTACGGCGAGCCAAGCGCCGAGACCGAGAATTCCGGACTGAAGAACGAGACGCATCACCTTGGAGGAGGCCGTCAGCGCGACGTGGACGTCGGTGGCGCCGTGCTGGACCTCCCGATAGGCGGCGTTGGCGGCCAGCCACCGGGCGGTCATCCGGTCGACGAAGCCCATGGCCCGCACCGCCTCCGCGTTGCGGCGGGTCATTTCCGCCAGATTCATGCGACGCCCGCCGAGCCCGCCCGCCTTGCGGGTCGGGTCATGCGTGAGGCGTTCGGTGAGCCAAGTCAGCGCGATCAAAGACGCGCCGCCGAACACGGCGAACCAGCCGAGCGCCGGATGCAGAATGAAGATGAAGATGAGGAAGAAGGGCATCCACGGCATGTCGAGGATGGCCACCGGGCCCATGCCCGCGATGAAGCCGCGCGCGGTGTCGAGGTCGCGCACTGGCTGGAGGCTTTCCTCGGTCCGGCCGCCGCGCGGCGGCATGGCCAAAAAGGCCCTGTAGACGCGCCCGCCGAGCGCCTCGTCGAGCCGCCCGCCCACGCGGACGAGGAGGCGACCGCGAACGGTTTCGAGAAGCCCCTGAACCACGAAAAGGCCGAGAGCCAGAACGCTCAGCGCCACCAGGGTCGGGACGCTCCGGCTCATGAGCACCCGGTCATAGACCTGGATCATGTAGAAGGAGCTGGTGAGATAGAGAATATTGATCACGGCCGAGAAAGCCCCGACCGCGACGAACGCGCTTTTGAGGGACCGGACCGCCTCGCGGACGGGCGACGCCTCGGGATGAGAAACCGATTTCATGCGCAATGACATTGGGCCCGAAGAATTGCGACGGCGTGAAACGGAACGGATCGTTTTGAATCGAAGGCCGGCCGGAAGGTGTCCCCTCCGGCCGGTCTTTCAGGACGCGATAAGAACGCGGATCAGCGGTAGTCGACGGTGATGCTTCGGATCTGAGCAGCCGTCATCCCGTTGAAGGTGATGCTCAACGTTTCGTCGAAGACCGTCGTCGGATCGTCCGCGACCAGAACCACGGTGTTCGTCGTGAGATTGCTCACGGCGAGGGCCCATGCGTTCTGATCGAAGCCGCGCAGTTCGATCCGATCCAACGTATCCCCCGCGACCGTCGAGAAACCGGTGATGGTGTCGTTGCCCGCGTCCGAACGGTTGAAGACGAAGGTGTCCTGACCGTTTCCGCCGATCAACATGTCGGAACCGAGTCCGCCGACCAACACGTCGTTGCCGTCATTGCCGGACAGCCAGTCGTTCCCGACACCACCTGACAAGGTGTCTTGCCCTGTTCCGCCGATCAGCGTGTCGTTGCCGGCGCCGCCGTCGAGCGCATCGTTCTCGGTGCCTCCGTTCATGCTGTCGTTGCCGGCTTCGCCGAAGAGAATGTCGTTGCCGGCTCCGCCATCCACGAGGTCATCGCCCAGACCGCCGAACAGAATATCGAGACCGTCCTCACCGGTGAGGGTGTCGTTGCCGTCGCCTCCGAAAAGGATGTCCTGACCGTTGCCACCGAACAACCTGTCATTGCCTTCCTGACCGTTGAGACGGTCGTTTCCATCGTTTCCGAGGAGCGTGTCGTTATCCGCGCCTCCGTCGATCGCATCATTCCCGGTTCCGGCATCGATACGGTCGTTTCCGGCCCCGCCGAACAGCTGATCCTCGCCGGCCTTGCCGTTGATCCAGTCGTTGCCGTCTTCGCCGTAGAAGACGCCGTTTCCGGCCGAAAACAGGACCCCCGCGACACCCGACGTGATCGTGTCGTTGCCCGCACCGGCGCGAATGACGACGTTGCCGTCATACACCGAGAAGTTGTCCCGCCCGTCGGTGCCGTGAACCACCTCTTCCGCCCTCACGAGCCACGATGTGGTACCGAGCACATAATCGAAGCTGTCGGCATACTCTTCGAGGAACCGGTCCAATTCGGCCTCGTTCGTCACACGCCGGGCTTCGCCGAGAAGAAGGATCGAGGCCCTCGTTTCGGTATCGAGCGTGATCAGGATACCGCCGCCCTGTTGAACGGCGGCTTTGCTCCGCAAGTCGGCCGCGTCCTTCACGAACCCGCCGCCGAAACGGATGATGTCGTAACGCTCGAAATCCTCGATGACGTCCTGACCGAAGGCAGCCACCAATCGGCCGTCACGCTTCGGCGCATCGGACCATGACGAAACGCGCTGGCTGAAGTCGAAGATGTCCTTGCCGAGGCCCCCGCGCATGGTGTCGTTGCCGTTCCAGGGAAGGAACGTATCGTCGCCTTGGGTGCCGACGAGGCTATCCGCCGCGGAGCTGCCGCTACGGGTGACGCCCGCGGGCGTCAATCTCGTGCCGGCAAGCATCTGATCGAGCGTGAAGCCGTTCTGCTTCACCTGAAGCCTGAAGGCGCCCTGCACGAACTCGAAATAGCTTCCGGCCGAGGTGACCGACGTCGTCCAATTGGCCGCGGACAGCGGATCCTTGGTGCCTGCCGCCATGGTCAACTGGATGCGGTCTCCGAGAGCATAATCCTCGATGACGGTCCGCTGCGCGGTCCGGGCGTCCAGATCGAACGTGTCATTGCCGGCGCCGCCGAAGAGGACCTGGTTTTCGAAGGCCGCGATCAGACGATCGTTGCCGTCGCCACCATAGAGCAGGTCATTGCCGTAGCTTCCGTCGAGCTCGTCGTTCCCGGCGCCGCCGAACAACAGGTCATCACCGCTGGAACCATTGAGGGTATCCTCTCCGCCCTCGCCGTAGACCGTGTCGTTGCCCAACCGGGCGAAGATCCAGTCGGCCTTGTCGCTGCCCGTGAGAAGGTCGTCGCCGGGGGTCGGGACGACGGAAACGTTCGTCCCGCCCGTCAGGCGAATGTCGTCCAGCTTGAGCGCGCGCGTCGAATGGATCCACGCGAGCGTCTGGCCGCCGACATCGAGCCGGAAGACCTGACGTCCGTCCTGCATCCGGTCGAAGACCATCGCCGCAAGAACCGCATCCGGGGACGCGAACGTGTTCGAGGAAACGCTCAGGCGATCTCCGTCATTGAAGTCGAGGATCGTGGTCGCATCGGCCGCGGTCGTGGCCTCCAGCACGAAGAGATCGGACCCGCTCCCGCCCGTCAGGCTGTCGCGGCCGGTTCCGCCGAAGAGGACGTCGTCGCCGTCTCCGCCGAAAAGACGATCGTCTCCCGCATCGCCGTACAGACGATCGCTTCCGGTCCCGCCGAACAGTTGGTCAGCGTCGTCTCCGCCGTAGAGCGCGTCGTTTTCCGAATTGCCCTCCAAACTGTCGGCGCCGCCGAGGCCGTAGATCACGTCGTCGCCGCCGCCGCCGTTGAAGACGTCGCCGCGCGACGTTCCGTTGCGGGTGTCCCCGCCGGCCGTGAACGATCCCGCCGTCCAACGCGAAAGGATGTCCTCGCGATCCCAGACCGTGACCACGTTCTGGGCGTTCACCACCGCCACGCGATCGATCGTCGCGCCGGTACGAAGACCCTCGATGCGGATCGATCCGGATCCGACGCCGAGCGTGATGTCGTCACCCACGCCGTAGGCCCCTTCGAAGCGGATCAGCGACGGATCGGCATTTTCGATCCGAAGCCGATCGAGCGAGTCTCCGTTGGCATCGCGGATGACGTCGTTTCCTCCGCCCGCGCGATACACGTAGAGGTCGTTGCCGGACCCGCCCTCCAACACGTCGTCGCCCCTGCCGCCGATGATCGTGTCGTCTCCGGCGCGGGCGAAAACCGAAGCACCCGCGTCCGGGGCTACAAGCGTGTCCGCGTCGGGCGTACCGAACACGCCGTCCACGGTGATCGACGAGAAGGCGACGGGGGTCGCGGAGTCCGCGAACAAGACCGATTCGATCGGCAAGCCGCCGCCGAAGGTGCCCGTCAGCTTGATGGAGCCGAGCACCATCGTGTTGTCGAACGGACTGGTGATCTCGAGCAGATAGTCGTTGCCGTTCTTGAGCACCGTGAGCTGCGCGCGAACGATGTCGCCGAGCACGAGCTGCGAAATGCGCCCGCCGCCGAGGCGCACCTCGTCATGGCCGTCTCCGAGGCCGTAGCGATAGGTGAGCAAGGACGAGCCGCCTTCGACGATGTCGTTGCCCGACCCGCCCTCGACCGTATCCTGACCGCCGCCGGCCACGAGCGTGTCGTTCCCGGCGCGTCCGTTGAGCTGATCGTTGACCGTCGACCCGGTGATGCGATCCGCACCGTCCGTCGGAACCAGGGCGGCAAGCCGCATCGCCTCTCTTGCGCCGGTCCACGTGCCCGTATCGAGCACGATCTCTTCGATTCCGGTGCTCTGGCCGCTCAGAAAGCCGACCTGCCCCTTGAGGGTGATGCTGCCGACCAGGACGCCCGAAGCGTCCCTGATCTGAAGCAGCAGGTCCTCGCCCTCCGGTCCCCTCACGAAGGAGAGGTTGGCGGCGGTGACTCCCGAGAGCAGCAGACGATCGTTGCCGGTAGTGCCGACGTCGAGGATCGTGTCGTTGCCGTCGCCGAGCCTATAGACATAGGTCTGCCCGCCCGAACCGCCGCGCAGCAGATCGTCCCCCGTACCGCCGTCGAGCCGATCGGCGTCGGTTTCGCCCGTCACGGCGCCGAGCGTGTCGTTGCCGGTGCCTCCGAACAGGATATCCGCCCCGGCCCCGCCGATCAGGATGTCGTCGCCCGAGTCGCCGTAGATGGTGTCGTTGCCCGACAGGGCGTCGACCGTGTCGTTCCCGCCGCCTGCGCGGAAGAAATCCGCGGCCGTGGTGAGGATCATGTCGTTCGGCCGGTCGTCGCCGTCCGTCAGAGGAACGATGAGCGCGCTCTTTTCGATCGGCGCGGAAGCCGGATCTTCGAAGACGATGCGCTCGATGCCGCGGCCGTTGCCGGTCTGGACGTCGGTTCCCTGATCCTGAAGCGTGATCGTCCCGCGCAAGGCCCCGTTGACGACGATCTGGACGATGACGTCCGTCCCGCTCCGGATGATGGTCACCTGATTCCGCGTGATGCCCTTGAGATAAAGGACGTCGTAGGAGTCGTTGTCCTCGCGCTGGATGACGTCGTTGCCGTCGCCGAGCTCGTAGACATAGGTCGTCGCGCCGCGCCCGCCGACCAGCGTGTCGTTGCCGAGCCCGCCGGTCAGGGTGTCGTTGCCTGCATCGGTCGCCGCATCGGCCTCGGTGCTCGCCGCGCCCCCCCGGATCACGTCGTCCCCGGCGCCGCCGAAGACCTGGTCCGATCCGGTTCCGCCGAAGATCACGTCGTTGCCGAAGCCGCCGAAGATGAGGTCGTCGCCGGCTTCGCCGCGAACCAGGTCGTCGCCGCCCGCCCCATAGACGGTGTCGTTGCCGCCGGCTGCATTGATCGTATCGTTGCCGCCGAACAGCGCGGCCTGTGCCGCCGCAGGGCTCCCTTCACGATCGCCGTAGATCACCTCGCCCGCATTCGTCCCGGTGAGCAAGGAGTCGCCGAACAGCGCAAGTTCGTTCCTTCCCCACACCGTGGTGCCGTTCGTACCGACGATACGGAGTTCCTCGATGCCCTGTCCCGCCGCTTGGCCGGTGAGGACGACACCGCCGACGCGCCCGGTCGAGAGGTAGAAATCGAGCTGGATGTCATCGCCCACGCGACGGCCCCGGATGTCGTCCGGCAGGATCGTGCCCTGACCCGACCTGCGGATTTCCAGAACGTCGAGGCCGGACGTCCCGAGATCCGTGATCGTGTCGAAGCCTTCGCCCGTCATATAGAGGTAGGTATCGTTCCCTTCGCCGCCGACGAGGGAGTCATTGCCGTAGCCGCCGACGAAGAACCGCCCGGGGGCAAGCGCGCCGCCCTCGCCGATCAGCGTATCGTCGCCGAAACCACCGTTCATGGTCTCGCCGTAGACGACGTCATTGCCGTTGCCGGCGAAGATCACGTCCAAGCCGCTGCCGCCGACGATGGTCTCGGCGCGCTCGCTGCCCATGAGCGTGTCCGATCCTTCGGTCGCCTGGGTGCGATAGCGAGCGCCCGCATTCTGGCCGAAGAAGGATTGCAGCGTCACGGCCCTGATGTTCGGGTCGGACGACACGCCCGTCCGGTTCACGATCAGATCGGAGAAGCGGATCTCGTCGATGCCGCCGCTCCTGTCCGGGAAGATGTCGGAGTCGATGTAGAAGAACTTGCGGGTGCCGTCCGAAGCGGTGACCCACATCCCGATCCCGCGGGCGTTCGTGAAATAAAGATGGTAGACGGGATCGAAGTTCCTCGACGAGTAGCTCGAAAGATCGAAGACGTCGCCGGTATCCGAACCGCTGTCGAACAGATAAGTGCTCTCGCCGCTTCCGCTCGCACCGGAATGGACGCGGGTGTCGAACAGAATGACGTCGTTGCCGGCGCCGCCGTCGAGCATGTCGAAGCCGCTGCGCCCGATCAGCGTATCCCGGCCCGAGGAGCCGACGATCATGTCGTTTCCGGTGGTTCCGTCGATCACGCCGGAAAGGCCGCCGGTCTCGCGCAGCTTGCGCTGGATCGCGTCGCGATCCCAAGTCACGCCGTCGTCGAACCGGATCGCCTCGATTCCCGCGAGGCCCCCGGCCGACCCGTACATGCCCGAGATCGTGATCGTGGACAGGACCGTCGCGGTCGGCTGACCGGAGAAATCGTCCATCACCCTGACGAGAAGATCATTGCCGGAGCGGATGAGCTGGACCCGATCGGATCCGACGCCCTCGAGCAACAGCCGGTCGAAGCCCGCGACGTCGGCTTCGGAGATCGTATCGTTGCCGTCGAGGCCGAAGGAATGGACGTAGTCGTCGCTGCCGCCCCCGCCTCTCAGGAGGTCGTTGCCGCCGCGGCCGATCAGAACGTCGCCGGACGCCGAGCCGATGATCGTATCATTGCCGCTGGTCCCGGTGTATTCGCTCTCGTAGACGGAAACGATGAAGCGGTCGCGGACCATCTCACGGGTCAGCGTCGACCCCTTGAAGACGACCCGGTCGATGCCTTCCGGACCGCTCGAGCGGAGGTTCATCCCGATCTGGGCGATCACGGCGCCCTTGTATTCGACCAGAAGATCGGAGCCGACCACTGACAGCCGGACCTCGGATTCGCTGAGGTCCAGGAACGAAACGGTGTCGATTTCGGACCCGTCGAGATCGGAAATCACGGCCTTGCCGCCGACGTTTCCGATCGTCCGGATCTCGTAGCGGTCGGAGCCGCGGCCGCCGTCCAGAGTGTCGCTGCCCGAATCCCAGACCAGCACGTCGTCGCCCGCCCCGCCGAACACACGGTCGTTGCCCGCGTCGCCGGAGAGAAGGTCGTTGCCGTCGCCGCCTTCAAGGCGATCCTGGCCGGCACCGCCGAACAGGCTGTCGTCGTCGCTGTTGCCCAGCAGAAGGTCGCTGTTGTCTCCCCCGTAGATTTCGTCGCGGCCCCCGGCGCCGTCGAGGGTGTCGGCCCCTTTGCCGCCCCTCATGGTGTCGCCGATCGCATAGCCCGTCAGCGATACGCCGGACGTTTCCGACGACGCATCGTACTGGGACAGCCGCATCTCGGCGCGGGTCCAGATGACCCCGTCGGAGAACCGGATCTCTTCGAGGCCGATCCCGGAACCGGCCGACAGATTCGTCTGGGCGAGCGTGACGATGTCGGTCCAGACGCCGGACGCATCACGCGCCTGAAGCGTCATGCCCGCGCCGCGGAAGAACACGCGCGCGTCGGTGGACGCCACGTCGCTCAGAACGAGGACGTCGGAGTCCGTTTCGGTTCCGGTATCGTCCAGCAGGTCGAGACCGTCGGCGAAGGCGCGTCGATAGACGTCGGCGCCCGCACCGCCCACCAGCACGTCGTTGCCGGCGCCGCCTTCGAGAACGTCCGACCCGTTTCCGCCGACGAGCGAGTCATTGCCCGCACCGCCGAGGAGGGAGTCGTTGCCGTCGCCGCCCAAGAGCGTGTCCTGCCCCTCGTTGCCGCGCAGCGTGTCGTCGCCCGCGAGCCCGGTGAGACTGTCGTTGCCGAGGCCGCCCTCCATCCGCTCACGCAGCGCGGATCCGGAGAGCGTGACGCTCGCCGCCTCGCCCGAGCGATCATAAAACGCCGAACGCATCTCCGTCCGCGTCCAGACCGTCGTAAGCGAACCGGGCTCACGATCCTTGGTGAACCGGATCTCCTCGACGCCGATGCCTGCGTCGGCAAAGAGATTGAGACCGGGAAGGTTCACGATCGCCTTGGTCCACGCACCCGAGGCATCGCGGACCACGAGGGCGAGAGTGTCGCCGATCGTCCGGATCCGGACGTCGGCGGCATCGATTCCGAAGACGTTCAGAACGTCGCGGTCCGCCGTGGCCGCTCCGGAGTCGGACAGCGTGTCGACGTCCGAGCTGCCTGCGGTGAAGGTGAACCAGTAGGTATCGCTGCCGGTCCCGCCGTCCAAGAGATCGCTGCCGTCGCCGCCGATCAGAAGGTCGTTGCCCGCGCCGCCGAACAGCCGGTCATCGCCTGCGCCTCCGTCGAGCGTGTCGTTTCCGTCATTGCCCCAGAGGGTGTTGGCGAGCGAATTGCCGATCAGCACGTCCGCAAACGCCGACCCCGCCGCGTTCTCGAAATTCGCGATGGTATCCGTGCCCACGCCCGCCTTGTCATCGCCGGTCAGGCGGCCGGCCGCGAGGTCGATCCGCAGTCGGCCCGAAGCGGCCGAGCCGTCGATCATGTCCGTGCCAAGGCCGCCGTCGAGCGAATCGTTGCCCGCGCCGCCACTGATCGTATCGTCGCCGCCCTCTCCGAAAAGGCTGTCGTCGTCAGCACCGCCGAAGATCAGGTCGCCGCCATCGCCGCCGTAAACGGTATCCGCACCCGAGCCGCCATGGACCGTGTCGTTGCCGGCTTCGCCGCGCAACAAATCCGCGCCTTCCTCGCCGAACAGAAGGTCATCATTGTTTCCGGCAAAGAACGAATCGTCGCCGGCACCCCCGACGAGGACGTCGTTGCCGTCCCCGCCGAAGAACAAATCGTTCCCGGCGCCGCCGAAAAGGGTATCCGCCCCCGCCTCGCCGTGGAGAGTATCCTGATCGGCCCCGCCGAAGAGGACGTCGCCATCCGTTCCGCCGACAAGCGAGTCGTTGCCTGCGCCGCCGGTAAGCGTGTCCAAGCCGGCGCCGCCGAACAGCGTGTCATTGTCGTCGCCGCCGACCAGAACGTCGTTGCCGTCTCCGCCTATCAGCGTATCCCGTCCGGCTCCGCCGAAGAGGACGTCATCGCCCGCGTCACCCGAGAGCCGATCCCCGTCCGCCTCGCCGACGAGTACGTCGTTGCCCGTGCCGCCGGTCAGCGTGTCTACGCCGGTACCGCCGAACAGGGTGTCGTTTCCTTCGCCGCCGACAAGCGAGTCGTTGCCGCCGAGTCCCTGAAGCTCGTCGTCCCCGGCTCCGCCGGTCAGGATGTCGCTGCCGGTCGCCGAGCCGATGATGCCGTTGAACCCTTCGATCGTGTCGCCCTGGGCGTCGCCGCCGCTTTGCGTGCTCTGCGCCAAGGACACGATCACGCGCGAGGTCGACTGCGAATAATCGAGAGTGTTGAACCCGGCGCCGCCGACGAGGAAGTCGGCGCCTGCGCCGCCCGAGATGACGTCGTTGCCGGCGCCGCCGATGATCGTGTCCGAACCAGCGAGACCCATGACGCGTCCGCCGGTGCTGCCGGCCGACAGATTATCGTTGCCGCTCTGGCCGATGACGACACCGGTAGCGGTGGGGTCGATCGGCACGGCCCGGCGCGAAGGTTCGGCGGGCTCATTGAAATTCAGAGCCGGCGCGGCCGGATCGGCCGAGGTCGATACGTCGGCCGAGGCTACGCCCGCCAGGAAGAGGATTTCGTCGCGCGTCACGCTGCCGAGCAAACGGCCGTCGATGCTGTAGAACTCGATTTTCTCGATGCACAAGGAGCGCGGATCCGCAGGATTGGTCCTGTCGATGCGGATCGTATTCGCGGCGGTGGTCCGGGCAGAGTCGAAGCCGTTGGTATCGACGATGCGAACGAGAAGATTGCCGTCGGTCCCGACGACATACCGCACGCGACCGGGTTCGAGGCCGTAAAAGCGGAGAATGTCCTCACCGGAGGTACCGCTGTCCGCGATGACGTCGTTGCCGTCGTTCGAGGCGGAATTGAGCCAGCGATATTCATAGATGTCGCCGCCCGCGCCGCCGTCGAGAGTATCGGCTCCGCCGCGCCCGGCGATCGTATCTTGGCCGGCGAAACCGGTCAGCGACTCGTTCGCATCCGTTCCGAAGACGCCGATATTGGCCAGAATGGCGGCCCGGTCGAACGACCGGACCGTGGAACCGTCGGCGGAGATCACTTCCACCCGCTCGATTCCGGGCGTGGTCGAGTTCATCTGAGACCGGATGAATTCGTCCAGGCGGACGCTCGAGATGGTCCTGCCGGCCTGCAGAACCTGCACGACGAGCCGGAAGTCGTTGATGCCTAAGTCGCGGACCCACGAGAAGGCGATGTCCTGATCCCCGGTCAGGCGGATCCGGAGGACGTCCGGATCGCCGCCGGTCCCGCCCCCGTCCATGATCGTGTCGTTGCCTTCGCCCGCGACATGGATGTAGACGTCGCCGCCGCCGCGACCTTCGAGAAGATCGTTGCCCGCACCGCCTTCCAGAGTATCGGCGGACGGGCGACCGACGAGACGGTCGTTGCCGTCGGTCCCGATCCGGCCGGACACCACCAGATCGTCCCAATTCCAATCGGTGATGACCGTATTGCCGCCTTCGGCCGTGACGAACCGGATGCGCTCGATGCCGCCGGAGCCCGGCGTGGCGGGATCGAAGCCGACGAGCCGCACGAAGCGGTCGATCGAGGCGTCCGGCCGATCGCCCGCGATGAGTCGCAGATACCAACCTGCCGGACGGGTCTCGATCGCCTCGAGATAGGTGACGCGCGCCTGAGCGGCGGACCGACCGTAGACGAGAAGCGAGTCCAGAGAGCCGCTCGCATCCGAGATCTCGATGATCGTGTTGGTGGAGGCGGTCCTGAGAACCGACCAGTCGATGATGTAGGTGTCGTTGCCCGCGCCGCCTGCGAGCGTATCGGACGGACCGGTCGCGACGAGATAATCCGGGCCGGAAGTCTCGACGGTGGAGGAAACGGGGCGGATCAACTGGGTCATGATGCGAAATCCGGTTCTTGGAAAGACGGAGAGATGAAAACGGCGAGAGGATCAGGACGGACGGAAGGCGGCGGAGAGGCCCGGAGCGCCGCACAGGGGCGCGCCCGACGGCGCGCAAAAGACCGACGGACAGCGGGACCGAGCCACGAATGCAACCAAAAGTTTATTCAAAACAAAATACTCTACTTTTAGTATTCACTTCTCGTTCATCGTTTCACCTAGCGAAACCCTCGTCAAGTTCCGCATTCGAAAGCAAGGCTTAGGGTTAACATATTTTTACACTGAACTCGTTGCCTCGATTTTGTCGCATTTAACTCAAACTCTATTTCATCGAATGGGGGTCTCATCGGACGTTACGATCCGATGCAGTGTCGACCGCGTCGGCAGAAAGGATGAGTGCGCCCGTCTCGCCAAAACAGGAGGCCGTTCTCCGATATCCGGGCGCGGAGAAAAAACTGCACGCATTGCGCGTGGCGCGCCGATCCGTCGGTCAGAGAACGCGGATATTCTGCCGCACCGGATGAAGATTCGTTCGATCGAGGAGGAGCTGAAGAGGTTGTAACGAGCCATTGCTCTCGACTTCAGGTTGCATCAATTTGCGACCGGAAGCATCGAACGGTCGTCGACCCGGGATCTGACGCGTGATCGGACTCATTCCGAAGATTTGGGTGATGACCCTCGAACGACTGACGGCGCCGGAATCGGTCTCGCGGATTCTCGAGAAAGCGGGATATCCCGGAGATCACCGCTTCGCCCTCGACCAGCCCTATGACGACGGACGTTTTGCGGGACTGATCGCCGCGAGTTCGTCCGAACTGGGGATGGAGGAGGAAGCTCTTCTGGAGGCTTTCTCGAAGACCTTCATCGAGGATTCGGTGCAGCGATGGCCCGTCTGGTACCGGATGGCGCCGACCGCGCGGGATTTTCTGGAGCGTCAGCCGAGGATCCACGACAGTTTCTATCGTGCCGCGGGAGACGGTTTCTCGGCGGGAACGGTCCCCAAGTTCCAAGTCACCGCGATGGATGACGGACTGAGGGTCGAGTATCGATCGCACAACAGGTTGTGCAGGCTCTACACCGCTCTGGCCCGCGCCCTCCTCGATCACTACGGGGACGCGCATGCACGGGTCACCGAGACGTGCTGCATGCATGAAGGGCACGACCATTGCGAGATCCGGGTCAGGTGGCCCGCCTCGTGAGCGCCGACGACGCCGCCTTCCGTATTCTGGTGAACGGCCTCGCCGACGAGTTGTGCCGCAGCGTAGACGGCCGTTTCGACTTCCGCGTCGACATCGCCAGCGAGGATCCCGACTTTCAGAAGCTCCGGATGCTGGTCAATTCGACGCTGGACACGGCCCGGCGGGGAATCGAATCGATCGCGGCCGAAAAGGAGCGCGAAGGCAACGAGCGGAGGCTCATCGCCGAAAGGGACCAAGCCGAGGCGCAGGCCAAGATGCGCTCCGAATTCCTGGCCAATATGAGCCATGAGATCCGCACGCCCATGCACGGCATTCTCGGCATGTGCGAGCTTCTCATGGACACGCCGCTCTCGGATCCGCAGGAAAAGCTTCTTTCGTCGCTGCTCGAATCCGCCCGTTCGCTGCTGCGCATCCTCAACGACGTCCTCGACATCTCGAAGCTCGAGGCGGGTCATGTGCAGGTCGAGCGGATCCCCTTCGACCTTGCGGAACTGGTCGACGGGGTGACGGACCTGAAGGCCGTCGTCGCGGGACAGAAGAAGCTGGCGTTCCACCTCGAGACCGACGACAGGATCGGCCCGGTCGTGGGCGATCCGCACCGGCTGCGGCAGGTCCTCCTCAACCTTCTCGCGAACGCGATCAAATTCACGCAGACGGGGCAGGTGCGCCTCAAGGCGAGCCTCGAAGACGCGGAAACACCGCTCTTTCCCGAGAACGCGTTCCTCGCGCTGGAGCCCGCCGAGCGGACATGTCGGGACGGCTGGCTCCGTTTCGAGGTCATGGACACCGGCATCGGCATGTCGGCCGAAGCGCAGAAGCATCTGTTCCGGAAGTTCAGCCAGCTCGACCCCTCGATCTCGCGCCGTTTCGGCGGCTCCGGTCTCGGCCTCGCCATCACGCGCGAAATCGTCCGCCTGATGGGGGGAGCGATCACGGTGGAAAGCGAGCTGCATCGCGGCTCGAGCTTCAGCGTATGGCTTCCCCACCGGCCGACATCGGACGTTCCGCGGAAATCGGGAGCGTCGCTGAACGGCGTCGAAATCCTCGTGATCGACGACAACGCCGACAATCGCGAAATCGCCCGGGCCACGTTGCAACGCTACGGGGCCTCCGTCACCTCCTGCGAAGACGGTTTCATGGGGCTGGCCGAACTCGAAGAAAGGCTCACGCTCGGCCTGCGGCTCGATCTCGTCCTGCTCGATGCGCGGATGCCGGTTCTCGACGGAAAAAGCGTTCTGGAGAGGTTTCGGGAGCGGTGTCCCGGCCTGAAGCCGCCTCCCGTTCTGGTCGCGATTTCCGGCGAGGCGGCGGAAGAGCATTGGCCCGAGGACGTCGTGGGTTTCATCACGAAACCGTTCGATCGGGCACGGCTGCTCAAGCAGATCGAAACCGTACTGCGCGCCGAGCCCGACGGAAGCGAGGAAGCGCGCCCGGCCCCCGTCGCGCAGCAGTTCCGGCCGCGCCTGAGGGTGCTCCTCGCCGAGGACAATGAGATCAACCGCATGATCGCCGCCAAGATGCTCGAAGGCTCCGTGGCCCGCCTCACGATGGTGGAAGACGGCATGGAGGCGCTCGAGGCCTTGTCCACGGGCGATTTCGATCTGGTCCTCATGGACGTTCAGATGCCGCGGATGTCCGGCTTGGACGCCATTGCGGCAATACGCGGAACGGCATCCCGTTACAGGGACGTTCCGGTCGTCGCGCTGACGGCGAACGCCATGGTGACCGACCGCGACAGGTTCCTCGCGGCCGGTTTTTCCGACTATCTCTCCAAACCCTATCGGCGGAGCGACATCGAGGCGCTGCTCGGGAAATGGACCGCACGGCTCGCGACGACGCCGGAGACCACGGAGCCGAGCGCCGACGAAGCGGGGCGTCCCGACGCGGATCAAGTCGACTTCGACGACGCGTCGTTCATGAACAATTTTTCGGTGTTCGACCCCGAAGAACGGGCCGAGATCCTCCGACAGGCGCAAGAGCAACTGGAGGAAGAGACCGGGAAGATCCGGCGGGCCGCGCTCGAAGGCGACATCCCGACGATCGAAGCCGCGTCGCATAAGCTGGCGGGCGGCTTGGGCGCCGTCGGCTTCGTTCGCGTCAGCACCTCGGCGCGTCGCCTGATGACGCTCGCACAAGCGCATGGCGGCGAGGGTATGCGGCCCGCGCTGGAAGACTTCTTCGCCGTCGCCGCGCGGGCATCGGACCTGCTGTCGTCGGGCGACGCCCTGCGCCGAACCATGGGGCGAGCGGACGGATGAAGCGGAGCAGCGAAGATCTCCGCCTTGCCGAGAAGCGGCGCCTGAGCGCGCTGCGCTCGCTGGGCATTCTCGACGGTCGCCCGACCGATGAACTGCGGCGGCTGACGGAACTGGCCTCCATCGTCACGGAAACCGATTTCGCGGCGATCACGCTGCTGGACGAAACGCGGCAGGTCTTCTTCTCCTCAGTCGGGGCGGACGGCTTGCGC
This sequence comes from Hyphomicrobiales bacterium, assembly GCA_027483895.1. GTDB lineage: Bacteria > Pseudomonadota > Alphaproteobacteria > Rhizobiales > Beijerinckiaceae > JAIXZO01. The sequence continues at coordinate 60,243 of JAIXTP010000024.1, forward strand.
GAAGCGCCCAGGGAGGGGGCGTTCTGCAATGAGACGATCATGCAGGACGGGATCCTTCAGCACGAAGACCTGACGGCGGACGCGGGGACTTCCTCTCACCCGATGGTCGCAGGGGCGCCGAATATGCGCTCCTATGCCGGGATGCCGCTGCGGACGACGGGCGGGGAAGCCATCGGCACGCTGTGCGTCTTGGGAAAAACGCCGAAATCCCTGTCCGCCGACCAGAAGCGCTGTCTGGCGCTGATCACCGAACTCGTCGTCGCGGAAATAGAAAGGCGGGACTGGGTCGGGGAAGGCGGGCGCCTCGCATTCGAGCGGATGCCGCTCGCGACCGCAGGGGCCCAGAGGCGACGGAGGGGTTTGTGGATCGGACCGGAGGGGCCGGCCGCCGACCGCCTCAACAGGGAATTGCCGGATTTCGAAATCGACGCCGAGAAAAGCCCGTTCAGGGGCTGCGCCCTTTTCGAGCGCGCCCTGAGAATGGACGAGAGACCTTATTCGCTCGTGGTGGTGGACAAGGCCGTCGAGGGGCTTTCGTGGCGGACGGTTCTCGAGCGCATCCGCGGCATCGACGACAGGATCGCGGCGGCGGTGATGACGGGCCCCGGGCCGGGGGCGACCGTCGACGCGCCGTATCTCGGCCTGTCGCTTGACGAGCCCGAGACGGAATGGCTACGCAAGGTCCGAACCGTCCTGGGGCGCTAGTCTGAAGCGCGTATCGAAGAACAGCACGACATGCCGCTTTTGCTGACCCCGAAATGCCTCGTCGTCGACGACGATCCTCTGTCGCTGAAGCTCGGACTTGCCGCCTGCAAGAAGTTGAACATCGACGCACGGAGCGCGGCCGACGTCCATGAGATGATCGACAAGCTGCGCGAGCGCTTCTTCAACCTCATTCTTCTGGACAACGACATCGCAGGCGTCCGCGGCCATGAAGTGCTGAACTACGCCGAAAAGCACTTGGACCGTTTCACGAAGATCATCGTCTATTCGAGCAGCGTGAACGAGGCCGACCAGCAGGCCTATTCGAAATACGGCGTTGCGGAATATCTCAAGAAGCCGCTCAACATCGACGTTCTGAGCTTCGCCATCCGTCGCACCTTGGCGATCTGACGAAAGCGACGGCCTCGCGGGTCCTGCGCTCAGATCGGCAGAGCGATCGAATATTTGGCCTGACGAAGCGCGAAGCTCGACTCGATCGAGGACACGCCTTCGACCCGGGTCAGCTTCTCCTTCAGGAACCGCTCATAGGCCGCGATGTCGGCGACGACGACGCGCAGGAGATAGTCGCGCGGTCCGGTCATGAGGTAGCATTCCAGCACTTCGCGCCAGCCCGCGATGATCTTCTCGAAGCGTTCGAGATCCTCTTCCTGCTGGCGCTCGAGCTTGATCGAGACGAAGACGCTGACCGGCAGGCCGACCGCATGCTGGTCGACCATGGCGATGTAGCGCGAGATCACGCCCGCCTCTTCCAGACGCTTCACCCGCCGGTGGCAGGGCGAGGGAGACAGCCCGACCCGTTCGGACAGCTCCTGCACCGTCGTGCGCCCGTCGGCCTGAAGGACGGCCAGAATCTTCCGGTCCGAAGCGTCGAGATCGACCATGGAACGATTTTCCCCTCGTAAGCGCGTTTCGAGGGATTCTATTTCGCCGGCGGCCGGGGTCGAGGTCGAAATCGGGAAATTCCTGCCCTCATCCGGCGTTATCCTGCGTCATCCCCCGATGGAGCGCGCCATGTCCCGTCCCGACGACCGTTCGATCGCCATGCTCGAGGCCCTCGAGAAGAAGGTCCTGTGGCTGTCTTCTTGGATGATCCACAACGCCAACCATGTCCGGCAGAACCGGGACGGGTTGAAGGTGGGCGGGCATCAGGCGTCCTCCGCCTCGCTCGCGACGATCATGTCGGCGCTGTATTTCTCGGTGCTGCGCCCGCAGGACCGGGTGGCGGTGAAGCCGCATGCGAGCCCGGTCTTCCACGCGATCCAGTATCTGCTGGGCCGGCAGACCCGGGACAAGCTCGAGAATTTCCGCGGTTTCGGCGGCGCCCAATCCTATCCTTCGCGGACCAAGGACACCGACGACGTGGACTTCTCGACCGGCTCGGTCGGCCTCGGCGTTGCGCAGACGCTCTTTTCCTCGCTGGTGCAGGACTATGTGCGCGCGCACGGCTGGGGAACGCAGGAGCCCGAGGGCCGGATGATCGCGCTCGTGGGCGATGCCGAGATGGACGAGGGCAACATCTACGAGGCCCTGATCGACGGCTGGAAGCAGGGCCTGCGCAACACCTGGTGGATCGTCGACTACAACCGCCAGAGTCTCGACGCGGTGATCCGCGAGGGGCTGTGGGAGAAGTTCGAGTCGATGTTCCGCAATTTCGGCTGGGACGTCGTCATCATCAAATACGGCACGCTGATGGAGGCGGCCTTCCGGGAGCCCGGCGGCGAGGCGCTGCGGCGCTGGATCGACGCCTGCCCGAACCAGGACTATGCGGCGCTCTGCTTCAAGGGCGGCGCGGCCTTCCGCAAGCGGCTCCTCGACGATCTCGGCGATCAGGGCGAGGTCTCGCAGCTGATCGAGAAGCGCTCCGACGAGGAGTTGCTGGCGCTGATGTCGAATCTCGGCGGGCACGACATGCGCGCGGTGCTCGACGCCTTCGCCTCGATCGACCATGACCGGCCGGTCTGCTTCATCGCCTATACGATCAAGGGCATGGGCCTGCCCTTCCAGGGCCACAAGGACAATCATGCGGGCCTGATGACCCCCGCGCAGATGGAAGCATGGCGCGAGCGACAGGGCGTGCGCCCGGGGCACGAATGGGAGCCCTTCGAGGGAATGAAAGCGCCGCGCGCGGAGATCGAGCGCTTCCTCGCCGAGGTGCCCTTCGTTTCGGGCGGGCCGCGCGTGAAGCGCGCGCCGAAGATCCCGGTGCCGGAGACGCTCGCGGTGCAGCCCGCGGCCAGCATGTCGACCCAGCAGGGTTTCGGCCTGATCCTGAACGAACTCGCGCGCTCGGACGCACCCATCGCCGACCGGATCGTCACCACGTCGCCGGACGTGACGGTGTCGACCAATCTCGGACCGTGGGTGAACCGGCGCGGCCTGTTCGGCCGGCAGGCCACGGTCGACGTGTTCCGCTCCGAAAAGATCCCGTCGACCTTCGCGTGGGACGCTTCGCCGAAAGGCCAGCATCTCGAATTGGGCATCGCCGAGATGAACCTGTTCATCATGCTCTCGGCGCTCGGCCTGTCGCACGCGATCCACGGCGAGCGGCTGCTGCCCGTCGGAACGCTCTACGACCCGTTCATCGAGCGCGGCCTCGATGCGCTGAACTATGCCTGTTATCAGGACGCCCGCTTCATGGTCGCGGCGACGCCTTCGGGCATCACGCTGGCGCCCGAGGGCGGCGCGCATCAATCCATCGCGACGCCGCTGATCGGCATGGCGCAGGACGGCCTCGCCTCCTTCGAGCCCGCATTCGTCGACGAACTCGCCGTCATCATGCGCTGGGGCTTCGACTACATGCAGCGCGACGGCCGCAAGGAACATGCGGACCCGGCGGGCTGGATGCGGGACGAGGGCGGCGGCTCCGTCTATCTCCGCCTCTCGACGCGGCCGGTGGAACAGCCCGTGCGCAGGATCGAAGGCGAACTCGCCGACGACATCATCGCGGGCGGCTACTGGATGCGGCGCCCGGGCCCGAACGCCGAAGCGATCATCGCCTATACGGGTGCCGTCGCGCCCGAAGCGATCCGCGCGGCGGGCCTCATCGCGGAGACGCGCCGGGACGTCGGGCTTCTCGCGATCACCTCGGCCGACCGGCTGAATGCCGGCTGGACGGCGGCCTCGCGCTCGCGCGCCCGCGGCCACGCGGCCGAAAGCCACATCGAAAGACTGCTCGACGGCATCGGCCGCGACTGCCCGATCATCAGCGTGATCGACGGCCATCCGGCCACGCTCGCATGGCTCGGCAGCGTGGCGGGCCACCGGCAGCGCGCGCTGGGCGTCGAACATTTCGGGCAGACCGGGACCATCGACGATCTCTACGCGCATCACGGCATCGACGCGCAGGCGATCATCGAGGCGCTGGAAGAGATCCGCCCGGGACGTCCGGTACGCTTCCGCGCCGCGGGGTTCTGAAAGCCGACACCGGACGGGTCGACGAAGAGACGAGAGCGGACCGCCCGCATCGAGTGTACATTGGGTTTGTCACTTCATGCCGAATGTGACAATCTGATTGGACACTCTTGCGGGACGGGACGTCGCCATGCTGCATACCCCGCTCCTCGACCGGATCTCCTGCCCCGACGACCTCCGCGCTCTCCCCCGGGAGAATCTGGGCGTTCTCGCGGAAGAGTTGCGGGCCGAGACGATCGACGCGGTCTCCGTGACGGGCGGGCATCTGGGTGCCGGCCTCGGCGTGGTCGAACTGACGGTCGCGTTGCATTACGTGTTCGACACGCCGCGCGACGTGCTGATCTGGGACGTCGGCCATCAGGCCTATCCGCACAAGATCCTCACCGGCCGCCGCGACAGGATGCGGACGATCCGCCAACCGGGCGGGCTCGCGGGCTTCACGCGCCGCGAGGAAAGCGGTTACGACCCCTTCGGCGCGGGCCATTCATCGACCTCGATCTCGGCCGCTCTCGGCTTCGCCGTCGCGGGCGAATTGAAAGGCGAGCGGCGCAACGTGGTCGCGGTGATCGGCGACGGCTCGATGTCCGCCGGCATGGCCTATGAGGCGATGAACAATGCGGGCGCGATGGATGCGCGCCTCGTCGTGATCCTCAACGACAACGACATGTCGATCGCCCCGCCCGTGGGCGCGCTCTCCGCGCATCTCGCGCGGATCGTCTCGGGCGAGACCTATCGCGGGTTGCGCGAGAAGGCGAAGCGGACCGCGAAGAAGCGGTTGCCGCCGGCGCTGTTCGAAAAGGCGCGGCGGTTCGAGGAGTTCACGCGCGGCCTGTTCACCGGCGGAACGCTCTTCGAGGAACTCGGCTTCTATTATGTCGGCCCGGTCGACGGGCATAATCTCGACCACCTGCTGCCGGTGCTCGAAAACGCGCGCGACGCGACGGCGGGGCCCATCCTCGTCCATGTCGTCACGAAGAAGGGCAAGGGCTACGCGCCCGCGGAAGCCGCACCCGACAAATATCACGGCGTCGCCAAGTTCGACGTGCCGACCGGCGTGCAGGCGAAGCCGAAATCCAACGCGCCGAGCTATACCTCCGTCTTCGCGGCCGGCCTGAGCCGCGCGGCGGCTAAGGACGAGCGGATCGTGGCGGTGACCGCCGCCATGCCGAGCGGAACCGGGCTCGACGCCTTCGCCAAGGAATTCCCCTCCCGGACCTTCGACGTCGGCATCGCCGAGCAGCATGCCGTGACCTTCGCGGCGGGCCTCGCCGCGGGCGGCTTCAAGCCCTTCGTCGCGATCTATTCGACCTTCCTGCAACGGGCCTACGACCAGATCGTGCACGACGTGGCGCTGCAGAACCTGCCGGTCCGCTTCGCGCTGGACCGTGCGGGCTTCGTGGGCGCGGACGGGCCGACGCATGCCGGCAGCTTCGACCTCGCCTATCTCGGCTGCCTGCCGAACATGGTGGTGATGGCGCCCGCCGACGAAGCCGAACTCGCGCGGATGGTCGCGACCGCCGCGGCCCATGATTCCGGACCGATCGCCTTCCGCTTCCCGCGCGGCGACGGGGTCGGCGTGGACATCCCCACGGATGCCGAACCGCTGCCCATCGGCCGCGGACGGGTCCTGCGCGAAGGTTCGTCGGTCGCCCTGCTCTCTCTGGGCACGCGCCTCGCCGACTGTCTCGAAGCCGCGGACGCGCTCGGCGCGCGAGGCCTGTCGACCACGGTCGCGGATGCGCGCTTTGCCAAGCCCCTCGACGAGGAACTGGTGCTGTCGCTCGCGCGGCGGCACGACGTGCTGATCACGGTCGAGGAAGGCTCGAAGGGCGGGTTCGGCGCGTCGGTGCTGCATCTCCTGGCGGAGAAGGGCGCCCTCGATTCCGGCCTGAAGATCAGGACGCTGACGCTGCCGGACGCCTTCACCGAACAGGGCACGCAGACGGGCATGTATGCCGAGGCGGGGCTCGACGCCGCAGGCATCGCGGCCGCCGCGCTCGGCGCCTTGGGCCGGCAGCATCTCGAACCGGCGCGACGCGCGTGACCGCGGGAACCGCCGGGACCCGCCGCGCTTCCCTCTCGGAGCACGACATCCGACGGAGGGCCTTCCGCCCCATGGTCGCCGAACCGCCGCTCGACTGGCCGAACCGTTCCGCGAGCCTGAAGGTCTCGGCGGGCGGGATCGACTGGCATGTCCAGCGCGCGGGATCGGGGCCGACGCTCTTGCTGCTGCACGGCACCGGCGCCTCCACGCATTCCTGGCGGCGGCTCTTCCCGATGCTGGCGGCGCGGTTCGACGTGATCGCGCCGGATCTGCCCGGCCACGCCTTCACCTCCGCCCCGCCGGGGGGCGACCATTCGATGACGGCCTTTTCCACGGCGGTGGGACGGCTTCTCGAAAAGCTCGGGGCCGAACCCGCGCTCGGGGTCGGCCATTCGGCGGGCGCCGCCGTTCTTGCGCGCATGACGCTCGACGGGATCATCCGGCCGAAGGGGCTCGCCGCGATCAACGGCGCGCTCCTGTCCTTCGGGCCTTATGCGGGCTCGTTGTTCTCGGGCCTCGCCCGGGCGATCGCCATGGCGCCGCTGGTGCCGTCGATCGTCGCGCGGCTGGTCGATACCGCCGCCGTCCGCAAACTTCTCGCGGATACGGGCTCGACGATCGATCCCGAGGGAATCCGGCTCTATTCGCGCCTCTTCTCGGATCCGGGGCACGTCGCCGCCACGCTCCGCATGATGGCCATGTGGGATCTGGCGGCTCTCGGCCGCGACCTGCCGCGGCTCGGAACGCCGCTTCTGCTGCTCGCGGCCGACGATGACCGCACCGTTCCGCCCGCCGTCTCCGACCGGGTCGGCGCCATGGTGCCGGGCGCGCGGGTCGTTCGACTGCCGGGCCTCGGCCATCTCGCGCATGAAGAAGATCCGAACGGCACGGCCGCGGCGCTCCGCGATTTCGCCGACGGGATCGGGCTCGGAAGGGACGAAGCATGACGCGCCCGCTCGATCACGGCAGGACGACGACCACCCCGGCGCGCGGACCGGCCCCTCCCCCGCATGCGGTGGTGATCGGGGCGGGCTTCGGCGGCCTCGCCGCCGCGATCAGGCTTGCCGCGCGCGGCTATCGCGTGACGGTTCTCGACAGGCTCGATGCGCCCGGCGGCCGCGCCTATGTGCATCGGATCGACGGCTACACGTTCGACGCGGGCCCCACCATCGTGACCGCGCCCTTCCTCTTCGAGGAACTCTGGACGCTCTGCGGCAAGAGGATGGCGGACCATGTCGAGCTGCGCGCGATGGATCCCTTCTACCGGATCCGCTTCGACGACGGCTCGATCTTCGATACCAACGGCGACGCCGAATTCATGCGGCGGGAGGTCGCGCGCCTCTCGCCGGAAGACGTCGAGGGCTACGAGCGGCTGCTGGAGGCGAGCGGCGACCGCTACGGTTTCGGCTTCGAGGAACTCGGCAACACGCCGTTCTCGTCCTTCGCGGCGATGGCGAAGGCGCTGCCGAAGCTGGCGGGGTTCAGAAGCGACCGCTCGGTCCACAAGATGGTATCGAGCTATCTGAAGGACCCGCGGCTCAGGATCGCGCTGGGCTTCCATCCGCTCTTCATCGGCGGCAATCCGCTGACGATCACCTCGATGTACACGCTGATCTCGTCGCTCGAACGCAAATGGGGCGTTCATTTCGCGATGGGCGGCACGGGCGCGCTGGTGAACGGGCTCGTCGATCTCGTCGAAGGCCAGGGATCGACGATCCGCTGCGGCGTGACGGTCGAGGAGATCATCGTCGAGAACGGCACCGCCAAGGGCGTGCGCCTCGCGTCCGGGGAGGTGATCCGCGCCCATCTCGTGGTCTCCAATGCGGACGTGGCCCATACCTACGGCCGGATGATCGATCCGTCGCTGCGTCGCCGCTGGACGGACCGGAAGATCGAGAAGACGGCGTGGTCCATGGGCGTCTTCGTCTGGTATTTCGGCACGAACCGGCGCTTCGACGACGTGAAGCACCACACGATCGTGCTGGGGCCGCGCTATGAAGGCCTGCTCGAAGACATCTTCCAGAACCACTATCTGCCGTCGGATTTCAGCCTCTATCTGCACCGACCGACGGCGACCGACCCGTCGCTGGCACCGGACGGCTGCGACGCCTTCTATGCCCTCTCGCCGGTGCCCAATCTGCGTTCCGGCACCGATTGGGCCGCGACGGCGGAGAGCTATCGCGCCGCGATCGAAGAGAGGCTGGAACAGACCGTCATGCCGGGGCTGAAGAAGGCGGTGACGGTGTCGCACATGACCCATCCGCTCGACTTCAAGGACAGGCTCCTCGCTCATGAGGGCTCGGCCTTCGGCCCCGAGCCGCTCTTGTTCCAGAGCGCGTGGTGGCGGACGCACAACAAGAGCGAGGAGGTGAAGAACCTCTTCTTCGTCGGCGCGGGGACGCATCCCGGCGCGGGACTGCCCGGCGTGCTCGCTTCGGCCCGGATCCTCGAAAAGGAAATGCCGCATGCCGAAGTCTTCCGCTGATCGCCCGATGCAGGGCCGCAGGGGCATCGCTTCGGAGGACGATTTCCGCGTCTGCCGGGAGACGCTGCGCGCGGGCTCGAAATCCTTTTTCGGCGCGTCGCTGCTGCTGCCCGCCCATCTCGCGGCGCCCGCTTCCGCGGTCTACGCCTTCTGCCGCGTGGCCGACGACGCGGTGGATCTCGACGCGGATCCGCGTTCGGCGCTGGCCGCGCTGCGCCGGCGGCTCGACGCGGTCTATGCGGGCCGGCCCGAGCCCGGGCCGATCGACCGGGCGCTTGCCGCCGTGGTCGCCGATTTCGGCCTGCCGCGCGAATTGCCCGATGCGCTGTTCGAGGGCTTCGAATGGGATCTCGACGGGCGGACCTACACGGATATCGACGGGCTGCTCGACTATTGCGTGCGCGTGGCGGGCACCGTCGGGCTGATGATGGCCGTGCTGATGGGCGTGCGCGACCATGCGCGCCTGACCGCCGCCTGCGATCTCGGAGTGGCGATGCAGCTCACCAACATCGCGCGCGATGTCGGCGAGGATGCGCGCGAGGGACGCCTCTATCTGCCGCGCGACGCGCTGGCCGCGGAAGGGATCGATGCGGAGGCCTTCCTCGCCTCTCCCCGCCCCTCGCCCGCTCTGTTCCGCGTGATCGCCCGGCTGCTCGATCTGGCGGACCGGTTCTACCGGCAGGCGGAACCGGGCATCGCCGGCCTGCCGCCCTCCTGCCGGCCGGGGATCTATGCCGCGCGCTTCGTCTATGCGGGCATCGGCGACGAGCTGCGCCGGAAGGGTCTCGATTCCGTGACGCAAAGGGTGCACCCCACGACGCTGCGCAAGGCGCTGCTGACGGGCCGCGCGCTTGCCGCCTCGGTGACGGGCGTACCGGCCCGCCCGGTGTCGGTCACGGTGGACGCCAAGGCCTTGCTCGACGCCTCCGCCGCCGCGCCGGTGCATGCCTGGCTGCGCCCGAAGATCGAGGCCCGGCTGGAAAGGGTCATCGACATGTTCGAGCGGCTGGAAGCGCGCGACCGCGCGCGCCGGTCGAGCGGCGGACGCCGGCTCGGCGCCGCATGACGGACGGCTCAGGCTACATCCTGATCGAGATCGTTCTCGTCTTCGGCGGGTTCATGGCCTTCGCGCTGTGGGAGATCCGCAAGACGAAGAAGGCGATGCGCCGGCCCGACGAAGGCGAGGCCTCATCCCCGGCGGGGCATCCGCCAGGGGAGCATGGCCTGGACGACGGGCGAGGCGAAGCGCGTGACCGAGAGGCTCTCATGCACCGCGGTGACGGTCTCGCCGAAAAGCCGCTGCGGAACGAGTGAGCGCGCGTAGAACGGCGTGTCCTCGACGGTGACGATGCCGCCGCGGGGAACCTCCGTCTCGGAGCGGTAGGGACGCTCCATGCGCCAACCGGTGAGCGGACCGCGATGCATCGGAGGCGGGGCGAGATCTTCGATGCCGCCGTCCGGGCGGAAGCGCAAAGCGAGAGGCCGCAAGGCGCCCGCACGATCCACGACGTCGTAGAACAGGACGGGCCCGTCCCGCCCCAGAGCGCGCGACCACTGCCACGAGCGGAAATCGGCATCGACCGGCCGCTCGCCCTCGTTCATGTCCCAATAGGCGCGGCCGGTCCAGCGCAGGGCCGGGCTCTCGAACTCCACCGTGATGCGGCAGGACGGCGAGACGGGCCGCCAGAGATGCCGCCCGCCGGCGTCGAGCAAGAAGGCCGTCTCGTAGATCCGGTCCGGCGTGATCTCGATCCGGCCCCTCACCTTCTGCAAGAACGGCGTCGAGCGCTCCTCCACGTCCAGCACGAGCGCGTCGCCGCGATAGGACGCACGGCTCGGACCGATGCGGATGGTTTCGGCGGAACGTTCGAGCGACCCGCGGCCGCGCTCCGTCATCGTCCAGCGCTTGCCGCCCTCGCCGAACAGCACGACGTTGAAGGCGCAATGGTTTTCGGGATCGGCCGCGCCGCCGCGCATCGCGAAACGGTAATAGGGCGAGAAGACGCTGCCGACGAAGACGATGACGGTGAGGCCGTGGCGCTCGTCGTCGCTCAGCGCATCGACATACCACCAGCGATAGCCGCCGGACGGGACCGGAGCATCGAACCGAGGTCGGCCCTCACGGCGGAAGCGGCCCGAAGGCCCGACAGCGTCGCCATCGGCACCCCCGCCCCCGGATGCACGCTGCCCCCCGCGCAAAAGAGCCCCGGAAGGCGGGACCGGGCCGGCGGGCGCGAGATCGAGGCCGTCCATCCGTGCGAGGCCCGGCCGTAGAGCGCTCCGCCCGTCGCCGGGAACAGACGCTCGAAGTCCTGCGGCGTCGTCAGATGGACCGCTTCGGGCTCCAGCGTCAGGCCGCAGGTCGTCAGCAGGTCGAAAAGGCGATCCCGGCATGCGCGGACCTCGTCGTCGGAAAGGGGGGCGGCGTCGCCCGTGGGCGGCGCGTTCACGAGCAGGAGCAGGCGGTCGAGATCGCGCGGGGATGCATCGTCGAGACGATCCTGCGCGCAGACATAGACGGTGCCCTTTCGGGGGAGCCGCCGGCGATCGAACACGTCCTCGAATTCGGAGGCGTAATCGTCGTCGAAGAAGACGTTGTGGCGGACGAGGCCGGTGCCGGAGGCGCGGGCCGTCATGCACCAGACGAGGGCCGACAAAGAGCGGTCGGCGACCGGGACGGTCGCGGCCGCGCGCGCGGCATCGCCCCCGAGCAGGCCGGCGGCGGCGGCCCCGACATCGCCGTTGAACACCACGGCGTCGGCCGGCAATTCCTCTCCGCCCGCCAGCCTGACGCCGATGCAGCGTCCGTCGCGGGAGAGGATCGTCTCCGCTGCGGCTTCATAGCGGAGGCGCGCGCCCTCCCCGGCCGCGAGATCGGCCATGGCGGTCGCGAGCGCATGCATCCCGCCCCGGACGGCCAGGACGCCCTGCATCTCCACTTCGGCGACCAGCATGAGGGTGGCGGGCGCGAGGAAGGGGGAGGAGCCGGTATAGGTCGCGTAGCGGCCGAAGAGCTGCCGCAGGCGCGGATCCCGGAACCGTCGACCGAGCGCGGCCCAGAGCGTTTCGACGCGGCCGAGACGCCAGAGTTCGGCGAGCCCCGCCATGCCGAGCGCGCCCATCATGTCGGGCACGGACCGCCGGTCGGACAGGATGAAGGGGCCTTCGAGGAGGTCGTAGAGCCGTTTCGCATCAGCCTTGAAGCTGCGGAATGCGGCGGCTTCTCCTGCGCCGGCGAAGTCGCGGATCGCGGCTTCCGAGCGGTCGACATCGGCGAAGAGATCGAGCGACGAGCCGTCCTTCCAATGATGCGCCGCGAGGATCGAGAGCGGCACCGTGGGCACGGCACGATCGAAATCCACCCCGGACGCTTCGAACAGGCCGCGGAAGACCCAAGGCATGGTGAGCACGGTCGGGCCGCCGTCGAGATGGGCCTCTCCCGCCTGCACCCGCCGCATCTTGCCGCCGGGTGCGGCCTCCTTCTCGACCACGGTGACGGCGAAACCGTCGCGGGCGAGCGCGACGGCTGCGGCCAGTCCGCCCATTCCCGCCCCGATGACGACGACCCTCGGCTTCATGCGGCCATGCCCGGAAGATCGACGCTTCGGCCGAGCCATGTTCCGCGCGCGTCATAGGGCACGAAGCGGGCGAAAAGGCTTTCGGAGAAATGCTCTTCGTCCTTCGCGGCCTTGATCGCTTCGAGATGCGCGCCCGACCGGGCATAGGCGTTCATGGCCGCGACGTCCGACCAGATCGAGAAGGTCGCCTGCCGCAGAAGCGGCGCCTCGCCGAGCCCCGCGGTGAGCAGGCAGCCCTCGGCGTGTTCGACGGCGCGATGGGAGGCGGGAGCGCGGCTCCAGAAGCGCATCAGCCGCGAGGGGCGGACGGAGCCGCGGGTGAGCGCCGCCACGGGACCGGGCGGCGGATCGGCGGAAATCGCGAAGGGCTCGCGGCCCGACCAGCGCCCGCGGGACGAGAAGGCGCGCAGCTTCACGGTGAACAGGGACGCGGCATGGCGGCGATGGCCCGCGAGGCGGGGCGAATCGAGAAAGGCGTCGGCCGCGGCTTCGTCGATGAAGGAGAGCATCAGCCCGTGATGGGAAAAGCTCGGCGCGAGACCGAACCCGCCGCCGACCCCGGTGCCGAGGCTCTTGACGAAGACGAGGCCGGGCGTGCCGCGCAGAAGGAAGGGGCCGAAGGCGAGACGCGCGAAACCCGCGAGACGCGAGCCCCGCTTCCACTCCGCCAAAACGAGCACGCCGACCTCGCCGGACATGACACCCTCCGAACGTCCGTTTGACATGACGCCGCCTTATGTCCACTTTAATTGACATCCGGAGTGCAAGGCAAACCGGACATTCGGGTGGAGAAGGCCATGGACCCCGCCGTCTGGATCGAAGGCAGCCTCGAATTCGCAATCGCGGAAGCGGCGGGCGGGGATTGCCCGCCTCTGCTCGCTGGGGCGCTGAGGCATTCCGTTTTCCCGGGAGGCGCGCGGCTGCGGCCGCGGCTCTGCCTTTCGGTGGCGATGGCTTGCGGCAAGGGCGACCGCGAAGCGGCGCTCGCGGCGGCCACCGCGATCGAGATCATCCATTGCGCCTCGCTGGTGCATGACGATCTGCCCTGCTTCGACGATGCGCCGACGCGGCGCGGCCGCCCCTCGGTGCAGGCGGAATACGGCCCGGCGCTCGCGGTGCTCGCGGGCGACGCGCTGATCGTCCTCGCCTTCGAGACCTTGGCCCGGCGGCTCGCTTCGCGGCCGCAGGCGCTGGCCCGGCTCGTCACCATCGTCGGGCGCGCTGCGGGTGCGCCGCACGGGATCACGGCCGGACAGGCCTTCGAATCCGAACCCGCGATCGACACAGCGCTCTATCACCGGGCCAAGACGGGCGCGCTCTTTGCCGCCGCGTCCGAAGCCGGTGCCGCCGCCTGCGGCGCGCCGAGCACGCCCTGGCGCCATCTCGGCGCCTATCTCGGCGAGGCCTATCAGGTGGCCGACGACATCCGCGATGCGGCGGGCGACGAGAACGAACTCGGAAAGCCCGTCGGCATCGACGTGAAGCTCGGACGGCCCAACGCCGTGCGGGACGTCGGCATTCCGGACGCGATCCGCAGGCTCGACGAACTCGTCGAGGCCGCCGTCGAATCGGTGCCGCTCTGCCCCGGCCGCGAGCGCATGCACGAACTGATCCGCCACGAGGCGAGCCGCTTCCTGCCGGAGAAGCTCGCCCGCCGCGCGGCCTGACATGGCTTTCGCCGATCCGTTCTACCGTCTTCGCGACAGGCTGATCGCGAGCGCCGGTTTCCAGCGCTTCGCCGCAGCCTTTCCGCTCACGCGGCCGATGGCACGACGGGAGGCTTCGGCGCTATTCGACCTCTGCGCGGGCTTCATCTACTCGCAGGTGCTGGCCGCATCCGTCCGGCTCGGCCTCTTCGAAGCGCTCCGCGAGGGCCCGCTGACGCTCGACGCGATCATGACGGCGACGGACTTGCCGCGCGACGGCGCCGACCGGCTGATGAAGGCCGGAACGGCGCTGCGCCTCTTCGCCGAACGGGGCAAGGACCGCTACGGCCTCGGCATGCTCGGCGCGGCAATGCTCGGCAATCCGGGCGTCGCCGCGATGGTCGAGCATCACGCCCTGCTCTACGCCGATCTCGCGGATCCAGTGGCGGTGCTGCGCGGCGGCGACACGTCGCTTTCCCGCTACTGGGCCTATGCGCGGGCGACCGATCCCGCCGATCTCTCGCGCGCCGAGGTCGATTCCTATTCCGCTCTGATGGCGGCGTCCCAGGCCCTCGTCCGCGACGAGATTCTCGATGCCTATCCGCTCTCGAAGCACCGCGTGCTGCTGGATCTCGGCGGCGGAGACGGCGCCTTCGTAGCCGCCGCCGCCAAGCGGCATCCGGAACTGCGCTCGATGCTCATGGACCTGCCGGCCGTGGCCGAGCGGGCCGACGAGCGATTCGCTCGCGAGGGCGTCGCGGCGCGGGCCAAGGCCTATGGCGGCGACTTCAAGACCGATTCCGCCCCTCGCGGGGCCGACGTGATCAGCCTGGTGCGCGTGCTTTACGACCATCCCGACGACGATGCGGTCCGAATCCTGAAGACCGCGCGCGCGGCACTGCCGCCCGGCGGCACCCTTCTGATCGGTGAGCCGATGGCGGGGCTGCCCGGGGCGGAACGCGTCGGAAACGCGTATTTCGGCCTCTATCTGCTCGCGATGCACGGCGGACGCCCCAGAAGTCCTGCCGATTTCAAGCCTTTGCTCGAAGAAGCGGGCTTCCGAAGCATGCGTGCGGTCAGAACCCGCAGACCGCTTCTTACCGGCGTCGTCGTCGCCGCGTGAGACATCACGGTCTTGAGTGTCAGTTATTTTTGACACACTAGATGTAATTGATAATTGACATTCTGAGCCGTCGTGCTTTCCTTACATCCGGATTTTCCCGGAGAGGTACCCCCGGTGTCGCAGGCAAGCACCCTTGCCGTGGTTCTCGAAGCGCCCGAACGGTTGGCGCTCGCGCCCGTGACTCTGGTCGCGGCCGGAGCGGACGACGTTCTGGTCGACGTCGAGTGGAGCGGCATCAGCACGGGTACCGAACGCCTTCTGTGGTCGGGTCGCATGCCCCCGTTCCCTGGGCTCGGCTATCCCCTGGTTCCCGGCTACGAGACGATCGGGCGCATCGCCGAGGCTTCGGGCGACGCCCGCGACCGCATCGGTCAGCGCGTCTTCGTGCCCGGCTCGCGCGGCTTCGCCGATGTCCGCGGACTGTTCGGCGGCGCCGCTCGTCGCCTCGTCGTTCCCGCGGCCAAGGCCGTGGCTGTGGACGAGGCTCTCGGCGAAAACGCCGTCCTTCTCGCTCTCGCCGCAACCGCCCGGCATGCCGTCGCAGGCGGCACGCTGCCCGAACTCGTCGTAGGACACGGCGTCCTCGGCCGGCTGGTCGCGCGCCTCGTCAAGGCGCTCGGCGGCGACCCCGTCGTTTGGGAGAGCAATCCCGCGCGTCGCTCGGGCGCCGAAGGCTACCGCGCGATCGACCCGGCCACGGACGAGCGGCGCGACTACCGCGCCGTCTGCGACGTCTCCGGCGATCCCGGCATTCTCGACACCCTGATCGGCCGCATCTCGGCCGGCGGCGAGGTCGTGCTCGCGGGCTTCTACGAAACCTCGCTTTCCTTCGCCTTTCCGCCCGCCTTCATGCGCGAGGCCCGCATCCGCATCGCCGCGGAGTGGAAGCCCGCCGACATGGAAGCGGTGATCGCGCTGGTTTCGTCGGGCGCGCTTTCGCTCGACGGCCTGATCACGCATCGCGCCGCCGCCGAAGACGCGACCGACGCCTATCGCACCGCCTTCGCCGATCCCGCCTGCCTCAAGATGATCCTCGATTGGAGAGCCCGCTCATGACGACCCCCCAGTCTTCGAGCAACGGCAAGGTCACGCTCCTGCAGACCGCCGTCACCAAACGTCTCCGCGCCGAAGCCTCCGTCGAACCCGATCCCGTGCATACGGGCGCGGTGACGAAGGAGACGCAGATCATCGCGATCTACGGCAAGGGCGGCATCGGCAAGAGCTTCACCCTCGCCAATCTCAGCTACATGATGGCCCGGCAGGGCAAGAAGGTGCTGCTGATCGGCTGCGACCCGAAGAGCGACACGACCTCGCTGCTCTTCGGCGGCCGCGCCTGCCCGACCATTCTCGAAACCTCGACGAAGAAGAAGCTCGCGGGCGAGGAAGTCGCCATCGGCGACGTCTGCTTCAAGCGCGACGGCGTCTACGCCATGGAGCTCGGCGGCCCCGACGTCGGCCGCGGCTGCGGCGGTCGCGGCATCATCCACGGCTTCGAGACGCTCGAAAAGCTCGGCTTCCACGACTGGGGCTTCGACTACGTGCTGCTCGACTTCCTGGGCGACGTGGTGTGCGGCGGCTTCGGCCTGCCGATCGCCCGCGACATGTGCCAGAAGGTCATCATCGTCGGCTCGAACGACCTCCAGTCCCTCTACGTCGCCAACAACGTCTGCTCGGCGGTCGAATATTTCCGCAAGCTCGGCGGCAATGTCGGCGTCGCGGGCATCGTGATCAACAAGGACGACGGCACGGGCGAGGCGCAGGCCTTCGCCGAAGCCGCGGGCGTCCCGATCCTCGCCGCCATCCCCGCCGACGAGGACATCCGCAGGAAGAGCGCCGCCTACCAGATCGTCGGCACGCCCGACGGCCAGTGGGGGCCGCTGTTCGCCGACCTCGCCGCCAATGTCGCCGTTGCTCCCCCGCAGCGCCCGAAGCCGCTGACGCAGGACGAACTGCTCGGCCTGTTCAAGGGCGAGGCCGTCGGCCGCGGCGTGGTGCTCGAACCCGCGACCATGGCGGACATGTGCGGCGTCGACCACGTCGCCAAGCCCTCCCTCGAAGTCGTCTACGACGCGGTCTGAGGCCAAGACGATGACCACCCTCCCGCACGACGCCTCCGCACCGCTCCCGCAAGCCGCCGCCTCCGGCGACGGCCTGGGCTGCCATGCGGGCAAGGACGAACTGCTCGCGGCCGCCGCCGCGGCGGGCAAGGCGGGCATCCTCGAACGCTTCGCGGAAGACTATCCGCAAGGCCCGCACGACAAGCCGCAGAGCATGTGCCCCGCTTTCGGGTCGCTGCGCGTGGGCCTGCGCATGCGCCGCACGGCAACGATCCTTTCGGGATCGGCGTGCTGCGTCTACGGGCTGACCTTCACCTCGCATTTCTACGGCGCGCGCCGACCGGTGGGCTACGTGCCCTTCAATTCGGAATCGCTCGTCTCGGGCAAGCTCTTCGAGGACATCCGCGACGCGGTGTTCGCGACCGCCGACCCGGCGCTCTACGACGCCATCGTCGTCACCAATCTCTGCGTGCCCACCGCGTCCGGCATTCCGCTGCAGCTCCTGCCCAAGGAGATCAACGGCGTGCGCATCATCGGCATCGACGTGCCGGGCTTCGGCGTGCCGACGCATGCGGAAGCCAAGGACGTGCTGGCCGGCGCCATGCTCGACTATGCGCGCCGCGAGGCGGAAGCGGGCCCCGTCCAGGCGCCCCGCACCGGCCGCAGCGAGCGTCCGACCGTGGCCCTCGTCGGCGAGATGTTCCCGGCCGATCCCGTCGGCATCGGCCGCCTGCTCGAACCCCTCGGCCTCGCCGCGGGCCCGGTCGTGCCGACGCGCGAATGGCGCGAACTCTATGCGGCGCTCGACTGCGCCGCCGTCGCCGGTCTGCATCCCTTCTATTCGTCGGTCTACCGCGTCTTCGGACAGGCGGGCCGCCCGATCGTGGGCTCCGGCCCGGTCGGCTACGACGGCACCGCCGCCTGGCTCGAAGCGATCGGCGAAGCCTGCAACGTCGCCCGCGACAAGGTCGACGAAGCCAAACGCAAGCACCTCCCCACGATCCGCGCGGCGCTCGAAGGCGCCCCGATCAAGGGCCGCATCACGCTGTCGGGCTATGAAGGCTCCGAGCTGCTGGTCGCACGCCTGCTCGTCGAGAGCGGCGCGGACGTCCGCTATGTCGGGACCGCCTGCGCGCGCACCGCCTTCTCCGAGATCGATCGGGACTGGCTGGAAGCCCGCGGCATCCACGTGCAGTACCGCGCCTCGCTCGAGCAGGACCTCGCGGCCATGCACGAAGTGAAGCCCGATCTCGCCATCGGCACGACGCCGGTCGTCCAGAAGGCGAAGCAGCTCGCGATCCCGTCGCTCTACTTCACCAATCTCGTCTCGGCCCGTCCGCTCTTCGGGGCGGCCGGCGCGGGCTCGCTCGCCGCCGTCGTCAACGGCGCGATGGCGGGCAAGGAGCGCTTCGAGACGATGAAGTCCTTCTTCGAGGGCGTGGGCGAAGGCCCCTCCGCCGGCGTCTGGGAAGACGTGCCGCAGGACCGCCCCGACTTCCGCGAACAGAACCGCCGCCGGCTCGAGAAACTCGCCGCGCAGCGCAAGGCCGAGGAGATGATCTGATGCTGATCATCGACCACGATCGGGCGGGCGGTTACTGGGGCGCGGTCTACGTCTTCACCGCGATCAAGGGCCTGCAGGTCATCATCGACGGTCCCGTCGGCTGCGAGAACCTGCCCGTCACCTCGGTGCTGCATTACACCGACGCGCTGCCCCCGCACGAGCTGCCCATCGTCGTCACGGGCCTCGGCGAAGAGGAACTCGGCCGCTACGGCACAGAGGGCGCGATGAAGCGCTCGCACAAGGCGCTCGATCCGCATCTGCCGAGCGTTGTCGTCACCGGCTCCATCGCCGAGATGATCGGCGGCGGCGTGACGCCCGAAGGCACCGGCATCCAGCGCTTCCTGCCGCGCACCATCGACGAGGACCAGTGGCAATGCGCCGACCGGGCCATGAAGTGGCTCTGGACCGAGTACGGCGCGAAGAAGGCCCCGAAGGTCCCCAAGCCCCGGCCCGAAGGCGCCAAGCCCAAGGTCAACATCATCGGCCCCTGCTACGGCACCTTCAATATGCCGTCGGACCTCGCCGAGATCCGGCGTCTGGTGGAAGGCATCGGGGCCGAGATCGACTTCGTCTTCCCGCTCGGGATGCATCTCGCCGACATGCCGAAGCTCGGCGATGCGGACGTCAATGTCTGCATGTACCGCGAATTCGGCCGGCTCCTCTGCGAGTCCCTCGGCAAGCCCTATCTGCAGGCGCCCATCGGGCTCCACAGCACCACGAAATTCCTGCGCACGCTGGGCGAATTGACGGGTCTCGACCCCGAGCCCTTCATCGAGCGCGAAAAGCACACGACCATCAAGCCGCTCTGGGATCTCTGGCGGTCGGTGACTCAGGACTTCTTCGCGACCGCGAGCTTCGGCATCGTCGCGAACGAGACCCATGCCCGCGGCATCCGCCATTTCCTCGAAGAGGAGATGGGCCTCGAATGCCGCTTCGCCGAAGCGCGCAGGGCCGGGAAGAAGACCGACAACGACGCGATCCGCGCGCTGGTGCGCGAGAAGACGCCGCTGATCCTGTTCGGCTCCTACAACGAAAGCATGTATCTCGCCGAAGCCGGCGGACGGGCGGTCTACATCCCCGCCTCCTTCCCGGGCGCGATCATCCGGCGCCATACCGGAACGCCCTTCATGGGCTATTCGGGCGCGACCTATCTGATCCAGGAGGTCTGCAACGGCCTCTTCGACGCGCTGTTCCACATCCTGCCGCTCGGCACGGACATGGACCGCGTGGAGGCGACGCCGGCGCGCATCGAGGCGCAGCTCCCGTGGGAAGACGCGGCCACCGCGCTTCTCGAGGAACTCGTCGCCGCGCATCCCATCCTGATCCGCATCTCGGCCGCCAAGCGCCTGCGCGACGCCGCCGAGCGCTCGGCCCGCGGCATGGGTTCGCCCGCCGTCACGGTCGCCGCCGTCAACGATGCGGGCACGCTTCTCCGGGAGGCCCGCGCATGAGCGCCTCTCCCGCCCGCTCCCTCTTCACCACCGGACCGGCCCGCCCGGCTCCGGGACGTTTCCGCCGGAGGATGCCGTCATGACCGACGCGACTGTTTCCCTTTCGACCTCTCGCCTGAAGGCGAGGCGCGAGGACCGTCTGATGTTCAAGGTCCTGTTCGCGCTGGCCTTTCCCGTCTTCCTGATCGCCACGCTGTCGATGCGCGCGGTGGGCGCGGGCGGCGGCGCCGCCGCGGCGGGCGATCCGGTTTCCGTCTTCGGTCAGGCCAAGGTCGCGGCATCCGCGGCCATCGCCTTCGCCTTCATGGGCTGACCACGAAATCCTGCCGGGGAGACCCGGCCGGTACGTCGGCGTGGCAACACGACGACACCTCGCCGCGCGGGTTTCGCGCGGTAACGGCCGAAAGGCAAAGTCGGAGGTCAGAAATGGCAAGCGACAAAGTGGGGCCGCAAGGCATCACCGAAGAAGAGGCCAAGGAATTCCACAGCCTCTACATGCAGTATGCGACGCTCTACGCCCTCGTGGCGGTAGTCGCGCATATCCTCGTGTGGATGTGGCGTCCGTGGTTCGGGGCTGCGAAGCCGATGCTGTCGTCCCTCGAGGGCGCCGGCCAGTCGATCGTTTCGACGATCTCTTTCCTGGTCTGACGGGAGAACCTGACGATGTGGAAGATCTGGTACAGCATTTTCGATCCCCGTCGTGCGCTGATCGCGCAGGCGGTGTTCCTCGGCGCGCTGATGTTCACGATCCATCTGATCCTGCTCAGCACGGACCGGTACAACTGGCTCGACGGCCCCCGCCAGAAGAAGGCGGAGATCACCGAGACGGTGAAGGTCGCCCTCCTCGATACGACGGCGAAAATCGCGGGCTGACGCCCGCACGAAGTCCCGGGACACGCCCCCCGTCGTCCCGGGACTCCACCTCTCAATGATCGATCCCGCCAAGGAGTGTTCGGCGATGACGATGCTCAGCTTCGAGAAGAAGTACCGCGTCCGAGGAGGCACGCTGATCGGCGGGGACCTCTTCGATTTCTGGGTCGGCCCGTTCTATGTGGGCTTCTTCGGAGTGACGACGCTTCTGTTCGCACTCCTTGGAACCGCACTGATCTTCTACGGCGCGTCGCTCGGGAATACGTGGAATCCTTGGCAGATCAACATCGCGCCGCCCGACCTCTCATGGGGGCTCAGTCTGGCGCCGCTGGCCGAAGGCGGCCTTTGGCAGATCATCACGGTCTGCGCGATCGGCGCGTTCGGCTCATGGGCGCTGCGCGAAGTCGAGATCTGCCGGAAGCTCGGCATCGGCTACCACGTGCCCTTCGCCTTCTCGGTCGCGATCTTCGCCTATGTGACGCTCGTCGTGATCCGCCCGGTGCTGATGGGCGCCTGGGGCCACGGCTTTCCCTACGGGATCTTCGGTCATCTCGATTGGGTGTCGAACGTCGGCTACCAGTATCTGCACTTCCACTACAATCCCGCGCACATGATCGCCGTGACCTTCTTCTTCACGACGACGCTCGCGCTGGGTCTGCACGGCTCGCTGATCCTGTCGTCCACCAATCCCGCCAAGGGCGAGACGGTGAGGACGCCGGAGCACGAGGACACCTATTTCCGCGACCTCATCGGCTACTCGGTCGGCACGCTGGGCATCCATCGCCTGGGCCTCTTCCTCGCCCTGTCCGCAGGGTTCTGGAGCGCCGTCTGCATCGTCATCAGCGGCCCGTTCTGGACCCGCAGCTGGACGGAATGGTGGACGTGGTGGCTCGACCTGCCGATCTGGCGCTGAGCGGGGAGGAAAGACGATGATCGAATATCAGAACATCTTCACGCAGGTTCAGGCGCGCGGACATGCGCATGACGGCGTGCCCTTCTCTCACGGCACCTGGGTGCGCAGCGAGAAGCCCTTCTTCAACTACTGGGCGGGCAAGTTCGGCAACGCGCAGATCGGCCCCTTCTATCTGGGCTTTCTGGGCCTCGCCTCCATCGTGACCGGCGGGCTCGCGATCTTCATCATCGGGATGAACTATCTCGCCTCGGTGAACTGGAACCCGATCCTCTTCGTGAGGAACCTGTTCTGGCTGTCGCTGGATCCGCCCTCGCCGAAATACGGCCTATCCTGGCCGCCGCTGAACGACGGCGGCTGGTACATGATCGCCAGCACCTTCCTGCTGATGTCGGTGCTGCTGTGGTGGGGCCGCACCTATGTCCGGGCCCGCGCGCTCGGCATGGGAACGCATGTCGCCTGGGCCTTCGCCTCCGCGATCTGGCTGTTCCTGGTGCTCGGCCTGTTCCGCCCGATCCTGATGGGCAGCTGGAGCGAGGGCGTGCCCTACGGCATCTTCTCGCATCTCGATTGGACCGCGGCCTTCTCGATCCGCTACGGGAACCTCTTCTACAACCCGTTCCACGCGCTCTCGATAGCCTTCCTCTACGGCTCGACGCTGCTCTTCGCGATGCATGCGGCGACCATCCTCGCCGTCACCCGCTACGGCGGCGACCGCGAGATCGAGCAGATCACGGATCGCGGCACGGCCTCGGAGCGCGCCGCCCTCTTCTGGCGCTGGACCATGGGCTTCAACGCCACGATGGAGTCGATCCATCGCTGGGCCTGGTGGTTCGCGGTGCTGACCACGCTGACCGGCGGCATCGGCATCCTTCTGACGGGAACCGCCGTCGACAACTGGTATCTCTGGGCCGTGAAGCACGGGGTGGCGCCGTCCTACTCCACGCAGTGGGCCCCGGTCATTGATCCGGCTCAGGCCGCGGGAGGGATGCGATGAAAACCCACGTCCTGAAAAAGACGCTCGCCTTCGCGGGAGCGGCCGCTCTGGCCGTCCTGCTGGCGGGCTGCGAGGCTCCCCCGCAGGAGAGCACGCAGAACGGGCCCGCGGGCACCGGCATGGTGCAGGTGAAGAGCCCGGAACGCGAGGCCGCCAAGCGCACTTCGGTCGTGATCCCCGAGGCTCAGCCCGAAGCGGACGCCGGCGGACAGAAGGCCTCGGAGGTCTACCAGAACGTCAAGGTTCTGGGACATCTCAGCGAAGGCCAGTTCATCCGCGTGATGGCCGCCGTCTCGGAGTGGCTCTATCCCGAGCAGGGTTGCGCGGGCTGCCACAATCTCGAGAACCTCGCCGAGGACTCGGTCTACACGAAGGTCGTCGCGCGTCGCATGTTCCAGATGACGCAGACGATCAATTCGAAATGGGCCCCGCATGTCGGCGAGACGGGCGTGACCTGCTACACCTGCCATCGCGGCGCGCCCGTGCCGGCCAATATCTGGTTCAAGGCGCCCGAGTCCGACACGCCTCCCTATATGGGCGCGAAGAACGGGCAGAACGCGCCCGTGAAGTCGGTCGCCTATTCGACCCTCCCCAACGAGCCCTTCTCGGCCCTTCTGGTCCAGAAGGGAGCGATCCGGGTGCAGGGCACGACGGCGATCCCGCCCCGCGGCGACCGGATGGAATCCGGCCTGCCGATCCAGGACGCGGAAGCGACCTACGGCCTCATGATCCACATGTCGGAAAGCCTCGGCGTGAATTGCGGCTTCTGCCACAACACCCGCGCCTTCGGCTCCTGGCAGGAAAGCCCGCCCCAGCGCGTGACCGCCTGGCACGGCATCCAGCTGGTCCGGGATCTGAACACGACCTATCTCGAGCCGCTGCAGCCGGTCTATCCGGCGAACCGTCTCGGCGAAGCGGGCGATGCTCCCAAGGCCTATTGCGCGACCTGCCATGCGGGCCAGAACAAGCCGCTGAACGGGGTCTCGATGTTCAAGGACTACAAGGTCGAGCTGTCGCCTGCCAAGGCGAACTGACCGACCCGTCCTCGACGGAAACGAAAGACCGCCGCCCCTCGCCGGGCGGCGGTTTTCTTTTGTCCGGGACGAAACGTCACGAGACGGCACGCGCAATCCGCGGCCGGAACCGCGGAGCGCCGATGGATCGGGTGAGGAGAAAGGCGGTTCTCGCCGGCCTCAGCCGGAGACGCGGCCGGAGCCTTCGCGCTTGCCGGAGAATAGCATCCCGAACAGGTCGGCGAGATCCTTGATGAGGATCCGCAGATGCGCCAGCGGCTCGGACCGCACGAGCGCCTTGTTCATGTAGCTTTCCCAGGTCAGCCGCTGGATCTCGGGATCGCGGCACAGGGATACGAAGCGCTCGCGGCGCTTGTCGGACCCGTACCAGAACCGCTGCAGCAGCCCGAGCACCCAGAAGACCTTGCCGTGCTCGGCCATGAAGCGCTTGCGCGCTCCGGCGAGTTCGCGCGCATCGCCCGTGGCCAGCGCCGCGGCGACCGCTTCGGCCGCGAGACGGCCGCCGAGCATGGCGTAATAGATCCCCTCGCCCGAAGCCGGCGCGACGACGCCCGCGGCATCACCGGCGAGCAGCACGTCACGCCCGTTGTCCCATTTCTTGAGGGGCTTCAGCGGGATCGGCGCGCCTTCCTTGCGGATCGTGGCGACCGCATCGAGACCGGTCTCGCGGCGGAGGTCCTCCACCGCGCCGCGCAGCGAAAAGCCCTTGTTGGCGGAACCCGTACCGATGCTGACCTTGTCCCCGTGCGGGAAGATCCAGGCATAGAAGTCGGGCGAGTAGCGACCCTGATAGATCACGTCGCAGCGATCGTCCGCGTAATCGCGCAGCGCGGTCGGCGCCTCGACGATCTCGTGATAGGCGAAGACGAAGGGCGAACGGCCCGCCTCGGGCACGGCCTGCTTCGCGACGCCGGAATTCGCGCCGTCCGCGCCGATGACCATGCGGGCCCGGACGCGCTCTTCGCTCTCCGCGCCCGCCTCGTCGCGGCAGGAATAGGTGATGACGGCGGTGCCGTCCTCGTCGCGCGAGAAGCGCTCGAATGTCCCGCGGCGCCGCTCGGCGCCGAAGCTCCGGGCGCGCTCGCGCAGCCATTCGTCGAAGACGTCCCGGTCGACCATGCCGACATAGCCGCCGTCGGTGATCGGCATGTCGACATGCTTCGCCGAGGGCGCGACCATCCGGGCCGCGCGGATCCGGGCGACGAGCAGATGGTCGGGGATCTCGAAATCGCGCACGAGCCGCGGCGGCACCGCGCCGCCGCAGGGCTTGATCCGCCCCGCGCGGTCGAGGAGCAGGACGCTGCGGCCGGAGCGCGCGAGATCCGCGGCCGCCGTGGCCCCGGAGGGGCCTCCGCCGATCACGACGACGTCGAAGGTCTCGGTCATGGCTTTCCCCGTCAGACGGAAGCGGAAGCGGCAGGCGCGGTCGTCGCGCGGGCGCGGGCGGCGGCACCGTCCCGCCCGACGCGGACGGCGAGGATCGCCGACAGAAGGAACAGCACCGCCTCGCCGATGAAGACGGCGGAATAGGCGACGAGCGGGTCGGGAGAGAAGGAACGACAGAGATCGACGGCGACGGCGCCGAGAAAACCGCCGGATCCGAAGGCGATGGCCTGAGCCGCGCCCCAAAGACCCATGCGGGTGCCCTCGCGGCCCCGCGCCCCGTCGCCGGCGAGCGCCATCATCGAGGCGATCGCGGCGGCGGCGAAGGCGCCGTTCGCCGTGCCGAGCAGGAAGACGACCGGCCGCAGCCAGCGCACGTCCGCCGCGAAGGCCGTGGCCGACAGCGCGGTGAGGAGCAGCGCGGAGGCGATGCAGCCGCCGATCATCCAGCCCGTGAGAACGCGCTTCGCCGCCTTGCCGAATAGCGTGGCGACGGCGGACATCAGGACCATGCCGGCCAAGACGCCGCCGTGCTGGACGCCGGCGAGCTTCGTCGTCTCGCCCGGGGTCAGGCCGAAGACGAGGCCCGCGAAGGGTTCGAGAATGAGGTCCTGACCGTTGTAGGCGAGCATGGAGACGAAGACGAAGATGGTGAAGCGGCGCGCCTGCGGTTCGGCCCAGACCTCGGCCATCGCGGCCTTGAAATCGAGCTTCGGCTTGTCCTCGCGGACGCCGGGCGCGGCTTTCGGCTCCATACCGAACAGGGCGAGCGCGGTGAGGAGCACGGCGACGACGGAGACGCCTGCCGAGGCCTTCACCAGGCGTTCGGGCGTATAGGGATCGAGGAAGGAGCCGACGACGGCGGTCGTGACGATGAAGCCCGCGATCATCATCACCCAGACGGTGGTGGCCGCGGCCGCGCGCCGATGCTCGGCCACGCGGCTCGCCAAGAGCGCGAGAAGCGATGTTCCGCTCGCCCCCACGCCGACGCCGATCATCAGGAAGGCCGCGATCGCGAGCGCGAGCGCCGGCACGAAATGATCGGCCGTCAGCACGGTCGCGAGCGCGGCGAGAAAGCCGCCGAGCGCGAGAACGGCCATGCCGCCGAGGATCCAAGGCGTGCGTCGGCCTCCGGCGTCCGAACCGAAACCCCAGCGCGGGCGCAGCATCTGGACGGCGTAGTGCAGCGCGACGAGCGCGCCGGGAATGGCGGCGGCGAGACCGATCTCGACCACCATGATGCGGTTCAGCGTCGAGGTGGTGAGCACGACGACGGAGCCGAGCGCCGTCTGGACCAGACCGAGCCGGATGATGCCCGGCCAACCGATGTCGCGGATCATGAGCCCGTCCCCGGCAGGATGCTGCGGATCGCGAAGGCGGCGACCGCCATGCCGAGCACGTAGAGCGTCGTGCCGGTCGCGTTGTACCAGGCGGCCCAACGCTTCGGGTCGCTGAGAAGGCGGATCATCAGCACGCCCTGCGCGGCAAGGAGCACCGCGATCGCGGCCGCATGGAACGGAAGCCCCCATGCGGCGAGGGCCGCGATGACCACGATCTGCGGAACGGCCATGACGATGCAGGCGAGCCGGGCGGCGCGCATGGTGCCGAGCATGACGGGAAGCGAGGCGAGGCCCATCCGGCGGTCGCCTTCCTCCGACTTGAAGTCGTTCAGGGTCATGATGCCGTGCGCGCCGAGGCTGTAGACGAACGCCACCATCAGAACGCGGAGGTCCGGCAGAGCGGCGCTCATCACGGCCGCGCCGGTGAACCAGGGCAGCCCCTCGTAGCAGATCGCGACGGCGGCATTGCCCCACCAGCCGTTCTTCTTCAGCCGCAAGGGAGGCGCACTGTAGATCCAGGCGAGCACGAGACCGAAAGCGGCGGCGGCGAGAACGAACGGGCCGGTCAGGCCCGCGACGAGAAGCGAAAGGGCCGTCCAGCCGATGGCGATGGCGAGCCCCCACCGGCCGGGCATGCGGCCGGACGGAATGGGGCGGTTCGGCTCGTTGATGGCGTCGACATGGCGGTCGAACCAGTCGTTCACGGCCTGACTGGTGCCGCAGACGAGCGGGCCCGCCAGAAGCAGGCCCGCAAGCACGGCGGGCCAACGCTCACTGACCGCTCCGCCCGCGGAGACGATGCCGCAGGCGAAGGCCCAGACGGGCGCGAACCACGTGATGGGCTTGAGCAGTTCGAGGACGACCGAGAGGGCCGGACGGGACATGACCGGAGCGTAGCACCGGCCGCCCGAAACTGTAAACGTGATCTTACAGTATCATTCGTCCAATATGGGCGTCAGTCGCCGGTCTCGTCGTCGCCGCCGAGTTCGCCGATGCCGTAGCGCCTCAGCTTGTCGTAGAGGCTCTGGCGACTGACGCCGAGCATCTGCGCCGCGGCGGCGCGGTTGTCGTTCGTCAGGCGAAGCGCATCCTCGATGCAGAGCCGCTCGATGACGTCGGCGGTCTCGCGCACGATGTCCTTCAGCGGAAGGCGACCGATCAGCTCGGTGAGGTCGTGCGCGGACCGGGGCAGCTCGTGGCCGCCGCCCGACGAGACGGTGCGCTGCGGCGTGCGGCGGATCAGGAAGACGTAACCCGGAAGCCCCTGCTGGACCGACACGGCCGTAACGTCGACGTCCTCGCTCGTTCCGAACTCGCCGCGCAGGACAGTGCCGAAATCCTTGATCTGCCCGTATTCGCGCAGATTGCCGAACAGGATGCCGGTCTCGGCGCCGGAGCGGCCGAGGCGGCGTTCGAGGCTCTCGCCCAAGGCCTGTTCGAGACGCGCGAAGCCCGCCATGTCGAGATAGGCGCGGTTGGCGCCGCGGACGACGCGGTCGAGATCCGTCACGACCATGGCTTCCGGCAGTTCGGGCAGCGCCATGACCGCCGTGACCACGGGAGAGCCGTCCAAAGCGGCAAGACGGACGAGAAGATGCGTGGCTTCGTCCTGACGATAGGCCACGCCGGAGACCAGTGCGGCGCGCCCTTGGGATCCGATGCGGACGCGGATCGGCTCCATGCGTCCGCCGCCGCGCGTGCTCGCGATGACGTCCTGAAGCAATTCGCGGTCTGCCGGATCGAAGAATTCCGAGAGCGGCCGCCCCACGATGCGTCCGGGCGTGGCTTCGAGCAGCGTCGTCGCCGCCGGATTGAGATCCACGACGCGACCGTTCGCGGCATCGATGATCAACACCGCCTCGGACCCGAGCTGGAACAGAAGCCTGTAACGGGTTTCCGCGCTGCGCAGCCGGAGATAGTCCCGCTCCATCGCGCGCTGGGAGTCGACCAGCCGCTGCTGCATGCGGGCGACCGCACGAAGATCCTGCCCGAGCGCGATCACCCCGCCGTCGGCGGCAGAGACGGTGACGTAACGAACGGCGATTTCGCCCTTTTCGGACAGTTGATTGATCTCGCGGCGGACCGGGCCGGTGCCGGCGCGGGCGTCGCGGAGAAGCTGCTCGACCTTGGGCCGGCTCTCGATCGTGACCGTCTCGGTCCAAGGCCGACCGGCCCACGCGGCCACGGCGTCGCGGATATGCTCCTCGACCGTATGGACGGAAAGGATGCGCCCGTCCGCGCCCACCCTCAGCGAAATGTCCGATGCGACTTCCAGCAGATGCACGAAACGGTCGTCCGTCTCGTAACTCTCGCGGTCATGATGAGGCACTACGTCACCGCCGATCACAAAACCGACATCTCGGAACCAACGCGAGAGCCGATCGCAGGCAGACCTTTAAGAAGGTTCGGCCTGCCAGTCTACATCGCGGAATGACGCCGAAGTTCATCGGCGTCGCGGGGGTGAATGTCGGCGCAGACGCGGGCGCAGAGACCCGGGTCTCGGTCGAAAGCGCGGCCGCCCACCATCACGACGATCCCGCGATTCTTGGACGAGCGCCGAACGTCCCGGATGAGATCGGCGAGATCGCCGGCCAGCGCCTCGCGGCTCAGCGCGAAGCCGATCATGTTGAAATGACCGGAGCGGACATTGTCCACCACTTCGGCGGGGTCGGAGCGGAGCAGGGCGGAGACGTGCCAGCCCTGTTCGCGCAGCAGATCGCCGACCACCAGAATGCCCAGCGTATGCTGATCCCCGGGTGCGGGAACGAGCAAGGCCGTACGATCGACCGTCGCGGCATTCCGGCGAGAAGGCTCCGCATGCTCGCCTTCGAGGACCAGTTGCTCGAGCCTCATCGAGGCGGTGCTGACCGCAGCGAAACCGAGCGCATCTTCCTCCCAGTCGCAACCGAGGCGGCGGGCGGCGGGTGCGACGAGTTCCAGAAGCACCGAGGTCCATGAGACGCCGCGTCCGCGCACCTCGCGGAGAAAGGCCCGCGGCGGCACGATGTCTTCCTGGCGGATCAATTCGACGAAGCGATCGATTTCTTCCGGCGCGATGCGGTCGGGATCGACCCTCGGCGCGTCCGCATAGACGGCGAAGAGCTTCGGGATCGCATTGGTGCGGATGGCGCGGACGAGCTCCGCGAACCTTTCAGGGCCCGCGACCTGCCGCGGGAAGGACAACGAACCCGAATCGGCAGACGGTTCGGGCCGCAATTCGCGGCCGCGCTCATGCCCAAGCATTCAACCCTCCCACCGTTCGGACTACCGCCGCACGATACGGCGACCCGAAGACGGCCGGAGTTTTTGGTCTTTCCCGGAACCGTAGCTCGACAATAACGCCGACCGTCCGAACTACAATCGGCAAAAGGGATCATACGCAAAATCGCTGCCGACTGTCCAATGTTTTAGACGTTCAGATAATTTGACACTCTCCTGATTCAGGCCCTAGGATCGTGTTCCGGGGTGGGAGAGCTGCCATGAAGACGCCTCAAGCGGGCAACGGCCCGACGAGGGCTCTCTACAGCGACGAAGAGCGGGCCAGACGCGACTCATCGCCTTGGACGCTCGTGCAAGGCGTCCTCGCGCCGCTTCAATTCCTCGTCTTCATCGCCAGCTGCGCTCTCGTGATCCGGACGCTGACGACCGGCGAAGGCCTGGCGCTCGCCAATGCCTCGGTCGTGCTCAAGACCCTCGTGCTCTACGCGATCATGGTCACGGGCTCGATCTGGGAGCACGCCGTCTTCGGCAAATGGTTGTTCGCCCCCGCCTTCTTCTGGGAGGACGTGGTGAGCATGGGCGTCATCGCGCTCCACACGGCCTATCTCGCGGCGGCCTTCGGCGACCTTCTCGCGCCCCGCGAACTCATGCTTCTCGCGCTCGCGGCCTACGCGACCTACGTGGTCAACGCGGCCCAGTTCCTCTGGAAGCTCCGCATGGCCCGCCTCGAAGCGGCGCCCCGGGCGGAGTTCGCGCGATGAACGCCCCCGTCTTCCCCGTCGGCAACGAAAAGGGCTGCGATCGCCCGATCCTTCAGGAGCGCGGCCAGCGGGAGGTCTTCTGCGGACTGACGAGCATCGTCTGGCTGCACCGCAAGATCCAGGACGCCTTCTTCCTCGTGATCGGGTCGCGCACCTGCGCGCATCTCATCCAATCCGCCGCCGGCGTCATGATCTTCGCCGAGCCGCGCTTCGCCACCGCCGTCATCGAAGAGCGCGATCTCGCGGGCCGGGCCGATCTTCACGACGAACTCGATTCGGTCGTGGGGCGGCTTTTGGAGCGCCGGCCCGACATCAAGCTCTTGTTCCTCGTCGGCTCCTGCCCGTCCGAGGTCATCAAGCTCGACCTCGGCCGCGCCGCCTCGAGGCTCGACGCGAAGCTGCGCGAGCGGGTCCGCGTGCTCGCCTATTCCGGCAGCGGCATCGAGACCACCTTCACGCAGGGCGAGGACGCATGCCTCTCGGCGCTCGTCGCCGAAATGCCCCGCATGGCCGACGAGAAAGGCGCCCGCCTTCTCGTGGTCGGCTCCCTCGCCGACGTGGTCGAGGACCGTTTCCGCGTGCTGCTCGAAGGCATGGGCATCCCGGTCGATTTCCTGCCGCCGCGCCTCAGCCGCGATTTGCCCCCCGTCGGCCCCGGAACGCGGTTCCTTCTGGCCCAGCCCTTCCTCGGCGAGACGGCGCGAGCTCTCGAAGAACGCGGCGCGAAGCATCTCCCCGCCCCCTTCCCCTTCGGCGAGGAAGGCACGACCGCTTGGCTCGGCGCCGCGGCGCGGAGCTTCGACGTGCCGCAGGCGCGCTTCGAAGATGTCACCGCGCCGGCCCGGGCCCGGGCCCGGGCGGGCATCGCCCGCCATCGCGCGGCGCTCGAAGGCAAGAGCATCTTCTTCTTCCCCGACTCGCAGCTCGAAGTCCCGCTCGCCCGCTTCCTTTCGCGCGAGTTGGGCATGAAGCCCGTCGAAGTCGGCACGCCCTATCTGCACCGCAAGCATCTCGCGGACGATCTCGACCTGCTGGCCTCGGACATCCTCGTGTCGGAGGGGCAGGACGTCGACCGCCAGCTCGACCGTTGCCGCAGCGCGGCGCCGGACCTCGTGGTGTGCGGGCTCGGCCTCGCCAATCCGCTGGAGGCGGAGGGCCTGACGACGAAATGGTCGATCGAACTCGTGTTCTCGCCGGTCCACGGCTACGAGCATGCGGGCGATCTCGCCGAACTCTTCGCCCGCCCGCTCGGGCGTCGCGGTCGATTGAGGGTCTAGGCCATGCAGCTCACGGTCTGGACCTATGAAGGCCCTCCCCATGTCGGCGCGATGCGCGTCTGCACCGGCCTCGAGGACGTGCATTACGTCCTCCACGCGCCGCAGGGCGACACTTATGCGGACCTGCTGTTCACGATGATCGAGCGGCGGGACCGTCGCCCGCCGGTGACCTACACGACGTTCCAGGCCCGCGACCTCGGCCGCGATACCGCGGACATCTTCCGCGCCGCCCTGCTGGACGCCTATGACCGCTTCAAGCCGGCGGCGATGGTGGTGGGCGCGTCCTGCACCGCCGAACTGCTGCAGGACGACCCGGCGGGCCTCGCGGCCGCGGCCGCTCTCCCGATCCCGGTCTGCCCGGTGGAGCTCCCCTCCTACTCCAAGAAGGAGAATTGGGGCGCCGCCGAAACCTTTTACCGGCTGGTACGCACGCTGGCGGGCCCCCATGCGCCCGCCCCGGGCACGCCGCGCCCCGCGCGCGCCGCAGGCGTCCGCCCGAGCTGCAACATTCTCGGCCCGACGGCGCTCGGCTTCCGGCACCGCGACGACGTGATCGAGGTGACCCGCCTTCTCGACCTGCTCGGCGTCGACGTGGCCGTGACCGCACCCTCGGGCGCCTCGGCCGCCGACCTCGCCCGCCTCGGAGCGGCCGATTTCAACGTCGTGCTCTATCCGGAGATCGCCGGGAGCGCCGCGCAATGGCTGGAGCGGACCTTCGGACAACCCGCCGTCCGGACCGTGCCGATCGGCGTCGGCGCGACGCGGGACTTCATCGCGGAGGTCGCCCGGGTGGCGGGGGTCGACGCGTCGGCCGCGCTCGCGGAGGCCGGATCGCGCCTGCCCTGGTACTCTCGCTCGGTCGACTCGACCTATCTGACCGGCAAGCGGGTGTTCATCTTCGGCGACGCGACGCATGTGCTCGCCGCTGCCCGCATCGCGGAGGAGGAGCTCGGCTTCTCGGTCTGCGGCATCGGCACCTATTCGCGCGAATTCGCCCGCGACGTCCGCGCCTGCGCGGAGCGCCTCGGGCTCGAGGCATTGATCACCGACGACTATCTCGAAGTCGAAGCGGCGATCGCCGCGCTGCGCCCCGAACTCGTGCTCGGCACGCAGATGGAGCGCCATGTCGCCAAGCGGCTCGGCGTGCCCTGCTCCGTCATTTCCGCGCCGGTGCATGTGCAGGACTTCCCCGCCCGCCATTCGCCGCAATGCGGCTTCGAGGGCGCGAACGTCATTTTCGACGCGTGGGTCCACCCCCTGATGATGGGGCTGGAAGAACATCTGCTGGGGATGTTCCGCGACGATTTCGAGTTCAAGAACGGCGCCGCACCCTCCCATCTCGGCCATGCGCCGGAAGCCCAGGGCGCCCGTGCCGCCGAGACGGCGGAGACCGCCGCACCGCAGACCGGGCCGTCATGGTCCGAGGACGCGGAAAAGGAGCTTCGCAAGATCCCCTTCTTCGTGAGGGGCAAGGCCCGCCGGAACACCGAGGCCTTCGCCTCGGAACGTTCCATTCCCGTCATCACCGTGGAGGCGCTCTACGATGCCAAGGCCCATTTCGGGCGTTGAGCCCGTGCCCGTCCGCGTGACGATCGTGACGCTGGACGACCATCTCGCGGGAGCCGTGGACCGCGCGGCCGGGATGCTGGCGCGCGAGATGCCGGGCCTCGTGCTGACGCTGCATGCGGCGGCCGATTTCGACCATGCCGCCGCGCTCTCGCGCTGCATCGACGACATCGGCAAAGCCGACATCGTCGTCTCGTCCATGCTGTTCATGGACGACCATATCCGCTCGGTGCTGCCGGCGCTCAAGGCGCGGCGCGAGACCTGCGATGCGATGATCGGCTGCCTCTCGGCGCCCGAGATCACCGCGACGACCAAGGTCGGCAAATTCTCGATGGACGGGGGCCCCAACCCGGCGCTCGCGCTCCTGAAGAAGCTTCGGGGCAAGAGCGACAAGCCGGGCGGCGCGGGCCGCAAGCAGCTGAAGATGCTGCGCCATATTCCCCGCATCCTGCGCTTCATCCCCGGAACCGCGCAGGACATGCGCGCCTGGTTCCTCTGCCTCCAATATTTCCTCTCCGGTTCGGACGAAAACGTCGCGAACATGGTGCGGATGCTGGTCGACCGCTACGCGGCGGGCCCGCGCGCGGGACTGCGGGGCAGCCTTTCGGTCGCCGCGCCCACCGAATATCCCGAGATCGGCGTGTATCACCCCCGGCTTCCCGGCCGGATCGGCGAGGACGCGACGCAGGTCCCCGGGCCGCGCGACGCAGTCGCGACGGTCGGGCTTCTGGTGATGCGGTCCTATCTGCTGGCCGGAAATACGGCGCATTACGACGGCGTGATCGCGGCCATGGAAGCACGCGGCCTGCGCGTCGTCCCCGCCTTCTCCGCCGGTCTCGACGCGCGCCCGGCCGTGGAAGCCCATTTCATGAAGGACGGCCGCGCGACGATCGACGCGCTGGTGTCGCTGACCGGCTTCTCCCTCGTGGGCGGCCCCGCCTACAACGACGCCGAGGCGGCCGAAGCCGTGCTCGCGGCGCTCGACGTGCCCTATCTCGCGGCTCATGCGCTGGAATTCCAGACGCTCGAAGAATGGGACGCCTCCGAACGGGGCCTGCACCCGGTCGAATCCACGATCATGGTCGCGATCCCGGAACTCGACGGCGCGTCGGGCCCGATGGTGTTCGGCGGCCGCAGCTCGGATGCGGCGGCGGGCGGCACGCGCGACATGGCGGTTCATTCGGAACGCGCGGCCATGCTGGCGGCGCGGACGGCGAAGCTCGCTGCGTTGCGCAAGCGCGCCAAGGCCGACCGCAAGGTCGCGGTCACGATCTTCAACTTCCCTCCGAATGCCGGCGCGACCGGAACGGCCGCGTTCCTCTCGGTCTTCGAAAGCCTGTTCAACACGCTCGTCGCGCTGAAGCGCGACGGCTACGCGGTCGACCTCCCCGAAAGCACGGACGCGCTGCGCGACGCCCTCATCCGGGGCAATCGCGAGACCTACGGCATGCAGGCGAACGTCTTCGCGGCGATCGGCGCGGACGACCATCTGCGCCGCGAGACGCGGCTGGCCGAGATCGAGGCCGCCTGGGGCCCCGCACCGGGCCGCGTGCAATCCGACGGCCGCTCGATCTTCGTGCTCGGCGCGCGGTTCGGGAACGTCTTCGTCGGCGTGCAGCCCGCCTTCGGCTGGGAAGGCGACCCGATGCGCCTGCTCTTCGAGCGCGGCTTCGCCCCGACGCATGCCTTCTCCGCCTATTACCGCTGGCTGCGCGAGGATTTCGGCGCCGATGCCGTGCTGCATTTCGGCACCCACGGCGCGCTCGAATTCATGCCCGGCAAGCAGGTCGGCCTCTCCGGCACCTGCTGGCCCGACCATCTGATCGGCGATCTGCCGAACATCTATCTCTATGCCGCGAACAACCCCTCCGAAGGCGCGCTCGCCAAGCGCCGCTCGGCCGCGACGCTGGTGAGCCATCTCACGCCGCCGATCTCGCATGCGGGTCTTTATCGCGGCCTCGTCGATCTGAAATCGCTTCTGGAACGCTTCCGGGGCCTCGGACCGGAAGAGGCGCACGAAGCGCCCGCGCTGCTTGTATCCGTGCAGGCGCAGGCCGCGACCCTCGACCTCGCCGAAGCGGAACCGGCATGGGGCGCGGAGGGCGCGCGTCGCGCCGCGGAGCTGACCGAAAAGATCCTCGAACTCGAATACACGCTCATCCCGCACGGCCTGCATGTCGTCGGCTCGCCGCCCTCCGAAACGGAGCGCGCCGACCTTCTGAGCGCGATGGCCGAGGCGACCCACGGCGTGCGTCCCGAACGCGCGGATCTGGAAGCGATCACCGGAGGGCGCGCGCCCGCGACGCCCGCGCCCGAACACGTGCCGGCGCTCTGGGACGACCTGCGCAAGGCCGACCGGCTCCTATCCGAGGATCACGAGACCGCGGGCATCCTGCGCGCGCTCGACGGTCGCTGGCTGCGCCCCGCTCCCGGCGGCGACCTCATCCGGACGCCCGCGGTGCTCCCGACGGGACGCAACATCCACGGTTTCGACCCGTTCCGCATCCCGAGCCGTTTCGCGGTCGAGGACGGGGCGCGGCAGGCCGCCCGCCTGCTCGAGGCGCATCGCGCGGCGGGCAACGCGCTGCCCGAGACCGTCGCGATGGTTCTCTGGGGCACCGACAATCTGAAATCGCAGGGCGGCCCGCTGGCGCAGGCGCTGGCCCTGATGGGCGCCCTCCCCCGCTTCGATTCCTACGGGCGCCTCTGCGGCGCGGAACTGAAGCCGCTCGCCGAACTCGGGCGCCCGCGCATCGACGTGCTGATGACCGTCTCGGGGATCTTCCGGGATCTGATGCCGCTGCAGATCCGCATGCTGGCCGAGGCTTCCCTGCTGGCGGCCTCCGCCGACGAGCCCCAAGACCTCAATTTCGTCCGCAAGCACGCGCTGGCCTATGTCGCCGAGCACGGCTGCAGCCTCGAAGAGGCCGCGCTCCGGGTGTTCGGCAATGCGGACGGGGCCTACGGCGCCAATGTGAACCACCTGCTCGACAGCGGCGCGTGGCAGGACGAGGACGAACTGGCGGAGACCTATTGCCGCCGCAAGTCCTTCGCCTACGGCGTCTCGGGGCGTCCGGTGCAGAACGGCGCGCTGATGCAGTCGGTGCTCGCCGATGTCGAGGTCGCCTATCAGAACCTCGAATCCGTCGAACTCGGCGTCACGACCCTCGACCAGTATTTCGATACGCTCGGCGGCATCAGCCGCGCGGTGCGGCGGGCGGGCGGCGCGGCGATCCCGGTCTATATCGGCGATCAGACGCGCGGCGAAGGCGTGGTGCGGACGCTGGGCGAGCAGGTCGCGCTCGAAACCCGCACGCGCATGCTCAATCCCAAATGGTACGACGGGCTGCTGAAGCACGGCTATGAGGGCGTGCGCGCCATCGAAGCCCACGTCACCAACACCATGGCCTGGTCGGCCACCACGGGCGAGGTCGCGCCGTGGGTCTATCAGCGCATCACCGAGACCTACGTGCTCGACGCCGAACTGCGCGAGCGCCTCGCCAGCCTCAACCCCACGGCGGCCGCGAAGGTCGCGAACCGTCTCCTCGAAGCCCACGAACGCAACTACTGGCAGCCCGAGCCCGAAACGCTCGAAGCCCTCCGCCGCGCCGGCGAAGAGCTCGAGGACCGGCTCGAAGGCGTCCATGTAGGCGTCGCGGCTTGACCCCCGGAACCGCGATGAACCTGATCGACACCCTCCCGAACAGACCCCGAGCGCCGGACGGCGAAGGCAGCGTACAGGTGCAGCTGGACCCGGCGATGCAGATGGACGGGGCCAAGGTCTTCGCCGTCTACGGCAAGGGCGGCATCGGCAAGAGCACGACCTCGTCGAACCTCTCCGTCGCCTTCTCCAAGATCGGCAAGCGGGTGCTGCAGATCGGCTGCGACCCGAAGCACGATTCCACCTTCACGCTGACCAAGCAGCTGACGCCCACCGTGATCGACGTGCTCGAAAGCGTGAATTTCCATTCCGAGGAACTGCGCGTCGAGGACTTCGTCTTCGAAGGCTACAACGGCGTGATGTGCGTCGAGGCCGGCGGCCCGCCCGCGGGCACAGGCTGCGGCGGCTACGTCGTCGGCCAGACCGTGAAGCTCCTCAAGGAACATCACCTGCTCGACGACACCGACGTCGTGATCTTCGACGTGCTCGGCGACGTGGTCTGCGGCGGCTTCGCCTCGCCGCTCCAGCATGCCGAACGCGCGCTGATCGTGGCGGCGAACGATTTCGACTCCATCTTCGCGATGAACCGCATCGTCGCGGCGATCGGCGCGAAGTCGAAGAACTACAAGGTGCGCCTGGGCGGCGTGATCGCCAACCGGAGCGCCGGAACCGACCAGATCGACCGGTTCAACGCCGCGACGGGCCTCGCCACGCGCGCGCATTTCCCCGATCTCGACGTGATCCGCCGCAGCCGCCTGAAGAAGGCGACGCTGTTCGAGATGGAAACGTCCCCCGAAGTGCTGGCCGTGCAGAAGGAATATCTGCGTCTGGCCGAGTCCCTCTGGTCCGGCGAGGAGGTCTACGAGGCCAAGCCGCTGAAGGACCGTGAAATCTTCGATCTTCTGGGGTTCGACTGATGAACGCGCGGGCCTATGAAGAGCGGCGCGACCGCATCACCGATTATTTCGACCGCACCGCCGTCGATGCGTGGAAGCGCCTGACCTCCGACGCGCCGGTGGGCCGCATCCGTGCGACCGTCCGCGCGGGACGCGACGAGATGCGGGCGACCCTTCTCGCTTGGCTGCCGCAGGACCTTTCCGGCCGCCGGATTCTGGACGCGGGCTGCGGCACCGGCGCGCTCGCGGTCGAAGCCGCGCGACGCGGCGCCGAAGTCGTCGCGGTGGACGTCTCGCCGACCCTCGTCGACATCGCCCGGGAACGCATGGGCTCGGTCGGCCCGGGCCGGATCGATTTCCGTGCGGGCGACATGCTCGACCCCGCGCTCGGCCGCTTCGACCACGTCGTGGCCATGGATTCCCTCATCCATTATCCGACCTCCGACGTCGTGCGCATCCTCGCGGCCTTGGCCGAGCGCACCGCGGACTCGCTCGTCTTCACGGTCGCGCCGCGGACCCCCGCGCTCGCCGCGATGCACGCGGTCGGCCGCCTCTTCCCGCGCGGGGATCGCGCGCCCGCCATCGAACCGGTGCCGGACGTCGCCTTCCGAACCGCCGTAGCCAGCGAAGACCGATTGTCCCGGTTCGGCTTCAAGCGTACGGCGCGGATCGCGCGGGGCTTTTACATCTCCCAGGCTTGGGAGCTTGCCCGATGATCGGAGGCTTCAACAGGTTCATGGTCGATCGGCTGAGGCGCTCCGGCACGCGCTTCATGCCCTTCGCCGACGTCGCGACGGCGGAGCTGCCGCTCGTGCGCCTGTTGCGTCTGTCCTTGTTCCAGATCTCGGTCGCGATGGCGGGCGTGCTGCTCGCGGGCACCCTGAACCGGGTGATGATCGTCGAACTCGAGATCCGCGCGGCGCTGGTCTCCGCCATGGTCGCGTTGCCGATCGTCTTTGCGCCGTTCCGCGCGCTGATCGGCTTCCGCTCCGATCGGCACAGATCGGCCATCGGCTGGCGGCGCGTGCCCTATGTCTGGTTCGGCGCGATGATCCAGTTCTCCGGCCTCGCGATCATGCCCTTCGCGCTGCTGCTGCTGTCGCCGGACTCGGAAGCGCCCGCCCAGGTCGGCGTGATCGCCGCCGGGGTCGCCTTCCTGCTCGTGGGCGCGGGAATGCAGGTGACGCAGACCGCGGGCCTCGCGCTGGCCACCGATCTCGCCAGCGAAGCGCAGCGCCCGCGCGTCGTGGCCCTGATGTATGTGGTGCTGCTCGCGGGTTCGGTCGCGAGCGCTCTCGTCTTCTCCTTCGCGCTCGACGACTTCACCCCCTCGCGCCTCGTCCGCGTGGTGCAGTCCGCCGCCCTGCTGACGATCGCGCTCAACATCTTCGCGCTCTGGAAGCAGGAGCCGCGCGATCGCGCCCGCGCCCAAGCGACGGCCGCCGCGCAGACGCCCCCCTTCCGGGTCGCTTTCGGCCGTTTCGTGCGACGCCCGGGCGCGATGCGTTTCCTCGTGGCCGTGGCGCTCGGCACGCTCGGCTTCAACATGCAGGACATCGTTCTCGAGCCTTACGGCGGCGAGATCCTCGGCCTCAGCGTCGGCGAGACGACCTTCCTCACGGCCTTCACGGCACTCGGCGGGCTTCTGGCCTTCGCGCTCGCCGCCCGCGTTCTGGGACGCGGCGCGGAGCCGATGCGGCTCGCGGGCTACGGCGCGCTGATCGGCATCCCGGCCTTCGCCTGCGTCTTCTTCGCAGCGCCCCTGAACGCGCCCGACCTGTTCCGCTTCGGCACCTTCATGATCGGCTTCGGCAACGGCTTCTTCGCCGTCGGCACGCTGACCGCGGCCATGGGGCTCGAAGAATCCGACAATGCGGGCCTCGCGCTCGGTGCCTGGGGCGCCGTGCAGGCCACCGCGGCGGGCATCGCGATCTTCGCGGGCGGCGCGCTGCGCGATCTCACCTCCGTCGTCGCCGGACCGGAGGGGCTCGGGCCCGTGTTCCGCGGGGCCTCGGCCGGCTACGGCGTCGTCTACCACTTCGAACTGCTGCTTCTGTTCCTCACTCTCGTCGTGATCGGTCCGCTCGCGAGCCATGCGCGGCGGAATTCGTCCTCATCCCCGTCGACCGGGTTCGGCCTCGCCGAAATCCCGGGCTGACGATCTGCAGAAGGAAGGCGCACCATGGGCCTCGAATTCACGCAATATGTCGATCTCGCTCAGGTCGTTCTGTACCTGTTCTGGGGCTTCTTCGCCGTGCTGATCCTGTATCTGCACCGCGAGAGCAAGCGGGAAGGCTATCCGCTGCTCGCCGAGGAGAACCGTCCCGGCGTCTCCATCGTGGGCTTCCCCGGAATGCCCTCGCCGAAGACCTACAAGCTGTTCCACGGCGGCGAAGTCACCGTGCCGACCCCCGACGGCCGCGGCGACGCCCGGCCGCTCGCGCTGGCGCGTACCGCTCCCTGGACGGGCGCTCCCTATGTGCCGACCGGCGATCCGATGGCCGACGGCGTCGGCCCGGCCGCCTGGGCCGAGCGTACGGACCATCCGGACCTCACGGTCGAAGGGCAGGACAAGATCGTGCCCCTGCGCATCGCCCCGGAATTCCACGTCGAGCCGAACGATCCCGACCCGCGCGGCCTGCCGGTGCTGGGCGCGGACGACGTCCGGGCCGGCGTGATCTCCGACCTCTGGGTCGACCGCTCCGAGTTCTACTTCCGCTATTACGAAGTGAAGCTCGACGACGGCCGCACGGTGCTTCTGCCCGTCACCATGGCCCGGATCGAAGGCCGCAAGCAGGTGAAGGTCCGCGCCATCCTCGGCTCGCAGTTCGGCGGCGTGCCGCAGATCAAGAGCCCGGACCGGATCACCTTCCTCGAGGAAGAGAAGGTCTCGGCCTATTACGGCGGCGGCTATCTCTACGCGACGCCCTCGCGTCAGGAGCCGATCGTATGACCCGAGGGCCGGAAGTCCGCGTCGACGAACTCGTGGCCCGTCTGCCCAAGGGCGAGACGGTGCTGTGGCAGGGGCGCCCCGACCGGGCGGCCCTGGCACGCCGCGTCTTCCGGGTCCGCGAGGCGGGCTTCTATTTCGGCGCGCTTGCGCTCTGGCGCTTCGCTTCGTCGCTTTACGACGGGTCCTCGGCGCTCGACGCCGCGGGCCATGCGCTGTGGATCCTGCCGCTCGCCGCGGCCTGCCTCGCGATCCTCGCCGCCACGGCGGCGGGCTATGCGAAGACCACGCGCTACCTGCTCTCGGACAAGCGGCTCGTCATGCGCACGGGGATCGCGATGCCGATCACGGTCAACGTGCC
This sequence comes from Hyphomicrobiales bacterium, assembly GCA_027483895.1. Taxonomy (GTDB): domain Bacteria; phylum Pseudomonadota; class Alphaproteobacteria; order Rhizobiales; family Beijerinckiaceae; genus JAIXZO01. The sequence continues at coordinate 101,550 of JAIXTP010000024.1, forward strand.
GCTCGCCTATGTGGTCGGCGCCGCGGTGGCGCGCCATCCCGACGGGACGGCCGACGTTCCGCTCGAAATCGATCCCGAGCATCGGATCGCCTGGCTCGTGCTGTGGCCCAGCTCCCGTCCGTGGCGCTTCGCGCGCCCCGCGCCGATGCTGCGCGGCATCCGCGACGCGGACGCGCTCGTGAGCCATCTCTCGGCCGCGCTCGAAGCCCATCACCGGACCGCAGCGGCGCCCGAGCGTACGAGCGCCCCGACGGAGCGCTCGGAACCCGCGACCGGGCACGTGCCCGCCACGGCGGCGGCGTGAGGAGCGAAGCGATGAGCCTCAAAGCCGATCGCCCCTTCCCGAGAGCGGCACTGATCGCGGGTGCCGGCCTGATGCTGGCCTCGCTCGGCGCCGCAGCGACCGCGCGCCTGACCGACACGGGCGTGACGCGGCTGCCGCCGCTCCCGGCCGTCGAAAGCCGCTCGATCTCCTTCGCAGACCGGAACGACGGAGCGGTCGTGGTGTCCGACGCCTCCGGCGTCGTCGCCGTGACGCCCTCGGGCGAAGGCGGGTTCCTGCGCGGCGTGATGCGCGGCTTCGCCCGCGACCGCAAGCAGCGCGGCATCGGCCCCGAAGCGCCCTTCGTGCTGATGCGCCGGACCGACGGGCGCCTGTCCCTCACCGATCCCTCGACCGAACGCGTGGTCGAACTCGACGCGTTCGGGCCCGCCAATGTCGCCGTCTTCGCGCGACTCCTCACCGCAAGGGAGACCAAGCCGTGATCACCTCGCGTCTTCTCCGCAAGAGCTTCGACGTGCCCTGCACCGTCGAGATCGAGCACACCGCCAAGAGCCTGCACGCCCATGTCCATCTCGAAGGCGTGGACATCGAGGCGGGCGACAGCGTGACCGTCCATGACGCGCCCGCCTACGTCCCGTTCGGCGGGACCACCGTCACGCGCTGCACCGCGACCGTCACGCGCGGAAACCTGTTCGACGCGCTGTGGGCCCATCTGACGGGCTACCGCGACGTGACCGAGCTTTACGAAGTCGGATTCGAGGGGAAAGCCTGATGCTCAGGATCGAAGGCGGCGGCGGCCCCACCCAATCCACGCGGATCGCGCTCGAGGACACGCTCCTCACCCCGCGGTTCTACACGACCGACCACGAGGCCATGAACCGGCTCGACGTCTCGTCCGTCCGCGACGAATGGGACCGGCTGATGGAGGAGATGGGCGCGGACCCGAACCGCGGCCATTTCCAGAAGACCGACGAGTTCAAGATCGACTTCTCCGCGCTCGACCCCGACCTGCGCGAGGAGTTCCACGACTTCCTCGTCTCGTCGCTGACCGCGGAATTCTCGGGCTGCGTGCTCTATTCCGAGATCAAGAAGCGCATCACCCATCCCGAGATGCGCAAGCTCTTCTCCTACATGACCCGCGACGAGGCGCGCCATGCGGGCTTCATCAACGAGGCCTTGAAGGATCTCGGCTTCGGCGTCGACATGACGTTCCTGACGCGGACGAAGAAGTACACCTATTTCAAGCCGAAATTCATCTTCTACGCGACCTATCTGTCGGAGAAGATCGGCTACGCCCGCTACATCACGATCTATCGTCACCTCGAGAAGAACCCGGATCAACGCTTCCATCCGATCTTCAAATGGTTCGAGAAGTGGTGCAACGACGAGTTCCGCCACGGCGAAGCCTTCGCCATGATCATGCGGTCTCAGCCGCATCTCCTCTCCGGCTACAACAAGCTGTGGATCCGCTTCTTCCTGCTGGCGGTCTTCGCGACGATGTTCTGCCGCGACCATATGCGCCCCCACTTCCACAAGGCCCTGAACATCGACATCACGGACTACGACTACCGCGTCTTCCGCGTGACTTCGGAAATCTCGAAGCAGGTTTTCCCCTTCACGCTGGACATCGACAATCCGGAATTCCGCGCGGGCCTCGAACGGCTGCGCGAGATCTCGGACGCGATCCTCGAGGCGAAGCGCAAGGGCGGCATCGGCGGCTGGATCGAAAGCAAGGTGCTCGCCGCCAAGGCGGCGGTGACCTTCGCCAAGGTCTATTTCCTTCCCGTGGTCTCCCACGAGCTGCCCGCGCAAGTGCGGCTGCAGCCGGCCTGGTAAGGGGAACCGCATGGTCCGGCACGGCTGGCCGATCCTGATGGCGATCCTGCTCTGGTGGTCCGCCACCGGGGCGATCCTTTGGCTCGACCGCTTCCGTGCCGGTTCGCGGGGCCGCGTGATGATCGGCGCGACCGCGATGCTCGCCCTCGCTCTGGTCGGCTTGCGGCTCTCCGCCCATGACGAATCCCCTTGGGGCGTCCATCTCGCCTTCGTCTCGGCGCTCGCCGTCTGGGGCTGGAACGAGATCGCCTTTCTCTCGGGCTGCCTCGCGGGCTCGAGCAAGGCGCCCTGCCCGGTCGGCTCGACCGGCTGGAACCGCTTCGGCCGCGGGCTCGGTGCCGTGGCGCATCACGAGGCCGCGCTGCTTCTGTCGGGGATCGCGGTCGCCGCGCTCTGCGCCGGCGGGCCGAACCGCACGGGCCTCGCCGCCTTCGCGATCCTGTGGGCGATGCGCGTCAGCGCGAAGCTCAACCTCTTTCTCGGCGTACCCAACGCGCCGCACGACATGCTGCCCGCCCATCTCGCGCATCTCGGCAGCTTCTTCCGCCGCAGGGCGATGAACCTGCTCTTCCCCGTCTCGGTGACGGCGGCGACCGTGCTCTGCCTGCTCTTGAGCCAGGAAGCGCTGCGCCCGGACATCACGGATGCCGACGCCGCCTCGGCGACGCTGCTCGCGGCGCTCGCGGCGCTCGGCGTGATCGAGCACTGGTTCCTCGTCTTCCCGTGGCGGGCCGAAACGCTCTGGGGCTGGGGTCTCCCGGTCGACCCGGCGACGCCCGCTCCGGAACCCCACCCTCTCCATCGCGAGCCGCACGACGGGGCGGCCTTCGAAGTCTCGATTCCACCGACGGCCTGCGGCGTGAGCCTCTCGACCGTCGGACGTCAGGGAGCCGCATCATGAACTACGAGAGCTTCTTCAAGGACCAGCTCGGCAAGCTGAAGAGTGAGGGCCGCTATCGCTTCTTCACCGACATCGAGCGCCGCGCCGGCGAATTCCCGAAGGCCATGCATCACGGCCCGAACGGCTTGCGCGAGGTCACGGTCTGGTGCTCGAACGACTATCTCGGCATGGGCCAGCACCCCGCCGTACTCCGAGCGATGCATGAGGCGATCGAGAAGTCCGGCGCGGGCGCGGGCGGCACGCGCAACATTTCGGGCACGAACCACTACCACGTGCTGCTCGAACGCGAACTCGCCGATCTCCACGCGAAGGAAGCGGCGCTTCTGTTCACCTCGGGCTACGTCTCCAACTGGGCGTCCATCTCGACGCTGGCGGCCTCGATGCCCGGCTGCGTGGTGGTGTCGGACGAGGGCAACCACGCCTCGATGATCGAGGGCCTGCGCCACAGCCGCGCGGAGAAGCGCCTGTTCAAGCACAACGACCCCGCGGATCTGCGGCGCAAACTCGCCGACCTCGACCCGCGGCAGCCGAAGATCGTGATGTTCGAGAGCGTCTATTCGATGGACGGCGACGTCGCGCCGCTCTCGGACATCTGCGACATCGCGGAAGAATTCGGCGCGCTGACCTATCTCGACGAGGTCCATGCGGTCGGCCTTTACGGCGCGCGGGGCGGCGGCGTCTCCGAACGCGACGGCGTGCGTGACCGTATCGACGTGATCGAAGGCACGCTCGGCAAGGCCTTCGGCGTCATGGGCGGCTACATCACGGGCTCCGCCGCGCTTTGCGACTTCGTGCGCAGCTTCGCCTCGGGCTTCATCTTCACCACCTCGCTGCCGCCCGCTCTGGCGGCCGGCGCCGCCGCGAGCATCCGCCATCTCAAGACGAGTTCGGTGGAGCGCGAGGGACATCAGGAGCGCGTCCGGCAGGTCCGCGAGCGGCTCGACGCGGCCGGGATCCCGCATCTCCACAATCCCAGCCATATCGTGCCGGTGATGGTGGGCGACGCGGTGCTGTGCAAGCGGATCGGCGACGAACTGCTCGACCGCTTCGGCATCTATGTCCAACCGATCAACTACCCGACCGTGCCGCGGGGCACGGAGCGCCTGCGCGTCACCCCGTCGCCCGTGCATACGGCGGCCGATGTCGACCACCTCGTCGGGGCGCTGTCCTCGATATGGGCCGATCTCGGTCTGAGAAGCGCGGCCTGAAGCCCCGGATCGGACCAGCCCCCATGACCGAAACGCTCCGCATCATTCTCGCCAATCCCCGGAGCTTCTGCGCCGGCGTGATCCGCGCCATCGAGATCGTGGAGCGTGCGCTCGAGATCCACGGTCCGCCGGTCTATGTCCGGCACGAGATCGTCCACAACCGCCAGGTGGTGGACGATCTGATCGCGAAGGGCGCAGTCTTCGTATCGGACACCGACGAGATCCCCGAAGGCGCGCTGACGGTGCTCTCCGCGCACGGCGTCTCGCGGGCTGTCGAAGCCGAAGCGGAACGGCGGGGGCTCGACGTGATCAACGCGGCCTGCCCGCTGGTTCTGAAGGTCCATCGCGAGGCGCGGCGCTTCGCGGAAGCGGGCCACCACGTCGTGATCGTCGGCCATGCGGACCATCCCGAGGTGAAGGGAACGGTCGGGCAGATCGACGGCCCTCTCGACGTGGTCGCGACCGCGGAGGACGTGGCGGCGCTCGCCGTGGCGGACCCGACGCGGATCGCCTTCGTCACCCAGACGACGCTCAGCCTCGACGATGCGCGCGACGTCATCGACGCGCTGCAGTCCCGCTTTCCCGGGATCAAGGGTCCCGGCACGGACGACATCTGCTACGCCACGCAGAACCGGCAGCGCGCGGTGCGCGACATCGCCCGCGACGCGCAATTGATCGTGGTGATGGGCGCCGCCAACAGCTCGAACAGCAATCGCCTGCGGGAAATCGGGGCGGCGGCCGGCGTGCATAGCGTGCTGCTCGAACGCCCCGACGCCTTCGACCCCCGATGGCTCGACGGCGTCACCTGCATGGGGCTGACGGCCGGTGCGTCGGCGCCCGACTATCTCGTGAACGGCCTCATCGCTCGGCTGACCTCTCTGCGGCAGGTATCGATCGAGGAACGGGCGGGCGTGGAGGAAACGGTCGAATTCCGGCCGCCCGCGCGCCTTCTCAGAGCCGCGGAGCTGGAAAGCGCCGCCGCCGCGCGCCTCGTCCGCGAAGGGAGGATCCCGGCTTGAGCGCTGCAACGGATCCAAGGGCCGCCGCGGGTCGTATGAAGACCGAGGAAGTGGACGAAGGACGCGCGAGCGGCGCTGACGCTTCCCGCCCGTCTTACCGAGTTCTCGGAACGTCATCGGCCTCGTGTGCAACGTGCCCGGCGGCGATGCCGTCTTTCCGGGAGGACTCGAAATGAAGAACCGTATTTCCCTCATCGCGGCGGCTCTGCCCGCCTTCCTTCTCACGGTCGGCGCCGCTTCGGCGCAGGACGCCGCCGCGGGCGAGAAGGTCTTCCTGAAGTGCCGCGCCTGCCATCAGGTCGGCGAGACCGCCAAGAACGGCGTGGGCCCCGTCCTCAACGGCGTGATCGGCCGCAAGTCGGGATCGGTCGAAGGCTATAACTATTCGGAAGCGAACAAGAGCTCGGGCCTTACCTGGGACGAGGCGACCTTCCGCGAATACATCAAGAACCCGAAGGCCAAGATCCCGGGGACCAAGATGGTCTTCGCCGGCCTCACCAACGAGAAGGAAGTCGACGACATCGTCGCCTACCTCAAGCAGTTCGGACCCGATGGAAAGAAGCTCTGACGTCCATATCGCCTTCGACCCGCGCGCCCATGAGGAGCGCGGGTCCTCCGGCGGCGAGACGGCCCGGTCGCCGCGCCCCGTGCGCGACCGGAAGCCGCCCGCGGCCGCGCCCGTCGCGGACGCTTATCCCTTCGCCGCGATCGTCGGCCAGGACGAGGTCAAGACCGCGCTGATGATCGCGGCCGTCGACCCTTCCGTCGGCGGCGTTCTGGTCTTCGGCGACCGGGGCACCGGAAAATCCACGGCGGTGCGGGGCCTCGCCGCCCTTCTCCCGGAACGCCGCGTGGTCGCGGGCTGCCCCTTCGGCTGCGAACCCGCTTCCGCCTCCCTCGCGACCTGCCCCCATTGTTCCGCCGCGGACGTTCCGGCGCGTCCGACCAAGGCCCGGATCCCGGTCGTGGATCTGCCGCTCGGCGCCACGGAGGACCGCCTGGTCGGTGCGCTCGACATCGAACGCGCGCTGACGCGCGGCGAGAAGCGCTTCGAGCCCGGTCTGCTCGCCAAGGCGAACGGCGGCTTCCTTTATGTGGACGAGATCAATCTGCTCGAGGATCACCTCGTCGATCTGCTGCTCGACGTGGCGGCGTCCGGCGTGAACGTCGTCGAGCGCGAGGGCCTCAGCATCCGCCACCCGGCGCGCTTCGTCCTCGTGGGCAGCGGCAATCCCGAAGAAGGCGAACTGCGCCCGCAGCTCCTCGACCGTTTCGGGTTCTGCGTCGACGTCTCGACCCCGCGCGAGATCAAGGACCGTGTGGAGATCATCAAGCGTCGCGACGCTTACGAGCGCGACAGGGAGGGCTTCACCCTCGCCTGGAGCAAGGAGACCGCCAAGCTCGGCCGCCGCATCGAAGCGGGGCGGACCCGTCTCGCCAAGATCGAGGTTCCCGACGCGGTTCTCGAAGCCGCCGCCCGCCTCTGCGTGGCGCTCGGCACGGACGGTCTGCGCGGCGAACTCGTGCTGATCCGGGCGGCGCGCGCCTTCGCCGCGCTCGACGGCGCGACGACGGTTTCGATCGACCATCTGCGCAAGGTCGCACCCGGCGTGCTGCGCCACCGTCTGCGGCGGAACCCGCTCGACGATACGGGCTCAGGCGTCCGCATCGAACGCGCCGTCTCCGAAACGCTGTCGTGAACGCCCCGGCCCCTCGGGCTCCCTGGTCGGAGGCGGTCCTCGCGGCCGCCTTGTTCGCCGTCGATCCGCACGGCACGGGCCTGCGGCTTCGCGGGCGCGCGGGGCCCGCACGCGACGCCTTTCTCGAACTTCTCGACGACCTCTTCGCGGACGGACCCGTGCGGCGCGTTCCGGCCGGGGTCGACCGGTCCCGCCTGACGGGCGGCCTCGATCTCGGCGCCACGCTCGCGGCGGGCCGTCCGGTCGAGCAGAAGGGTCTGCTTACCGACGCCGACGGCGGCCTCTTGATCCTCGCCATGGCCGAACGGATCGACCGCGAGATCGCGGCGATCGTCGAGGCCGCGCAGGACACCGGCATGTCGGCCGGCGCTCCCGCCCTTTTCGGCATCGTGGCGCTCGACGAGGGCGTCGACGCCGAAGAGGCCCCGCCCCCCTCGCTCTGCGACCGCCTCGGCATCGTGGCCGATCTCGAAGGGATCACGGTCGCGGACCTGACGGCGGAGGCCGATTTCGAGGACGCCGCCGCGATCCGGCAAGCCCGGGCCCGCCTGCCCGCCGTCGCCGTGGCGGACGATGCGGTCGCAGCTCTCGTCGAACTCGGCGAGCGGTTCGGGATCGCCTCGCTCCGCGCGGTCTCCGCCGCGCTGCGGGTCGCGCGCGCGTCCGCAGCGCTTCGCGGCAGCACGATCGTGAGCGAAGAGGATCTGACGATCGCCGCCCGCCTCGTGCTTCTGCCGAGGGCGACGGAAGTTCCCGCTCAGCCCGAGACCGCCGAACCGCCGCCCCCGCCGCCCGAGCAGGCCGAAGCACCGCCCGAAGAGGCATCGAGCGAAACGCCGCAGGACGGCCCTTCCGAACCGGAGACCTCCGAGGACGAAGCGGGCCATGCCGAACAGCAGGCCGACCGCCTCGTGGAAGCGGTCCGGACCTCGCTGCCGCCCGACATGCTGGCGCGGCTCGTGGACCGCGCCAAAGGCGCCGCACGCGCGGGCAGCCGGGGTGCGGGCTCGGGAGGCGCCGCCCGCACGCGCGGTCGTCCCGCGGGCCTCAGGGCACGCCGCCCGCGCAACGGCGAGCGGCTCGCGCTTCTCGCCACTCTGCGCGCCGCCGTTCCGCATCAACCGTTCCGGCGCAGGGAAGCCGTCGCGGGCGCGCCCGCGATCCATGTGCGGCTCGAGGATTTCCGCACCGTGCGGCGGCGGATCCGTCGACGCAGCACCACGATCTTCGTCGTGGACGCGTCGGGCTCGGCCGCCCTGCACCGCCTGGGCGAAGCCAAGGGCGCGGTCGAGCTGATGCTGGCCGAATGCTATGTCCGCCGCGACGAGGTCGCGCTCGTGGCCTTCAGGGGGCACGGCGCCGATGTGCTGCTGCCGCCCACGCGGTCGCTCGCACGGGCGAAGCGCGCGCTCGGCGTTCTCCCCGGCGGGGGCGGCACGCCGCTGGCGGCGGGGCTGGAAGAAGCGCGACGGGTCGCCGAACAGGTCCGCAAGAAGGGCAATGCCGCGCGGGTCGTTCTGCTCACGGACGGACAGGCCAATGTCGGCAAGGCGGGCGCTACGGGACGTGCCGAAGCCAAGAGCGACGCGCTGGACGCGGCGGCGGGCTTCCGCGTCGACGGCATCGCGGCGGTCCTGATCGACACCTCGCCCCGTCCGCAACAAAGCGCCCGCGAGATCGCGGCGGCGATGGACGCGCGCTACATGGCCCTGCCGCAGGCGGATGCCGCGCGCATGGTGCGCGCGCTCGGAAGTTTCGAGACGGCCGAAATCCGGACCTAGTCCGCGTCGTGCCCCCGGCGGATGCGCCGGACGACCACCGCGACGAAGATGAGGGCGAGCGGCACGGCGGCGGCCGTGGCCAAACCGGGGTCGAAGGGCAGAAGGCCCGCGTCCTTGCTGCCCTTGAACAGATACGAGACCAGCCCGACGATGTAATAGCTGATCGCCGCGACCGAGAGCCCCTCGACGGTCTGCTGCAGGCGCAGCTGCAGCCGGGTGCGCTCGTTCATGGAGGCGAGCAGGTCGCGGTTCTGGCGCTCGATTTCCACGTCGACCCGCGTGCGGAGCAGATTGGCCGCGCGCGCCACCTTGGTGGACAGCGCCGTCTGCCGCTCCTCCAGCATCGTGCAGGTGCGCAGCGCGGGCGCCATGCGTCGGTCGAGGAAGGACGAGAAGGGCGGCCAGCTTTCGAGCGGAGTTTCGCCGATGGCCGCGAGGCGTTGGCGCACGATGCCGTCATAGGCGCGGGTGGCGCCGAAACGGTAGCTCGACGCCGCGACCTCGGCTTCGAGCTCGGCCGCGATGCGGGTGAGGTCGTCGAGGAGCTTCCGGTCTTCCGCAAGTCCGTCATTGTCCTTCATCGCCTCGGCGATGCGGGTCAGCTCGTCCTCGATGCGCTTGACCGAAGGCGCGACCCGCTGGGCCTGCGGCAGGCCGAGCAGCGCGAGCATCCGGTAGGTTTCGATTTCGAGCAGGCGCTGCACGAGCGCGCCCGCACGCGGCGGCGTGAGCGCACGGTCGAGCAACAGGATGCGCACGAAGCCGTCGGCATCCGCCCGGTAGTCCGTCGCGGCCAGTGCGCCCTCGCGATTGACGAGGGTCATCGCGAGGCTCGACGGATCGAAGGGTTCGGCCGGATCGATGTCGGGCGTCTCGCGCAGGAAATGCAGATCCACGGAGACGAGATGCGGCCCGGGCTGCGGCAGCCGGCGCATGTCGTCGGCGAGCGTCCCGGCGCGCGGCGCGAAGGGCGCGCCGCCCTGCGACTCGAACTGCCATGTGTAGGTGGTGAACTCGGCGTGCTGCTCCCAGCGAAGCCCGCCGCCGGGCCAGTCGATCCGATGGTGCTTGGCGTTCGGCTGCGGCGCGGCCCGCCCGCGCGCGACGCACCAGGCCGTCAGCGCGGCGCGGGCGGCGGCGCCCTGCACCGGATCGGTCATGAAGGCGAAATGCAGGATGCGGGCAGGACCACCGATCGCTTGGAACGGACGCGCGTGAACCTCTCCGAGCGCCGCATCGCGTTCCGGATGGGCCGCGAAGAGCGGGCCTGCGGGCTGAAGCCCGTCGGCGGGGCGCGAAACGGTCATGCCGCGTGGATCCTTCCTGCAGCGGGACTACGACATTCGCGCCCGCGCACCGGCGGGTGCCGAACGGAGCCCCTGAACAGGATGTGTCGCTGCAGCGCCAAAAGTCCAGCTTCGGCTTGCCTGAAAGCGTCGTGTCAGGCCAATCCGGCGGGCGCCATGGTGCGGAGATCGCCTTCGTCGAGAATGTCCGTCTCCGCCGCCTCGATGAGCTGGCGCAGATCCTCGGCCGACCAGAAAGACAGAGCGGCGCAGACCGCATGGGCGGCGAGTTCGACCGTCAGCTCTTCGAGCGGAATGCCGGCCGAGCGGGCTTCGGACAAAAGGACGTGCAGATGGCGGGATACGAGCCGCGCGGCGACGTCCTGCTCGAACTCGTCCTGCATGGATTTCGATCTCCTGCCCGCCCGCGGCGCGCTTTTCCGCGATCCTTCAACGCGGAGCCGGCCGATCGGTTCCGGAACTCTCTTCGGGATCAGGCCGCGCCCGCGATGAAGGCAGCGGCTTCCGCGGGCGGCATGGGGCGGCCGAGAAGGAAGCCTTGCACCTCGTCGCATCCTTCTTGCGCGAGACGGGCCAGTTGCTCTTCCGTCTCGACCCCCTCGGCCGTGACGCGGAGGCCGAGCACCGCCCCGAGACCCGCGACGGCCCGCACGACCGCCATGGCCTGGAGATCGCGATTCATGGCCTGCACGAAGCTCTTGTCGATCTTCACCTTGTCGAAGGGAAAGCTCCGCAGCCGCCCGAGGCCGGAATGACCCGTCCCGAAATCGTCCATGGCGATGCGGATGCCGAGGCGCCGGAACGCCTCCAGAATGACGAGCGTGTCGTCGACGCCGTCGCTCAAGGCGCTCTCCGTCACCTCGATTTCCAGGCGGGACGGATCGAGCCCGGTTTCGGACAGAAGGTCCGCGACGAAGGCGACGAGGCCGGGCCGGCGGAACTGCACCGGGGAGAGATTGACCGCGACGCGGACGTCGCCCGGCCATCCCGCCGCCTCGCGGCAGGCGCGCCGCATCACCTCGTCGCCGATCGGAATGATGAGCCCGGTCGCCTCCGCGACGGGGATGAACACGGCCGGCGGTACGGGGCCTAGTTCCGCATGCGTGCGGCGCATCAGCGCCTCCATGCCGACGACGCGGCGCGTCCGCACGTCGATCTGCGGTTGATAGACGAGGTCGAAATCGCCCGTCCGCGCCGCCCGCCGGAGATCGGCCTCCACCTTCCGCCGCACAGCGATGCGCTGCTCGATCTCTTCGTCGAAGAAGCGCACGGTGCCGGGGGCGTTCTCCTTCGCGCGGCTCAGCGCCATACGCGCGGCCTCGATCACGCGGTCGGGGTCGGGTCCGTCGCGGAAGGCCAGGGCGGCGCCGATGCGGACCGGCACCTCGATCAGTTCGCCGGAGACCGCGTAGGGCCGGCCGATCTCCGCCGCGACGCGCTGCGCGAGGTCGGCCCCCGACTTTTCGCTGCGGCCCGCCCGCAGAAGCGCCGCGAAGGTCGCCCCGTCGAGCCGCATCGCGAGCCCGCCTTCCGAGACGAGATTGCGCAGCCGCGTCGCGACGCGCCCGAGCAGACGGTCGCCCGCGGCGGGGCCGAAGGTCTCGTTGATCGCCTCCAACCGGTCGATATGGACGAACAGCAGCAGAACGTCGCCCGCTCCTCCGCCGGCCATCGCCGACCGCAGACGGGCACGCAACAGTTCCGGGTCACCCGGGGACGGAGCTTCGCTCGCGGTCTTCATGCCCGGTGACGGCGACGCCTCTTCGAGCGTGACGACCACATGGTCGGAAGAAACGCGACGGCAGCGGGCGACGGCCCGGCCGGGAACGAGGGGAAGGAAGACCCGGTCTTCCGGGCCGTCGAGGCCGGCCGGGCCGATGCCCAGCCAAATGAAGGGATCGGATGCAGCGCCCTCGACCGCACGGACGAAAGCGGGGTTGCGATGCAGGAAGGTCCGCGCGGAGAGCGACACGAGAGCGAGGGGGAGATCCAGCGCGTCGATCGCCGCGATCAGAATCCGGGAATCAGGCCCCCCGCCTCGTTCGAACCCGTCGCCCATCGAAACCTTCTTGTTTTCCGTTGGGGAAGCATAACCCTTTCGGCCACGTGATTTCAACGTATCCACGGCCCGTTTCGAGCAACGGCCAAGCTTTCGCAGTCTTCAGAAACGAAAAGACCCCGGACGAGCCGGGGTCTTCGAACCGTGACGCTGCGGTCGATCGATCAGTTGTCGAGGAAGCTGCGGAGTTTACGGCTGCGGCTCGGATGCTTGAGCTTGCGCAGGGCCTTCGCCTCGATCTGGCGGATACGTTCGCGGGTGACCGAAAACTGCTGGCCGACCTCTTCGAGCGTGTGGTCGGTGTTCATGCCGATGCCGAAGCGCATGCGCAGCACGCGCTCCTCGCGCGGCGTGAGCGAGGCGAGCACGCGCGTCGTCGTCTCGCGCAGGTTCGACTGGATCGCCGCATCGATCGGCAGGATCGCGTTCTTGTCCTCGATGAAATCGCCGAGATGCGAATCCTCCTCGTCGCCGATCGGCGTTTCGAGGGAGATCGGCTCCTTGGCGATCTTGAGGACCTTGCGGACCTTTTCGAGCGGCATCGCGAGCTTTTCGGCCAGTTCTTCCGGCGTCGGCTCGCGGCCGATCTCGTGCAGCATCTGGCGCGAGGTGCGGACGATCTTGTTGATCGTCTCGATCATGTGCACCGGGATGCGGATGGTCCGGGCCTGGTCGGCGATCGAACGCGTGATCGCCTGCCGGATCCACCAGGTCGCATAGGTCGAGAACTTGTAGCCGCGGCGGTACTCGAATTTGTCCACGGCCTTCATGAGGCCGATATTGCCCTCCTGGATCAGGTCCAGGAACTGCAGGCCGCGGTTCGTGTATTTCTTGGCGATCGAGATCACGAGGCGGAGGTTCGCCTCGACCATCTCCTTCTTCGCCTGCCGCGCCTCGCGCTCGCCCTTCTGGACGAGATGCACGATCTTGCGGAATTCGAGGATCTCGAGACCGGTCTCGGCGGCGAGCGCGTGGATCTCCTGCCGGATATCGCGGATGTCGTCCTTCTCGGCCGCGACGAATTCCTTCCAGCCGCGGGTGCCGAGCTTCGAGACGCGCAGCAGCCACTTCGGGTCGAGTTCGGAGCCCTGATAGTTCTTGAGGAAGTCCTCGCGCGCGACCTTGTGGCGTTCGGCAAGCCGCATCAGCTTGCCTTCGAGGCCGATCAGACGCTTGTTGATGTCGTAGAGCTGCTCGACCAGCGCATCGATGCGGTTCTGGTTGAGCGACAGCGACTTCACGTCGACGACGATCTCTTCCTTCAGCTTCTTGTACTTGCGCTCCTGTGCGGGGGAGAGCGAGTCGTTCTGCAGCTTCGCCTCGACGTTCTGGTCCTGCAGGCGGCGCAGCTTCTTGTAGGCGTCGGCGATGCGGTCGAAGGTCTCGAGCACCTTCGGCTTCAGCTCGGCTTCCATCGCCGAGAGCGAGACGTTGTTCTCGATGTCGTCTTCGTCGAGATCGCCTTCGGGGATCGGGGGCTCTTCGCCTTCGGCGGCTTCGGCGGGCTCGCCCTCTTCCGCGTCGACCTTCGGCGCGCCGCGGCCTTCTGGGCCGGCATAGGTCGCTTCGAGGTCGATGATGTCGCGGAGCAGGACCTTTCCGTCGACGAGCTCGTCGCGCCAGATGATGATGGCCTGGAAGGTCAGCGGGCTCTCGCAGAGGCCCGCGATCATCGCCTCGCGGCCGGCCTCGATGCGCTTGGCGATGGCGATTTCGCCCTCGCGGGAGAGCAGCTCCACCGAGCCCATCTCGCGCAGATACATGCGCACGGGGTCGTCGGTGCGCTCGGTCGGCTCGGCGCGCTCGGTCTTGGTCGGCAGCGCGCGCGGCGCCTCGACGAGATCGCCGCCCTCTTCCTCGTCGTCCGCCTCGGCGGTCGCGCCCTCTTCGGCCGCTTCGCCGTCCGCCTCTTCGGGCTCGACGACGTTGATGCCCATCTCGTTGAGCATCGCGTAGATGTCCTCGATCTGGTCCGACGAGGTCTGGTCGGACGGGAGGACTTCGTTCAGCTGATCATAGGTGACGTAGCCGCGTTTCTTCGCGAGCTTGATCATCCGTTTGACGGCGGCATCCGAGAGGTCGAGCAGAGGGCTGTCCGTCTGCGGAGCCTCGATCGTCTCGCCCTCGGGCTTGTCCTGCGTCTTAGTCGCCATCTGCCAATTCGCTCCCAAGGACGACCGCCGGGCTCCGGATGCTCCAAACGACACGGGGCGGCACGCGTCCCGTACGCGACCACCCTGCCAGATCATGTCGATCGTTCGATCCGTTAAGTCCCGAGTCGCCCTGTACCCACCGATCGCCTTCGCCCGCGCCGATCAAGCGGCGCTCCCCCGCCCGCTTTATCGCGCACTCAACCGTTCCGACAAGCCGTTTCAGTTCCCGCCGATGCGATCCTTGTCGGCTTCCATGCCGTCCAGTGCAGACAACTGCAACCGGAGATCCCTGATCCAGGCGAGATTTGCTTCGCTGTCGTCTTCCGCGAGCGCCCGCTCGGCCGCTCGCAATTCGTTATGTAGCGTCAGCGCCCGCCGATGCAAGGTCATGGCTTGACGCAGGACGCCCGCGACGTCCGAAACGGGCGCATCCGCCGAAAGACAGCGCCTGTCCCCGGGACGCACGGCCCGCTCGATGCGTTCCATCGCCGGACCGGCGCCGGCGCGTTCGAGGGCGGAGCGGAACGTCGTCGGATCGTCCTCGCCGGAGGCGAAGGCGTCGAGCGCGGCCCGTGCGAGTTCGCGGGTGTCGGCATGCTCGAAATCGATTTCCGCCAGAAGGTCGGCATGGGCGGGCAGAAGTTCCGGCCGGTGGGACAGCACGGCCACGATCAGGGCCTCGCGCGGCGAGATCGTGCTCGATGCGGCCGCACGGGCGAAGAGCGGGCTCCGAGCGAGGCCGGGGCTCGCGCGCAGGGGCTCGCGGCGTCGATCCTCGGGCGCCCCGTTCCTGCCCCGCCGGCCGTCGGGCCGGCCGCGCTCACGATAGCCGCCGCGCGCGGGAGCAGGCATCAGGGTCGAAAGCCGGGAGTCGATCTCGGCGCGATAATGGCGGCGCAGGGACTCGTCCTTCACCGCGTTGAGCTTCTCGCGCAGATCGCGCTCCAAGGCCGCGCGGCGCTCCGGCGTGTCGAGCGCGCGTTCTTCCGTCTCGCGCGCCCACAGAAGATCGACGAGCGGCAGCGCGCGGTCGAGCACCTCGCTCACCGCTCGCGATCCGCCGCTGCGGGCGAGATCGTCCGGGTCCTGGCCTTCGGGCAGAAGCGCGAAGCGCAGGGACTTGCCGGGCTGCAGATGCGGCAGCGCGACGTCGACGGCGCGATAGGCCGCGCGGCGACCGGCCTTGTCGCCGTCGAAGCACAGGATCGGCTCGTCGGCCATGCGCCAGAGCAGCCCCAATTGCTGTTCGGTCAGCGCAGTGCCGAGCGGGGCGACGACGTTGGGGAAGCCCGCCCGCGTCATGCCGATGACGTCCACATAGCCTTCCACCGCGATGACCGTGCCGCGGTCATGGGCGGGCTTGCGGGCGAGGTGGTGGTTGTAGAGCACCTCGCCCTTGTGGAAGAGCGGCGTGTCCGGCGAGTTCAGATATTTGGCCGGAACGTCCTTCTCCAGCGCGCGTCCGCCGAAGGCGATGATGCGGCCGCGCGCGTCGGCGATGGGAAACATCACGCGGTCGCGGAAGCGGTCATAGGGGACCGGGATGTCGTCTCCGGCGATCAGGAGGCCCGCCTCGATAATCGCGTCGAGCGGAACGTTCTTACCCGCGAGATGGTCGCGCAGCGCGTGGCGGTCGGCGGGCGCATAGCCCAGCCCGAAGGCCTCTTGCACCGACGGGCCGAGATCGCGCCCTTCGAGATAGGTGCGCGCCTTCGCACCCTCCCGGCCCGCGAGGCGGGAGCGGAAGAACTCCTGCGCCAGCGCCATGACCTCGTGCAGGCCCTTGCGATGCTCTTCCTGCCGGACGGCCTCCTCCGACACTTTCGGCAGGATGACGCCCGCTTCCGCGGCGAGGCGCTCGACGGCTTCGGGGAAGGAGAGCCCCTCCACTTCCATGAGGAACCGGAAAATGTCGCCGTGCCGGCCCGACGAGAAATCGTGGTAGAAGCCCTTCTGGTCGTTGACGAAGAAGGACGGCGTCTTCTCGGCATTGAAGGGCGACAGGCCCTTCCACTCGCGGCCCGCCTTCTGCAGCTTCACGCGCCTGCCCACGACCGCCGAGACCGGCAGCCGCGCCCGGATCTCGTCGAGGATCGAAGGCGGAAAACGCATGCCCCGTTCTTAGGCCGCCCGCGCCCCCGCGGAAAGCGCCGCGTGCGCCGGCCCGCGCTTTCCACAGCGCGGGCTTCGTTCATTTGCCGCATCGCACCTTGATCCAGCGCAATTCGGCCGCCCTCTCCGACTGTCAATTTGTTTGGACGTCAGGGAGGTGGAACATGCGCATTCTCTTCATTCACCCGAATTATCATTCGGGCGGCGCCGAGATCGCCGGCAGCTGGCCCCCGGCTTGGGTCGCCTATCTGGCGGGTGCGCTGAAGCATTCCGGCTTCCCCGACGTTCATTTCATCGACGCGATGACGCTCGACGTTTCGGATGACGATCTGCGCGAGCGGATCCGCGAACTGGCGCCCGACATCGTGGGCGCGACGGCCATCACGCCCTCGATCTACAAGGCCGAACGCGTGCTGGAGATCGCGCGCGAGGCCGCGCCGCGGGCCGTGACGCTGCTCGGCGGAGTGCATGCCACGTTCATGTACAAGCAGGTGCTGCCCGAGGCCCCGCATATCGACGCGATCGTCCGCGGCGAGGGCGAGGAGATCATGATCGAGGTCGCCCGCGCGGTCGCCGAAGGCCGCTGGCCGGAGGCGCGGCCGAGCATCAAGGGCCTCGCCTACATCGTCGACGGCAAGGTTTATGCGACGCCGGCCGCACCCACGGTGAAGAACATCGACGACTTGAAGGCGGATTGGTCGATCCTCGACTGGACCCGCTACAACTACATCCCGCTGAACACGCGCGTCGCGATCCCCAACATGGCCCGCGGCTGCCCCTTCACCTGCAGCTTCTGCTCGCAGTGGAAGTTCTGGCGCGACTACCGCATCCGCGACCCCAAGAAGGTCGTCGACGAGATCGTGGACCTGAAGGAGAACCACGGGGTCGGCTTCTTCATCCTCGCGGACGAGGAGCCCACCATCAACAAGAAGAAGTTCATCGCCTTCTGCAATGAACTGATCGCGCGCGACGTGAACATCCTGTGGGGGATCAACACGCGCGTGACCGACATCCTGCGCGACGAGGCGGAGCTGCCGCTCTACCGCAAGGCGGGGCTCATCCACGTCTCGCTCGGCACGGAAGCGGCAGCCCAGCTGAAGCTCGACCTCTTCAACAAGGAGACGACGGTCGCCGACAACAAGCGGGCGATCGAACTGCTGCGCAAGGCGGGGATCGTGGTCGAGGCCCAGTTCATCGTCGGCCTCGAGAACGAGACGGCCGAGACGCTCGAAGAGACCTATCGCATGGCCTGCGACTGGAAACCGGACCTCGCGAACTGGTCGATGTACACGCCCTGGCCCTTCTCCGACCTGTTCCGCGAACTCGGCGACAAGGTCGAGGTGTTCGACTACGAGAAATACAATTTCGTCACGCCGATCATGAAGCCGGATTCCATGGAGCGCGGGGAACTCCTCGACCGCACCATGAACAATTACCGCCGCTTCTACATGAAGAAGGCCTTCTTCTCCTATCCGTGGCAGGGCTTCTCGACCCGCGGCCGTTATCTCTGGGGCTGCCTCAAGGCCTATATGAAGGCGGGCTTCGAGCGGAAATTCTACGACCTCGGCAAGGTCGACTATTGGGGTCCGCAATCGCGCAAACGGGTGAAGTTCGACTTCGACGCGACCCGCACCCGGGCCGACGATGCCGATGTCGAATGGCAGACCACCCACAAGCGCCGCTCGACCATGCATGACGCGGCCGTCGCGATGGCCTGCGGCGGCGGCAAGGAGCAGATGGCCGAGAGCGAAGGCGGCGGCGTTCAGCTTCTCCCGCGACCGCCGAAGGCTCCGCCGCGGATGAAGATCTGAGGCGGACCGGGATGCGGACGGGCGGCGAGGCGGAGATCGGCCCCAACGCGATCACCCGCGTCGTGGAGGCGCTGACGCCGGACGAGACCGCGGCCGTGTTCGCGCGCGCCGGCCTCGAAGACCGCCTGCGACGTCCGCCGGACCGGATGGTGCCGGACCGCGAGGTGGCGCGGCTGCACGAAGCGCTGCATGAGGTGCTCGGAACCGCGCGGGCGCTCGTGGCCGGCGCGGAGGCGGGGCGCCTCACCGGCGCCTATCTGCTCGCGCGCCGCATTCCCGCCGCGGCGCGGATGATCCTGCCCGTCCTGCCCGCGCGCTTCGCGTTGCGGATCCTTCTGCGGGCGATCGAAAGGCACGCCTGGACCTTCGCGGGGGCGGGCTCTTTCGCGTGGCGGCAGGAAGAGGACGGTTTCGTGCTGGAGATCGCGGGCGGGCCGGTCGCGCGGGACGTCCGCGCGCCCCTCCCGGCCTGCAGCTATTACGCGGCGACCTTCGAGACGATCTTCCGCGCCGTGGTGGCGCGGGGCGCGACCGTCACGGAAACGGACTGCGAGGCGCAAGGCGCGTCCTGCTGCCGGTTCGACGTCGCGCCCGGCGGGCGCCGGCCCTTCCGGGCCGAGGCCGTCAGCTCAGCTTCGCCTTGATGGCGCCGCTCGCGCGGCCGAAATCCATGCGGCCGGCATAGCGCTCCTTCAGGACGGCCATGACCTTGCCCATGTCCTTCATGCCCGCGGCACCCGTCTCGGCGACGGCGGCGTCGATGGCGGCGGAGACTTCCGCCTCGTCCATCTGCTTGGGAAGGAAGGACGAGATGACCTCGATCTCGGTCCGCTCCTGCGCCGCGAGGTCGTCGCGCTTGGCTTCCTCGTAGATCCGCAGCGACTCCTGCCGCTGCTTGATCATCTTCTGCAGCAGGCCGAGCACGTCGTCCTCGGTGAGGTCCTTGCCCGAGGTGCGGGCCTCGATCTCGCGATCCTTCAGGGCGGCCTGGATCAGGCGGATCGTCGCGAGGCGGCCCTTGTCGCCCGCCTTCATGGCGGTCTTCAGCTCCTCGGTGAACGTATCGCGCAGTGCCATGGTCCTCGTTCCTTCCCCGCCCGCGGCGGACGATCATGGCCGATTCGAGGCCGCGCACGCGGCGTTCCGAACCAAGCCTTTGCAGTTGCAAGCGAAATCAGTTCCGTCGAGGTCGTTGACGCGCGAGGACGCTCGCCTTACTTTCCCGGCCCGATCCCCGGGTTGCCGATCGCCGACGAGGCGGTTTTCGCTCACGCGCCCGGGCCGCAGGGTTTAGGACGAAAATGGCGACGCTTCAAGATCAGGGCCCGGCCGGCGGCTGGCAGGAACCGCGCGCGACCGCACTCCTCGTGCTGGCCGACGGAACGGTGCTGGAAGGCTTCGGCCTCGGCGCCACGGGCGAAGCGTCCGGCGAGGTCTGCTTCAACACCGCGATGACGGGCTATCAGGAGATCCTGACCGACCCGTCCTATGCGGGGCAGATCATCACCTTCACCTTCCCGCATATCGGCAATGTCGGCACGAACGACGAGGACATCGAGACGCTGAACATGGCGTCCTCCTCCGGCGTGCGCGGCGTGGTGCTGCATGCGGACGTGACCGAGCCCTCGAACTACCGCGCGGCGCGTCACCTCGATCTCTGGCTCACGGCCCGCGGCATCATCGGCCTCGCCGGCATCGACACCCGTGCGCTGACCGCCCTCATCCGCGAGAAGGGCATGCCGAACGCCGTGATCGCCCATGATCCGAAGGGCATCTTCGACGTCGAGGCGCTGAAGGCGAAGGCCGCGGCCCTGCCCTCGATGGACGGCCTCGATCTCGTGCCGCTCGTCACCTCCGCCCAGCGCCAGACCTGGACCGAGACCAGCTGGAAGTGGAACGAGGGCTACGGCGAGCTGAAGGACCCGAAGCACCACGTCGTCGCGATCGATTTCGGCGTGAAGCGCAACATCCTGCGCCTGCTCGCCGACCGCGGCTGCAAGGTGACGGTGGTGCCCGCCACCGCGTCGGCCGACGACATCATGGCGCTGAAGCCCGACGGCGTGTTCCTGTCGAACGGCCCGGGCGACCCGGCCGCGACGGGCACCTATTCGGTCCCGGTCATCCGCAAGCTGCTCGACGAGAAGATCCCGACCTTCGGCATCTGCCTCGGCCATCAGATGCTCGCGCTGGCGGTGGGCGCGAAGACCGAGAAGATGCATCAGGGCCATCACGGTGCGAACCATCCGGTGAAGGACTTCACGACCGGCAAGGTCGAGATCGTCTCGATGAACCACGGCTTCGCGGTGGACCGCGCGTCGCTTCCGGCCAATGCCGAGGAGACGCATATCTCGCTGTTCGACGGCACGAATTGCGGCATCGCGCTCAAGGACCGCCCGGCCTTCTCCGTGCAGCACCATCCTGAAGCCTCGCCCGGCCCGCAGGACAGCCACTATCTCTTCGACCGCTTCGTCGAGATGATCGCCAAGAACAAGGCGGCCTGATCCCCGAATTCCCTTGCGGCGACGGTCAAGTCGGCCCCACCATGCGGCGTCGAGTCTCAGGGGATCCGGGGGGAACCGCCATGTCGAAGTCGATCGCAGGCGCCGCGCTGGTTGCGGCCTCGCTCATGCTGGCAGTCGGAAACGCGGGCGCCGCCAAGCCCAAGGCGCCGCCGAAGGAGACGCCGGTAACCCGCGGCGAGGTTCTCGCCCGCGAGAATTGCGGCACCTGCCACGCGATCGGCATCAAGGGCGACAGCCCGAACGCCAAGGCCCCGCCATTCCGGACGCTCTCCAAGCGCTACAAGCTCGAAAATCTCGAAGAGGCGCTCGCCGAAGGCATCGTGGTGGGCCATGGCGACGCGGGCATGCCGCATTTCATCTTCGAGCCCGACGACATCTCGGACCTGATCGCCTATCTCAAGCGCATCAACAAGTGACGGGTCGGACGCGGCATGGGGTGGAAGGAATTCTGGGACGGCGAGCACGCCATCTATGTGAACGCCCGCCATCGCCTGCTGCATGACCGCCGCATCGCGACCGACATCGCGGCCCTGATCCCGTCCCGCGACGCGGTGGTGCTGGACTATGCCTGCGGCGAAGCGGGCGAGGCGGGGATCGTCGCGGCACGTTGCGGGAAGCTGATCCTGTCCGACCAGGCGGCCTCGGTCCGCGCGAAGCTCGCGGCCCGGCACGGCGGCATGCCGAATGTCGAGATCCTCGATCCTGAAGGCGTGCGCGCCCTGCCCGCCGGGTCGGTGGACCTGATCGTCGTCAATTCGCTCCTGCAATATCTTTCCCGGCCGGAGCTGGACGACCTCCTCGCGATGCTGCGCCCGCTCCTGAAAGACGACGGCCGGCTCGTGATCGGCGACGTCATTCCCCGCGGGCAGAGCCCCGTCGCGGATGCGGTGTCGCTCCTGCGGTTCGGCTTCGAAGGCGGGTTCCTGATCGCGGCGGGCATCGGTCTCGTGCGCACCTTCTTCTCGGATTACCGGAAACTGCGGGCCGATCTCGGCCTGTCCTTCCATGACGAGCACGAGATGCTCGCGATCCTCGACCATGCGGGTTTCGCAGGGGAACGGCGGCGGGAGAATATCGGCCACAATCAGGGCCGCATGACCTTCCTCGCGCGACGGGCCTGACCCTCAGGCCTTGCGGAAGGTCCAGGCGCGGTTCGCCGCGAAGCTCCACAGCATCACGATGCCGGTCGTCATCAGCGCCGCGATCACGTAGGGCGCGTCGAGCCGGTCATGCAGCAGATGCGTGAACAGGCCCGTCAGCAGGAAGCCGACGCCCGCGACGACGGCGAAGCGCCACGTCGCTTCCGCATGCGCGCGATCGCTGCGGAACGCATAGCGGCGGTTGAGGCCGTAGGAGACGACGCCGCCCGCGAGATAGGCGGAGAGATTGGCCGGCAGCGGCTCGGCGAGCCCGGTTTCGACCAGCCCGATCAGCACCGAATAATGCACCACCGCGGCGACGAGGCCGACGCCGGAAAAGGCCGCGAATTGGCGAGCGAGCGGGTTCATCGCACCGTCCCGAAAAGATCGCTCGGGAATATCGGCTTTCGGCCGCCGCGTCACGCGGCCTCGGGGCGGGAAAAAGCCCATTTCGCCCTTCCCTCCCCGACGATTCTCGTCTAGGAACACGCGACCTCGGCGGGCCCGCGTAAGCGCGCGTCCTCCCGCCGGCACGAAACGGTTTTCGAAGGACGCGTTCCGACCTCCGCACGGTCGACGACGCGGCCTTTTTTTATGCGCGCTTTCGGCCCCGCGGGTCGAGACGCCCGATGCGAGTGAAACGAGATCATGCCGAAACGTACGGACATTTCCTCCATCCTCATCATCGGCGCCGGGCCCATCGTCATCGGCCAGGCCTGCGAGTTCGACTATTCGGGGACGCAGGCCTGCAAGGCCCTGCGCGAGGAAGGCTACCGGATCATCCTCGTCAACTCGAACCCGGCCACGATCATGACCGATCCGAACATGGCGGATCGGACCTATGTCGAGCCGATCACGCCCGAGATCGTCGCCCGCATCATCGAGAAGGAACGCCCCGACGCGCTGCTGCCGACCATGGGCGGCCAGACGGCGCTGAACTGCGCGCTCTCGCTCAAGAAGATGGGCGTGCTCGAAAAATACGGCGTCGAGATGATCGGCGCGACGGCCGAGGCCATCGACAAGGCCGAGGACCGCGAGCTGTTCCGCGACGCGATGACGAAGATCGGCCTCGACACGCCGCGCTCGCATCACATCAAGACGCTGGCGCAGGCGCTGGAAGCGCTCGACGACATCGGCCTGCCCGCGATCATCCGCCCGTCCTTCACCATGGGCGGCACCGGCGGCGGCATCGCCTACAACAAGGCCGAATTCATCGACATCGTGGAGCGCGGCATCGACGCCTCGCCGACCAACGAAGTGCTGATCGAGGAAAGCGTCCTCGGCTGGAAGGAATACGAGATGGAAGTCGTCCGCGACCGCGCGGACAACTGCATCATCGTCTGCTCCATCGAGAACCTCGACCCGATGGGCGTGCATACGGGCGACTCGATCACCGTCGCGCCGGCGCTGACGCTGACCGACAAGGAATACCAGATCATGCGCGACGCCTCGCTGGCGGTGCTGCGCGAGATCGGCGTGGAGACCGGCGGCTCCAACGTGCAGTTCGCGATCGACCCGAAGACGGGCCGCATGATCGTGATCGAGATGAACCCGCGCGTGTCGCGCTCCTCCGCGCTCGCCTCCAAGGCGACGGGCTTCCCGATCGCCAAGGTCGCGGCGAAGCTCGCGGTGGGCTACACGCTCGACGAGATCGAGAACGACATCACCGGCGGCGCGACGCCCGCCTCCTTCGAGCCGACGATCGATTACGTCGTCACGAAGATCCCGCGTTTCGCCTTCGAGAAGTTCCCCGGCTCCGAGCCCACGCTGACGACCGCGATGAAGTCGGTCGGCGAGGCCATGGCGATCGGCCGGACCTTCCAGGAGTCGCTCCAGAAGGCGCTGCGCTCGCTGGAGACCGGCCTCACCGGCCTCGACGAGATCGAGATCGAGGGCCTCGGCCAGGGCGACGACAAGAACGCGATCAAGGCCGCGATCGGCACGCCGACGCCGAACCGCCTGCTGCACGTCGCGCAGGCCATGCGCCTCGGCTTCACCGACGAGCAGATCCATGAGGGCTGCGCGATCGATCCGTGGTTCCTCGAACAGATCCGCGGCATCGTGGACACCGAGGAGAAGGTCCGGAAATTCGGCCTGCCGACGACGCCCGGCGCGTTCCGCAAGCTCAAAAGCATGGGCTTCTCGGACAGCCGCCTCGCGGTTCTAGCGGGCAAGACCGAGGCCGAAGTGTCCCGCCTGCGGCGCGATCTCGACGTACGCCCGGTGTTCAAGCGCATCGACACCTGCGCGGCCGAATTCGCCTCGCCCACGGCCTATATGTACTCGACCTATGCCGCCCCCTTCGCGGGCACGCCGGTCTGCGAGGCCGACCCGTCGGACCGCAAGAAGGTCGTGATCCTCGGCGGCGGCCCGAACCGCATCGGCCAGGGCATCGAGTTCGATTATTGCTGCTGCCATGCGTGCTTCGCGCTCGCGGATGCCGGCTACGAGACAATCATGGTCAACTGCAATCCGGAGACGGTCTCGACCGACTACGACACGTCGGATCGCCTCTATTTCGAGCCGCTGACGGCCGAAGACGTGCTCGAAATCCTCACCAAGGAGCAGTCGAAGGGCACGCTGCTGGGCGTGATCGTGCAGTTCGGCGGCCAGACGCCGCTGAAGCTCGCCAACGCGCTCGAGGAAGCGGGCATCCCGATCCTCGGCACCTCGCCGGACATGATCGACCTCGCCGAGGACCGCGACCGGTTCAAGCGCCTGCTCGACAAGCTCGGCCTCAAGCAGCCGCAGAACGGGATCGCCTATTCGGTCGAGCAGAGCCGGCTGGTGATGCAGGAACTCGGCCTGCCGCTCGTGGTACGCCCCTCCTACGTGCTCGGCGGCCGCGCGATGGACATCATTCGCGACGAGGCGGCGTTCGACCGCTACCTGCTCGGCACCCTGCCGGAGCTGGTGCCCAACGACATCAAGGCGCGCTACCCGAACGACAAGACCGGCCAGATCAATATGGTGCTGGGCAAGAACCCGCTTCTGTTCGACCGCTATCTGACGGACGCGATCGAGGTGGACGTGGACTGCCTGTCCGACGGCAAGGACGTGTTCATCGCCGGCATCATGGAGCACATCGAGGAAGCGGGCATTCATTCGGGCGACTCGGCCTGCGCCCTGCCCCCGCATTCGCTGAAGGCCGAGACGATCGCGGAGCTGGAGCGCCAGACGAAGGCGCTGGCGCTGGCGCTGAAGGTCGGCGGCCTCATGAACGTGCAGTATGCGCTCAAGGACGGCGAGATCTACGTGCTCGAAGTGAACCCGCGCGCCTCGCGCACGGTGCCCTTCGTCGCAAAGGTCATCGGCGAGCCGATCGCCAAGATCGCCTCGCGCGTGATGGCGGGCGAGAGCCTCGCCTCCTTCGGCCTGAAGCCGAAGAAGCTCGACCATATCGGCGTGAAGGAGGCCGTGTTCCCCTTCGCGCGCTTCCCGGGCGTGGACGTGCTGCTCGGACCGGAAATGCGGTCCACCGGCGAGGTGATCGGCCTCGACGACAGCTTCGGTACGGCCTTCGCGAAGAGCCAGCTCGGCTCCGGGACCAAGGTGCCGAAGGCGGGCAGCGTCTTCGTCTCCATGCGCGACGACGACAAGGACCGGATCCTGCCGACCGTGAAACTTCTGGCGAGCCTCGGCTTCAAGATCGTGGCGACGAGCGGCACGCAGCGTTTTCTCGCCGAGCACGGCGTCGAAGCCGCGCGCATCCACAAGGTTCTCGAGGGCCGGCCGCATGTGGTCGACGCCATCAAGAACGGCGAGATCCAGCTCGTCTTCAACACCACGGAAGGCAAGCAGGCACTGGCGGACTCGCGCTCCATGCGCCGGGCGGCCCTCTTGCATAAAGTGCCCTATTACACCACCCTAGCGGGCGCCGTTGCGGCGGCGCAGGGGATCAAGGCCTATCTGGGCGGAGATCTCGAGGTGAAGGCACTTCAGGACTATTTCGCCGACCGGGGTTGATCCCGGACCGACGGAACGATCCTCGGGAACACCGATCGACCGGACCGGAACGCACCTCGACGGGGCGGGCCGCCCGGTCGTCGTCGGTTTTTCAACACGGACGGTATGATGGAAAAGATTCCGATGACCCCCGAGGGCCACAAGGCTCTGGAGGAAGAACTGAAGTTCCGCCAGCAGGAAGAGCGCCCGCGCATCATCGCGGCGATCTCGGAAGCGCGCTCCCACGGCGACCTCTCGGAAAATGCCGAATACCACGCCGCGAAGGAGCAGCAGTCGCTCAACGAGGGCCGGATCGCGGAACTCGAGGACAAGCTGTCGCGCGCCGAGGTGATCGACATCACGAAACTGTCCGGCTCGACGATCAAATTCGGCGCCACCGTGCGCCTGATCGACGAGGATACCGAGGAAGAGAAGGTCTACAAGATCGTCGGCGACAGCGAAGCCGACGTGAAAATGGGAAAGGTCTCGATATCCTCTCCCATCGCTCGTGCGTTGATCGGCAAGAAGACCGGCGAATCCGTCGAGGTCAACACGCCCGGAGGCGGCAAGAGCTATGAGATCGTCGAGGTGGCTTTCCGCTGAACCGACCCGGAGGCTCGCTCTGGCGGGCCTCGCGGCGATCATGGTCGCTCTCGCCGCAGGATGCGCGAACCGGACGGGAACGCCGGTCGCGGTGTCCTCGCTCACCGTCGACGCAGCCCCTCTGCGCGAGCGCGGTGCCGCGCCGTACGCCGATGCCGCGGCCGAGCTTCTCGCCTCGGCCGCGCGCGAGGTCTTCGCGCCGGGTTCGGGACCGCGCGTCGTTCTGGTTCTCGAAAGCATCCGGCTGGCGTCTTACGGCGAAGACGAGTCCGTCGGCGGGAACCTGATGAGCGGCGGCTGGAGCGCGGGGGCGCGCGCGTCGCGCGACTATGCGAGCGGCTTTCTCATGATCGACGGTCGCCGCGTTCCCATGCTCGTGAACAATACGGTGCAGCCGTCGATGCTCGTCTCGCAGGAAGACGAACTGCGGCGAGTGGGCGCTCTGATGCGCGCCTTCGCGAGCTGGTCATCGAACGAGGTCGAGCGAGCGGCTCCGCCCGCCACCCGCCTCACAGCGGAACGATCGGTTCGTCCTTGACGCGATCGAGCGTGATGGCCGTCCGGATCGTGCGGACGTTGGGCAGCGCCGTCAGCTCGGACACCAGCGACTGGAAGGTCTTCAGGTCCGGCGTCACGCATTTCAGGATGAAGTCGATGTCGCCCGAGAGCGTCCAGCATTCGCGGACGGCCGACCATTCGCGGATGCGCGTCTGAAAGGCGGCAAGATCGCCTTCGGCCTGGCTGATCAGATGCACCATCGCGAAGCAGACGATGTCGTAGCCCAGCGACTTCTCGTCGAGCATCGCGCGGTAGCCGCGGATGACGCCCGCCTCTTCCAGAGCCCTGACGCGCCGCAGGCACGGGGGAGCCGACATGCCCACCCGCTTGGCCAATTCGACATTGGTGATCCGGCCGTCTTTCTGAAGCTCGCTGAGGATCGCGAGGTCGACGGCATCGAGGCGGGCCGGCACGGGATGGGAACTCTGCGTTGCGGAGACGGGAGGTCCTGTTTAGACGTAGCCGACGCCCCCACACAAGGGTGCCGGGAGGGCGCCCCACCGGAAACGCCATGACCCCGACCTTCAGCTGCTGGGCGATGACGACCGGAGAAGCGGGCACCCGTGCGCAGGCGCTCGGGCTGGCAGAAGCGCTCGGCATACCCTTCGAGGAAAAGATCATCGGTCTGCGGCCGCCTTGGTCTTGGCTGCCCGGCGCTTGGTGCCCGAACGCGCTGGCGGGGCTCGATCCCGCCAAGGACCGCCTTTCGCCGCCTTGGCCGGACCTGCTGATCACATGCGGTCGGCGCTCGACCGCGCCGTCGATCGCGATCCGCCGGGTCTCGGGCGGGCGGACGGCCACCGTGCACATCCAGAACCCGCAGACGCGCCTCGACGCCTTCGACCTCGTCTTCCCGATGAAGCATGACGGCGTCACCGGCCCCAACGCGATCCCGCTCGCCACAGCGATCCACCGGGTCACGCCCGAAAAGCTCGTCGCCGGTGCCGCGGAATGGCGGGACCGGTTCGCGCACCTCCCGCGACCGTTGGTCGGAGTGATTCTCGGCGGGCGGAACCGGAGCTATCGCTTCACGGAGGGCATCGCCCGGTCCCTGCTCGACAGGCTCGAAGCGCTCCACGCCGCGACCGGCGCCGGACTGGCGATCACGCCCTCGCGCCGCACCGAAGCGGAGATCAAGGCCCTTTTCGCCGCATGGGCCGAGGCCAAAGGCTGGGTGCATCATCATTCCGGCGAGGGCGACAATCCCTATTTCGGCATTCTCGGGTCGGCCGACGCCCTGATCGTCACCGCGGATTCGGTCTCGATGCTGTCGGAGGCCGTTTCGACGGGGCGGCCGGTCGCCTCGGTGCGGCTCGAAGGGCGGAGCCGGCGGCACGAACTCTTTCTCGAAGGCCTCGAATCCGCGGGGGCCGTCGTCCCGTTCACCGGTGTCCTGCCCGCCCCGCCGCGCTCCGTGATGCCGAATGCGGCGACGGTTGCGCGCGATGCGGTGCTGCAACTGATGGAATCGCGCGGCTTTTCGGCGCAGGAGCCGACTTTTTCCACGTAAAAACCTGTCTTTTGCCGGACAGGACGCGAAAACGGGTCATTACGGCATTGCATCCGGGCCATGTGCAACGCACATTGCTGCCGCTTCAGGAAAAGGGTGCCATGTCTTCCACGCACGCCAAACTCGTGATCCTCGGTTCCGGCCCGGCGGGCTATACGGCGGCGATCTATGCCGCACGCGCCATGCTCGAACCCGTTCTCGTCTCGGGCCTTCAGCCCGGCGGACAGCTGACGATCACGACCGACGTCGAGAACTATCCCGGCTTCGCCGACGTGATTCAGGGCCCCTGGCTGATGGAGCAGATGCGCATGCAGGCCGAGCATGTCGGCACGCGCATCATGAGCGATCTCATCGTCGAAGCCGATCTGTCGCAGCGCCCCTTCCGTCTCACCGGCGACTCCGGCGACGTCTACACCTGCGACGCGCTGATCATCGCGACGGGCGCGCAGGCGCGCTGGCTCGGGCTGCCGTCGGAGCAGACCTTCCAAGGCTTCGGCGTGTCGGCCTGCGCGACCTGCGACGGGTTCTTCTTCCGCAACAAGCGGGTGGTGGTGGTCGGCGGCGGCAATACGGCGGTCGAGGAAGCGCTCTATCTCGCCAATCTGGCCGCCAAGGTGACGCTGGTTCACCGCCGCGACAGCCTCCGGGCCGAGCGCATCCTGCAGGATCGCCTGCTCGCGCATCCGAAGATCGAAGTGGTCTGGAACGCCGAGATCGACGAAATTCTCGGCGACAAGGATCCGCTGGGCGTGACCGGGGTCCGCCTGAAGGACACGCGCACGGGCGCCACCAGCGAGGTCGGCACGGACGGCGTGTTCATCGCCATCGGCCACAGCCCGGCGAGCGGCCTGTTCAAGGGCAAGCTGCGCACGAAGGAGGGCGACTACCTCTGGACCGCGCCGGACAGCACCATGACCTCCGTAGAGGGCGTGTTCGCCGCGGGCGACGTCACCGACGACGTCTTCCGGCAGGCGGTCACCGCGGCCGGGATGGGCTGCATGGCCGCTCTCGAAGCGGAGCGCTGGCTCGCCGGAACCCTCGTTCATCGTCAGGCGGCCGAGTGATGCCCTACGGTTCGTACAACGGCAGTTCCAGCGTCGATTGGGACAAGGTCAGGATCTTCTACACGGCGGCGGAAGCGGGCAGCTTCACCCATGCGGGCGACAGCCTCGGCCTGAGCCAGTCGGCCGTGAGCCGGCAGGTCGGCGCGCTCGAGCGCGATCTCGGCGTGCCGCTGTTCCACCGCCATGCGCGCGGCCTCATCCTGACCGAACAGGGCGAGCAGCTCTTCCGCACCGCCAAGGAAATGATGCTGAAGCTGGAGTCCACCCGGGCCCGGCTTTCGGACAGCCGGGAGAAGCCGCACGGCGAACTCCGCGTCACCACCACGATCGGCCTCGGCACGCATTGGCTGACGCCGCGCCTCGGCGAATTCCTCGATCTCTATCCCGAGATCCGCGTGCAGCTTCTGCTGACCGACGAGGAACTCGATCTCTCGATGCGCGAGGCGGACGTGGCGATCCGCCTGAGGCAGCCGACGCAGGGCGACCTGATCCAGCGCCGCCTGTTCACGGTGCATTTCCACGCCTATGCCTCGGCGGAATACGTGAAGGGCCACGGCACTCCGCAGGAGACCGCGGACCTGGACAATCACCGCATCCTCACCTTCGGGGGCATCGCGCCATCCTATCTGCTCGCGGTGCATTACCTGACGAATGTGGGGCGCGACCCGAAGAACCCGCGGCCCGCGGCGCTCACTACCAACAATATCGGCTCGCTGAAGCGGGCGGTGGAGCGCGGCGTCGGCATCGGCGTGCTGCCGGACTACATCGTGGAGCCCGACTCCGGCCTGGTGCAGGTCCTGACCTCGGTCGACATGCCCTCGCTCGACAGCTATCTCGCCTATCCGGAAGAGATGAAGAACGTCGCGCGCGTGCAGGTCTTCCGCGACTTCCTCGTCTCCAAGGCGCAGCGCTGGACCTACTGAGACGGCTCAGCGCGCCGGGCGGATCCGCAGGATCTTCCCGTCGTCGGCATCCGTCAGCAGATAGACGAACCCGTCCGGTCCCTGCCGGACATCGCGGATGCGCGCACCGAGATCGCCCAGCATCCGCTCCTCGCCGGTGATCTTCTCCCCGTCGAGTTCGAGCCGCACGAGCATGCGGCCCGCCAGAGCACCGACCAGCAGATTGCCCCGCCAGGCCGGGAAACGGTCGCCCGTCACGAAGGCCGCGCCCGAAGGGGCGATCGACGGATCCCAGTAATATATCGGCTGTTCCATGCCCTCCTTCCGGGTGCCCTCGCCGATCTTGAGGCCGGAATAGTCGACCCCGTAGGTGATGACCGGCCAGCCGTAATTACGGCCCTTCTCCGGCACGTTGACCTCGTCGCCGCCCCGCGCGCCGTGTTCGAGCGTCCATAGCCGGCCGGTGACGGGGTGAAGCGCGGCGCCCTGAACGTTGCGATGACCGTAGGACCAGATCTCCGGCAACGCCCCGCCCTCACGGCCCGCGAAGGGATTGTCGGCAGGAACCCCGCCGTCGGGCGCGATGCGGACCAGCTTGCCGAGATGGGTCTTGAGATCCTGCGCCGACTCCTTGCGCGAATAGCGGTCGCCCAGCGTGACGAAGAGCGCGCCCGACCGGTCGAAGACGAGGCGGGAGCCGAAATGCAGCGAACTGCGGACGGCCGGCTGCTGGCGGAAGACCACCGTCGCCCCTTCGATCCGGCCGGCGTCGTCGGAGAGGCGTCCGCGCGCGACGCTGGTCCCGTTGCCGCCTTCCGGGCGCGCTTCCGCGAAGCTCCAATAGAGCATGCGGTCGTTCGCGAAATTCGGTCCGACCGCGATGTCGAGGAGACCGCCCTGCCCGCCGGCATCGACGTCCGGAAGACCCGTCACGGGGCGGGACAAGCGCCCGTCCGCGCCGACCACGCGCAGGCGCCCGTCGCGTTCGGTCACGAGCATCCGGCCGTCGGGCAGGAAGGCGAGACCCCACGGATGCGACAGGCCCGTCGCCACCGTTTCCACGACGATCTCGGCCTTCCGCGTGCGGATGGTTTCGGCGGAGGCGGTCGCCGACAGGATCAGGCCGAGCGCGACGAGGGCGCTTCCGGCGCTAGCGCGTGTAAAGCGGGCGAAACCGACCATGACGACCTCCGATAGGCCATGACATAGAACAGGATCGTGGCGAGAGAAGCGGCCGGCACCATCAGGGCCGCGGCCGGAAGCCGGAAGGCCGGGAGCAGCCAGACGAGCGCCAGCCCCGCGATTTCTCCCGGTCGGAAGCCCCTTTTGAGGGCGTCGGCGACGAAGAAGGCCGCGGCCGGGCACAGCACCGTGAGATCGTAGACGAGGAGATAGGGGAAGCAGAGCGGAACGGCCGCGCACAGGAGGGCCGCCTTGATCTCGAAGGACGCATCCGAGCGCCATGCCCGCACCAACGTGAAGAGGACGGCCGCCGTCAGCGCCGCCTGCAGGCCGAAAGCGACGATCGGCGGCAGCCCGGCAAGCGCCGCTCCGCCGCGGATGCTTGCATAGTGGCGCAGCCCGGGGCCCGCGCCCGACACCAACACCTCGCCGCTCGACCTCACATTGTCGAGAAAGGCCCTCCAGACTTCGGGTCCGAAGACCGCGAGGCTCGCCAGCGCGGGCAGCAGAACCACGCAGCCGGTCAGCACGAAGGCCTTGAAGCGACCGCCCGCGGCGAGCGCGAAGGGAAGCGGCAGGCCGAGGGTGGGTTTGTAGGCGATCAGGCCGAAACCGATCGCAGCACTGAGGTTTCGTCCTTGACGCAGCGCCAGCAAGGCCGCGCCGAGCAGCAGCGCCGTGAAGGCGCCGTTCTGCACATAGCCGAAATTCGAGATGACCACGGGCGCGCCGAGCGCGGCGGCCAGCGAGCGGCGGTGCGGCACGATGCGATGAAGCAGGATCAGCAGCGCGCCGGTGGTGCCGACCGCCCAGAGCAGCGCCGCGACCGGAAGCGGCAGCAGCGCCGCCGGAACGGCCAGAAAAAGGAAGGCGGGCGGATAGCGCCAGCCGAGCGTCTCGCCCTCGCGCCCCATATAGTCGCGGCCGAAATCGGAGCGTCGCCGGGCGTCGTAGATGTCGGCGACATGCCCGTCGAGCGTGGCCTTTCCCGCGATCCAGATTTCCGAGAAGTCGTGGCCGACGGTATTGCCGAAGCGGTTCACCGCCGCGCCCGGTTCGGCGGGAAAGAAGACCGGCAGGCGCGACGCGTAACCCACCACGGCCGCCAGCAGGGCGACGGCGACGAAAAAGCGCTTCACCGCCGCATCGGCGGAACGGAGGAGATCGAGCATCTGGCAAGGGACTCGTGCTGAAACGCCGAGACCATGCGGGGGCGCCCGAAACCCGTCAAGCAAGGCCGAACGGCACGGTTTCCGCCTTGCCCCGCGCCGAGGGCCGATCTAGGGTCCGCCCGGCCCGTGCCGGGCCGCCGAAGTCATGATTCCGGAGTTCGTCCGATGGCCTTCATTGCCGATGCCCTCGCCCGCGTGAAGCCTTCCGCCACCATCGCGGTGACGCAGAAGGCCCGTGACCTGAAGGCCCAGGGCCGCAACGTCATCAGCCTCTCGGTCGGAGAGCCCGATTTCGATACGCCGGACAACATCAAGAAGGCGGCGATCGACGCGATCAACCGCGGCGAGACGAAGTATACGCCCGTGGCCGGCATCCAGCCGCTGCGCGAGGCGATCGTCGCGAAGTTCAAGCGCGAGAACGGCGTCGAGTACAAGGCCTCGCAGATCATCGTCGGCACCGGCGGCAAGCAGGTCCTGTTCAACGCCTTCGCAGCGACGCTGAACCCGGGCGACGAGGTGATCATCCCGGCGCCTTACTGGGTGTCCTATCCGGACATGGTGCTGATGTCGGGCGGCGAGCCGGTCTTCGTGCCGACCACGATCGAGAACGCCTTCAAGCTGCAGGCGGCCGATCTCGACAAGGCGATCACGCCCAAGACCAAGTGGGTCGTGCTGAACTCGCCCTCGAACCCCTCCGGCGCCGCCTATTCCCGCGCGGAGATGAAGGCGATCACCGACGTGCTGATGAAGCACAAGCACGTCTGGGTGCTCACCGACGACATGTACGAGCACCTCACCTACGGCGATTTCGAATTCGTCACCCCGGTGCAGGTGGAGCCCGCCCTGTGGGACCGCACGCTGACGATGAACGGCGTATCGAAGGCCTATGCGATGACCGGCTGGCGTATCGGCTATGCCGGCGGCCCGGACGTGCTCATCAAGGCGATGGACATGGTGCAGGGCCAGCAGACCTCGGGCGCCTGCTCGATCGCGCAATGGGCCGCCGTCGAGGCGCTCAACGGCCCGCAGGACTTCATCCCGATGAGCCGCAAGGTGTTCCAGGAGCGCCGCGACCTCGTCGTGTCGATGCTGAACCAGGCCAAGGGCCTCAAATGCCCGACGCCGGAAGGCGCCTTCTACGTCTACCCCTCCTGCGCCGAACTGATCGGCCGCACGTCGCCCTCGGGCAAGGTCATCAAGACCGACGAGGACTTCGTCACCGAACTGCTCGAATCGGAAGGCGTGGCGGCGGTGCACGGCTCGGCCTTCGGCCTCGGCCCCAACTTCCGCATCTCCTATGCGACCTCGAACAAGCTGCTCGAGGAAGCCTGCGAGAAGATCCAGCGGTTCTGCGCCGCCCTGCGCTGAGCGGGAACGAAGCCGCTCTCCCTCCGTTGTTCCCGATCCTTTCAGGAACCGACGGAGGCGATCATGGACATTACCGGGATGCGCGGCCTCGTGGCCGCGCTTGCCGTTTCCGGCGCATTGGCGGGCTGCGCGAGCAACGCCCAGACGTCGAGCGCGTCACGGCAGCCGAACGTGAGGGTCGGCGTGCTCGAATGCAATGTGGGCGCGGGCGCGGGCCTCATCATCACGTCGAACAAGGCCCTGACCTGCCGCTACGTCCCGGCACGCAACGACGTGCGCGGCGAGATGTATGCGGGCACGATCAAGAAATACGGCCTCGACATCGGCGCGACGGGCCGCGGCCGCATGGTCTGGGCCGTGCTGGCCCCGTCCGACCGCATCCCGCAGGGCGCGCTGGCCGGCGATTACGTGGGGGTGTCGGGTCAGGCGACGATCGGCGTGGGAGCGGGCGCGAACCTGCTCGTCGGCGGCTTCGAAAACTCGATCAATCTCCAGCCGCTCTCGGTCGAGGCGCAGACCGGCCTCAATCTCGCCGTGGGGGTGTCCTCCATCACGCTGGAACCGGCCGTGCCGATGCGCCGCCGCACCACGCGCGAAATCCGCTGATCGGACGCGGAACCGACAAAAAAGCCCGGCCTCGCGGCCGGGCTTTTTCGTATCTGGACGATCCGATCAGAAGCGGTAGTTCAGACCAGCGCGAACGATGCTGCCTTCCGGCTTGCTCTTGAAGGTAGAGCCGCCGACCCCGTAATTCTTGCTCTCGAGCTGGTAGTAAAGGTACTCGACCTTGGTGCTCCAGTTGTTCATGAGCGAGTATTCGAGGCCGCCGCCGACCGTCCAGCCCCAACGGGTGTCGGAATTGCCCCCGGTCGCGAACACGCCGCCGCCGGTCGGAACGGCGACGTTGGCATCCACGTCCGCGAAGGCGAAGCCGCCGGTGCCGTAGATCATGAAGCGATCGAAGGCGAAGCCGAGACGGGCGCGGGCCGTCGCGATCCAGTCCATGTTGCTCGACGACGTTCCGGTGCCCGAAGCGTTGACGAAGGAACCGCTGCGCTTGGTGTCGGCCCAGTTCCAGTCGCCTTCGAGACCGACGACGTAACGGCCGTACTGCATGTTGTAGCCGAGCGTGCCGCCGGCGGTGAAGTCGTCGTCCTTGCCGCCGAACGCATCGGAATCGGCCCAGTGCCAGCCGGCGTTGGCGCCGACATAGAAGCCCGTCCAGCTGAAGGCCGGCGGGGCGGCGATCGGAGCCATGGGGGCGACCGGCTCGGAACGGGCCGGCAGATCCGCCGCGAAGGCGGGCGCCGCCATCAGGGCGGCGACGGAAGCGAGCATCAAACTCTTACGCATTTGGGTTCTCCCCGAACTGTGAAACGCCGCACAGCTATATGTTACGCTGCGTCAGCTGTCTGTGACGTTAGGGCAACACACGTAACCGAATATATAACGTTACGGAAGGTGTAGGAGCCTCCGTCAAAGGGATTTTCGGCAGCCGCCCGTGCAACTCGGGGTCGCTTGCCCGGCCGGTCCCCAAGGCGGAGCATTTCGGGCGACGATCCCGACCTTTCGGCTCGGCCAAGGAGAGAGAGCATGAGCGAAGCCATCGGACGATCGACGGGGCCGCGCTGCATCGCGCTCGTCGGCCCCTTTCAATCCGGCAAGACGAGCCTGCTCGAGGCCGTCCTCGAACGCTGCGGCGCCGTCGCGAAGGCGGGGCGCGTCTCCGACGGCTCGAGCTTCGGCGATTCCGGCCCCGAGGCGCGGGCGCACGGGCACGGCATCGAGCCCGCTTTCGCCACGGTGGACCACGGCGGCGAGGCGTTCACCTTCGTCGACTGCCCCGGCTCTCCCGAATTCATGCATGCGATGCGCGCAGTCCTTCCCGCCTGCGATGCGGCCGTGGTGGTCTGCGAGCCCGACGAGCGGAAGCTGCCCGCTCTTCAGGCCGTCCTGCGCGAAGTGGAAGAAGCCCGCCTGCCCCGCATCCTGTTCCTCAACAAGATCGACGATGCGGCGACGGGCGCGGCCGATGCGGTGCGCGCGCTCCAGCCCGCATCCCGCATGCCCCTGTTGATGCGTCAGCTTCCTCTCACCTCGAACGGGATCGTGGTGGGGCATGTGGATCTCGCCCTCGAACGCGCCTTCGTGTTCAGGGAACACGCGGCGAGCGAGGTGATCGCGATCCCGCCCGACATGGCGCCCCTCGAAAAGGAAGCGCGCTTCGCCATGCTCGAAAAGCTGGCCGACCATGACGACGCGCTCCTCGAAGAACTGCTCTCCGAGATCGAGCCTTCGCGTGATCAGGTCTTCGACGATCTTCGCAAGGAGGTCCGCGCGGGGCTCGTGGTTCCCGTGCTTCTCGGCAACGCCTTGAAGGGGCACGGCGTCGGGCGGTTGCTGAAGGCGATCCGGCATGATGCGCCGGGCGTCCGGGAGACGCGTTCCCGTCTCGGTCTGGCCGCCGACGGGCCGCCGCTCGCGCATGTGATGCGGACGATCCATGCCCAGCATGGCGGTCGATCCTCGATCGCGCGCGTTCTGCGGGGCCGCTTCAAGGAAGGCGACGCCGCCGTGGATTCCGACGGCCACGAGGCCCGGATCGGTCCCCTCGCCTCCGCGGGCCGGACGGACGGGAACGGACGGTCGACGGAAGCCGCGGAAGGAACCACGGCGAGCTTCGGTCGCCTCGAAGGTTTCCCGACCGGAGCCGCCTTCATGACGGGCCGCACGCCTCCACCGCGCATCGCGACGGTCGATCCGCCGCATTCGGTCCACGCCCTCGCCCTTGCGGCGCATGATCCCAAGGACGACGCGAAGCTCGCGACGGCCCTCGCGAAGATGGTGGAGGAAGACCCCGGGCTCGTGGTGATCCATGACGGGGAGACGCACGAGGTCAGGCTCGGCGGACAGGGCGAGGTGCATCTGCGCGTCGCGGTCGAGAAGCTGACGCGCTCGGGCGTGCGCATCGAGGTCTCGCCGCCCCGCGTCGATTACCGCGAGACGATCAGGCACGCGGTGAAGGTCAGGGGTCGGCACAAGAAGCAGACGGGCGGCCACGGGCAATTCGGGGACGTCGTGATCGCCGTGTCCCCGCTTCCGCGGGGCGCGGGCTTCGTCTTCATCGACGAGATCGCGGGCGGGGTCGTGCCGCGCCAGTACATCGCGTCGGTCGAACACGGGGTGCGGGAGGCGATGAAGAAGGGGCCGCTCGGCCGGCCCGTCGTGGACGTGCAGGTGAAGCTCGTCGACGGCTCGCATCACTCCGTGGATTCGTCGGACATGGCGTTCCGCGCGGCGGGGCGGCTGGCCATGAGCGACGCGCTCGAGCAGGCCGGATCCGTTCTCCTCGAACCCGTGCTCGCGCTCGATGCGGCCGTGCCTACGGACGCGACGGCGCGGACGGGCGCCATCATTTCCGGCCGGCGCGGACGCATTCTCGGTTTCGATGCGCGGCCGGACTGGCCGGGCTGGGACGTGGTTCAGGCCCTGATCCCGGAATCGGAGACGCATGACCTGATCGTCGAGCTGCGCTCCGCCACGGCCGGTGCCGGCTCGTTCCGGACGCGGTTCGATCATCTGGCGGAAGTGGTCGGCCGGGAGGCGGAAAACGCCGCGCGCCGCAGCCGGAGCTGAGGGGCCGAGCCAAGAAAAAAGCCGGTCGCGCGGGCGACCGGCTTATGGAGTGGTCACGAACCCGAAAGGTTCGAAACATCCAGAGGGGAACGGTAAGGCCCTGAAACGCCGGGAGGGGAGAGGCGCTTCCGAACCACAACCGAGGCGAGATATGTGCGCGGCCGCCCCCGCGAACAATGCATAACTTTTCATACCGGGCATGCCTCTTTGCATGGCAGCCTGCGCGCAGAAAAGGCCGGGATTGCCCGGTTTTTCAGCGTCCCGAAAAGATGAAGAACGCGCCCGCCGCGATGAGGCCGAAACCGATCAGGTGATTGAGCCCCAGCGGCTCCTTCAGTACGACGACGGAGAAGCCCGCGAAGACAACGAGGGTGATCACCTCTTGGATCGTCTTCAGCTCCGCCGCGGAATAGACCGCGTGGCCGATCCGGTTGGCTGGCACGGCGAAGCAGTACTCGATCAGCGCGATGCCCCAGCTGACCGCGATGACGACGGGAAGCGCCGCAGTCTTGAATTTCAGATGGCCGTACCATGCGACCGTCATGAACACGTTCGAGACGATCAACAGAAGGACGGGCGTGACGAAGGGAGACGCGGGAAAGGACATGACGGGGGTCTCGACGGGCGCGTGAGCGGAGGCGTCGCCGAAGCGGGGACGCCGGTCAAGACGGGCATGCCGACCGCCTTGTCCTCGCCTCGGACTCGTCCCATGTTCCGGCCATGTCCCGTACCCCCAAATCCCCGGCCCGGCCGACGCGCGCCAAGGCGTCGAAGCCGGACGTCAGGCCGCTCGACGAACATCTCGCAGCCTTGCTCAGCCCCGGCCTCGTCCGCTCGGGTGGCGACGGCTTCGGGGAGATGCCGCAGGCGGGCTTCGACACGGGCACGCCCCCCCCCGGCGACCGGGTCCGCGACAAGGGGCTGACCCGCGCCGCGATGCTCGCCGACGCCCCCAAGCGGGTGCGGCAGGGCAATGTGAAGCGCTTCGCCGACGAGGATGAGGACGCGCCTCTCACCAACGGCACCGTGGGCGCGGGCGCGACCGTCGATGCGCTGAAGCAGCTTCTCGAACAGGGGGACCCGCGTTTCCGGGAAAAGCGGGTCTGGACGCCGCATCGTCCGCCCCGCCCGGAAAAATCCGAAGGCGGCCGGCCGTTCGAACTCGTGTCGGAATACGAGCCGGCCGGGGACCAGCCGCAGGCCATCGACGAATTGGTTTCCGGCGTGGAGCGGCACGAGCGGGACCAGGTGCTGCTCGGCGTCACGGGCTCGGGCAAGACCTTCACGATGGCGCAGGTCATCGCGCGCACGCAGCGCCCGGCGCTGATCCTCGCGCCGAACAAGACGCTGGCGGCCCAGCTCTACGGCGAGTTCAAGAGCTTCTTTCCGAACAACGCCGTCGAGTATTTCGTCAGTTATTACGACTACTACCAGCCCGAGGCCTATGTGCCGCGGACCGACACCTTCATCGAGAAGGAGTCGACCATCAACGAACAGATCGACCGGATGCGCCACGCCGCCACGCGCGCGCTTCTCGAACGCGACGACGTCATCATCGTCGCCTCGGTCTCCTGCATCTACGGCATCGGCTCGGTCGAGACCTACACCGCGATGACCTTCACCGTGAAGGTCGGCGAGACGGTGGAACAGCGCCAGCTGATCGCCGACCTGGTGGCCCTGCAATACAAGCGGTCGATGGGCGATTTCACGCGCGGCACCTTCCGGGTGCGCGGCGACGTGATCGAATTGTTCCCGGCCCACTACGAGGACCGCGGCTGGCGTATCTCGATGTTCGGCGACGAGGTCGAATCCATCGTCGAATTCGACCCTCTGACCGGCCAGAAGAGCTCCGACCTCGAATTCGTGAAGATCTACGCGAATTCGCATTACGTGACGCCGCGTCCGACGCTGACCCAAGCGACGAAGGCGATCAAGGACGAACTCCGGCAGCGGCTGGACGAACTCAACCGCAGCGGCCGCTATCTGGAAGCGCAGCGGCTCGACCAGCGCACCACCTTCGACCTCGAAATGCTCGAAGCAACGGGCGTGTGTCAGGGCATCGAGAACTACTCGCGCTATCTCACCGGCCGGCTGCCGGGCGAACCGCCGCCGACCCTGTTCGAGTACCTCCCCGACAACGCTCTCGTCTTCACCGACGAGAGCCATGTGACGGTTCCGCAGATCGGCGGCATGTATCGCGGCGACTTCCGCCGTAAGGCGACCCTCGCCGAATACGGCTTCCGCCTCCCCTCCTGCCTCGACAACCGCCCGCTCCGCTTCGAGGAATGGGATGCGATGCGCCCGCAGAGCATCCATGTCTCGGCGACGCCGGGCGGATGGGAGATGGACCGCACCGGCGGCGTCTTCGTGGAGCAGGTCATCCGGCCGACCGGCCTGATCGACCCCGAGATCGACATACGGCCCGCGCGGGCGCAGGTGGACGATCTGCTCGGCGAGGTGCGCGAGGCGGCGGCGAGGGGCTTCCGCACGCTGGCCACCGTGCTCACCAAGCGCATGGCGGAACAGCTGACCGAATATCTGCACGAGAACGGCGTGCGCGTCCGCTACATGCATTCGGACATCGACACGATCGAGCGCATCGAGATCATCCGCGATCTGCGCCTCGGCGCCTTCGACGTGCTGGTCGGCATCAACCTGCTGCGCGAAGGTCTCGACATTCCCGAATGCGGGCTGGTCGCGATCCTCGATGCGGACAAGGAGGGCTTCCTCCGGTCGGAGACGTCGCTGATCCAGACGATCGGGCGCGCGGCGCGCAACGTGGACGGCCGCGTCATCCTCTATGCGGACCGGATCACGGGTTCGATGGAGCGAGCGATCGCCGAAACGAACCGCCGCCGCGAAAAGCAACGCGCCTACAACGAAGCAAACGGGATCACGCCCGAAAGTGTTCGCAGGTCTATCGGCGACATCCTCGAGAGCGTCTATGAGCGCGACCATGTGCGGGTCGACACCGGTTTCGCGGAGCAGACTGCGACGATCGGTCACAACCTGAAGGCGACCATGGCCGATCTCGAGAAGCGGATGAAGGAAGCGGCGGCCGATCTCGAATTCGAGACCGCCGCGCGGTTGCGCGACGAGATCAAGCGGCTTCAGGCCACGGAACTGGCGGTCGCGGACGACCCGATGGCACGGCAGTCCGACGTCGAAGCGAAAGCCGGAAACTTCGAAGGAGCAAGGCCTTACGGGTCCGCGGGCAACCTGCCGCCGACGCGCGCGAAAAAGCCGGCCTCGGAAGACATGGGCCCGCACAATCTCGGCGGGGGCGGCGCCAAGCCTCGGAAGAGATGAGGCGGGGCGTTCGGGACGGAGCGAATCAGGCGGCCGTCTGGACGCCCGATGCGTAGACGCTGCGGGCGGCCTCGCCGAAGCGACTCATGAGCTCCAGCAGCTTCGCCGTGGGCCTGACGACGGCATTGCGGCGGTCGGCCTCGTTCTCCTGAGTTTCGACGAGCCCCATGGCCTCGAGCGAGCGGATCGTCCGGCGGATATGGCTCACGCTGTAGGACAGCGAGGCGTTCAAACGCTTCATGGTCAGGATCTCGTCCCGCTCATGATGCGAGCAGACCACCAGAATGACGTCGTACGAAACCATCGACGTCACGAAGCCCATGTTTTTCTGGACCCACTGTCTCAGACTCAAGGCCCGCCCGGCGATACCCATCGAAACTGCACCCGCTTCTTCTTATCGGTTTCCCGTTGGGAAGGACTCTTGCCGAAGGGAAGCATGCGGGCAATCAGGATTAGCGCTCATTTCGGCGGCATGGAGCGCCCATTTCGGGTAACGCGGAAGCAAGCCGCAACGGCCCGGACACAACCAACGATACAACTTTCACTTGTATTTTGATAATACTTTAAGGATGAATTCTTATTTCTCCAGAGCAGGTTGCAAAGCTTCGGGGTTGCAATTAACCTAAATACTCGCGTTTGAGTTGTTGGTGCAGTGATGAGCGAGAGTTTGAATTATGCGTTGGTCGCGTTGACGGCCTCGGCGATAGCCACGACGG
This sequence comes from Hyphomicrobiales bacterium, assembly GCA_027483895.1. Classification (GTDB taxonomy): domain Bacteria; phylum Pseudomonadota; class Alphaproteobacteria; order Rhizobiales; family Beijerinckiaceae; genus JAIXZO01. The sequence continues at coordinate 143,346 of JAIXTP010000024.1, forward strand.
TCGGCAGCACGATGGGTTCGACGATACCCGATCTGTTCAAGGGGAGGGTTTCTTCGACGTTGACCGAAGTGATGGATGCGGCCGATCCGCTCGTGACGGGAACCGTTCCGGGCAAGGCCACGATCCACGTGACGACCTTGAATCCCTGCAATCTGTCGAGCGCGCAACCGCAACGTTGACGCTCGGCCGGCCTCAATGGAGGACGAACTCTCCCGAGAGGCCGCGCAGTTCCGCCGGACGGATCAGGCCGTCATGAGCGACCGTGACCGAATGGAGCGCGCCGTCGAGCCGGCGGCTCCAGAAGGTCAGGAACTTGCGCAGCTCCGGAAACTCGGGATGCAGATCGTAGTCCTGCCAGACATAGGTCTGCAGGAGCGACGGATGGTCGGGCATGCGGTACAGAATGGCGGCCGTCGTGAGGCCGTAACCGGCGATGCGACGCCGGAAGTCGCCGTCGATCATGGCGGATCCTCCTCCCAGCGGGAATGGTGCAGGAAGGCGATCGGTTTCGACAAGCCCGATCAAAGAACAAGATCAACGAAATCAATATGTTGGCAGCCGTAAGGCCACGCTGCTGCCGGCACATGAAAAAGGCGCGGGTCCGATGATCCGCGCCTTCGTCGACCATGACGGCTCAGGCTTCACTCCGCGGCGGCGGCCTTGGGCTGCACTTCAGCGGTATAGTCCTCGATCAGCGCCCGGGTGACGGCCGCGGGCGTGAACTTGTGCGGGCCGATCTCGCCCACCGGCGTGACCTCGGCGGCCGTGCCGGTGATGAAGCACTCGTCGAAGGTCGAGAGGTCTTCCGGCATGATCCGCCGCTCGACGACCTGGATGCCGCGGCGCTTGGCAAGGTCGATCACGGTGCGGCGGGTGATGCCGTCCAGGAAGCAATCGGCCAGAGGCGTATGGACGACGCCGTCCTTCACGAAGAACACGTTGGCGCCCGTGCATTCCGCGACGCGGCCCTGCCAATCGAGCATCAGCGCGTCGGCATAGCCCTTCTTCTCGGCACGGTGCTTGGAGATCGTGCAGATCATATAGAGGCCGGCGGCCTTCGAACGCGACGGCGCGGTGGCCGGGTCAGGGCGACGGTACTCGGCGATGTCGAGGCGGATGCCCTTCATCCGCTGCTCGGGGTCGAAATAGCTCGGCCACTCCCAGGTCGCGATCGCGAGATGGATCGTGTTGTTCTGCGCGGAGACGCCCATCATCTCCGAACCGCGCCAAGCCACGGGGCGGACATAGGCGTCGCGCTGACCGTTCTTCTCGAGCACGAGGCGCTTGGCCGCGTCGATCTCGGCGACGGAAAACGGGATCTCGAAATCGAGCAGCTCGGCGGAGGTCTTCAAGCGCTCGGAATGCTCCGTGCACTTGAAGATCGATCCGCCATAGGCGCGCTCGCCCTCGAACACGCAGGAGCCGTAATGCAGGCCGTGCGTCAGAACATGGATCTGCGCGTCCTTCCAAGGCACGAGCTTGCCGTCGAACCAGATCCAGCCGTCGCGGAGATGAAAGGGAATGACGGACATGGGACGCTCCTCCGGGAGTCTGATGCGGACGGGATCGCGAAAGGACCGTTCTCGGTCTTTTTTGATCGTTGAAAGCCGCTGACGGGTAACAATCGAACTTGAATATGTCAACAAGGCTGACATAAAATTTCGCCGGCGGCCGACCGGTCGCGGCAGCGGGAATCACGAGCGGCATGAGATCGGCCTTGAAAGTTCAGCGTGCTCCGGAGATCCCGGAGGAAGAGCGGATCCCCTTCGATCTGATCGAACTGCTCTTCTTCGCCTATCGGGATTTCGTAGGCGATCCTGACCGGATCCTCGAGACCTACGGTTTCGGCCGCGCCCATCACCGGGTGCTCTATTTCGTGCATCGCAATCCGGGTCTGACCATCGCCGCCCTCCTCGACATTCTGAAGATCACGAAACAGAGCCTCAATCGCGTCCTGAAGGAACTCATCGAGCAGGGCTATGTCGAGAGCAGCGCGGGACGGACGGACCGGCGGCAGCGCCTGCTTTTCCCGACCGAGAAGGGCGCCGCGCTCGCGCAGGATCTCGTCCGCCTGCAGGCGACGCGGATCCGGCGGGCGCTCTCCGAATCCGGCCCGGAGACCGAAGCGGCCGCGGCGCGCTTCCTCGAAGCCATGATCGATCCCGAGGCGCGCCCGCGGACGGCGGGCAAGCCGCGATGAGCCCCCGGCAGATTCCGGCCATCACGGACGACTCCCCGCATGTCCTCGTCGTCGACGACGACCGGCGCCTGCGCGAATTGCTGACCCGCTTTCTGGCCGAAAACGGTTGGCGGGTGACCGCCGCCAAGGATGCGAAGGACGCCCGCAGCCTGATGGCGGTCCTGCGCTTCGATTGCCTGATCCTCGACGTGATGATGCCGGGGGAGACCGGTTTCGAACTCGCCCGGTCCATCCGCGGCGGGTCGGACGTACCCATCCTGATGCTCACGGCACGGACGGAAACGACGGACCGGATCACCGGCCTCGAGATCGGGGCCGACGATTATCTCGCCAAGCCCTTCGAGCCGCGCGAATTGCTGCTGCGGCTCCAGAACGTCATGCGGCGGGCGCCCCAGCCCGCCGAGCCGGAACGGACGGAGATCGTGTTCGGGCCGTTCGTCTTCCGGCGCGACCGGGGGGATTTGCGCTGCGGGGAAGACCCGGTTCGTCTCACCGACCGCGAGCGTGATATGCTGATGGTGCTGTCGGAGAAACCCGGCGAAACGGTCCCGCGCGAAGCGTTGGCGGCCAAGGGCGAGGCCTCGAACGAGCGGACCGTCGACGTCCAGATCAACCGCCTCCGGCGCAAGATCGAGGACGACCCGGCCAACCCGCTCCATCTGCAGACGGTGCGCGGTGTCGGTTATCGACTCATCGGATCCTGAGAATTCCTCGGACCGCCTTCTTCCGGCGGCGGGCCGGACGCTGAACCGCGTGCTGCGCTGGGCCGGTCGACGGCTGCCGACCGGGCTCTTCGCCCGGTCGCTGATCATCATCATCGCGCCGATGGTGATCCTGCAGTCCGTGCTGGTCTACGCCTTCATGGAACGCCATTGGCAGACCGTGACGCGCCGGCTTTCGGCCTCGGTGGCGCAGGACATCTCGGCCCTCGTCGAGATCCTCGATTCCTATCCTGCCGATCCGGGCTACGAGACGCTGGGCCGCATCGCGGAGCGGATGAACCTCGACGCGGACGTCCTGCCGGAAGCGCCGCTGCCGCCTTTGCCCGCCCGTCCCCTGTTCTCGATCCTGGAGCCGACGCTGGCCCGGGAGCTGCGCCGACAGGTCGGCCGGCCCTTCTGGTTCGACACGTCGACCGACAGCCGCATCGAGATCCGCGTGCGGACGGATCACGGCATCCTGCAGGTCCAGACGCGTCGCTCGCAGGTCTACGCGTCCAATTCGCATATCTTCCTGGTCTGGATGCTCGGCTCGTCGCTCGTGCTCGTCACGATCGCAGTGGTGTTCATGCGCAATCAGGTCCGCCCCATCGCCCGGCTGGCCGAGGCGGCGGAAAGCTTCGGCCTCGGCCGCGATATCGATTTCCGGCCCCGCGGTGCGCGCGAAGTCCGGCGGGCGGGCTATGCCTTCATCGAAATGCGCCGCCGCATCGAGCGCGCGATGGAACAACGCACGGCCATGCTGAACGGCGTGAGCCATGACCTCCGCACCATCCTGACGCGGTTCAAGCTGTCGCTGGCGCTGCTCGACGACGGCCCCGACGCGGACGCCCTGCGCAAGGACGTCGACGAGATGTCGCGGATGCTCGAAGGCTATCTCGCCTTCGCCCGCGGCGACGCGAACGAACCGGCCGGCCCCGTCGACATGCCGGAATTCCTCGACGACCTGCGCTCCGATGCCGAGCGCGCGGGGCACGGTACGACCGTGTCCTATACCGGCGATCCGGTGGTGATCGTCCGCGCCGACGCCTTCAAGCGCTGCCTCGCCAATCTCGTTTCCAACGCCGCACGATTCGGCGACCGGATCGCGATCACGGGCGAACGCGACGCGCGCTGGCTGACCGTGCATGTCGACGACGACGGCCCGGGCGTCCCGCCCGCAAGCCGCGAAGAGGTCTTCAAGCCGTTCGTGCGGTTGGACGAGGCCCGAAACGTCGACGAAGGCGGTTCGGGGCTCGGCCTCGCGATCGCGCGCGACGTCGCGCGCGCGCATGGCGGAGACGTGACCCTCGGCGAAGGACCGCTCGGCGGCCTCAGGGCCACCGTCCGGATCCCGGTCTGATCAGTAGAGACGACCGCCGTCGGGCACGGCCCGCTCCGGCCGGATGAGCATGACGTTGCCGTCCGCGTCCGGCACGCCCAAGGTCAGCACCTCGGACATGAACGGCCCGATCTGACGCGGCGGGAAATTCACGACCGCGAGAACCTGCGTGCCGACGAGATCCTCGACCCGATGGTTCTGCGTGATCTGGGCCGAGGATTTCCTGATCCCGATCGTGCCGCCGAAATCGATCCTCAGCTTGATGGCCGGCTTGCGGGCTTCGGGAAACGGTTCGGCGGCCACGATGGTGCCGACGCGCACGTCGACCTTCATGAAATCGTCGAAGGAGACGAGCGGAGCGGAGGCGGTCGCGTCCATCAGATCGCGGCCGCCTCGTCGCCGTAGCCGTCCTCGTAGCGCTCGCGTCGCCGGAACCGCTCGCGGGAGCGGCTTCCCGCGCCGCAGATCAGCCGCTCGCCGACGGCGCGGAAGGGTGCGGTCAGGCGCGCGAAGTCCTGAATATAGCCCATGGTCCGGCCGGCATTCGTGAGTTCGCGGTCGAGCCGCGCCATCGTGCGGGAGAGTGCCGGATCGTCGTCATGCAGCCACACGTCCATGACGCGGGAGAAGAGCAGGACGGCGCCCTGCGTCCGAACGGCACCTAGACCGCCCGCGGTGTCGATGCGGGCCGCGGCCAGCATGAACCGCATCGAATTCACGGCGACCTGATTCATGGCGGCGAGGGCGAGAGGATCCCGAGCGAGCGCCCGCGTGATCCGGCGCAACGCCTCGCGATGGGGAGCGAGCGCGTCGAAACGGCGCATCAGCACGTCGAAGAGGCGGTCCTTGATCGGCTCGTCGTCGAGATCATGCCCGGTCCCGTCGAGGACGATCCGGTCGATGCGACGAGAGAAGCCGGCGAGAACGGCGCCTTTGGAAGGGAACGCGTCGCGGAAATCCGCGAGGCTCACGCCCGCGCGCTCGGCGATCTCGGGAATGTCGAACGCGTCCCACGCATGCTCGGCGGCGAGGTCCATCGTCGCATCGATGATGCGGTCCCGCACGGAGGCCTGCGGGGCCGCCGATGCCGTCTCCGTTTCCGCCTTGGGCTTCCGTGCCATGTCCCGCTCCCGCGTTGAAGGATCACGGGGAAAGATAGGAAGCCGACCCCGCCGGGTAAACGGGTCCGATCAGCCGGACAGTTCTTCCGCGCGCCGGCGGGCGGCCGCAACGGCCTTGCGCATCAGCGGCTCCAGCCCGTCATCGGCCATCAGCACGTCGAGCGCGGCGGCGGTGGTCCCGCCCGGGGAGGTCACGTTCCGGCGCAGCACGTCCGCACCGAGTTCGGAGCGGAACAGAAGTTCGCCCGCCCCTTCGACCGTCGCACGGGCGAGCCGGAGAGCGACGTCGGGCGGCAGGCCCTCCGCCCGCCCCGCCGCGGCGAGGCATTCGACCATCAGGAAGACATAGGCCGGCCCGGAGCCGGACACGGCCGTCACCGCGTCGATCAGCCCCTCTTCGTCGACCCATTCCACCCGGCCGATCGCGGACAGAAGCGCCTCGGCCGTCGCACGCTGTCCGGCGGTCGTGCCCGCATCGGCGAAAGCGCCGGACATGCCGCGGCCGACGGACGCCGGAAGGTTCGGCATCGCGCGGACCACGGCCTTCGCCGGAAGGCGGTCGCGGATGTTCGCCACCGTCTTTCCGGCCAGGATCGAGACGACGAGCGTGGAGGGCCCGACATGGGGCACGATGCCGGGCGCGGCCGCATCGAGCATCTGCGGCTTGATGCCGAGCACGAGCACTTCGGGCGCACGGGCCGGCGGAGACGCAGGATTGAGAGCGAAACCGGCCTCGGCCGCGCGCGCCGCGAGCTCCGGCGAGGGCGCCGGGTCGATGACGGTGACCGCGGCCGGCGGCAGCCCCATGGCGAGCCAGCCGTCGAGCATGGCTCCGCCCATCTTGCCCGCGCCGACGAGGACGAGGGACGACGGCAATCGAATGGCGGTCATGGGATCAGGCCTCGCCCACGGTCTCGAACATCGCGCCCGCCAAGGCGTCGGCCGGGGACTTCCCCGCCCAGAGCACGAATTGGAAGGCCTGATAATACCGGTCGCAGGCGTCGACCGCGACCTTGAGCAGGGTCTCGCATTGTGCGCCGTTGGGTTCGGCGCCGCCGGCGAGCAGCAGCGAATGGCGGAACATCACCACGTCGTCGCGCGGCCACAGATCGAAATGACCGACCCACAGCGTCTCGTTGATGAGGGACACGAGCTCGGTGATCTCCACGCGGCGGCGCGGCGCGACCTTGAGGTCGAAGGCGCAGGCCACGTGCAGCGCCTCCATGTCCTCGAGCCAGGTCATGGCGACCTGATAATCGGACCAGGAACTCTCGACGCTGATGCAGATCTCGTTCTCGTCGGCCCGGTCGAAAGACCAGTCCCGCAGAGCCGCAAGGCGCTCTACGACGTCGAGCGGGTGCTCGCTGCGCTCGACGAGGTCGTATTCGATGGCGGCCATTCCGGTCCCGATCTCCGTGGCATCCCGCGGTTCGCGGAATGCACGGGGACGGTCTCGGATTCGCCCCCGCGGCACAATGAAGCGCGCCGCGCTGTCCACATGCATCGGCGCACCGACCGGACCCGTTGCGGGTCCGCGGGCGCCGCGGGGTCAGGCCGTCTCGGGCGTTTCGCCCGCGATCTTCGCTTCGAGTTCGGCGAGGCGCGCGGCCAGCCGGTCGTTTTCCTCGCGGGCCAGCACCGCCATTTCGCGGACGGCCTCGAACTCTTCCCGCGACACGAGATCCATGTCGCGGATGAAGCGCTCGAACTGCGAGCGGACCACGCCCTCGACCTCGCGCTGCGCGCCCTGCGCCATGCCGGCCACATCGGTCATGAGCCGCGCGAAATCGTCCATCAGTCGATTGCCGCCCTGCATGATGCTTCTCCTTCCGGCATGTCCGTTCGAGACGATGTCCTAGCACGGGGCTTCGACGCTTTCACCCCGCTTCCGCCTTCCGAGGGGGAGGAAGCCTCCTCGCCTTGACGACGCGGCCGTGCGGAGGGCATCACGGGTTTCAGGAGGGACCATGCCTCTTTTCGCCCTGCCCTTCCCCGCGATCGATCCCGTGCTCGTCTCGGTGGGTCCCTTCGCGATCCGCTGGTACGCGCTCGCCTATATCGGCGGGCTTCTCCTCGGCTGGCTCTATGCGCGAAGGCTCTCGCGGGACGAAAGCCTGTGGGGCGGCCGCCCGCGACCGGACGACGAGGCGCTCGACGACCTTCTGGTCTATGCGGCGCTCGGCGTCGTGCTCGGCGGGCGGATCGGCTACGTGCTCTTCTACAATCTGCCGCATTACCTCGCGCATCCGCTGGAGGCGCTGATGGTGTGGCAGGGCGGCATGTCCTTCCACGGCGGGCTGACGGGCTGCTTCCTCGCGCTCGTCTGGATCGCGCGGTCGCGCGGGCTTCCGATCCTGTCGCTCGCGGATCTCGCGGCCGTGGTCGCACCCGTCGGGCTGCTGCTCGGCCGCATCGCGAATTTCATCAACGGCGAATTGTGGGGCCGCGCATCCGACGTGCCGTGGGCGGTGGAGTTCCCGACGGGCGGCTTCATTCCGCGCCATCCGAGCCAGCTCTACGAGGCAGCGACGGAAGGGCTGCTTCTCGGCCTGATGCTGCTGGTTCTAGTAATGCGCGGCGGGCTGCGCCGTCCGGGCTTCGCCTCGGGCGCCTTCGCGACGGGTTACGGCATCGCGCGCATCTTCTGCGAATTCTTCCGCGAACCCGATCCTCAGATCGGCTTTCTGTTCGGCGGCGCGACGATGGGCATGCTGCTCTCCGTCCCGCTCGTCCTGCTCGGCGCGTGGCTGATGATGCGCTCCCGCCCCGTCGGGGCCGCCGCATGACGCAGCTCGGGGAGGAGATCGCCCGTCTGATCGCCCATGAAGGCCCGATCAGCGCCGAACGCTACATGGCGCTGTGCCTCGGGCATCCGCAGCTCGGCTACTACATCACGCGCGATCCCTTCGGTTCGGCCGGGGACTTCACCACCTCGCCCGAGATCTCGCAGGTTTTCGGCGAGCTGATCGGCCTGTGGTGCGCCGACGTGTGGATGCGCATGGGGTCTCCCGACCGCGTGATCCTCGCGGAACTCGGCCCCGGCCGCGGCACGCTGATGGCGGACGCCCTGCGGGCCATGCGCGTCGTGCCGGGCCTTCATGCGGCGTTGTCCCTGCATCTGGTCGAGACGAGCCCAGTCCTCCGCAACGTGCAGGAAAAGACGCTGGCCGGAGCCGGAATCCCGATCTCCTGGGCCTCGGACATCAGCGAAATTCCCGCCGGACCTGCACTCGTCGTCGCCAACGAATTCTTCGATGCCCTGCCGGTCCGGCAATTCGTGCGCAGCCCTCAGGGCTGGCGCGAGCGGCTCGTCGGCCTCGACGAGGCGGGCGCGCTCGTCTGGGGGCTGGCGCCCGAGCGCGACCCTTGGCTCGACGGCATGCACGGCCCGGAAGGCGCCGTGCTGGAGATCGCCGCGGCGGCGCAGCGTGTCGTCACGGATCTCGGGGAACGGCTGGCCGAACACGGCGGCGCCCTGCTCGCGATCGATTACGGCCACGCCCGTTCGGGGCTGGGCGACACGCTGCAAGCCATGCGGAAACACGGCTTCATCGATCCGCTCGCGGCGCCGGGCGAATCCGATCTGACCGTTCATGTCGATTTCGCGGGCCTCGCGCGGAGCGCCCGACGGACCGGGGCGGATGTCTGGGGACCGATCACGCAGGGGGCGCTGCTCCATGCGCTCGGTCTCGATGCGCGGATCGAGACGCTGGCGCGGGCCCGGCCCGACAGGGCCGAGGACCTGCGGGCCGCGGGACGCCGGCTGGCGGGAAGCGGAGAGGGAGAAATGGGCGATCTGTTCAAGGCGCTCGCCGTGACCGGTCCCGGCATGGGCCCGCCGGCGGGCTTCGACATGCCGTCCGTGGCTGCGGAGGCGCATCCGTGAACCGCCCCTCCCCCGTGACCGTGCCGGAACTCGACCTGCCCGGCATCCGCCATGCCTTCTTCACGCGTGAGGGCGGCGTCTCCGAAGGCATCCATGCCGGGCTCAACGGCGGGCTGGGCTCGAACGATGCGCCGGAAGCCGTGCGGGAGAACCGTCGCCGCATGGCCGAGCATCTGGGCGTGGGGCCGGACCGGCTGCTGAATCTCTGGCAGATCCACTCGGCCGACGTGATCGCCGTCAACGGCCCCTGGACGGGAGACCGGCCCAAGGCCGACGGCCTCGTGACGCGTACGCCCGGTCTCGCCATCGGCGCCGCGAGCGCGGATTGCGGGCCGGTCCTGTTCGCGGACGCGGAAGCGCGCGTGATCGGGGCGTGCCATTCGGGCTGGAAGGGCGCCTTCACGGGCGTGCTGGCCAACACGCTCGACGCCATGGAGACGCTCGGCGCCTCCCGCTCGCGCATCACGGCGGTGCTCGGCCCGACGATCTCGCGCCATGCCTATGAGGTCGGCCCGGAATTCACCGCGCGTTTCGAAGAACGCGACCCCGATCTTCTGCGCTTCTTCACCCCGTCGGAACGGCCGGGGCATGCGATGTTCGACCTGCCCGCCTTCATCGGCGCGGAACTCGGGCGCGCGGGCGTCGGCCGCTTCGTGGATACGGGGCTCTGCACCTATGCCGACGAGACGCGGTTCTACAGCTATCGCCGGACTACGCATCGGGGCGAGCCCGATTACGGCCGGCTGATCTCTGCGATCGTGCTCACTCGATGATGTCGGGGGTGCGCCAGCCGAGATGCTGGCCGCCGTCGACCGCGATCATCTGACCCGTCACGCTGCGGGCCCGCGCGAACCATGCGACCGCATCCGCGATCTCCTCCGGCGTTCCGCCATGGCCGAGCAGAACGGCCGAGGCTTCCTTCTCGAAGCCCTCGGCGCCGTCATGGATGTTGGCGAGCGTGGGGCCCGGACCGACCCCGTTGACGCGGATTCGCGGGGCATAGGCCTGAGCGAGCGTCCGCGTCGCCGTCCAGAGCGCCGATTTCGTCAGCGTGTAGGAGAAGAACTGCGGGTTCGGCTTCAGAACGCGCTGATCGAGCACGTTGACGACGGAGGGATCGGGCCCGGCGGCCTGCGCCGCGAAATCGCGGGCGAGCAGACAGGGGGCGCGCAGATTGACCGCGAAATGGCGATCCCACAGCTCCGTATCGAAACTCTCCGCCGCGTCCCCCTCGAACAGCGAGGCGTTGTTGACGAGCAGCGAGAGCGGGCCGACCGCCTCCGCCGCATCGGCGACGAGCCGCGAAACCGTCGCCGCATTCTCCAGATCGGCCGCGACCACCGCCGCCGCAGCGCCGCCCGCACGAAGCTCGGCGACGAGCGCCTCGGCCGCATCGCGCGAGGCGCGGCAATGCACGGCAACGGCATAGCCGTCCTGCGCCAGCCTCCGGCAGATCGCGGCGCCGATGCGCACCGCCCCGCCGGTCACGAGAGCCGACAGTCCGTTCCGTTCCATGATTCGGTTTCCCCGCTGCCGTGAGCTTCGCTTTTAACGGACTGGTGACTCTGTTCGGAAGCGTCGCTTTTACCATCGACGCGGCAGGATTATCTCGAATTCGAGGAAACGGCCCCGGCGTCGCTTCCGAAGGAGAGCATCATGAGACTTCTGCACATCGCCATGCTTGCCGCCGCCTGCACCGCGGCGCTTCCGGCAGCGGCGGCCGATCTCGGCGGCGGCTCCTCGTGGAATTCGAACGCCTATCCGGATGCCGGCGGCTCCTCCGCGGCCGTCTGGCAGGGCCTTTATATGGGCGCTCATCTGGGCGCCGGGTTCGGCAAGGCGTCCCAGCAGCGCACCTCCGGCGCGCTGGCGGGCCTGAGCGTCGGATACAACTGGCAGGCCGACCGCGTGGTCGCGGGCGTCGAAGCCGACGTCACCTCGTCCGATCTCGCCGGCAAGTCGGCGAGCGAGGTCTATCGCCAGAATTGGCTCACCACCGTGCGCGGTCGCGCAGGCTACTCCTTCGGCAATCTGCTGGCCTATGCCACCGGCGGCCCCGCCTTCGTCAGCACCGCCTATCGCAGCTCGGGCGGCAACAAGGACGCGACGGTCACCGGCTGGGCGGCCGGCCTCGGAGCCGAGATCTACATGACCCGCGCGCTCTCCCTGAAGGGCGAGTTCCTGCATTACGGCCTGAGCGAGGAAAGCTATCCGACGTCTTCGGGCACGAAAAAACTGGACCCCACCAGCAACGTGCTCCGTGCGGGACTGAATTACCGCTTCTGAAATCCGTAATCGTTTACGGAATATTCATGATAACGAGGACCGAACCGAACACTTCGAATTGCGACACCGTTCGATCACATTCTTGCCATGATCGGAAACGAGTACGTTGCAGCCAAGTCACAGACCCGAGACGGCAACGTGACTATATGAGTTCTACAACGACGAGCGGTCGGGAACGCATCGACCGCCATCGACAACCTGGAGACCGAACCATGAAGACGATCCTGTCCGCGGCCGTCGCCGCCATCGCCCTGACCGCCGGCTCGGCGTTCGCCGCCGACCTCCCGAGCCGCAAGATGGCTCCGGTCGCCCCCGTCTCCGTCGCCCCGGCCTACAAGTGGACCGGCGCCTATGTCGGCGTGAACGCGGGCTACGGCTTCGGCTCCTTCTCGAAGGCCGCCGCCACGAACTACAAGGATCCGGAAGGCTACGCCGTCGGCGGCCAGCTCGGCTACAACCAGCAGTATTCGAACAACATCGTCCTCGGCGTCGAGGGTGACCTTTCCTGGTCGAACATCGAGGGCAAGACCTCGTCGACCGGCGCCGCCGGCTCCAAGGCCGAACTCGAATACTTCACCACCGCCCGCGGCCGCGTCGGCTACGCCTTCGACCGCGTTCTTCCCTACGTGACGGCGGGCTACGCCGGCGCGCAGCAGAAGATCGCGAGCAACGGCTCGTCCTGGCGCAACGGCTACGCCCTCGGCGGCGGCGTCGAATTCGGCATCACGAACAACGTGACCGCCAAGGTCGAGGGCCTCTACATGGACCTCGGCAACAAGAACACCACGAACGGCAAGCTCGGCACCGAAGTCACGGTCGTCCGCGCCGGCGTGAACTACAAGTTCTGATCCGTCCGACCCGTCGGAGAAAACGGAAAGGCCCGCCGCGAGGCGGGCCTTTCTGCATTTCGGAGAGGTTCGGAGCCTCAAACGGGCTTGGTCTTGTCCCAGGAGGGAACGGCGGCGGCGAAATCGTCGAGCCACGCGACCAGGTTCTTGTGGTCGGCGCGCCACCAGCCGTCGAAGCGCAGGTCCTGATAGCCGAGCGCGCAGGCCAGCGCGATGGCGCCGATGTCCGGCAGCTTGCGGTCGAAGGCGGGCGGCGCCTTTTCGAGCGCGGCGAAACCGCGCTTCACCTTGTCCGTCTGATAGGCGACCCAATCCGCGCTGCGGATTTCTTCCGGCCGGAAGCGGATCTCGTACATGCGCAGGATCGAGGCATCCATGATGCCGTCGGCGAGCGCCTGCATGCGCAGCACCGGGAACCGCGCCTCGCCATGCGGGATGATGCGTCCGCCGCCGGCGACGTGATCGAGATACTCGACGATGACCCGGGAATCGTAGAGCGCGCTGCCGTCCGCGAGCACGAGCGTGGGGATCTTGCCCAGCGGGTTCTGGATCCGGAGAGGCTCGGAGGGATCGTTGGTGTCGGCGACGACGACCTCGATGCGATCCGTGAGGCCGAGAACGGCGGCGGCGATCTTCACCTTGCGGCCGAACGGAGAGAAGGGGGACGAGCGGAGAATCATCGATGGTTTCCCGGACCTTGGAAAGGTCCGGGACGATAGCGGCCCGTCCGCCGGGCGCAAGCGCGCAGGATCAGGAGTCGGCGAGAATGATGATGTTGACCGCTTTCGGCCCCTTGCCCTTCTTGTCGGGCTCCACCTCGAATTCCACCTTCTGGCCCTGGTTGAGGCCGTCGAGACCGGCGCGGGTCACGGCGGTGACGTGGACGAAGATGTCGCGTCCGCCATCGTCCGGCTTGATGAAACCGTAGCCTTTGTCCGTATTGAAGAACTTCACGATACCCTGCTGGGCCATGCTTCACTCCCCGGGACCTTGCGGCCCCATTCAATGATCCGAACGCGCCGATTTCGGGCCGTGCCCTTCACCGAAGCTGTACCGCGCCTAGAATTACGCTACGTAAGCTAGGCCGCAATATGCCCGGTCGGACATTCTCGCGTCACCGGATGCCTTAATTCTGGGGTCGATGGCGTCGTCCGCGCAAGCCCGATGCGTCAACCGGGCGCGGTGCGGCAGTATAGCGCAAGCAAAAGCGCTCATTCGGAGCGGATGAATTCCGCGATCCAGCCCGCACCCGGGGCCTGTTGCAGGATTTCCGTAAGGGGCGGAAGCAGCCGCCGCATCTCGTCTTGGAGTTTCCAAGGCGGGTTGACCACGATCATTCCGGAGCCGGCCAAGGGGCCGCCTTCCACCTCGCGCCTCACAGCCAGTTCGATGCGGAGCATCTTGGGGATCTCCGTCGCATGCAGTGCGTCGATGAAGGCGCGCGTCTCGGCGGCGTTCTTCAGCGGGTACCAGAGGGCGTAGACGCCGGTCGACCATTTGCGGTGCGCGCGGGCGATCGCCGCGACCATGCGCTCGAACTCGCCTTTTTCCTCGAAAGGCGGGTCGACCAGCACGAGACCGCGGCGCTCCTTCGGCGGCACATAGGCGTTCAGCGCGGTCCAGCCGTCGAGCTCGATCACCTTCGCCCGGGCGTCGCGCCCGACGGCTTCCTCCAGCGCGAGAACGTCCTTGGGATGCTTCTCGATGAAGATCAGCCGGTCATCGGCCCGCGTCATGTGCTGCGCGATGAGCGGCGACCCCGGATAGGCCGAAGGGCCGTGATGCGCTGCCACGGCGGAGAGAGTCTCGAAATACGGCGCGAGAACCTCGCGGGCCTTTTCGGGAAGTTCGGTGGCGCGGAGCCGTCCGATGCCGCCGCGCCATTCGCCCGTGCGCTCCGCCTCGTCTCCGGCGAGATCGTAGAGGCCGATGCCGGAATGCGTATCGATCACCCGGAAGGGGGCATCCTTCTCGGCGAGGTGAGCGAGAATGCGCGCGAGCACGGCATGCTTGAGCACGTCCGCGAAATTTCCCGCGTGGAAGGCGTGGCGATAATTCATGCCCCCGTTGAAGAGGGCGCGGAGGCCGCCGTCAATCCGGCAGCGACGCCCCGGGCGCGAGCACCTTGATGCGCGGAGCGCGACAACCCCTCCGGTCCACCTCGTCGCAGGCGCGGTAGTCGCGCAGATCCTTGGTCAGGCAGATCCTGACCTCCTGCAGGACGTCGCGGCGGCAGGAGACGGCGAGCGATTCGAGGCGAAGCCCCGGATTGGCCTCGATGAAGCGGCGCTCGAGGTCGCGCGGCGAGATTTCGAAGCCCGCCGTGTCCGGCCGGAAGGCCTCCGGAATGACCACGCGGTCGCGCGCGGCGCGCACGGTCGTGAAATAGTCGGTCGGCGCCAGACCGGAACAGGAGCCGTGACGCCTCCATTGGTGGAGCATCAGCTCCTCTTCCGGATAGAGCCCGGCCGCGATCTCCATCGCGGCGCGGCCCGGCCCGCGGGTCGTGATGCCGCATTGGGTGGGATAGCCCTGCTCGAATTGCGGCCAGAGCCCGTGGACCACGAAGCCGTTCCGTGCGCTCGGCGCGCATTGCGTCTTGGCGCGGTCGCCCGTCTCGCGCAACGCGCAGAACCCCGGCGACCATGAAAGGGCGAGCACATAGAAATCGAAATCGCCCGGCGTCGCCCCCCGCCGCTCGCCGCGGTTCTGCGCGGCGGCAGGGAACGAGGAGGCGAGCACCAGAGAAAGAAAAAGAAGGGCGCGGAGCATCATGCGGGAATGACTCGATTTTCTTCCTTTGACCATGAAAGCCCGCAGGATGCCGGCCGGCGCAAAGGCCGGCGTCATCCTGCCGCGGGGCGGCTTCCGCTCCCTCCCCTGCGCTTCGGTCTTGCAGGAGGACCGCGCCCGGTTCAATTGGGTGCGGCGGGCGTCGGGCGCCCGCAAGGCGGAGGGCAAGGATGAGCGCCGCGCGTTGGGACTTCTGGATCGATCGGGGCGGTACCTTCACCGACGTGGTGGGGCGGGATCCCTCGGGCCGGCTGCATGCCCGCAAGCTCCTCTCCGAAAATCCCGAGGCCTATCGCGACGCGGCGGTCCAAGGCATCCGCGACCTCCTGGGCTTGGGCGCGGGCGCGCCGATTCCCGCGGGCGTCATCGGCGACGTCCGCATGGGCACCACGGTGGCCACGAACGCGCTCCTCGAACGCAAGGGCGAGCGCACGCTGCTGGTCACCACCGAAGGCTTCCGGGACGCGTTGCGGATCGGCTATCAGGCCCGCCCGAAGATCTTCGCCAAGGAGATCGTGAAGCCCGAACAACTCTATGAAGACGTTCTCGAAATCGCCGAGCGGATCCGCGCGGACGGCACGGTGGAGCGGGCGCCGGACCCGGATGTCGTCGAGCGCGCCCTGCAGGAGGCCTTCGCCCGCGGCTTCCGCGCGGTCGCGATCGTCTTCATGCATGCCTATCGCCATCCGCGACACGAGCGCCTCGTCGCGGACATCGCGCGCGGGATCGGGTTCCCGCAGGTCTCGGTGAGTCATGAAGTGTCGCCTCTGGTGAAGCTCGTGGGCCGCGGCGACACCACCGTGGTCGATGCCTATCTCTCGCCGATCCTCTCGCGCTACGTCGCGCAGGTCGCGGAGGAGCTGGACGTCGGCCGGTCGGGCGCGCGGCTCATGTTCATGACCTCTTCGGGCGGGCTTACGGCAGCGGACCTCTTCAAGGGCAAGGATTCGATCCTTTCCGGCCCGGCGGGCGGCGTGGTGGCGCTGGCCGAGACCGGGAAGGAAGCGGGCTTCGACCGCGTGATCGGTTTCGACATGGGGGGCACTTCGACCGACGTCGCGCATTACGAAGGCGATTACGAACGCGCCTTCGAGACCGAGGTGGCGGGCGTGCGGATGCGCGCCCCGATGATGCTGATCCATACGGTCGCGGCGGGCGGCGGCTCCATCCTTCATTTCGAAGGCGGGCGCTTCCGTGTGGGCCCGGATTCCGCCGGCGCGAACCCGGGCCCCAAATGCTACCGGCGCGGCGGGCCGCTCGCGGTGACCGATGCCAATGTCATGCTGGGGAAGCTCGACCCCGCCTTCTTCCCCAAGATCTTCGGGCCGGGGCGGGACGAGCCGCTCGACATGGAGGCCGTCCGTGCCGCCTTCGCGGAACTCGCGCGCGAGGTCGGTGACGGCCGCTCGCCCGAAGAAGTCGCGGACGGCTTCATCCGGATCGCGGTCGCCAACATGGCGGAGGCGATCAAGCGGATCTCCGTGGCGCGGGGCCATGACGTGACCCGCTACGCTCTGAACGCCTTCGGCGGCGCCAGCGGCCAGCATGCCTGCCTCGTGGCGGACGCCTTGGGGATGGAGACGGTGCTGATCCACCCCTATTCCTCCCTCCTCTCGGCCTACGGGATGGGCCTTGCCGAAATCCGTGCGGGGCGCCAGCGCGCGGTGGAAGAACCGCTCGAAGAACCCGTGCTGGGGACGCTGGACGGACTCGCGGAATCGCTCGGCGCCGAATGTCGTGCGGAGGTCGAGAGCCAAGGCGTCGCCCGCACCGACGTCGCGCTGTATGTGCGCGCGCATGTCCGTTACGCCGGCACCGACACCGCGCTGGAAGTGAACGTGCCGAACGCGCTTTCGGACCCGCAGAGGATCGCCGGGATGAAGGCCGCGTTCGAAGCCGCGCACCGGGCGCGCTTCGGCTTCGTCGATGAGACGAAGCCGCTCGTCGTCGAAGCGATCGCGGTCGAGGCGGTAGGCGGCGGTGCCGCGATCGCGGTTCCGGAGTTCCCGCCGGCGGCGGGCCCGCTGCCCGCTCCCCATGCGACCACGCGCTTCTTCAGCGGCGGCGAGACGCATGATGCGCCCGTCTGGCTGCGGGCGCAGCTCGGGCTCGGGCGCCGGGTCCACGGCCCCGCGCTGGTCATCGAGCCGCATCAGACCGTCGTGGTCGAACCGGGCTGGGACTGCACCGTGACGGAACGCGACCACCTCGTGCTCCGCCGCGTCGAGAAGGCCCGGCGGCAGGCCGCGCTCGGCACGCAAGCCGACCCCGTGCTGCTCGAGATCTTCAACAACCTCTTCATGTCCATCGCCGAGCAGATGGGCGTGACGCTTCAGAACACCGCCTATTCCGTCAACATCAAGGAGAGGCTCGATTTCTCCTGCGCGGTGTTCGACGCCGAGGGCGCGCTGGTGGCGAACGCTCCGCATATGCCGGTGCATCTCGGCTCCATGGACAAGTCGGTCGAGACCGTCATCCGCATGTATGAGGGGCGGATCCGGCCCGGCGACGTCTACATGCTGAACGCCCCCTACAACGGCGGCACGCATCTGCCGGACATCACGGTCTGTACGCCGGTCTTCGACGCGCGGGACGAGAAGATCCTCTTCTGGGTCGCCTCGCGCGGCCATCATGCGGATGTGGGCGGCATCGCGCCGGGCTCGATGTCGCCGCGGGCGACGACGATCGAGGAGGAAGGCGTCTATATCGACGGCTTCAGGCTCGTGGAGAACGGCCGGTTCCGCGAGGCGGAGACGACGGCGCTGCTGACGGGCGCCCGCTATCCGGTCCGAAACGTCGTCCAGAACGTCAACGACCTGAAGGCGCAGATCGCGGCGAACGAAAAGGGCGTGCGCGAGCTCAGGAAGGTGATCGACGCCTTCGGGCTCGATGTGGTGCGGGCGTATATGGGCCACGTGCAGGACAACGCCGCCGAGAACGTGCGCCGCGTGCTCGACCGGCTCCATGACGCCGAATTCGTCTATCCGATGGATCAGGGCTGCGAGATCCGCGTCCGCATCACCGTCGACAAGGAGAAGCGCGAGGCCACCGTCGACTTCACCGGGACATCGCCGCAGCGGCCCGACAATTTCAATGCGCCGGAGCCCGTGACGCGGGCGGCGGTGCTCTACGTCTTCCGCGTGATGGTCGACGACGAGATCCCGATGAATGCGGGCTGCCTTCGTCCCGTCCGCATCGTGGTCCCCGAGGGGACGATGCTGTCGCCGCGCTACCCGGCCGCCGTGGTGGCCGGGAACGTCGAAGTGAGCCAGGCCGTGACGAACTGCCTCTTCGGCGCGCTCGGCGCGATGGCCGCGGCGCAGGGCACCATGAACAACCTGACCTTCGGCAATGAGCGCTACCAATATTACGAAACGATCTGCTCCGGATCGGCGGCGGGCCCCGGCTGGAACGGGACCGGCGGCGTGCATGTGCACATGACCAATTCGCGGCTCACCGACCCGGAAATTCTGGAGAACCGCTTCCCCGTGCTGCTGGAGGATTTCCATATCCGCCGCGGATCGGGCGGGCGCGGACGCTGGACGGGCGGGGACGGCACCAGCCGGACGATCCGTTTCCTCGAACGCATGGAATGCGCGATCCTCTCCGGCCATCGCCGGATCCGGCCGTTCGGCCTCGAGGGCGGCGAGCCGGGCGAATGCGGCCGTACGCTCGTCCGCCGCAACGACGGGCGGGTGGAGGAACTCGCGGCCTGCGACCAGACCGTGCTGGAGCCGGGCGAGGCGGTGACCGTGATCACCCCGACGGGCGGGGGCTTCGGGCGGGCGTAGCCCGCTCGGCGACCGCTCCCGTCATTGCGAGCGCAGCGAAGCAATCCAGAAACCGCCGGGCATCGCACTCGATGCACGCCTTCTGGATTGCTTCGTCGCTACGCTCCTCGCAATGACGGTAGATCGACTGCAGACCCCTGCCCGCTCAGTAGAGCCCGCCCATCACCGGGGGGCGCGGGGGCGGCAGGGCGGTACCGGGGGCCGGCGTGCCGAGCACGACGGGGCCGCGCGGCGGCGGAGCCGAAGGAATGCCGGGCGGCACCGACGCGACCGGCCCCAGCGGGTTCGGACGCCCCGGCGCGGTGGGCTGCGGCTGCTGCTGGAGCGGCGGCAGCGGCGTGGTCTCGATGCGCCCCTGAAAGCCGATCGAACCGGCGCCCATCGTTCCGGCCGTACCCGAAGGGGCCGCCGCGACGGACGTGCCGCGCGAGCCCGGGCCTTGCTGCTGGAGGCCGGCGCCTTCGAAATCCTCCGGCACGTCCTCGACCTCGGACGCCTTCGGCCGGGAGGGATCGAAGGGGCGCGGCGTCATCGGCGCGGCCTTCACCGAATAATCGATGCGCGGCTCGAATTTGAAGATCGGCTTGCAGATCCGGCGCCCGTCCGAATGGCGGGCCAGATCGAGATGGAAATGGTCGGAGTGATGGGCGTCCGCCCCGGGGCCCAGCACCGTGGAGAAGACCCGGCACGAGCCGACGAAGACCTCGCGCAGGAATTCCTGCTCCTGCCGCGACCCGCGCCAGCCCTTCGCGACCGTCACCGTGCGGCCGTCGGCGAGGATGAAGGCCATCACGTCGAGGGCGTTGCCGAAGGAGTGCTCGGATTTCGAGCCGCCCCAGCTGTGGTTCTTGTTCCGGCAGGAATAGGAGCCGACCTTCATCTCGGCCAGTTCCGTGCGGAAATAGATCTGCACCGCGGGGCGCACCGTCTCCATCACCCAGCGGTCGATCGCGGGCAGCATCGGGCAGGCGAGAAGCGCGCGGGAAGTCAGGCCCACATTGCCGCCCGCGAAGGCGGAGACGCGGAGCGGCTGGACCATGCCGCAAGCGCCGGGCCCGTCGATCTCGCGGCCGGGTTCGACATAAGGCGTGATCTTCACCTGTCCGGAGGCGAGGCAGTCGCGCTCGGCCTGATCGCGCCACGGCGCGCGCTGCTCGAAGCGGAAAAGCCCGCAGCCCGCCAGCGACAGCAGGACGACGGCGCCGACGATGAACTGGACAGCCCGACGGAACATGACCGCGAGAATGCGACGGGCCGATTTAAGGCTTTGCTAAGCGCGGTCCGGAGCGGGGCGGTCGAAACCGCACGACGGGCGCCGTGGCGGGCCCTGCAGGCAGGAACCTTTACCCTTCGTTCACGTTGATCGGAACTTTCCGGGGGAGGCTTCGATGGACGTCGTGAAACGGATCGACATGGTCGCCTTCTGCGCGGCCTTCGCCCTCGTCGGCGCGGTCGTGATCGGCCTCTTCTGAACGCGCCTTCCGCGAAAGATCGGCAAGGCCGCCGGCGACCCCCGGCGGCCTTGCTGCGTCCGCACCCCTGCGACCGATTGCAGCACCAAGGCGGCAGGCCGGAATTTCCGCGTGTTCTCAAGCGCGTCTTTCCTCAGGACCGCCCTAGGCAGTCCGGCGAAGCACCCCCATATTGTTTTCCATAACGGGCCTTCCGCCCTCAATGACGGACGACCATGGAAACGCTCTTCTCCCGTACTTCCCGCATCGCCCTGACCGCCGTTGCCGCGATCGCACTGACGATCGGCACCGTCGAAGCCCGCCCCGGCAAGGGCGGCAGCTCGGGCAGCCGCGGCAGCCAGACCTATTCGGCTCCCCCGACCACGCAGACGGCGCCCACGCAGGCGGCGCCGATGCAGCGCTCCGTGACCCAGCCCTCGCAGGCGCAGCCCGGCATCGGCGCGGCTACGGCGGCCCAGCCCTCGCGCGGCTTCGGCATGGGCGGCATGCTCGGCGGTCTCGCCGCGGGCTTCCTCGGCGCGGGCCTGTTCGGCATGCTCTTCGGCAACGGCTTCATGAGCGGCATGGCGGGCTTCGCCGGCTTCCTCGGCCTGGTGCTGCAGATCGGCCTCGTCGCCTTCCTCGGCATGATGGCCTGGCGCTGGTACCAGCGCCGCAATCAGCCCGCTTACGCGGAGGCGACCGCCGCTCCCGGCTCGAACCCGGCCGAACAGCCGATGGCCCGCTCGGCGCTGGGCGGGTTCGGCGGCGGCGCGCGCGGCCCCGAACCCATCAAGATCGGCGCCTCGGACTACGAGTCCTTCGAGAAGCTGCTGGCGGGCATCAACTCCGCCTATGACCGTGAGGACGTGGGCGCGCTGCGCGGCATGACCACGCCGGAAATGGCCTCCTATTTCGAGGAGGAACTGGACGCGAACGCCCGTCGCGGGGTCCGCAACCGCATCTCCGACGTGAAGCTTCTGCAAGGCGACCTCGCCGAGGCTTGGCGCGAGGGCGCGACGGAATATGCGACCGTGGCGATGCGGTTCTCGCTCGTCGACGCCACCGTCGACCGGACGACCGGCCGTGTCGTGGAAGGCGATCTCGCCAAGCACGACGAAGCGGTCGAGATCTGGACCTTCCGCCGCGACGACGGCGGCGCTTGGACGCTCTCGGCGATCCAGCAGACGCAGTAAGCGTTGCGCTTCAGGAGTTGAAGGAATGCCCGGCCCAGCGCCGGGCATTTTCGTTTTTGTCGGCCCGATCCGAGCCTCACTCCGTCATTGCGAGGAGCGCAGCGACGAAGCAATCCAGAGGGCGTCGGGCGTCGAGCGCGTTTCGGCGGCGTTCTGGATTGCTTCGCTGCGCTCGCAATGACGGGGGAAAGCGTTTCTGCCTGAGCCCGATGCCCGTGCGGCGCTCAGCCCTGCCGCGCCGCCCACCGATCGGCCGCGGCGTCGTCTTCGGCCTTGGCCTCGACCCAGTCGCCGCTGGTGCCGTCGACGCGGTGTTCCTTCTTCCAGAAGGGCGCGCGGGTCTTGAGATAGTCCATCAGGAACTCGCCCGCCGCGAAGGCCGCGGCGCGATGGGCGGAGGCGGTGACGACCAGCACGATGTTGCCGCCCGGCGCGATGCGGCCGTAGCGGTGGATCGCCGTGACGCCGGTCAAAGGCCAACGCCGGACCGCCTCGGCCGCGACGCGGGCGATCTCGTCCTCGGCCATGCCCGGATAATGTTCGAGTTCGAGCGCCGCCAGCGTGCCGCCTTCGTCGCGGCATAGGCCCACGAAGGTCACCACAGCGCCGATATCGGCCCGCCCGGACGTCAGCCGAGCGATTTCGGCCGAAACGTCGAAGTCTTCGGCCCGGATATCGACGAAGGGAACGACGGCACCGCTCATCTCAACCCCCGGTCATGGGCGGGAAGAAGGCGATTTCCCGCGCTCCGGCGACCGGCGTGTCGGGCTTCACATGCTTCTTGTCGATCGCCGCCCGGACGATGTCCGGATTTTCGAAGGCATAGGCGTATTCCTCGCCGCGGCCCGCAAGCCAGCGCGCGAGATCCGCCACGGTCAGGACCCCGGCCGGAAGCGCCAGTTCTTCCTCGGGCTTGCCGATCCGCTCGCGCACCCAGGCGAAATAGACGAGCTTGGTCATCACGGCCTCCGACGGCGCCGGGGCTCAGCCCTCGTGATCCACGATATGGCCGATCCCCGCGCGGAAATAATCGTACCCCGTATAAAGGGTCAGAAGCGCGGCGATCCAGAGCAGACCGAGGCCGATCGTCACGGTGCCGGGCAGCACCGTCTCGCCGGCGGGCCCGGCGATGAGGAAGCCGACGGCCACGAGCTGAAGCGCGGTCTTCCATTTCGCGACCCGCGTGACCGGGACGCTGACGCGCAGCTCGGCCAGGAATTCGCGCAGACCCGAGACGAGGATCTCGCGGCTCAGGATGACGATGGCGGCCCACAGGCTCCATCCGCGGATGGTCCCGTCGGCCACGAGCATCAGGAGACAGGCCGCGACCAGGAGCTTGTCCGCGATGGGATCCAGCATCCGGCCGAGCGCCGATTGCTGCGACCAAGCCCGCGCGAGCCAACCGTCGAAGAAGTCCGTGATGGCGGCGGCGACGAAGATGCCGAGCGCGATCCAACGCATGGATCCCTCGTTCGGCCAGAACAGACAGCCGACCACCCCCGGAACCGCCACGACGCGGCCGTAGGTGAGAAGGTTCGGGAGGCTGAACGGGCCCGCCCGCCTGGCGTTCGAAGCGAGGGTCATGTGAGCGAGAAACCATATCGGCGCACGCAACGTCAACGGACGAAACCGCGCGGCGGCTCGGCTTTTGCGTCGAGGCTCAACGCCCTTCGTGGAAGAAGTCGTAGACCGTCCGCGCCGTCGCCATGTTGACGCCCGGCGCTTTGGCCAGATCCTCGAGCGAGGCGCGCGACACGGCCTTGGCGGTTCCGAAATGGAGCAGCAGCGCGCGCTTGCGCGCCGGGCCGATCCCGGGGATCTCGTCCAGCGGCGATTTCGTGAATTCGCGCTTGCGCTTGGCCCGGTGGGTGCCGATAGCGAAGCGGTGCGCCTCGTCGCGCAGGCGCTGGACGAAATAGAGCGCCGGGTCGCGCGGCGGGAGCCGGAACGGCTCGCGCCCGGGAACGATGAAGGTCTCCCGTCCCGCATCGCGGTCGACGCCCTTCGCCACGCCGACCAGCGGAACGCCCGTGATTCCGAGTTCGTCGAGCACCGAGCGCGCGACTTCGAGCTGTCCCTTGCCGCCGTCGATCAGCACCAGATCGGGCCAGGCGGGCATCGTCTCGTCGTCCGCACCCTCGGGGGCGGCGTCGCGCGGCGCCTCCTTGGCGAGACGCGAGAAGCGGCGCTGCAGCACCTCCCGCATCATCGCGTAATCGTCGCCGGGGGTCAGTTCGGTCGAGCGGATGTTGAATGTGCGGTAATGCGCCTTGGAGAAGCCGCTCGACCCCGCCACCACCATCGCGCCGACGGCATTCGTGCCCATGATGTGGGAGTTGTCGTAGACCTCGACCCGGCGGATCGGCCCGTCGATGCCGAAAGCGGCACCGAGCGAGGCGAGCAGGGATTTCTGCGACGAGGACTCCGAGAGGCGCCGTCCCAAGGCCTCGCGGGCGTTCTGCAGCGCGTGCTCGACGAGATCGCGCTTCTCGCCGCGCTTGGGCGTCGTGATCTCGACCTTGAAGCCCGCGCGCAGGCTCAGGGCCTCGCAGAGAAGGTCGGCATCCTCGACCTCGTGCGACAGCAGCACGAGGCGCGGCGGCGGCTTGTCGTCATAGAATTGCGCGATGAACTGGGAGAGGATCTCTTCCGAGGGCAGTGATTTGTCCGCCTTCGGGAAATAGGCCCGATTGCCCCAGTTCTGGTGATTGCGGAAAAAGAAGACCTGAACGGAGAACTGACCCGCCTCCTCATGCAGGGCGAAGACGTCGGCCTCCTCGACGGATTGCGGGTTGATGTCCTGCGAGGCCTGCACCGCCGAAAGCGCGGCCAGACGATCGCGGCAGCGCGCGGCCGTCTCGAATTCCAGCGCCTCGGCGGCCGCCTGCATGTCGGCCGCGAGCTGCGTCTTCACGTCGGTGGAGCGGCCGCGCAGGAAATCCCGCGCCTGTTGCGCGAGGCGCGCATATTCCACATGGCCGACCTCGCCCGTGCAGGGCCCGGCGCAGCGCTTGATCTGGTGGAGCAGGCAGGGGCGCGTGCGGTTTTCGTAATAGCTGTCCGAGCAGGTGCGCAGCAGGAAGGCGCGCTGCAGCGCGGTGATCGTCCTGTTGACCGCCCAGACGCTCGCGAAGGGGCCGAAATAGTCGCCCGGCCGATTGCGCGCGCCGCGATGCTTGGTGAGCTGCGGGGAGACGTGATCCCCCGTGATGAGGATGTAGGGGAAGGATTTGTCGTCGCGCAGCAGCACGTTGAAGCGCGGCTTCAGCTGCTTGATGAGATTGGCTTCGAGAAGAAGCGCCTCGGTCTCCGTCGCGGTGGTGACGAATTCCATCGCCGAGGTTTCGGAGATCATCCGCGCGATGCGGTTCGTATGCCCGGTGCCGCGGACATAGGACGCCACGCGCTTCTTCAGGCTCTTCGCCTTGCCGACATAGAGCACCTCGCCCGCGGCATCGAACATGCGGTAGACGCCCGGCGCATTGGGCAAGGTCTGCTGGAAGCTCCGGATCACCTCCGTTCCGGCGGCAAGGCGCGCCGGCGTCTCGGCGGGGTCGAAGACGATCTCCTCTTCCTCCGCGAGCGGAAGCGCCTCGTCGACCTCGTCTTCGAGAACGTCGTCGGGGAGATCGGGACCCTGCGATGAGGAGGGAGGACGGCTCATGATCGAGGATGTAGGCCTTCCGCGGCGTGCGGGAAAGGCCGCGCGCGCCCGACTGGACCCCGTCTCCACCGCCCTTTATCAATGGGCGCGAAACGTCGGCTCGGGACGAGGACTTCGGATTTGGGGGAACGCTTCATCGCAGGACTGCGCGGACTGACGGCCGCCGCCGCGATCGTGACGATTCTCGCCGGCTGCCGGACCGTCTCCGCGCCGGGCGTTCCGATCCGTCTGTCGGGCCTCGACGGCGTGCCGATCGAGCGGGTCGAGACCGTGATCGAGGCGATCGAGAAAGACCTCAAGACGCATGCGATCGAGCGCGTCGAGGACGGCGCGCGCTATCACCTGCAGGGGCATCTCGGCATTTCGGAACGCGAGGACGGTCGCCGGCTCGCCTTCGTCTGGGACATCTTCGACGCGGAGCGCACCCGCGTGCGCCGCATTTCCGCGGAGACCGCCACCGCCTCGACCACGGTGTCCGAGGCGTCCGACGCCGAGATCGGCACCGTTTCGACCAAGGCCATGGACGAAGTGGCCGCCTTCCTCGCCGAGCAGCGCTGAACGCTCAGGCTCCCGGGCGCCGCTCCAGAAACGCCACGCTGACGAATTCGAAGACGCGCTCGCCGTCCTGGTTCTCGGCCCAGTTGAAGCGCTCGACCAGCCCCCATCCCGGCCGAGAGGCCGAGGGCCGCGCGGACATGATGCGGCCGCGATAGGTGAGCGTGTCGCCGGGACGCACCGGACGCAGCCATTTCAGCTCGCGGAATCCTGGGGAAGGGCCGCGCTGGGCGCTCGGCCGGCCCGCGGCGCGGTCGGCGGCGTCGAGTCGCTGCTGATGGGCGACATAGACCTTCATCCACACGGCGGCCGTATGCCAGCCCGAGGCGACGAGTCCGCCGAAATGCGTCTTCCGCCCCTCCTCCTCGTCGAGATGGAAGCGCTGCGGATCATACGCCGCGGCGAAGCGCTTGATGTCTTCCGCCGTGAACGTGTAGGCGCCGTATTCGACCTCCTCGCCGATCACGAGATCCTCGAGATAGGCGCTCATGCTGGCTCTCCCGGCACTCGACGGCCGAACATCACGCCGCAGCGCTGTTCGAGCACCACCTCGCCCTTCCCGTTCAGAAGCTCGAACCGGAAATCGACGAAGCCGCGGTCGGGCTTCGTCCGCGAGGGACGGGCCGCGAGAACCGTATGTCGGGCGGACAGCACGTCGCCGGGGCGGATCGGCCGCAGCCACTTCACCTCGTCGATGCCGCCCGCTCCCATGCCCGAGGAGTTCAGGATGAAGCCTTCCGCGACGATCTTCATGAGGATGCCGCAGCCGTGCCAGCCGGAGGCGCCGAGCCCTCCGAGCAGCGAAGCCGCGCCCGCGTTCTCGTCGAGATGCATCGGCTGCGGGTCGTATTCCGCGGCGAAGGCGACGATCTCCTCGCGGGTCACCTCGTAGCGCCCGTATTCCCGCACGTCGCCGGGAACGAGATCCTCGAAATGGATCCTGTCGGTCATCGCCCGCAGCGTCCGCGCGTCAGTTCGCGAAGCGGAAATGCAGGACGTCGCCGTCCGCCACCACGTAATCCTTGCCTTCGAGCCGGAACTTGCCGGCTTCGCGCGCGCCCGCCTCGCCCTTGCAGGCCATGTAGTCGCCGAAGGCGATCGTCTCGGCCCGGATGAAGCCCTTCTCGAAATCCGTATGGATCACGCCCGCCGCCTGCGGCGCCTTGGTGCCCTTGGTGATCGTCCAGGCACGGGCCTCCTTCGGGCCCACGGTGAAATAGGTCAGCAGGTCGAGGAGTTCGTAGCCCGCGCGGATCACGCGGTTGAGGCCGGGCTCGTCGAGGCCCACGGCTTCCAGATAGTCCTTCTGGTCCGCGGGCTCCATGACCGCGATCTCGCTCTCGATCTGCGCGGAGACGACGACCGCCTTCGCGCCCTCCTCCGCCGCGCGGGCGAAGACCTTGGCGGAGAAACCGTTGCCGTCATGCGCGGACGCTTCCTCGACGTTGCACACATAGAGCACGGGCTTTGCCGTCAGCAGGTTGAGCATGCGGAAGGCGCGGTCTTCCTCGTTCGAGCGCTCGACGAGGCGCGCGGGCTTGCCGTCGCGCAGCAGCACGAGGCAGCGCTCCATGAGCCCGACCTGCTCCTTGGCGTCCTTGTCGCCGCTCTTGGCCTTCTTCTCGAGCGGCGCGATGCGCTTTTCGAGGCTTTCGAGGTCGGCGAGCATCAGCTCGGTCTCGATGGTCTCGATGTCGGCGATCGGGTCGATGCGGCCCTCGACATGGGTGATGTCGCCGTTCTCGAAGCAGCGCACGACATGGCAGATCGCATCCACCTCGCGGATATTGGCGAGGAACTGGTTGCCGAGGCCCTCGCCCTTCGACGCGCCGCGCACGATGCCCGCGATGTCGACGAAGGTAATGCGGGTCGGGATGATCTGGGCGGAACCGGCGATTTCCGCCAAGCCGTCGAGCCGGGCGTCGGGCACGGCGACGTCGCCCACATTCGGCTCGATGGTGCAGAACGGATAATTCGCCGCCTGCGCCGCCGCCGTCTGGGTGAGCGCGTTGAAGAGGGTCGACTTGCCGACGTTCGGCAGGCCGACGATGCCGCATTTGAAGCC
>JAIXTP010000032.1 GCA_027483895.1 Hyphomicrobiales bacterium
ATGCAGCAGAACCGCCGAGTCCTTGCCGATCGAATACAAAAGAACAGGCTTGCGAAACTCCGACGCAACCTCACGAAAAATCGAAATCGAGCCGGATTCGAGAGCGCGGAGACGGGGGGTCAGCGGCGTTCGTGAGGGCGCGAGGGCGAGGTCCGTAGAGCGGTCCATTCGGATCTCCGGGCGTGAACGGGAATGCAAAAGACCGCGGGTCGGCGGATGCCGTCCCGAAGGCGTATTACTTTACGTTAGGTAATTCAAAGAAACTTACGTTACGTCATATGTCAACGGCGAAGCGGTCCGCCGCCGCCGTTTGCCCGATCCGACAGGAGCCTGTTTGATGCCGTTCATGAGCGAATCCCTTCCCGAGCACGCGCGGCGCACGATCGGAGCCCTGACGGCCGACGCCTGGGCCGTCTCCTTCGGCGCCATCGCCGTGGAGGCGGGGGCCGCGGTGATGGCGGTCTATGCGCGGGGGGCGGAGGCGTCGGAGAAGACGGACGGCAGCCCGGTGACGGAGGCCGACCTCGCGGCCGAGCGGATCATTCTCGAACGCCTTTCCGAGCTGGCCCCCGCGATCCCGGTGATTTCGGAGGAAGAGGCCTCGGCGGGAAGGATGCCGGAGGCCTCGCGGGTGTTCATCCTCGTCGACCCGCTCGACGGCACGCGCGAGTTCCTCAAGCGCAACGGCGAGTTCACGGTGAACATCGCGCTGGTGGAGGACGGCCGGCCCGTGGCGGGCGCCGTCTATGCGCCCGCGATGGACACGCTCTGGCTCGGCGGCGTGACGGCCGGGAAGGTGCGGATCACGCCCGGCATGCCCTTGGCCGCGGCCTGCGAGAGCCGCGGCATCAGGGTGCGCAGCGCCCCTCCCCGGCTCACCGCGGTGGCGAGCCGCTCGCATTCCGACGCCGAGACGGAGGCGCTGCTCGACAGGCTGCCCGTGCAGGACCGGATCGCGGCCGGATCCTCGCTGAAATTCTGCCGATTGGCCGAAGGGGAAGCGGACGTCTACCCCCGCTTCGGACCCACGATGGAATGGGACACCGCGGCCGGCCATGCCGTGCTGACCGCCGCGGGCGGGACGGTGGTGACGCCCGCGGGCGCGCCCTTCGTCTACGGCAAGACGGAGCAGGGCCGCCGCAACGGCCCCTTCGTCGCCGTGGGCGACCCCGCCCTGCTGGCACTGCTGGGCTGACCCTCACCAATCGTCGCCCGTCTCGTAGCCCGCACGCTTGAGGCCGCCGCCCGCGATGGCCTTGAAGCGCGCGCGCTTGGGCGCCGGCCAATCGCGCCAGCGGCCGAGCGGGTTGAAGTCCGCGGTCTTCTGCTTGGGTGTCCAGCCCGCGGCTGCGGCGGCTTCGGACGAGCCGCGCACGGGCAAGCTCTTCAGCGCCTCGAAATCGTAGCGCTCCGGATCGAGACGGGCATGGGCGAGAAGATCGCGCATGGTCCGCTCGGGATCGCGCACGAGATCCTCGTACCAGAGCACCTTCGCGCCCGGCCATGCGTTCTCCCCCCCGGGGGCGAAACTCATGATGGCCTCGCAGCCCGCGTTCCACTCTTCGGCCAGGAGGCGGAAATCCTTGCGCAGCGGCCCGCCGAACGTGCCCTCGCTCGACCGCACCACGTCGCGCCCGTCGCGCAGCACGAGGATCAGCACGTCGCGGGGAAAGAGGTCGGGGAACAGGCCGATATTGCGGACATGCGGGTCCTTGAACAGCATCCGCTTGTCGCCGAGCGGCTCCTGCAAGGCCTTGAGCCAGCCCGAGGCCATGTAGGCCAGCATGTCGAAACGGCCCATCACCTCGGCATTGGGCTTGAACATGAAACGGAACTCGCGCTGCAGCGCTTCGGCGCCGCGGGCGACGTGCAGAAGCGGGAACTCCCACAGTCGTCCGGGGTTCTGATGAAGGTCGGGATGCAACGCCAATGCGTCCGCCACGAAATTCGTGCCCGAACGGGGAAGGACTCCATGAACGAAGACCGCGGGGCGGCAACCCGGCCCGCGTACGGCATCGGCGATGGCCCGGAGACGGGACCTCTCGTCGGCGCCGAGTACGGGAAGGTAGTCCTCGCGGGCGACATGTCCCGTACCGATCGCTCGTCTGATCAGGGTCGGAAGTTGTTCGAGCCTCGCGAAGCTCAGGATGGAACGTATGTCGGATATCGCACCGCGTCCTGACTGCAGCTTCGACTTTGCCATTTCGGCGACCTCTCCCGGTGTTCGAAGAATACCGAGCTACAACTCGTCATTTCGGACAAAGTTTGTCCGAAGCGGAGGTCTTTTTACGTTGCGTTAGATGCTGCATGGGGAGCCTGCGCTCCGCATCTCCGTCGCGCCTCCTTCGGGAGGCGATTTCCGTTTCGACCGACCCGGAGGATACCGCCGCATGAAGACCGATACGGCCGAGAAGAACGATCGGCAGCCGAAGCCGCGCAGGGACCTGTTCGGCCGGCGCCCTGCGAGCGGAGAGACGCCGGGCGGCAACGTGATCGAGATCGGTCCGGTGAGGGCCGCGCGGCGCCCTGCGGGGGCGCGGCCGCGGACCGAGGATGCGGCCGAGGACCTGAAGGCCGTAGGGCTCAGGACGCGGGCGGCGAAACGGGCGCTCGACATCGCGGGCAGCGCGATGCTGATCCTGCTGCTCGCGCCGCTTCTCGTCGGGATCGCGATCGCGATCCGGGCGAGTTCTCCGGGGCCCGCCCTGTTCCGCCAGCGGCGCTACGGGCGCAACGCGGCGCTGTTCACGATCTACAAGTTCCGCACGATGCATATCGACCGGCAGGACCCGACGGGCGTGCAGCAGGCGGTGGGCGGCGACAGCCGGGTGACGAAGCTCGGCGCCTTTCTGCGCCGGACCAGCCTCGACGAACTGCCGCAGCTCTTCAACGTGCTGGCGGGAGACATGTCTCTCGTGGGCCCGCGCCCGCATGTGCCGGGCATGCTGGCGGGCGGCGTGCTCTACGAGGAGCTGGTGCCGCATTATTTCGCCCGGACGGCCGTGAAGCCCGGCATCACGGGCCTCGCTCAGGTCTCGGGCTGCCGCGGCCCGACCAAGGATCCGGGGCCCGCGCGCAAGCGCGTG
This sequence comes from Hyphomicrobiales bacterium, assembly GCA_027483895.1. GTDB lineage: Bacteria > Pseudomonadota > Alphaproteobacteria > Rhizobiales > Beijerinckiaceae > JAIXZO01. The sequence goes on from JAIXTP010000032.1 coordinate 3,087, forward strand.
GAATACGACCTTCTCTATATCGAGCGCATGTCCTTCCTGCTCGACCTGAAGATCCTCTGGAAGACCTTCGTGATGGAGTTCATCACCGGCTCGGGCGTCTGAGGCGGACCGATAAAAAACCCTCGGCGGCGCACCGTAAGGGACGACCGGCCGAGGGGCGGAGAAGACCGAGGCCGCCCCGGGATCCGGGGCGGCGTTTTCGCGTCAGCGGTTCGTCGGGTCGCTGATGTTGAGGATGGTGGTGGAGATGTCGCGGACGATCGCGTTGACCTGCAGGAATTCCGAGACCGGCGAATTCGCGACGTAGACGATGTCCTGGTTCTGCAGCAGGAAGCGCTGCGCGACGAAGAAGCCGGACGGATCGCGGACGTTGAGGCGATAGACCGTAGGGATTTCGCGGTTCGGCGAGAAGGCCGACACGTCGGCGCCGATCTCGTGGAGCACGCGGGGCCGCTCGCGGCGGTAGACGACCACCGTATAGGGATCGGCACGGTCGGTGAGCAGGCCGCCGCCCTTGGCGAGGCCTTCGGCAAGGTTGATCTGGTCGCGGTCGAAATTGAACAGCGAGGATTTCGGGCCGCTGATCGGCGAGAGCGCCGTGGTGCGGCCGAGAATGCTTTGCGACGGCGCGCCCGTCGCGCCCATGACCACGTAGAAGCGCGGGTCGCGTTCGAGCGTGATGACGTCGCCCGGACCCACGGGGATGTTGTTGGACGGGTTCGCGTGAATCGCCGAAAGACGCGCCACGGTCTGGCGGCCGCCGCGGGTGATCCGTACCACAGTCTCGTAATCGGGATATTTCGAGCCCTCGGCGGCCGCAATCGCGTCGAGGATCCGGTCCTGCCCCGGGGTCAGCGGCACGCGGCCGGGCTTGGTCGCGTCGCCTCCGACGGTGGCGAGGTTCGACCGGCGATTGACGACGGAGACGACGACCTGCGGCTCGATGGCACGCTGACGCAGGCGGCCTTCGATGTCCTGCGCGACATCGACGGGACGGCGGCCGGCGACCGTGATCTGGCCGGCATAGGGGACGGAGACGGTGCCGTTCTGCAGCACTTCCTGATCGGGTATGTCGACGAAATTGCCGCGGGCGAGAACCGTGTTCTGCGGGTTGAAGAGCCCGCCGGTGCCCGCCTCGAACACCGTGATGCGGACGAGGTCGCCCGGGCCGATGAGAAGTTCGCGGCCCGCACCGAGGCGCGAGAAGCCGCCGACGAGGCTGGAGCGTCGGCCGGCGGACGAGATTTCGGCGGTGCGCGGCGTGAGATCGACGAGGACGAAGCGCTCGGCGGCGACGTCGTTCGGCTGCTCGGCGGCGACGTACTGGGTCGCCGAGCGCGTGAAGGAGGCCGAAGCCGGGCCGTCGGCCGGCAGGGCACAGGCGGAGAGGGCCAACGCCGAAGCGCCGGCCGCGAATACGGCACGTCGAGATGTCACAGGACTTCCCCCGATCGGCGCCCCGCGGCGGACTCGGAGCCCCCTCCCGGCCCGCACGAGCGCTATGGCTACGAATGAGCTTACCTTACGTAAGCTACTCGTAAATGCAACCCCGGGTACCTTGGGAAACCTTCTCTCAACGCCCGGTCAGGCGGGCGGCCACGGCGGCGGCCACGCCGAGCATCAGGACGACGCTCGACCAGACCAGCGCGTTCTTGATCAGCAGATCCTTGCGGGTCATGCCGCCGTCCGAAGCCGCGGTGTCGGACTCGCGGCTGCCGGGCTTTCTTTTCTGCGGAGTTGCGGTCATGCGCCGTCCCTCGATCACGCGGGGATGCTACCGCGCTTCGCCGTTCGGCGCGACCGCGCGATGGGCGGTCAACGCCATATCCGGACGTAGTCGATCAGCATTTCGGCCGGGAAGCGGGTGGTGGGAGCGGGCGGACCGGCCCAGCCGCCCACCGCGAGATTGATGAGGAGATACATCGGCTCGGTGAAGGCGCGCGGCGTCGGCATGCTGCCGACCTCCTTTCCGTCGAGGAGGATCGTGATCCGATCGGCGGTCCAGTCCAGCCCGTAGACGTGGAAGGCGGCGGAGAGGTCGGGGCCCTGCCGGCGGACGAGTTTCTCCTTCTTCCGCTCGCCCTCCTCGAGCCAGTGGACCGTCGACATCATCATGGTCGGCTTGGCGCCGAGAATTTCGACGATGTCGATCTCGCCGTTCTTGCCCTGATCGCGGCGGAGCAGCCAGATCGCGGGCCAGAGACCCTTGCCCTCCGGCATGCGCGCGCGCACCTCGACATGGCCGTAGGTGAAGGCGAAAGACTTCCATGTCGTCATCAGGCCCGACGCATAGGCGGCGCCCTGCGCGTCGGCGCGCCGTTCGTCGGGGATCGGCTCGGCCCTGAGCGCGAGCACGCCGTCGCGGATCTCGAAGGGGCGGACGGGCAAGGGCTCGCCGGAGGCCGGCCGGAAGGTGCGGTCGACATAGAGCTGCCGCTCCTTGTTGGTCGGCAGATTGCGGCCGCCCCAGAAGAAGGTCGTCATCCAGGGAGAGGCGGGATCGTCGGGCAGGCGGCGGTCGAACTCGTCGGAGAAGACGAGCTTGAGGCCGGGCCGGGGCGGCACCGCGGTTTCTGCGGAAACGGCGGGCGTGCCTTGGACGGGCAGAACGCGGACGACCGCGGGCGGCGGGGCGATGTCGACGGGAATCATGCGCGGCGTTCCTCCGGCGAGGGAGCGGCGGAGGCGGGCCCCGCTCCGTGGATGACGTCGTATTCGCGATGCACGAGGCCCAAGAGCCCGCCCCATTGGCCGATGCCGTAGGCGGCGCGGCCCAAGCGTTCGGCCGCCGCGGCACGACCGCGGAAGACGGCCGAGGGAAGCTGCAGAAGCGCCGCGAGGAGCGAGCCCGCGGCGAGCGCGCCGCGGCGCAAAAGCACCGCCGCGCGCCCGTCCTCGATGACGTCGGCCAGCGCCAGCGTGGCGCCGACGCGGTAGCGGCGCTTGAGCATGTAGCCGAGCGTGGTGCGGGAGCCGGGCACCCATTCGTCCGCCGCGGCATCGGCGGAGGTCACGATCCGGCAGCCCGCGCGCATCAGCACGATAAAGAAATGCTGATCCTCGCCGCCCGTGGCGTTGAAGCGCTCGTCGAAGCGCGGGCGGAGCCGGCGCAGGACTTCGGCGCGGATGCAGACATTGCCGCTGTAGCCGTAGCGCAGCGTCTCGCCCTCGGCGAAGGGCCCGAGCTGGAGGAAGCGCCCTTCGGCGAACCAGTCCGGGACGGGATCGGTGTAATGCGAGATCACGGGGCCCTGCACGATCTCGGCACCGGTCGCCTCGGCCGTCGCGAGCAGCGCGTCGAGCCATTCGGGACGGGGCACCTCGTCGTCGTCGAGGAAGACGGCGAAATCGTCCTCGGGCGCGACCAGATCGAGGCAGCGGTTGCGGCAGCTCGCGACGCCGCGGGCGGGCTCGCAATGATGCAGGACGGGCCAAGGCAGAAGCGGCGCAAGCTCCGCGACGAGGCCCGCCATGGGGCCGCCCGCCTCGTTGTCGACGACATGGACGGTGACCTGCGGCGCGGGCACGCGCCGGAAGGTCTGGGAGGCGAGGCCGCGCAATGCGCGTTCGAGCCCCGCGGGCCGGCGGAAGGTGGGGACGAAGAGAGCGACGCGCGCGGGCCTCATGCCGCCCCTCCCCCCGCGCCTTGCACCGCGGGGGCCCGGAGGCGGAGCGCGACGGGCGCGCGACCGGGAAAGCGGAACCGCACGGAGCGCGCGGTGGTGAAGGTGAACGCCGTGAAGAGCGCCCAAGCGAGATCGTTGCGCAGCAGGATCTTGGACTCCGAGAAATTGGTGAAGACGAAGAAGAAGCAGAAGACGAGCGGAAGCGCGGCCGAGGGCTCGCGTGGAAACGCGCGGAGATGGAGATAGGAGCGCCGGAAGGTGCCGAGATAGACGATGCCGACCAGCACGAGCAGGACGCGCCCGCCGTTGAGCAGCGTCTCCATGACGCCGCTGTGCGAATAGAAGGGCGTGTAGCGCAGGCTCTGCGCGATCCAGCGCACCATCGGCGCGTCGGGCGTCCAGAAGGCCTCGTAGCCGTAGCCGAGCCAAGGCCGCAGGCTCGAGACCTGCAGCACGAGCTGCCAGAGCGGCAGGCGGCCCGAGAGTTCCGCGTTCTTGCCGAGAAGCGCCATGGCCATCTGGAAGCCCGCGACGCTGAGAAGCGGCAGCAAGGCCACCGCGACCATGGCGAGCACCATCGCCGTGAAGAGCCATGCGGTCGCCGGACGCTTCTGCAGATTGGCGCTCCACACCACGGCGCCTAGCATGGCGATGAAAGCGAGCACGGCCGTGGTGGAGCGTGCGCCCACGAGGATGAGCAAGGCGAGCGCGAGCCCGCCCGCGGCCGCCATGCGCAGCAGCCCGCGGGTTTCGCGAAGCGCGAAGACCAGCACGATGCCGCCGAGCGCGGTCGACAGACCGAGGCTGTTCTTGTGGAAATAGAGCCCGCGCCATGCCCCGACCCATGTCTCGGTCGTCATGCGGCCGAGCGAGGGGACGGCGAAGATCAGGAAAAGGCTGACCACGAAGGAGATCGTCGCGGCCGTCGCGAGGATGCGCACGAGTCCCGGCAGCGAAAATCGCCAGGACAGATAGAGGCCGAACAGCATGGTGCCGAAAAGCGCGATGCCGCGCTGGACGGACGCGCCCGGATCAGCCGACCAGAAGGCAGAGAGGAAGGGCCAGAACGCCAGAAGCACGAGGAGCGGCGCGCGGGCCAGCACGGAGGCGAAGACGCGGGGCGTGCGCAGCAACAGGGCGAAGACGACCGCGTAGAGGCCGAGAAAGGCGAGATGGACGAGGATCGGCCGGGCGGTGGCGCCCTCGCTGCCGCCGCCGAGCAGCATGGTGACGGCCTGCGTGCCCATCAGCAGCGTCGCGAAGACCGCGAAGGCGGTTTCGAGCCGCGACACGCCGTCCCCCGTCCGCCGGCGACGGGGCGGACGCGGGGCGGGCGGAGGCGGAAAGCGCCTCGGTCTCGGCGGCCAGGGAACGTCGCGCATGGATCTCCTCAGCGCGGTCCGGAAGCGGCCATGCCGCCGGCGCGGAGATCGCGCCGGTGCTTCGCCATCAGCCAGATCGCGTGGATGTTGGTGACGGCGTAACGCATGAAGAGGCGCCGAGGCTCCAGCATCGTCCGCCACGCCCATTCGAGACCCGCGTCCTGCACCCATTGCGGCGCGCGCGCATTGCGGCCGGAGAGGAAGTCGAAGAGCCCGCCGCAGGTCTTGATCCAGGTGACGCCGTCCTCGGCGAGCGCCCGTTTCAGCTTCAGCGCGAAGGCCTGTTCGCGCGGAACGCCGAGCCCGATCCACACGACGTCGGGCCGCGCGAGGCGGATCGTCTCGATGACGCCCTCTTCCTCGTCCGGACGGAAATAGCCGTTCCGCCCTTCGACCTGCAGGCCGGGATGGAGTGCGCGCACGCGTTCGAGGGCCGCGGCGTTCACTTCCGCCGTGCCGCCCAACAGGAAGAAGCGGAGCCCCTCGCGGACCGCGACGGCCGCGGCATCGTGGAAGAAGTCGGTGGTGGCGACGCGTTCGGGCAAGGGCGCGCCGGCGAACAGGCGCGAGCCGAAGACGAGGCTCATGCCGTCGGCATCGACGAGATCGAAGGCCTCGATCATGGATTTGAGCCCGCCGTCGCGGGCGCAGAGCGAGAGCACGTTGCCGTTGGCGGAGGTGAGGAGCTTGGGCGGCAAGCCGCCCGCGCGCCGCGCGCGGTGGTCCTGGGCCAGCATCTCGGCGAGCTCGTGGCGCGTGACGGCGGCGACCGAAAGGCCGCCGATCCGCACCGTCTTCGTCTCCTGCATCGGGCTTCTTCTCCGGGCGACGCCCAAGCCGGCGTCTTTTCGCGGAACGGACGCAACGTAAGTTGCGCTTCATGCGTCCTCATCGTTATGTTCCCGATAACCTTCCCTTACGTCAACCTTGAGCGACGCCCCGACGGGCGTCGGACGGACGGACGCCCATGAGTCCCGAGATCTCCATCGTCATCGCCGCCCATGAGGCGGAGGCGACCATTCGAGAGACGCTCGAAAGCGTGTTCCTGCAGGAAGGGGTGGGCTTCGAGGTGATCGTCGTGGACGACGGATCGCGCGACCGCACCGGCACGATCGCGCGTGCGTTGCGCGACGCGCGGCTCAGCGTGATGACCACCGCCAATCACGGCGTGAGCCGGGCGCGGAACACGGGTCTGTGGCTCGCCCGGGCGCCGCTGGTGTTGTTTCTCGACGCGGACGACCTGCTGCTGCCGGGCGCGCTGAGCGCGATGGTGCGGGCCATGGACGCGGACCCGGAGCGGGTGGCCTGCCTCGCGGGCTTCCGGAAATTCGTCGGCTCGTGGCGCGAGCCGCGCTCGGCGGCGCTGGAGCGCCTTTCACGCGTGCCGGAGACGGACACGCTGAAGCATCTGATCGGCAAGAATTTCATCGTGAACGGCGGCACGCTGTGCGTGCGCAGCCGCGTGGCCCGCGAGGTCGGCGGCTATGACGCCTCTTTGAAGCTGGGCGAGGATTGGGAGTTCTGGTGCCGGCTGGCGGAGAGGGGCGACTTCCTGCCCCTGCGCGACACGATCGTTCTGCTCTACCGGCAATCGCCCGCGGGCGCGCAGATGCGGCTGAGGGGCACGGCGAAGCGGCCGAATTTCGCGGCGGTGGACGCGATCCACCGCCGGGAGGAGCTGCGGCGAAGGTTCAGCGAACAGGAACTTCGCTATCGGCGGCGGCTGGCCGAACTCGACACCTATTGGAGCGCGGCACGCAACGAACTGGTGCGGCGCAACTGGAAGGGCTTCGCGGAATATCTGGCGCGCGGCGCGGTGCGCTACCCCGACAGCCTGCTGCAATGGCGTCTGATGAAGCCCTTCCTGACGGGGGCGACGCGCTCCCTCTTCAGGTCCTGAGGAGGCGCCGCGGCCGGACCATGATCAGGAGCAGCCTGTTTTACGTTCTCGGCCGCTACGGCGCCTCCGCCGTGACCGTGCTGTCCATCGCCGTGCTGACGCGGCTCGCGACGCCCGCCGATTACGGCGTCTATGCGCTGGTGCTCTCGGCCGCGCAGACCGGCTATTCGACCCTGCTGCAATGGCTGCGGCTGGCGCTGAACCGCTTCCTGCCCGGCTATGCGGACCGGGAAGCCTTCTTCGTGACGCAGATCGCCTCGGGCTATCTCGCGGTGATCGGGGGCGTCTCGGCCGCAGCACTCGTCGCGGGCTTCCTGATCGCGGACGAGGACGTACGCTTCGCGCTCCTTCTCGGCGTTCCGCTCTTCATCGCGATGGGTTTCGCGGAAGTCGGCCTTTCGCTGATGCAGTCGCAGCTGAAGGCGGGGACCTATTCGCTGCTCTCGGTGGCGCGGGCGATCGTGGCCGCGGGCGCGGGCATCGCGCTGCTCTATGCGGGCTTCGGCGCGACGGGCCTGATCCTCGGCACGATCGCGGGCTATGCGGCCTGCGGGCTGCCGGTGCTGTGGTCCGTGAGGCGGCAGCTCGACTTCCGGCAGGCGGACCGCGCGACCATCCTGCGGCTCGCGCGCTACGGCGTGCCCTTCGCCATGGCGAGCGCGCTGAGCTCGGTGATCGCGCTCGCGGACCGCTACATCATCGCGGGCATGCTCGGGACCGAGGAGGCGGGGCTCTATGCGGCGCCCTACGACCTCGCGAACCGCAGCCTGCAGGTGCTGATGCTCGCGATCAGCCTCGCCGGTACGCCGCTGATCTTCAGGGCCTTCGAGGAAGGCGGGATCGAGAAGGCGCGCCCGGTGCTGACGCGCCAGTTCCAGCTTCTGGCCGCGACCGCATTGCCCGTGGCGATCGCGCTGGTGCTGCTGAGCCCCGCGGTGAGCAAGCTGCTGCTCGGCCCGCAATTCCAGCATTGGGGCACGATCCTGATGCCGTGGATCGTGATCGCCACGCTCGTGCAGGGCTTCGAGACCTTCTATTTCAGCTACGCCTTCTCGCTGTCGCAGCGGGCGCTGGGCCAGGCGGCGGTGCTGGCGGGCGCGGCGGTCCTCAACATCGTGCTGAACTTCGCCTTCATCCCGGCCTACGGGCTCGTCGGCGCGGCCGCCGCGACCCTGATCGCGGCCGCGGCGGCGGTGGGGGGAAGCGTGTGGCTCGGCCGGAGCGTGCTGCCCCTGCCCGTTCCGGGCAAGGACGCCTTGCGCATTCTCGTCGCCTGCATTCCCGCCGTGGTGGTGCTCTGGCCGTTCCGGGCGGAGACCGACCCGGTCCTCGCCTTTCTCGCCGGCTGCGGCAGCCTGCTCGCCTACGGGGGAACCGCCGTGGCGCTCGATGTGGGCGGGGTGCGGACGGCCGCCTTCCTCAGACGGAAGCAGGCGGCCGAGGCGAAGCGGGCGCCGGAGCCCGTCCCCTGAATTTTCAAGCGGTGCGAAGGATCGCGGGAGGCGGTCGTTCGTTGTGATCCCGAGGAGGAGGCTCGAACCATGCAGCAGGATACCGTTCTCCGCCGCGCCCATGACGCGCTTGCGGCCTATCTGCCGAACGACAGGGTCATCGACGTGCTCGAAGCGGGCGGCGGCTCGTTCACGCATATCCGCGTGCCGGGACGGCGCCGCGTAACGGTGCTCGACATCAGCCCCGAGCAGCTGGAGAGGAACGACTATGCCGACGAGAAGATCCTCGGCGACCTCGAGAATGCGGGCTCGCTGAAGGGACCCTACGACCTGATCGTCTGCTTCGACGTGCTGGAACACCTGCCCAATCCCGAGCGGGCCTTCGCGAACATGGCCTCCGCGTTGCGCGAGGGCGGGATGCTGGTGATCGGCTGCCCGAACCTCGCTTCGACCAAGGGTCTCGTGACCAAGCTCACGCCGCACGGCTTCCACGTCTGGTACTACAAGGCGATCCGCGGCGACGCGCAGGCGGGAGAACCCGGGCACGCGCCCTTCCCGACCTTTCTGCGGCGGGCGATGGGCTTCGACCATCTCAAGCGCGCGGCGAAGGCCGCGGGTCTCGATATCGTCTTCGCGCGCAGCTATGTGGGGCCCGCCGTGGACGAATTGAAGCAGAAGCGGCCGCTTCTGCACGCGCTCTATGACCTCCCGGCCAAGCTCGCCCGCATCGCCACGATCGGCCGGGTGGATCTGCGCGATACCGATTTCGTGCTGGTGCTGCGGCGGCCGCAACAGGGCCCGATCGGACGCTCGGCGAACGACGGGACCCGGGCCGCCGCGCCGGCGACGGTCTGAGAGGCCTCAGGCGGCGGGGGCGCCGTAACGCTCCCACGCCTCGGGGTCGTAATAGTAGCCCCCCTGCCCTTCGAACTCGCCGTAACGTTCGAGATCCACCTTCGAGAGCACCACGCCGACCAGCGCCTCGCGGACGGCGGGCGTGGTGGCGAGCGCGCGCTGGACGGTGGCGACGGGCGTCGAAGACCAAGCCACCGCCATCACGAATTCGTCGACGAGCTGAGCCGCGGCGCGCGTATCCACGATGGGGCCGAGCGGCGGCAGATCGACGATCACGTAGTCGGATTCCGCCCGCAGCGTCCGCAGCAGCTCGCGCATCGCCTGCGAAGAGATGATCTCGTTGGAATGGGTGAGGCGCCGATCCGAGATCACGGGCAGGACGCGGAGGCCCGTGGTGACCTCGGTGAGCATCGCGGCTTCGGGCGTGGCGCGGCCGAGCAGGACCTCGACGAGGCCGAGCGTGGGGGCGCGGGACAGGCCGTGGGTGAGCGCGGGATTGCGCAGGTCGCCGTCGATCAGCGTGACGCGCCGGCCGGTCTGGGCGATGAGCAGAGCGAGATTGGCGGCGAGCGTGGTCTTGCCTTCGCCGGGAACCGAGGAGACCACCCCGACGACGCGCCCGTCGGGCGCGGGGCCGACCGCGTCGATGGCGACCTTCACGCTGCGCAGCGTTTCGGTGAACTGCGAGAAGGGCGAGCCGAGGACGTGGCCCAGCAGCGGATCGCGGAACACCGCGCGCAATTCCACCGGGATCGAACTCGCCGCCTCCTCCGCCCGCCGGGCGCGGCGGGCGGCCCGCGCCTCGCGGCGCGGGATGAGCGGCAGCACGCCGAGGCAAAGCGCGCCGGTAACCGCTTCCGCATCGGCGGCGGTCTTCACGCGCCGGTCGAGCGCCTCGCGCAGGAAGCCGATGCCCGAGCCCGCGAAGAGCCCGGCCGCCAGCGTGACGCCGAGCACGATGAGCGTCTTGGGCGAGCTCTTCTTGCGCGGCGGGATGGCGGCGGAGATGACGCGCGCTTCGGTGATGGGCGAGGACTGCTGCTGCACCGCCTGCACGTAACGCTGCAGGAAGGTGTCGTGCATCGTGCGGTAGGACTGGGCGGAGCTTTCCAGCTCGCGCAGGCGCACGGTGGCCTGCCGGGTCTGGTTCACCTCGCCGAGAATGTCGTCGATCTGCTTCTGCAGCGACTGCTCGCGCACCCGCGCGATCTCGTAGTCGCTCTCGTAGGTCCGGCCGATGCGGCGCAGCTCCTCGCGGATCGAGCGCTCGATCTGCTGCATTTCGGCGCGCAGATTGACCGCGGCGGAATGGTTGGCGCCGTAGCGGGACGACCAATCGGCCTCACGCTTGGCGGCATCGTTGTATTGCTGGCGCAGCTTGACGATGACGTCGTTGCGCAACGTGTCGGCGACGGACCCGCCGTCGGCCGCGTCGCTCGACAGGATGGCGCGGATGCGTTCGAGACGGGCCTGCGCGGCGGCGGTCTCGGACCGCGAGGTCGCGAGCTGGCTCGTGAGTTCCGAGAGCTGCTGGTCGGCGAAGAGCTTGCCGTTGGCGTCGATCAGATTGTTCTTCTGGCGGAAGGCCTGAACCGCGGCCTCGGCCTCGCTCGCCTGCTTGCGCAGTTCGAGGATGCGGGTCTCCAACCAATTGCCGGCGCGGCGCATGACGTCGGACCGGAAGCCGACCTGATCCGAGATGTAGGTATCGGCCACCGCATTCGCGATGCGGGCGGACTTCGCCTTGTCCTTCGCGGAAAAGGCGATCTCGATCACGTAGCTGGTGCCGACGCGCTTGACCTCGAGCGCCTTGCCGAAGGCTTCGAGCGCGAGCTTCACGGGTGCATCCGGATCCGTCTCCTCCTCCAGATCCAGCCATTGCCGGACCTTGCGCGTAAGATCGCCGACGAAGAGCCCGACGGGCCCCGGCGGCTCGCCGATGAATTCGGGATCGGCGTCGAGCGCGAGCTTGGCGATGACGGCGCGGGCGATCTGTTCGGATTTGAGGGTCTCGACCTGGCTGTCGACGAGCGCGGCGTCGGTGAGCGCGTCCGTGACCTGCTGCTCGTTGTTGAGCTGCATCATCTGGTTACGGCGCGTATCGACCATCACCGCGGCGGTGGCGGTGAAGACCGGCGGGGCGATCACGAGATAGAGGACGCCCAAGCCGACCATGAGCGCCGTGCACAGGCGGATGACGCGCCTCTGCCGCCGCAGGACCGCAAGAACGGCCGCGACGTCGATCTCGACCGCACCGGACTCAGGGGCCGCACCCCGCACCCCTTCGTACCGCTCGATCGGACCCGCCATCGTTCCTCCGCGACGCCGTGCGCGACGCACGGCCATGGCCGCGAAGGACGCTCCGCAGCGCCCCCGACAACGCGCGAGAGGCGGCACGGTTCGACGATGCCGAAAAGAAAGGGGGCCGCCGAAGGATCGGCGGCCCCGTCACGTCCCGATACGCGATACCTGTTTCAGGACGGAATCCGGAGGGCGTCACGATCGGCCGCCGCCCTGCGCAAGGCGGCCGGCGAACGCCGATATTGCTGGACACGGGTAGCACGCAATCCGCTCAACCCGTGCGTGTCGAAATGCCTCTGCCAGGAGGTCAGCTCTTCTTCGGTCAGCCCATAGCCTTCGCAGGCTTCGGCCAGCGACAGGAGACCTCCACGGATCGCGGCGACGACCTGCGCCTTGCGGCGCACGACCCACCGCCCCTTGCCGTCGGGCAGGGTCGCCAGAGTGAGGATCTCACCCTCCGGCCCCACGACCGAACGGACGCGAGAACGCGAACGCAACATACTGAACCACCCGATACGCTACGCGGGTCGACGTCGAATCAACGTCTGGTTGGTATTGTTGGCTGATTGCACAACTTCCGGTCAATAGATCGAAGCAGATAAGCGTCGATGTGACGCCACCCAACATCACGATCGGCCGAAATATCCTCGCTTTGGGTCTTCAATGAATGTTTTTATGCGTCTTTTACGGCGCCGAATATACGCGGCGGCGCTCACGCCGCATTCGATTACGATCATCCTTTAGTCTAATACGTGGGCGTCCGTAGGGGTCAGCCTGCGGCGGCGCCCCGCTTGAGGCGACGCACTTCGGCCGCGAAGACGTAACCGACGCCGCGGATGCTCTTGATGAGCGTCGGCTCTCCGGGCGTGTCGATGCGCGTGCGCGTCTTGCTCACGAGCACGTCGATGGAACGGCTGAGACCCACCCATTGCCGGTCGAAGATCTGCTCCACCAGCGTATCGCGCTCGAAGACGCGGTTGGGGTTGCGCACGAAGAGTTCGAGCAGTCGATATTGCGTTCCCGTCAGCTCGATGACGCCTTCGCCCTTGTGGCGGAGCTGACGAAGGACCGTGTCGAGCTCGAAATCGCGGAAGGCGAGAATTTCGCCGTCGGCGCGGCCGGACTGCGCGGCGCCGACCAAGCTCGCGAGCCGCCTGATGCGCAGCGCGAGCTCGCGCGGCTCGACGGGCTTGTTGAGATAGTCGTGCGCGCCGAGTTCGAGGCCGAGGATGCGGTCCACGGGCGAGCCGCGCGAGGACAGGACGATGACGCCGATGCCGGCTTCCGTCGCCTCGCGCAGGAGATCGAGGCCGCTGCCGTCGCCGAGCATGAGATCCACCACCGCCACGTCCGGCCGCTTGGCGCCCAGAGCCTCGCGCGCGGAGGCGAGGCTCGAAGCCTCGCTCACGGTCATCCCCTCCGAACGGAGATATTCCGAGACGAGTTGCCGGACGAGCTGGTCATCCTCGATCAGAAGCACGCTGGGCTGGGGCATACGGTCATCTCTATGCAGAACCCCGATTTCGGGCGCCCTAGTTACGCTACGTTAACAGATCTTTTCAGCTCGTTACCCGAGGATGGGGCGAAGGGCAACAAATGGGGCGCATAAACCTCCGCGAAAGCAACCCGGCCGTGCAGCGCCTCAACGCTCAGAACCGGCATCCCAGCCCCGCTCTCCGAGGACCCCGCCCATGGAACCGCGTACCATCACTCAAGCGAAACGCAACATTCGTTCGCTGCTCAGCATCGTCGACCATTTCCGCACGCAGTTCGATCTCAATATCGACGAGCTGATGATCTTCATGACCGTCGGCGATCTGAACGTCTCGGCGCGGAAGACCGAATTTCTCTATATCCGCCCGACCAACATGACGGCCGTGGCCTATGCGCTCAACATTCCGCGCGAGACGGTGCGGCGCAAGATCAAGACGCTGGTGGACAAAGGCCTGCTGAAGGTGCGCAATCGCGAGATCTTCGTGGCCGAACTCGACGACTGGGTATCGATCAGCAACAAGATGAGCGAGTATGGCGACGTGCCGACCGCTCTGGCGAGCTGAGCAACAAGGTTTTCGCGCCTCATGACGTCCCGGTCCACCGCGGCGAGCGACGAAATCGGCGGCCGAAGAGCAAGGCGCAACGTCGCCCTGCTCGGCACCCTGATCGTCCTCGGTCTTTGGCTCGTGACCGGGCTGCTCGCATGGCGCGATTACGGAGAGAGCATCCGGAGCCTCGAACAGAAGCAGCGCTCCGACCTCGCGGTGATGCGCGCCTTCATGCATGTGGTGGTGGACGGAGCGCGCCAGATCCATGCCCAGCTGGAATTGCGACTGCGCGGACGCAGCTGGGACGAGGCGGCCGCGGACCCCACTTTCCTGCGCTCCGTCGTCGACCTTGCGGCCGGCCAGCGCGGCCGGATCGTGGGCATCAGCCTCGTCGACGAAAGCGGAAGGATCCGGATCACCTCGATCGAGGCCGGCGCAGGTCGCGATCTTTCGGACCGCTTCTATTTCAAGGCTCTGATGCAGGGCGAGCCCGGCCCCATGGTCGAGGCCGTGACGGGGCGCGTCCTGTCGGAACCCGTGCTGATCGTGGCCTTCCCTCTGAACAACTCCTTGGGCCGGCCTCGCGGGATCGGCTCGGTCACGATTTCGCCTGCGGCGATCGAGGACCTCTTCGAGGACGTCGTCTACGGCAGCACCGCACGGCTGGTGATGACGCGTCGGGACGGCCAGATCGTCTTCGACAGCGAGCAGCCCGCGACGGACCGCGCGTCGCAAGACCCGTTGTTCGCCCGCATGAAGCAGGGCGGAGACGAGGGCCGGTTCACCTTCGACGACGATGAACGGATCCATGCGGAATACGGGACCGTTCCGAACACGCAGTTGATGCTTCGCGTCGAACGTTCTCTGGGGCCCGCCTTGCGGACCTGGCAGGTCGAGACCGCGCGCAACGCCTTGGGTGCCCTGATCCTCAGCACCTTCGCGGCGGCCTTCGTGCTGCGCAACCGGCGCGCGATCGAAACCCTCGACGCCGAAAGCCGCCGCCGCGCGGAGAGCGAGGCGGCGCTGATCCGGAAAGTGGGCGAGATCGACGCCGCGCGCCGCGAGGTGGACGAGGCCCGCCGTGCCGCGGAAAAGGCGAATGCGGCGAAGACCGAGTTCCTCGCCTCGATGAGCCATGAGATCCGCACGCCGATGAACGGCATTCTCGGCTTCGTCGATCTGCTGCGCCGCACGCAATTGTCGCCCGTCCAGAAAAGCTATGTGGCGCGCGTCACCGAGGCCAGCAAATCGCTGCAGGCGATCCTCGACGAGGTGCTGGATTTCTCGAAGCTCGAAGCGGGCGAACTGAGGATCGTGGCGGAGCCCTTCGACCTCGGCGAACTCGTGGAAGGCGTCGCGGCCTGGGCGCAGGTGCAGGCGGAAGACCGCGGCGTGGTGATCGGCACGGCGATCCAGCCGGCCATTCCGCGGGATCTCATCGGCGACGCGCATCGCCTGAAGCAGATCCTGATGAACCTCGTATCGAACGCGCTGAAATTCACGGCGTCGGGCAGCATCGTGGTCGACATCCGCGAAACCGTGCGCGGACCCGAGATGATCGAACTGCGCTTCCGCGTGCGGGATACCGGGCTCGGCATCGCGCAGGAGGATCTGGCGAAGCTCTTTCAGGCCTTCTCGCAGGTCGGCGAGGACACCGCCCGCCATCGCGAGGGAACGGGTCTGGGGCTCTCGATCTGCCGGAAGCTCGTCGAAATCCAGGGCGGGCGGATCGGCGTCGACAGCGAACTCGGCCGCGGCAGCACGTTCTGGTTCGATCTCGAATTCCGGCTGGCCCCGACGCGGGTCGCCGCGAGCGTGCCGACGCCCGCGCCCCCGGTGCTGCACGACCGGACGGCGCGCATCCTCGTCGTCGACGATCTCGACATGAACCGGGAGCTCGTGAAGATCCTGCTCGAAGGCGCGGGCTTCGAGGTCGACGAGGCCGAGACCGGGCCGCGGGCGCTGCAGAAGGCGGCGCAGGTACCCTATGACGTGGTGCTGATGGACGTACAGCTCGGCGATACCGACGGGCTCGAGATCACCCGCCGGATCCGCCGCATGGGCGGGCATTGGGACGCCGCGCCGATCCTCGGCCTCTCGGCTTCGGTATTCCCAGAACAGGTCGAGCGGTGTCTGCGGGCCGGAATGAACGATTTCGTGCCGAAGCCCATCGACCCGGAAACGCTGCTGGCGAAGGTGACGGCGGCGGCCAAGAAGAGACCCGACGCGATCAACGCGTCTTGAGGCGCGCCGCGGTGGCCTCGATGAGGCCGAGCAGCGGCGCCACGCCGTCGCGGGCTTCCGCCGCACGCCCCTCGTCGACCGCCGTTTCCACCGACCGGGCGGCCGCCGCCACCGCATCGGCGCCGAAGGTGCCGGCCACCCCGAGGAGTTTGTGGGCCTCGTGCCTCAGGGCGACGGGATCGTCCGCCGCCGCGGCAGAGGCCACGGCCCGGCCGGACTCGGCGAGACGGTCGGCGAACTGCACGAGCATGCGGTCGAGCACGGGGCGCGAGATCTGCGCCGCCAGCCGCTCGAGGCGTTCCCGGTCGATCAGTTCCGTCAACGTCGTTCTCCTGCCGACGTCCTCCTCGCACGGGAGGACACCGGCGGCAACGCGCCGACGGGCGACGGGTTTCGGATCAGGCCTGTTCGCGCTTGGACGAAGCGGTTTCCGCCGCATCGGCGCCTTCGGACATGGAGCAGCCGAGCGAGCACCAGACGCCGAGGTCGGACACGTAGATGCCGTTGGCGTTGCGCTTGACGAGGCCGCGCTTGATCAGCTCGAGCACCTTGCGGCGCACGGTCTCCTTCGGAATGCCGAGGCCGTAGGAGACGTTGGCGATGTTGGTCGGCTTCAGGATCACGATGTCGTCGCGCCCGGTGGCGACGTTCGCCTCCCCGATCGCGGCATAGATCACGAATTCGTCGCAGCTGAGATCGTAGCGGGTCCGGTATTCGTCCAGAACGGTAAGAACGCCGCGGATGTTGCGCTTGGCGTTCATGACGTTGACCTTGGTCATGCGGGGGCTCGTCTTTCCTGTTCCGGATCGGTCCGTTCGGACGCAATCCGCATAAAGACAAGCTTCGCCTGCGCAAAGGACCGGACGGGCTGACGACCCCAAATCCAGCCGACCTACCCAAGAACAGCGACGACATTCATCGGCGATCGGGCGCCGATGATCTTCCGGTTCTTGTCCGCGTCTACGGGGACTTCGGACGGGCGCCGAATTCGAGCAATTCACGCACGAGCCGTTCGGGCGCTTCCTCGTGGACATAATGGCCGCAGGCGTCGAGGCCGACGCCGGTGACGCGGTCGGCCTCCTTGCTCCACATGCCGAGCACGTCATAGGGCCCGCCCATGCCGCCCGACTTGCCCCAGACGCAATGCACCGGCTCGCGGATACGGCGCTCGGGCGCCTCGGCGTCGATGCGGCGGTTCTCCTCGAACATCGCGCGGTAGTAGTTGAAGCCGCCGCGCAGCGCGCCGGGCTTCGAATAGGCCCGGACATAGGCGTCGAGCGCCTCGTCCATGTTCGCGGCGTCGTGGTATTTCGGGCGGAAGAAGGCTTCGAGGAAGAAGCGGAGATCGAGCGAGGCGAGCCGCTCGGGCAGGTCGGGCACGGCGTTGAAGAAGTAATGCCAGGCGCCGCGGGCGTGATCGGGCGTCATGCTCTCGAGAATGCGGCCGTGCGGGACCATGTCGATGATCGCGAGGCGGTCGAGCTCGCCCGGATGGTCGAGCGCCCAACGGCGCGCGACGAGCCCGCCCCAATCGGTGCCGACGAGGTAGACGTTTTCGAGGCCCAGCGCCGAGGCCAGCGCGCGCATGTCCTCGGCCAGCGTGCGGACGTCGTAGCCTGTCGCGGGCTTGTCGGTATCGCCGAGGCCGCGCAGATCGGGCGCCACGACGCGGTAGTGCCGCGCGAGCGCGGGCATCACCTTGCGCCATGCCCAGGAGGTCTGCGGCCAGCCGTGCAGCAGCATCATCGCCGGGCCGCTCCCCGCCGCGCGGACATGGATCCGGATCCCGTTCGCGCGCACCGTCGCGGTTTCGACATCTGTCATCGGCCGTCTCGCTCCCGTTTCGTCCTTTTCCGGACGAAAGCCTAGGCGGAACGCGACCGGACACAAGTGCGGCAAGCCGGCCCGCAACTTGCAGCAGCATACTGCGGGCCGGCCTGCAACTTGCAGCAGCAGGGCCACTGACGGTTTCGCGACGGGAGAGCGCGCATGCTGGACGAATTCAAGCGGAAGATTCTCGGCGGTGTCGACCGGATCGGCATCTACTGCAACGATGCCGCCGGCGGTGCCGCGGCCTATCGCTATATCGACCTCGCCTATCCGGGCGAACGGCGCCGGGCGCAGATCGTGGAACGGCCCTCCGAAGCGGGCGTGCCTTACGTGCTCGTCCACCATACGGCGGGCCTGCTGAGCCCCGAACGCTACGACGTCGTGCCGATCCAAGCCTGAGCGAAGCGGAAGGCGAGACCGCCCGTCGAATTGCGGCGGCGGCATCAACCCTAATTTCATGCGACCCGTGCACGTTGCAACGTGCACGGGCGTGTGCGCTTGCGCACGACCCCTCCGATATGACATCGTTTAACGGTTGATTAAGGAAGCCGTCTTGAAAGGGCGGCGGTTTCGAGAGCGGGGCGAGCGTGAGCACGAACGGGGGACGACTTCCGACGACGACCGGCGCGGGCGTGCTGACCGTCGTGGATTCCGCGCCGCATCATGACCGGCGCGGCCAGACCCGCGGCCGTCGGCGCGAGGACGAAAATTTCGAGCAGGAGCCGCCGATCACCACGGTGATCGACTCCACCCAGCTCAAGGAACGCATTCTCGAATATCTCGGCGCCGTGCTCGCGCGCTGCTGGTTCGACCGGCAGCTTCTGGCCGACATCGCCGAGGATCCGCACCGCGCCCTGCGCCATGTCGGGATCCTTCTGCCCGACGAGATCGACATCAAGGTCGAGCGGCCGCAGCAGGAACGCCCGCGGCTCGTGATCTACGAATACAACCGCGAGCGCACGTTCAAGCGCCGGATCTGCTATCTGCAGCTGATCATGATGGCCGGAGCCTGAGCGGCTCCCGCCTCACTTCCCTTCCAGCCAAGCCGCCAGAACGCGCCGCTCGTCCGGCGTGATGCCCGTGAGATTGTTCGGCGGCATCGCGTGCGTGAGCACCGCCTGCATGCGGATGGCCGCGGCCTGATGCGCGATGCGCTCGGGGGTGTCGAGCAGCACGCCCTTGGGCGGCGAGCCGATCCCGTCCCAGACGGGCTCGGCGGCGTGGCACATCGAGCAACGGCCCACCACCACGTCCACCGCAGCCGCGGGCGGCAGGACCGCGGCGACCGCGTTCGGCGCCTCGACGGGGGCGAGACCGAGCCGGGCACGGCCCGCGGGCGAGGCCGACAGCGACACGTAGAAGGCGACGAGCGCGACGAGCGCCGCGACGGCCCAGGCCCACCAGGGCGACCGATCATGGTCCGCATGGCGGACATTGTAGAAGTGCCGCACGATCGCGCCGCCGACGAGCACCAGCGCGGTGACGAGCGGGATCGCGTTCTGGTTCGACCACGTCATCGGATAGTGGTTCGAGATCATCATGAAGACGACCGGCAGCGTGATGTAGTTGTTGTGCGTCGAGCGCTGCTTGCCTTCCTTGCCGAGCTTCGGATCGGGCGCTTCGCCGGCCTTCAGCGACGCGATGACCTTGCGCTGGTTGGGCATGATCACATGCGCGACGTTGGCGGTCATGATCGTCGCCATCAGCGCGCCGGTGTGGATCATCGCGCCACGGCCCGAAAAGACGCGGCTGAACAGCCAGCTCATCGCCACCACGAAGACGAAGCCGACGAGCGCGAGCAGCGCATCGTTGCGGCCGAGCGGCGACTTGCAGAGCCGGTGATAGACGAGCCAGCCGAAGAGCAGCCCGCCGATGCCGATCGCCGCGGCCTGCCACGTTTCGAGCGCCATGACCGCAGGGTCGATCAGATAGAGGCTCGCCTGCGCGTAATAGACCCAGCAGAGCAGGACGAAGCCGGAAAGCCACGTCCAGTAGGACTGCCATTTGTGCCAGGTGAGCTCTTCGGGCAGCGTCGCGGGCGCCACGAAATATTTCCGCATCTCGTAGAAGCCGCCGCCATGCACCTGCCAGGCCGCGCCGCCCTGCCCCGCCGGGATGTCGTGCGATGCGCGCAAGGACGCGTCGAGATGCATGAAGAAGAAGGACGCGCCGATCCATGCCATGGCGGTGATGATGTGGAGCCAGCGCAGAAGCAGGCTCCCCCATTCGAGCAGAAACGCGTCCATCACCCCTCCGACCGGCCACGGGCCCGGGCGCATTCTATGCCGACCGCGCCCGCCCGCGACAACGGTGCCGTGCGCGGCTTCAGGTTTTCCACCGCAAGCGCGGGGGCCGGCCTTTTGCGGCGCGGGCGGCTAGCCTGAGCGGGACGCGACGAGAACGAGGGAATCATGGGCCGCCTCACCACGCATGTCCTCGACACGATGAACGGCCGGCCGGCCGCGGGGATGACGATCGAATTCCTCGAAGCGGGCGCCGACGGCGGCTGGACGCACCGCGGCACGGTGACCACGAATGCGGACGGGCGCACCGACGCGCCCCTGATGCAGGGCGACGCGTTCCGAACCGGCCGCTACCAGCTGCGCTTCCATGTCGGGGACTATTTCGCGAAGGCGGGCG
This sequence comes from Hyphomicrobiales bacterium, assembly GCA_027483895.1. Taxonomy (GTDB): domain Bacteria; phylum Pseudomonadota; class Alphaproteobacteria; order Rhizobiales; family Beijerinckiaceae; genus JAIXZO01. The sequence continues at coordinate 23,358 of JAIXTP010000032.1, forward strand.
CGGCCCTCTCCTCACCCGCCTTTCTCGACATCGTGCCGATCCATTTCGGGATGGGCGAGGACTCGCATTACCACGTGCCGCTGCTCTGCTCGCCCTGGTCCTACTCGACCTATCGGGGCAGCTGAGATGATCGTCCGCCCCCTCGTCGCGGGCGACAGGACCGCGTGGGAGCCGCTCTGGCAGGGCTACCAGACCTTCTACCGGGCCGAGATCCCGCCCGAGGCCACCGCGGTCACCTTCGCGCGGCTGACCGGCGGCCGCGAGCCGATGGGCGGCTTCATCGCGGAAGCGGACGGCGCGGCGATCGGCATCGTGCATTGGATCCTGCACCGCTCCTGCTGGACGACGGGGGACTACTGCTATCTGCAGGACCTCTTCACCGTGCCCGAGCGGCGCGGCGCGGGCGTGGGCCGGGCGCTGATCGCGTCGGTGAAGGAGAAGGCCGCGGCCGAGGGCTGTTCGCGCGTGTGGTGGCTCACGCACGAGACCAACGCGCAGGCCATGAAGCTCTATGACGCCGTCGCCGAGCGCTCGGGCTTCGTGCAGTATCGGATCGTGCTCTGAAAGAGGCCCGCATGTCCGAGCCCTTCATTTTCCGGCCCGGCGATCTCGACGATCCGCGCGTGGCGGGGCTGCTGCTGCACCACATGGAGACGGCGCGCGCCCAGACGGCGCCGGGCAGCGCCCATGCGCTCGACCTTTCGGGCCTGCGCGCGCCGGACATCGCGGTCCGGACGCTGTGGTCCGGCGATACGGTGGTCGCCACCGGCGCGCTGCGTCGCCTTTCGGCCGACGAGGGCGAGCTGAAGGCGATGCATACGGCCGCCGCGTTCCGCCGTCGCGGCGCCGGGCGACTGATGCTCGCCCGGCTGATAGACGAGGCGCGTGCGGCGGGGATGCGGAGGCTCAGCCTCGAAACCGGGTCTTGGGACTATTTCATCCCGTCGCGCGCGCTCTATGCGGCGCTCGGCTTCCGCGAATGCGGGCCGTTCGGGACCTATCGCGCGGACCCGAACAGCGTGTTCATGACGCTCGACCTCGACGCCGATCAGGGGGCGTAGAGGACGGAGAAGGTCGGCAGCGGCCCCGTCGTCTTCACCACGGTCTCGAACACCGTCGGCGCGGTCTTCTTGATGCCGTTCGCGCAGAGCGAGACCATGGCCTTCGGGTCGCCCTTGTCGACCACGAGACGCAATTCGCCGATCGGGGTCGAGGGATCGAGGGCGACGTCGACGCCCGACACGAGCGCCTGCGGGCCGCGCTTCTTCAAGCCGCGCCAGCCCCCGTCGTCGATGCAGAAGCGGGCGAGACCCGCCTTGTCCTTCGGAAAGCGCGCCTCGGCCCCGCCGATCAGCGGCTCGCCGGTATCGAGAAAAAGCATGGTCGTCCACGGCACGTAGCCGAGCCGGATCACGGTCTCGCGGGTCGGGTCGAGCGCCGCCGTCCAGGACATCACGGTCTCGGCGACCCAGAGCGGGCACGGCTCCGGGGTCGCGCCGCAACCGTCGGGCTCGATCAGCTTCGCCTTGGCGAGCACGTCGCGCTCGGGCGCGGACAAGGCGCCGACCGCTCCGAGGAGCCGGTCGCCGGGATCGCCGAAAGGCAGCTTCAGCGCCTCCAGCGGGGCGCTCACATCGGCGCCGTCGACGAAGGCGCGGGAGGCGAGCGTCGTCTTCAGCGGCTTGCCGCCGGCCGTGACCGAAGCCGCCAGCACGTTGGGTCCGCCAGCGCGGTCGAAGGGCACGTCGAGGCCGGAAAAGGCGTAATCCATGGGGATGCGCGGGCCGGTGAAGCTCATCCGCGTTTCGACCGGCGCCGTGCCTGCTGGCTTCACGCGATATTCGACGGCGATGCCCGCGGGCGTGATGCGCAGCGTCGCCTGCGAGACCGTGACCGGCGGCGAGAAGACGAGCCCGCCCGTCGGCACCCCCGCGGTATCGTCGGCCGCGGCGGGCGCCGCGGCGCAGACGGCGAGGAGAAGGGCGAGAGCGATTTTGTGCATGGGCCTGACCGGGTCCGTGCGGGCGCGCGAAGGGCCGCGCTCGCGAGAGTTGCATGGCCAAGACCTAGCCGTCCGCCGGGGCGCGTTCAATCCGTGGAAACACCGCCGGGAAGCGGCGGGGACGGGGTGGCGGAGAGCGGAAATTCTTGGCTGGGGCGGGAGGATTCGAACCTCCGCATGGCGGAATCAAAATCCGCTGCCTTACCGCTTGGCGACGCCCCAGCATGCGCCCGGCCGACCGGCCCGGCGACGCGGCGCACCATAGTGGCCGCCCCCGCGCGTTGCAATCGTCCGGAAGGCCCCGTTTTGCCGTTGCACAGCTCTCGGGCGGTCGCTATAAACCGCGCCATCGCGTCGGCGGAGTGTAGCGCAGTCTGGTAGCGCACCTCGTTCGGGACGAGGGGGTCGCAGGTTCAAATCCTGCCACTCCGACCATCGCGACCTCGAAAAGAGGCGGCCTCCGGGCCGCCTTTTTCGTTTGCGGGGCGCAGGCCCGATCGGGAAGGCCGCGCGCGTCGAGCGACGACGCGAGCGGACTTTCGCCGTCATTGCGAGAAGCGAAGCGACGAAGCAATCCAGCGGACGTCCGGCATGGTGCTCCATGCCCGACATTTTCCTGGATTGCTTCGCTTCGCTCGCAATGACGGTGGATGGCGATGCAGCACCCCTCGCCTTCAGCCGACGCGGCGGCCGTCTGCGTCGATCAGGAGGGAGCCGTCCTCCTTGGCGAAGGGACCCGGCGGGAGGCGATCGAGAAGGTCGAGGACCGTTTCGCTCGGGCGGCAGAGCCGGACGCCCTCGGGGGTGCAGACGATCGGTCGGTTCACGAGGACGGGGTGAACGAGCATCGCGTCGAGAATCGCCTCGTCCGACACGGCGGGATCGAGAAGACCCAGCTCCGCGGCGGGCGACTTCGTCTCGCGCAGGGCCGTGCGCGGCGTGAGCCCCGCGGCGGCGAAGAGGCCGAGGAGCTGCGGCCGGGTCCAGCCCGTCTGCAGATAATCGATCACGGTCGGCGCGTAACCCGCCGCCTCGATGATCGCGAGCACGTTGCGCGACGTGCCGCAGGCCGGATTGTGGTGGATGACGACGTTCATCATGCGGTCTCCGCTTCGATGCGGGCGTGCCGGCGGCGGACGGCGCCTCCCGCTTCGTACCAGCCCTTTGAGCGGTTCACGATCGCGACGACGGAGAGCATGACCGGCACCTCGATGAGGACGCCGACCACGGTCGCGAGCGCGGCGCCGGACTGCAGGCCGAACAGGCTGATCGCGGCCGCCACCGCGAGTTCGAAGAAATTGCTGGCACCGATGAGCGCCGAGGGGCCCGCGACGCAATGCTCCTCGCCGGCGGCGCGGTTGAGGAGATAGGCGAGCCCCGCATTGAAATAGACCTGGATCAGGATCGGGACCGCCAGCATGGCGATGATCAGGGGCCGGCCGACGATCGCCTCGCCCTGAAAGGCGAAGAGCAGCACCAGCGTCGCCAGAAGTGCCGAGATCGACAGCGGCTGAAGGATGCGCAGCACGCGGTCGAGCCTCGCCTGCCCGCCTGCGGCGAGCAGAGAGCGACGCAGCGCCTGCGCGCCGGCGACCGGCACCACGATGTAGAGGAAGACCGAGAACAGCAGCGTGTTCCACGGCACCGTGATGGCCGACAGCCCGAGCAGCAGGCCCACGACGGGCGCGAAGGCGACGACCATGATCGCGTCGTTCACCGCCACTTGGCTCAGGGTGAAATGAGGTTCGCCCCGGCAGAGATTGCTCCACACGAACACCATGGCGGTGCAGGGCGCGGCGGCGAGCAGGATGAGGCCGGCGATGTAGCTCTCGATCCCGTCGGCCGGGAGATGAGGCGCGAAGACGCCGCCGATGAAGAGCCAGCCGAGAAGCGCCATCGAGAAGGGCTTCACCGCCCAATTGACGAAGAGCGTCACCCCGATGCCGCGCCAATGCTCGCGCACCCGGCCCAGCGCCGCGAAGTCGATCCGCAGCAGCATGGGCACGATCATCAGCCAGACGAGACCCGCGACGGGCAGATTGACCTTGGCGATCTCCATCGCCGCGAGGGCGTGGAAGGGCGCGGGAACGTAATGCCCGAGCGCGATGCCCAGGACGATGCAGAGGGCGACCCAGAGCGTGAGCCAGCGTTCGAAGACGGACATCGAGGAGTTCCCGGTTTCTCGGATCAGGATGCGGCGGGGGCGCAGCAGGAGGGCCCGCCGGAGGCGCGTTCGAGCACGGCGGCGCAGAGATCCGGCCGCCCGCCGCAGCAGTCCTCGAGAAGGAAGCCCACGAGCCGTGCCAGCGCCGAAGGATCGGCGCCGTAGATGATGGAGCGCGACTCGCGGCGCGAGACGACGAGCCCCGCGCGCTCCAGCGCGGCGAGATGGAAGGAGACGCTCGATTGCGGGGCGCCGAGCCCCTCGGCCAAGGCGCCCGCGGCGATCCCTTCGGGCGTCGCGCGGAGGATCATCCGCATGAGGCGGACCCGATGCTCGTTGGCCAAGGCGGCGAAGGCGGCGACGGCGGAGGCTTCGTCCATGATTCGATATTTCCAATCCTTTGGAATTATCGAACCGATAGATCCTCCGCCGCCTGAAGGCAAGCGGCCGGAACGGGAGCGGGCCCGGCGAGGACCGGGCCCGTTCGGCAAGGGGGTTCGGGAAAAGAGGCTCAGCGCCCCCAGCGCAGGGCCATCACGTCGAGGTCGCGGGCGAGTTCGAGAAGGCCCGCTTCGGCGGCGGCATGGGGGCGTCGAAGCGGACGGCGCACGTCGTCGCAGGCGATGACGCCGCCCGCCTTCATCAGGATCTTGGCGGTCGCGAAACCCGTCTGCCGGTTCTCGTGATTGATGAGCGGGAGCCATTTCGCATAGGCGCGGCGCGCGGCGGCGCGGTCGCCCGCGAACCACGAATCCATGATCTCGCGGATTCCGTCGGGATAGCCGCCGCCCGTCATGGCGCCGGTACAGCCCGCATCGAGATCGGCCATCAGCGTGATCGCCTCCTCGCCGTCCCACGGCCCCTCGATCACGTCGCCTCCGAGCGCGATCAGCTCGCGCAGCTTGGCGGCGGCGCCCGCCGTCTCGATCTTGAAATAGCGGACATTGGCGATCTCCTTCGCCATGCGGGCGAGGAAGGCGGGCGAGAGCGGCGTGCCCGCCACGGGCGCGTCCTGAATCATGATCGGGATCGAGATCGCGTCCGAGACGACGCCGAAGAACTCTTGGATCTGCGCCTCGCCGACGCGGAAGGTCGCGCCGTGATAGGGCGGCATGATCATGACCATCTCGGCGCCCATGTCCTGCGCGGCCTTGGAGCGGGCGGCGCAGACGTCGGACGAGAAATGCGTGGTGGTGACGATGACCGGCACGCGGCCCGCGACATGTTCGAGGCAGAGCTTGGTCAGCACCTCGCGCTCGGCGTCGGAGAGCACGAACTGCTCGGAGAAGTTGGCGAGGATGCAGAGGCCCTCGGAGCCAGCATCGATCATGAAGTCGAGGCAGCGCTTCTGGCCTTCGAGATCGAGGCCGCCGCGCGCGTCGAAAATGGTGGGAACCACGGGGAAGACGCCGCGATAGGGGCGGCCTGTGGGTAAGGTCATCGGACGTTTCCTGAGCTTCTTTTTCCGGGGATCCGGCTGTCTTCGTTGCCGGCGCCGAACGGAGGGCCGAACAACCGCGGCGCAACCGGGAGACGAATTGGCACGGAGATTGCTGATCCCACGGAGAAGAATTCCGGCATATCGCTGGGGGAGATGCAAGGTTGATTTCGGCGATCACCAGCAGTTCGACGGTCACGCCGGTCGCGGGCACCACGGTCTACGTGGCTCCCTCGACCGGTACGACGACCGTTTCGGGATCGAGCGTCAGCCTGTCGAGCGGCGCGCGATCGCTCTCGATGATTTCCTCGCTGTCGGCCGCCGCCGTCTCGGCGCTCGGCGAGGAGCAGCTCCGCGCGTTCTCGACCGCCCAGATCGCTTCGCTCAGCGCGTCCCAGCTTCGTGCGCTGACGACCGACCAGATCGGCTTTCTCGTCCCCGAACAGATCTCGGCGCTGTCTTCGGGCCAGTTGGCCGCGCTCACGACCGAGCAGTTCTCCCGTCTTTCGGACGAACAGTTCAACGCGCTGACGACGGCGGGCCTCGCGGGCCTCACAGCGGCGCAGATCACCACCATCGACCACGGCATGCTCGCGGGACTGACGGAGGCGCAGATCGCCGTCTTCGGCGGACCCCAGATCGCCGCGATCGACGCCGGCGTGATCGGCGGATTCAGCGAGAGCCAGATCAAGGCCGTCACGCCGTCCGCGATCCGTTCGCTGACGAGCGGCCAGATCGCCGCCCTGACGACGGACCAGCTCGGCGCGCTGACGACCTTGCAGTTCCGCGCGCTGCTGCCGGCGCAGCTCGCCCGGCTCAGCCTGGAGCAGGAAAAAGCCCTTACGCCCGAGCAGATGTCGGCCCTCACCGACCGCCAGATCGGTGCGCTGACCACCGGGCAGATCGCCGCCCTCACCCCCGAACAGGTCGCGGCCATCGCGGTCGGCGCCATCAAGGGGCTGAGCAAGGCGCAGATCGCCGCGCTGGAAGCGGAGGACGCGGCGAGCCTCGGCACCGCGCAGATCGCCGGCCTTTCCGCCGTCCAGATCGCGGCGCTTCCTTCCGACCGGATCGCGGCTTTGACGGAATCGCAGATCCGCTCGATCTCGCAGGCCGCGCTGCGCGGGCTCTCGACCGGGCAGATCGCGGCGATCGAGACCAATGATCTCGCGGCCATGGCTTCGGGGCAGATCGCGGCCTTGACCGCGGCCCAGATCGGCGCGCTGGGCTCCGACCAGATCGCGGCGCTCGACGTCGACCAGATCGGCGCCCTGACGGCACGCCAGATCGCGGGCTTGACGACCCGACAGCTGGCCGATCTTTCGCCGGAGCAGCTGACCGGGATTTCGGCGGGCGCGATCAAGGGTTTGACCCGCCTGCAGCTCGCCGCACTCGCGACCGACGATCTTCTCGCGCTGGAAGCCGATCAGATCGGCGCCTTGAGCGCCTCCCAGCTCGCGGGCCTCACGACCGCGCAGATCGAGGCCTTCGCCGAAGAACAATTCTCCGCCATCGCCGTCGACGCCTTCAAGACGCTGTCGACCGCGCAGCTCGCGCTGATCGCGCCCGACGAGATCGACGGGCTGACCACCGGCCAGATCGCGGCCATGTCGCTCGTTCAGGTGAAGGCGCTTTCGACCGAACAGCTCGCCTCCATGCAGCCTACGCAGATCGCGGCGCTGAACGCCAAGCAGCTCGGCGCAATCGATGCCGCACGGTTCGCGAGCCTGTCGGACGACCAGATCAACGCCATCGCGCTTCCCGCGCTCAAGGGGCTGACCGCCGCGCAGATCGCGGCGATCGATCCGGCGATCATCAACGGCTTCTCGGAAGCGCAGATCGGCGCGATGGGCGGCACGCAGATCGCGGCCATTCCGGCCGGTACGCTCGCGGCCTTCGACGATTTCCGGCTGCGGGCGATCGCGACCGGCGCCATGCGGAGCCTGACGGCGGACCAGATCCAAGCGCTGACGACCGACCAGCTGCCCTCGCTCTCGACCGCGCAGATCAGGGCACTCGCGCCTTCGCAGATCGCGATGTTCAGCCTCGAACAGGAACGGGCGCTCGGCGCCGACCAGATCGGGGCGATGACGGACAAGCAGGTCGCGGCCATGACCACGCAGCAGGTCGCGGCCCTTTCGGCCGACCAGCTCTCGGCCATCGCCGCGGGAGCGATCAAGGGCCTCTCGAAGGCGCAGATCGCGGTGCTGGACGCAGACGAGATCGACGGCCTCACGACCGCGCAGATCTCCGGGCTGACGGCGGGCCAGATCTCGGCGCTGTCGGGCGACAGGATCGCGGCGCTCACCGAGAGCCAGATCGCGGCCCTTTCCGTCTCGGCGCTCCGCGGGCTGACGACCGGGCAGATGACGGCGATCGAGGAAGCGGACCTGAAGGCCCTCACGGCCGCGCAGATCGCGGCCCTCTCCGCCGGCCAGATCAATGCGTTGACCTCGGACCAGACTGCGGCGCTGGAGATCGACCAGATCGGCGCGCTCACGGCCCGTCAGCTGGCGGCGCTCTCGACCGAAACCATCGCCGAATTGACGCCGGAGCAGATCGCCGGGATCAGCGCGGGGGCCATCAAGGGCCTGACCAAGCTGCAGATCGCCGTTCTGAGCACGGAGGATCTCGCGGGCCTCGACGCGGGCCGGCTGGGCGCGCTGACCGCCTCGCAGATCGCCGGCATGACCACCGCGCAGATCGAAGCCCTGACAGAAGCGCAATTCGCGTCGATCTCGGCGGACGCCGTGCGGGCGCTGACGACCGGGCAGCTCGCGCTGATCGAGCCGGGCGAGATCACCGCCCTTTCGACCGCGCAGATCCGCGCGCTGAGCGCCTCCCAGATGAAGGCGCTGGGCACGGCGCAGATCGCCGCGCTGACCGAGAGGCAGGTGGCGGCGCTGTCGGCCGCCCAGCTCAAGGCCCTGACCACGGATCAGGTACAGGCCCTGAGCCTGTCGCAGATCCAAGCGATCGCCTGATCGAGGGACGAGCCCGGGCGCTCGACGCGAGCCCCCGGGATCGTCCGTTTCCTCACGCCACGAAGTCGTGGGCCGTGAACATGCTTTCCTTCACGCCCTGCAGCATGATCGTCTCGGTGCCGAGTTTGATCAGCGTGCCGCCCGATACGTCGACCGTGACGGCCTTGGCTTCCGCGAGCGTGTTCACGCCGAAGTCGCGCAGATCGAGATCGTCGATCCCCGGTCGGAAGTCCTTCACGAGTTCGCGACCGCCGCCGTCGGCGCGGGTGAAGACGAAGGTGTCGGAACCCGCGTCCCCGAACAGCGTGTCGTTGCCCGCGCCCGCGACGAGCCGGTCATTGCCGATGCCGGCCGACAAGGAGTCGTTGCCCGCACCGCCGACGAGCGTGTCGTTGCCCGCGCCGCCGATCAGCACGTCGGTTCCCGAGCCGCCGGTCAGCACGTTGGCGTTCAGGTTGCCCACGCCCTTGAAAGCCGTCGCGCCGGTATGCGTGAGATTTTCGAGATTGCCGTAGAGCGCGAAGGAGGAACCCGCGGTCACGACCGTGTCGATGCCGCCGGGGGCGAATTCGATGATCGCGTCGCCGACCGCGTCGAGGACATAGGTGTCGTCGCCCTTGCCGCCGAGCAGGGTGTCGGTCCCCGTTCCGCCGATCAGGGTGTCGTCGCCGAAGCCCGCATTGAGGCGGTCGTTGCCGCTGCCGCCGTCGAGGAGGTCGTCGCCGCGCCCGCCGAGCAGGATGTCGTTGCCGCCCAGCCCTGAGAGCTTGTCGGCTCCGTCCGCGCCGGAGATGACGTTCGCGACCGCGGTGCCGGTCTTGGAATGCGAGGCCAAGGACGCGGCATCCTGCCAGACGCGGATGTAGTCGATGTCGTATTTGCCCGGCCACGGGGTCGATGCGTCCGGATCGCCGGCCCAGCCGCCGCCGACGGCGAAGTTGGCGAGCATGTACATCGGGATCTTGAGGGATTCGGGCGTCGCGATCTCGCCCATCTTCCGGCCGTCGAAATAGAAGGTGATCTTCTGCGGGTTCCAGTCGACGCCGTAGGTGTGCATGCCCGTCGTCATGTCGGCGACGGTCGCGCGCACGGTCTTGTCCTTGATGAAGGAGTCGCCGCCCGTCTTGTAATGCAGGGTCTGGAACAGCGTGTTCGGCATGTGCCCGAGGAATTCGACGACGTCGATCTCGCCCTGCACCTTCTGGTCGGCGCCGCGGAGGAAGAAGGCGGGCCAGAAACCCTTGCCCTTCGGCATTTCGGCCCGCATCTCGATGTAGCCGTAGGTGAGCTGCATGTTGTCATGAGACGTCAGCAGGCCCGAGGTGTAGCGGAAGCCGCCGATCTTGGAGGCGACGTCGGCCGTGGTCTTCTGCGCCGTGATCGAAGCGACCCCGCCGCTCATCTTGAAGGGGTCGATGCCGGGCATGTAGCCGCCCGCCGTCTTGAATGACTTGTCGACATAAAGCTGCTTCTCGCCGGTATAGGCGAGGATGCTGCGCACGTTGCCGGGCAGCGTATGCGACCAATCGTCTGCGCCGGGCCGGTCGATCGTCGCGCGATCGAACTCCTCGGCGAAGACCTGGCGGAAACCGCGGCCTTCGAAGGTCGAAGCGGTCATGGAGCGGGGCATGGAAGGCATGGTCGTTCCCTTTCGGGTCGGCCCGTCGTTTCTGGTTCTTGACGGAGCAGGTGGATTTCGAGGCGCGGGTCATCGCCCGGCGCCCCGCGAAAGCGGCCGCTTCACGCAGGCCGTACGCTGCCGTTCACGCACCGGAGCGCGCGTTGCTCTTTCGAACGGTCTTTCAGACGATTGATGTGCAGATGCCGAACGGGGAACTACATTCCCGGATCGACGCTCGACAGTATGACGTAATCGAGGACGTCAAGTGCGCTGATCATGTCGTACCCTCATTTTTGTTTTCAGGTATCCGGCAGGGTCAGTGAAGGACTGCTGTCCTTTACAACTCGAAACGTCCCGGACGACGATCAGCTGAAGCATGATTGCTGGCCGGGACGGCAGATCGAATAAAACATTACGTTACGGAATTCTACCCCGGGCTCGACAAAAAGGCCGCCGGAGATGTCCCCGGCGGCCCAAGCGTCTGAAATCAGGTCAGGAAAAAAGCGTACGGATCAGACCACGAGAACGGGATCCACGCCGTGCCGGAGGGTGAGGTCGCGGACGCGGGCCTCGTCCAGCGGTTCGTCGAAAACGATCCGGAACCCCCGGCGATCGGTGGCGACGATTCGGCCCGGAACCTCGAGCGCTTCGAGTTCGAGCAGCACGGGATCGCCGCTGCGGTCGAAGAGATAGAGCGCGGCCTCTCGGAACACGGCACCGTCAGTACCGAGTTCGAGGACGGCGCCCTCCAGCATCAGATCGCGTTCGGGCAAAGTGATGCGGGTGACGAGGCAGCAGCGGCGGGCGACTTCGTGGGACGAAGCGCGACGAAGGCGGGCGGGCGAGAAGGCGCGGACGAGAGCGTTCATCATGGGGCGTTCCTCAGCGGCGTTTGGCTGCGACCTTGGCGCGCAGCATTTCTTCGAGCATCTCGAAATCCTCGGCGGGCGGATTCGGCACGGCGTAGCGGTCGCCCGCGGCGGCGCGGCCGCCGCCCGTGACCACGCCGTCGAGCGGATCTTCGGTCTCCGTACGGCGGCGTTCACGGCGCAGAAGCTCCGCATAACCCGCGAAGACGGAGTCGATGGCGCGGGCGACCTCGGCGAAGCCGTGCGCCATGCCCGTCTCTAGAGACTGTCCGAGAGTGCGAAGCTCGCTGTCGGCGCCATAGCGCGAGCGCAGGAGCTTCTGAACCTCGTCCTGCGTGGCCGCGATCATGTCGAGGCCGCCGCCCAGCCGGTCGAAGGCCGTGCCGAGCGATCGGACGATCTCGTTCATGCCGATCGAGACCCGCGTTTCGACGGCATCGCCGATCCGGCGACCGATCTCTTCCGGATCGATGCGGCGGCCGTTCTCCGCGATCACGCCCTCGAGATGCGCCTGGCCCTGCGCGAGGTCGCCGAAGCCGTCCTGCTGAAGTTTCCGACCGGCCTCGATCTCCTGGGCGACGCGGGCGAAGCCCGTCGCGGTCTGGGCTTCGAGACTGCGGGTCGCGCGGGCGATCTCGCGCTGGCGCTCCATGATGTCGCGCATGCCGTCGCCGAACGCGTCGGAGCGCGCTTCGATCAGTTCGGCGATGCGGCTCGCATTTTCCGACATGCGCGTCTCCTGCATGCGGGCGAGATCGGCGAGATCCCCGCGCAGATCGGTGACGGCCTGACGGATGAGGTCGATGGCGGCCAGACGCTCGATGCCGAGATTCTGACGCGAGGTGAGCGTCTCCATCTGCTCGATCGTGCGCTGCAGCGCCGCGGTCTGCTGATCCTGCCGCTCGGCGATGCCGCGCAGGATCTCGGAACTGCGGTCGAAGGCCGACTGCGTGGACCGGAAGACATGGACGATGGCGTTGGCGACCACGCCGACGCCGGTGTCGGCGACCGTCGGATCGACGTCCGGCATCGTACGCTCGACCTGGGCGATGCCGGCGAGCCAGTCCTCGAATTCCTCCTTCACCGCATGGGCGGCATCACCGTAGAACCGGGCGGCGAGACCGACGATCATGGAGCCCGCAAGGCCGAACAGCGAGGCCGAGAAGCCCGTCGCCATGCCGATGAGCGGCCGTTCGAGATCCCGCATGAGGCCCTTGATCGCCTCCTGAGAGGAGGCGTCGGAATTCGCGACGCCGCCGATGATCTTGCCGACCGATCCCACCATCTCCATGAGGCCGATGAAGGTGCCGATGAGGCCCAACAGGACGAGCGCGCCGGTGATGTAGTTGAGCAGCGAACGTTCGCGGGCGAGCGAGGTCTCCACCGCATGCAGGATCTGCTGCATGGTCGCGACGCCGACCTTCATGCTGCGGGTGCGCTGAAGCTCTTCGACGCAGAGTTCGTAGACGTGGCCGAGGATGCGGGAACGGCCGAAGACGACGGCGGGCTCCATCACCTTGGTGAAACGCTCCTCGGTTTCCGAGGCGTTCGGCGCGAAGGGCTTGCGCAGGTCGGAATAGGTCTCGGAGAGGGCCAGCAGGGCTTTGACGTCGTTGTCGAGCCCGAACATCTTCACGCCGGCCAGCGTCAGGCCGAACAGGAAGACCACGATGATGCCGGCGTTGTGGTAGACGTTGGCCAGCACGCCGCTGACGATGAAATGGTTCTGCCAGACGCTCAGCCCGATGAGGCCGATCAGCAGCAGACCGAGACGGATCCGCTGGGTGCGGATCTTCTTCAGTACGGATGAATGAGAAGTCATTTTGAAAAATCCAACGTTCAATTCATGAAGATGCGAACGGCTTCGGTATCGGCGGGGCCGCTCTGATCGTCGATCCGCAAACGGATCCGGGCGGCGGGAACGCCCGCCTCGACGAGGCGCTGGCGCACGATCATCGCGCGGTAATAGGCGACGCGGCGGGACTCGGTGACGGCGCCGTCCTGCAGGCCGATGAAGGCGCGGATCTCGAAGGCCCCGGCCTTGTCCACGCTGCGGGCGAAGGCGTCGACCTCGGATTGCGAAGGGGCGTCGAGGCTGAAGCTGCGGGGCTGGAAGACGACGGTGAATTCGTTTTCGGCCCGCGTGGTGCGGGGAATGCCCTGCACCGCACTCGGCGTATCGTCCAAAGAGGCCACCCGGGACTCGGACGGCTTCGCGCCCGCGGCCAGATCCACCGCGTTGACTTCGCCGCGCGCGGGATCCTTCCCCTGAACGAGAGCCGCCGTGTCGCGAGGAGGCGCGACGACGATGCCGCCGCTGCGGCTCGAGGCATCCTTGGTGGCGTCTTCGGGTCCGCCGCCGCGGCGGGCGAGCGCATCGATGATCATGCGCTGCACCTGATCCATCGGAGTGGACGGCGAGACGTCGAGCTTGGCAGCGGAAGCGATGCGGTCGAGCTGCGCCCGAGACGTGTTCTGCGAGAGGCTGAACACGACAAGACCCAGCACCATCATGACGAAGGTCAGAACCATCGTCATGACGGTCAGAGCGTCCACGAATCCGGGCCAGTAATTTTCTTCTTCGCTGCTGCCTGAGCCGCCGGCCATCAAAATATTCCTTTGCGGATGGTTGCAGGAATTAAACGGGATCGATCGTTTTCACGCGCTGAAGCGGTTTCTTCGAATTTTCGTGAAATCGTTCCGAGCGCCGTCATGGTTAAGATCGAGCATTCATTTCGCGAGCATCCCGGCGAGAACGACCGATTTCGGACCGTCCGCGACGACCCGGCCGCCGTCGAGCCAGATCACCCGATCGACGAGATCGAGCAGCGAAAGACGGTGGGTCGCCACGATGAGGGTCTTGGGCGCGGGGGCATCGCCGCTTTCGGACGAGGGCCCCGAAGGGCCGAGCCAATCGCGCAGGGCGCGGATGATCCGAGTCTCGGAGGCCGTATCCATGGCGGCGGTCGGCTCGTCGAGCAGCAGGACGGCAGGATCCGCGGCAAGCGTCCGAGCGAGGAGGACCGCCTGTCTCTCGCCCCCCGAGAGGGTCTCGCCGCGGCTGCCGACACGCGTCTCGTAGCCGTTCGGCCGGCGTGCCGCGATCTCGTCGACGCCCGTGAGCGCCGCGATCCGCTCGAAGGCGGCCGTCGCCGAGACCGCTCCGCCGGGAACGAGATTGCCGTAGAGCGTATCGTCGAAGAGCGCCGTGTCCTGCGTCATCAGGCCGATGCCGCGGCGGATCGCACGCGGATCCCACAGGCGCGAGTCGACCCCGTCATAGGCCAGCGTGCCGCCGGTCGGCTCCGCGAGACGGGCGACGAGACGCAGCAGCGAGGTCTTGCCGCTGCCGATCCTTCCGACGATGGCGACGCGTTCGCCGGGAGCGAAGTCGAGCGTCGTCGGGTGGAGGACGGGCGCCCGGCCGGCCTCGACGTCCAGCCGGACCTCGGAGAGGGACAGGGCGCCGCGGAACCGCCGCTCGCCGGCGGGCGACGGATCGCCCGCGCGCTCCTGCGGCAATTCGAGGACGGCACGCACCGGTTCGAGCGCCGTCCGATTGCGGGAGAGCCCGTGCAGGCCCGACGCGATGCGCGAGAGCGGCGCGACGATGCGGCCGACGAGCATGGTGGAGGCGGCAAGAGCGCCGACGGTCATCACCGAAGCCGCGATTTCGTGAACGGCGGCGATCATGACGACGACCGTGATCGCCTGACTGCCGATCAAGGAGGCCTGCGCGGAGAAACCCGACCAGAAGCGGGCCCGGTGCGCCTCGTAGACGGCGGAATCCGCCAGCCGCTCCCAGGCCGCGAGGCGGCGGGGTTCGAGCCCCAGCAGCTTCACCGCGGGCAAGGCATCGACCGTCTCCGACAGCAGGTCGGCCTGCCGGCGCGCCTCTTGTGCGGCGGGCGCCGAGCGGGTTTCGACAAGAATGCAGGCCGCGGCCTGGAGACCGCCGACCACGAGGGCGCCCAGAAAGGCGACCGCGGCCACCGCAGGCGAGATGGTCGCGAGCAGGGCCAGAAGGAGGATCAGGAAGGGCAGATCGACGAAGGCCGCCACGAGCCCTTCGGGCAGGCCCATGCAGAAGCGTTCGACGTCGCGAAGCGCCTGGACGAGAGAGCCGGGACGGCGCGGCGCGGCGGTCGGGACGCTGAACAGAAGGCGCCGCATCAGCAGGCCCTGCACATGGACCGCGGCGGCGGCGCCCACCGCATCGCCGAGATGGAGGCGCACGACGCGGAGCGTGAGATCGGCGGCGAGGGCCAATGCGGCGCCGCCGGCCAGCGCCCAGAGCGTCTCTACGGCGAGATGCGGAAGCACGCGGTCGTAGACGGCCATGGAGAAGACGGGGACGGCCAGCAACAGCACGTTGCCCGCGATCGCGGCCGCCACGAGCCGGGCGAAGCTGCCGAGGCGGCGGCGAAACATGCAGCGCAGGGCCTCGGCGGGAATCGAAAGGACGGGATCGTCGACGAGTCGGCCCGGCGCTGCGGGTTCGGCGGGCCGGACGCGGTAGACGGCGGCGGGCCGGCCCGCCCCGAGAACGTCGCGATCGACGACCTCCGCCCCCTCGCCCGCCGGGAGAAAGCGGCCGCGGCGCGGCATCTCGACGATCGGCAGGGCCGAGCCGTCCTCGAAGACGACGAGCACGGGCAGGTCGGACCGTTCGAGACCGCGCCATCCGCTCTCCTGCTCGGCGAGATCGAGGCCGAGGCGCCCGCCCGCATGGAGCAACGCGGACGGCGTGACGCCGCCGTCGAAAAGGGCCCGAAGCTCGGCCGAAGCCCGGCCCGCCGGCGCGAGCAGGAGCAGAGCCTCGAGGGGATCGCGCCCGACGCCGGAAGACGGGCCCGTCTTCTCGATCGACGAGGGAGCGGGGCTCTCGCCCGAGGCATCGGGCATGACGACTTCAGGGAAGGAACGTTTCGCCCGCAACACGTGGCGTAATCCTTGATGGAAAGTGAACTTGGAAACGCAGAACGAATTCGAACTCGACGTATAAAGAATGTTTACAACCTAAAATATAATGAACATGTCCCGCCGGTTTTTGCGGGATACGGAGACTCAGGCTCCGGTTGCATGTTTTCGAACCCAAGGTCATTGCGTGTCACCTTCATCCGAAGCTCTCGTCTTTCCGCGCCGCATCGACCGCATAGCCCGTCGGTCCCACGGGCTTTTCGTGCTCAGCATCACGGCCGGTTTGGGCGGTCTCCTCGGCTGGGCGGCCGTGACGCAGATCGACCGCGTCTCGCGAGGGTCCGGGCGCGTCGTGCCGCAGTTGCAGAACCAGACGGTCCAGCATTTCGAAGGCGGCATCGTCTCCGAGATCCTGGTGCGCGAGGGCGAGGCGGTGGAAAAGGGCCGCCCCCTCTTCCGCATCGACAACAGCATCTGGCGCTCCGAACTCGCCCAGATGCGGCTCGAGATCGCGGCGAAGCGGATCCGCCTCGCGCGGCTCGAAGCCGAGGCGCGGGGCGAGACGACGCTCGCGATTCCGCTCGAACCGGCGGCCGAGATGCCGCGGATCGCGGAGCGCGAAACGTCGCTGTTCGACGGACGCATGCGGACGCTTCGCGAACAGGTCGCGATCCTCGACGACCAGCTTCGGCAAAAGGAGCTGGAACTGGCCGAACTGCGCTCGCGCTGGTCGAGCACGACGCGGGAGCGCGAACTCGTGGCCCAGCGCGTCGCCAATCTGCGTCGCCTCGCCGGGATCGGCGGCGTCTCGATCAACGAATTGCTGGAAAGCGAAAGGGTGCTGCAGCAGCTCGAAGGGCGGCAGTCGGAGATCCTGTTCGACATGCCGCGGGTCGAGGCCGCGATGAGCGAGGTACGCCGGCGCCGCAGCGAGATCGACCTGCGCTTCCGCTCGGATGCGGAACGCGAGCGCTCGGACACGGAGCTGCAGATCGCCAAGCTGAGCGAGAGCCTCGAGGCGCTCAAGGACCGGAGCACGCGCTCGGAGGTGCTCGCGCCGATCGCGGGCGTCGTGAACAAGCTCTACATGACGACCGTGGGCGGCGTGGTGCGCTCGGGCGAGCCGCTGCTGCAGCTCGTGCCCGCCGATGCCGCCATCGCCGTGGAGGCCCGGCTTTCGCCGCAGGACCGCGCCGAGATCTGGCCGGGCCAGGCGGCGACCGTGAAGATCAGCGCCTATGATTACGCGATCTATGGCGGGCTGCAGGGCAAGGTGGTCGAAATCTCGCCCGACGCGCTGACGGACGAGAAAGGGCTGCCCTATTTCCGCGTGAGGCTTGAAGCGTCGGCTGCGGGCTTCGGCAAGGACCGGCCCGTGGTGCCGGGCATGACGGCCGAGGTCGACGTGCTGATCGGCCGGCGGACGGTGCTCGAGGCGCTGGTGCGTCCGGTGCGCCGCATCGCGGACGAGGCGCTCCGGCGCTGACCCGCGCCCGAGGCGCGGCGCGGGTCCATTCCGTTCGAACGAGACCGGAGCGACGCGGCGATCAGGCCGCGTCCACGATCAGCCGCGCCGCCTCCGTCTGGTGGTCGTCGGCGGTGAAGATCGTATAGGTCGTCGTCGTCCCGGTCGTCGAGGCCGTCCAGCGCGAGGCGGGCTCCGCGATCGAGATCGTATCGCCCGCGTCCACGCGAAGCGTCAGCGAGGTTCCACCGCTCACGGCGGTGATGTCGGCCGCATCCCAGCTCTGGTTCACGTTCACCCCCGCGCTTCGGAAGTCGATCTCCTCGACCTGCCGGAGCAACGCCGCGAGATTGTCGGCCGTGGCGCCCGAGCGGAGCGCGGAGAATGCGGCGACGTCCGTCCCCGCCCCTCCCGACACCGTGGTCGCCCCGAAGGACAGGGCCGAGCCGTCGAGCAGGAAGCGGTCGTTTCCGTCCCCGCCGGACAACGCATCCGTGCCGAAGGTTCCGACGAGCGTATCGTTGCCCAGACCGCCGTCGAGCGTGTCCGTGCCCGCACCGCCGTCCAAGAGGTCGTTGCCGTCGTCGCCGCGCATGGTGTCGTCGCCGTCGCCGCCGTAGAGCGAGTCGTTTCCGGCACCGCCCGCCAGCGTGTCGGCCCCCGCCATGCCGGAGAGCATGTTGGCGGAGCCGTCGCCGACGAGCGAGTCGGCGTTGCGCGAGCCGATCACGCCTTCGATGTTGCGGAACTGTTCCGTCCCTTCGCCCGACAGGGTGATGGACCCGACCGCGGTGCCGGACAGCTGGACCGTGATCGACGAGTTCGTCGAATAGGTGGAGAAGTCGAGCACGTCGAAGCCGTCGCCGCCGTCGTAGCTGTCCTGCCCCCATCCGCCGGACAGGGTGTCGTCGCCGAGACCGCCGGACAGGCTGTCGTTGCCGAGGCCGCCGATGAGACGGTTGGCGCCGGAGTCCCCGGTGAGGGTGTCGTCGAAGCCCGTGCCGATCACGTGCTCCACGTTCCGCACGACGTCGACGTCCGACGCACCGATCGTCGCGACGGCATCCGAGGCGCCGTTGAGCGTGAGCGAAACGCCCGCGCCGCCCGCGGCATAGGAGAAGTCGACGGTGTCGCTGCCCGCACCGCCGTCGATCGTGTCGTTGCCGGTGCCTCCGGCCAGCAGGTCGTCTCCCGCGCCGCCGGTCAAAGCATCGGCCGGGCCCGCGACTTCGTAGACGCGGACATTGTCCATGGCCCAGCTCGCGGTCCCCTTGCGATCAAGAGTGAAGGAGATCGTCGTGTCGCCGTCCACGGCCGTGAAGGCGAGGCTGTAGGACCGGAAGCCCGACACGAAGGTCGGACTGCTCGACGCCAGCACCGTGGAGCCGTCGATCACGTCGATCCGAGCGCCGTCGCCGCCGATGGAGCGCGCATCGAAAGCGAGGACGTAGTTGCGCCCGCCCACCGTCTGAAGCGTCTGGCTCAGCGCGGCGCCCAGCTGGCCGAGGGTGAAGGACGCCTGCCCCTCGGTCACGAAGGCCGCGTTGGCGTCGCTGTTCGCCAGGAGGCGGCCCGTACCGCTCGCCGTGGCAGGAACGGTCCAGGACGTCGTGTCATTCTCGAAGCCCGGGTTCTGGACGAGGTTCGCATCACCCGTGAGGGTATCCGCGCCGTCGCCTCCGAACAGCGCGTCCGCGCCGCCGCCGCCGTTCACCGAGTCGTTGCCCAGCCCGCCGAAGAGCGTTTCGTTGCCCGAGGCACCGAGCAGGGTGTCCGATCCCGAACCGCCCTCGGCGCTCTCGAAGCTCGACAGCGTATCGATGCCCGACCAACCGGACACGGTCGCCCGGCCCGCGGCGAGATCGAGCGTGACGGCGCCGGTCGCGGCCGCGAAGGACAGGAGGTCGTTGCCCGACCCGCCCGAGACGGAATCCGCGCCGTCGGCCGCCGTGACGGTGTCGTCGCCCGAACCGCCGTCGACCGTGTCGTTGCCCACACCTCCGTCCAGCAAGTCGTTGCCGATGCCGCCGTCGAGCGAGTCGTTGCCGATGCCGCCGAGAAGCGAGTCGTTGCCGACGTCGCCGAGGAGCACGTCGTCGCCGGCCTCGCCCGAAAGCGTATCGTTGCCGCTCGCGCCGTCCATCGTTTCGCCGACGGCCGAGCCGGTCATGCTGTCGGAGCCCGCCCCGCCCGCGTAGCTCTCGAATTCGGACAATGTATCGACGCCCGACCAGCCTGCGACCGAGGCAAAACCGGCGACCAGATCGAGGGTGACGCTGCCTGTCGCGGAGGCGAAGGACAGAAGGTCGTTGCCCGCACCGCCGACGAGCGAGTCCGCGCCGTCTCCTCCATTCACGGTGTCGTTGCCCGTGCCGCCGTGAAGCGTGTCCGATCCGAGCCCGCCGTCGAGCGAGTCGTTGCCGCCGTCGCCGAAGATCGAGTCTCCGCCCGCTCCGCCGTCGAACCTCTCGTCGGCGCTGGAACCGAGCATGGTGTCCACGAACGAGCCGCCTTCGAAAAGTTCGAAGCCCGAGAGCGAATCGGTGCCCGACCAGCCTGCGACGGTCGCGCGCCCGGCCGTCAGATCGAGCGTGACCGAGCCCACGGCGGCGGCGAAGGACATCAGATCGTTCCCGGAACCGCCCACGACGAAATCGGCGCCGTCGCCGGCGGTGATCGTGTCGTCCCCCAGCCCGCCGTCGATGATATCGTTGCCGACGCCGCCTTCGAGCATGTCGTTGCCGGAACCGCCGTCGAGCCTGTCGTTTCCGATGCCGCCCGTGAGGGAGTCGTTGCCGGCGTCGCCCGAGAGCGTGTCGTCCCCCGCAGAGCCGTCGACCGTATCGTTCGACGCAGACCCTATGACGCTGTCCGCGCTCGCGCCCATCACCGCGGACTCGAACCCCGAAATCGTGTCCACGCCCGTCCAACCGGTTACGACCGCGGTTCCAAGCGTGAGATTGAGCGTGACTGCGCCGGGCGCCGAGGCGAACGAAATCAGGTCATTGCCCGCGCCGCCCGACATGAGGTCCGCGCCGTCGCCCGCGATGATGGTATCGTTGTTGAGGCCGCCGTCGACCGTATCGTTGCCGGTGCCGCCGGTGAGGAGGTCGTTTCCGTTGCCGCCGCTGATGGAGTCGTTGCCCGCACCGCCGTCCATGGTGTCGTGCGAGGCGGAGCCGATCAATGTGTCGGCACCCGAGCCCGTCAGCAGAGACTCGAACCCCGACACCGAGTCGATGCCCGACCAGCCGACGACGGTGACCCGCCCCGTGGAGAGATCCGCGGTCACCGAGCCGGTGGCGGCCGCGTAGGAAAGCAGGTCGTTGCCCACGTCCGCCGAGACGGAATCGGCGCCGTCGTCCGCGAGCAGGGTGTCGTCGCCTTGGCCGAGATCGATCGTGTCGTTGCCCGCTCCGCCGGTGACGAAGTCGTTGCCGCTCTGCGCGAAGATCTGGTCCGCGCCGGCCCCGCCGTCGATCGTCTCGCCGGCCGTCGAGCCGTTCACGGTATCGTTGCCGGAGCCCGCGACGTAGCTCTCGAAGCCTGAAACGGAGACCGTCCCGGTACCGCCCGTGACGGTGACCCGGCCGTTCGCGATATCGATCGAGAGCGCGGCACTGACCGACGAGAAGGAGAGAAGGTCGTTTCCCGTGCCTCCTGCGAGCGAGTCGGCACCGACGCCTGCGAGCACGGTATCGTCGCCCGCGCCGCCGTCCACGGTGTCGTCGCCTGCCCCGCCGATGATGGAGTCGTTGCCGTCGCCGCCGGAAAGCGAGTCGTTGCCCGCTGCACCGTCCAGCGTGTCGTTGCCGCCTGCGCCGGAGATGGTCTCGTTGCCCGAGGAACCGAGCACGCTGTCGGAGGCCGAACCGGTGGTGATGATCTCGAACCCGGAGATCGTATCGATCCCGGTCCAGCCGCCCACCGTCACCCGCCCCGCCGAGAGATCGATATTCACCGCGCCCGTGGCCGATCCGAAGGAAATGAGGTCGGTGCCCGCACCGCCCGAGACCGAATCCGCGCCATCGCCCCCGATGACGGTATCGTCGCCGTCGCCGGCGTCGACGGTGTCGTTTCCGATGCCGCCCGTCAGGACGTCGTTTCCGTCTCCGCCCGAGAGCGAGTCGTTGCCGCTCCCGCCGTCGAGCGTATCCGCACCGGAACCGCCGAAGATGGTCTCGTTGGCGGTCCCGCCGAGGACGCTGTCCGCCGCGGAGCCGGTCGTGACCATCTCGATACCGGCGATCGTGCTCACGCCGGTCCAGCCGGCCACCGTCATGCGTCCGGCCACCAGGTCGAGCGTGACGGCATCGAGCGCGGCGGCGACGTTGAGATGATCGTTGCCCAGCCCGCCGTTGATCGAATCCGCACCCTCGCTCGCGATCAGGAGATCGTCGCCGGAGCCGCCGTCGATCGTGTCGTTTCCGATGCCGCCGTCCACCGTATCGTTGCCCGAGCCGCCGAAAAGGCTGTCGTTGCCCGAACCGCCCGATATTCCCTCGGCAAATCCCGCTCCGATGATGGTGTCGCCGAAGGCGGAGCCGACGACGGATTCGATGTTCGTGAACAAGTCGCCTGCGGCTTCCCCGGAGCCGGTGCCCGGCGCCGTGGCAAAATTGACGACTCCGATCGGACCGGAAGCGTTCGAGTAATCGACGATGTCGAATCCGTTTCCTCCGGCCAGGCGGTCGGCGCCGGTCCCGCCGAAAAGGGTGTCGTTGCCGTCGCCGCCGTCGAGCACGTCGTCGCCCGCCAGGCCGAAAAGCCGGTCATTGCCTGTACCGCCGAAGAACGTCTCGGCCTCGGCGGATCCCATGATCGTATCGTTGCCGGTGGACGTGTAGACGGTCTCGAAACCCGACACCGTCACGATGTCGGCAAGGCCGCTGAAGGTCAGAATGCCGGCGACGAGATCCAGAGACGCATCCCGCGCGACGCTGACGTCGATGCGATCGACGCCGCTGCCGCCGATGAGCGAATCGCTGCCCTGCCCGAGGTAGATGACATTGTCGTCGCCGGCTTCGCCGAAGACCGTGTCGTTGCCCACGTCGTCATTGAAGGTGTCGTTTCCGTCGCCGCCGACGAGCGAGTCGTTGCCTTCGTATCCCCAGAAGCGATCGTTGCCCGCCCCGCCGAAGATCGTGTCTTGGCCGGATTCCGCGCTGAGGCCTCCGTAGAGAGAGTCGTTTCCGTTGCCGCCGAAAATCAGGTCGTTCCCTTCGGCGCCGTTGAGCGTGTCGTCTCCGTCACCGCCGAGAACGGTGTCCTCGCCGAAGGACGCATTGACGCTGTCTGCACCGCCGCGAGCATCGATGGAGTCATTTCCCAAGGAGCTCAGGAAGATGTTCGCAGCGTCCGAACCGAGCAGGGTGTCATTGCCCCACCATGAGTACAGGTTCTCGACATTGATCAGCGTATCGGCATCGGCCCATCCGGCCGAAGAGACGACGCCGGAGGCGAGATCGGCGAAGATGTCGACGGGCGTTGCGTCGTTTCGACCGTCATACGTATCGATCCCGTCGCCGCCGTCGAAGGTATCACGCCCCTGCGGGCCGGTTTCCGTGAGGAAGGCGTCGTTTCCGGCGCCCCCGACGGCGAGGTCGTTTCCGCCACGGCCATAGATCGTATCGTTCCCGTCTTCTCCATAGAGCGTGTCGTCGCCGGCCTGACCGTTGAGGGTGTCGTTGCCGGTCCCGCCGCGGATCACGTCCGAAGAAGCCGACCCGCCGAGAAAGTCGTTGAAGGCCGAGCCGATGAGGCCTTCGAAGCCGGAGACCATGTCTCCCGCGGCATGGCCGCCCGACTGGTTCAATTGCATCAGATTGAGGGTGACGGCTGCGTCGGATGCCGAATAGTCGAGAATGTCGAAGCCCGCTCCGCCGGCCAGCGAATCCCCGCCTGCACCGCCGATGATCGTCTCGTTCGCCGATCCGCCGATGATCGTATCGGCGAAGGCCGTACCTATGATGTATTCGAACCCGGCGTAGGACGCGCCCGCAGTCCATCCGCCCGTGCCCCTTCCGGTGGTGAGATTGACCGCAATCGCCCCGGGCGCGAGCGAAAGGTCCAGCACGTCCGTGCCGACGCCGCCGTCGAGGGTATCCGCGCCCGAGACCGCCATGATCGTGTCGTCGCCGCCGGCGCCGAGGATGGAGTCGTCGCCCGCGCCGGTCACGAATTTCTCGCCTGCCTCCGAACCGAACACCGTATCGTTGCCCGAACCGAGCCGGATTTCTTCGATGCCGGACAGCGTATCGAGGCCCGCGAGCCCGACGACGGACGAGACCCCGGTCGCGAGGTTCACGAAAGCGCCCGCCGAACGGTCGGAAAGATCGTAGATGTCGTATCCGTCGCCGCCCTCGATGAGGTCGTTGCCGACGTCGGAATAGAAACTGTCGGAGCCCCCCCGGCCGCGCAGAGTGTCGTCGCCCGCTCCGCCGCGAAAGAACTCGTTTCCTGCCGAACCTGCCAGAAGATCGTTCTTCGATGAACCTTCCAGCGCTTCGATCCCGGAGATCTGGTCCCCGGCCGCGAACCCGCCCCACCCGGTCCCCGCCGCGAGATCGACGGAAACGCTCTCGTGCGATCGGATGTAGGAGAGCTCGTCGATGCCGGTGCCGCCACGGATGATGTCTTGACCGGCACCGGCTTCGATGCGGTCGTCCCCGCCGCCGGAATCGATGTAATTGCCGGCAGGTCGCGCGAACAGGACCGCCGTTTCAAGGCCGGTCGCCGGATCGACATAGACCGTGTCGGAGGCCGACCGGACGTCCCTGACGCCCACCATCGCGAAGCTTTGGACCAGAAGGTAGCCGGTTTCCGTACCGACGAGGAACTCGATCCCCATCTTGGATCGAGAAAAGAAGCCTTCCGCATCGGGAACGGCATCGTTCGTGGGCAATGAGTAGGCGAGATCGAGCGATATCGCGTTCGGCGAGCGCGCCAAATCGATGGGCACCACGAAACGCTCGCCGACTTGGGAGGCGTTGAGCACCGAATATTCGGCGGGAAGTCCGAACACGCGCGCCAGCAGCGGCTGCATATCGGCCTGGGGCATCGTGAAATCGACCACGAGCCGTCGAAGTGCGGTGCCCTGGGGCGCGATGCCGAGGTCGTCGGCTCGAATGAGGTCGCCGCCCGCGCCGCCGAGGAGCGTCTCCATCGCGATCTGTGAGGCATAGGACGGATTCGTGTCCGCACCCGGCGCCGCCGAACCGCCCATGATCACGAAGCCGCCATTGACCTCCGCGCTGGTCGAACCGCTCATTCCGAGAAGGGTCAGCCTCAGCCTCGCCGTTTCACCCGTTCCCTCCCCGAGCTCGCCGGCGCCGTCGTCCGGCGTCTCGACCTTAGGCTGCTCGGCCGGCGGCGGCGTCGGGGGAGCGGCGGGCGGCGCCGCAGGCGACGACGAGGATGCCGCCTTGTCCTGGGGAACCGCGCGGGGCGCCGGCGGCGGGGGATCCGGCGGCAGGGCCGCGGCCTCGCTTTCGGGTGTTGCGGGCTTGGTGAGCGTCACGACCGAGACGGGCTCGATGACGGTCGGGGTCGATTCCTTTTCCCCGGGCTCCGGCGCCTTCGGATCCGCCGTTATCAGGCGCAGAGCAGGCAGGGTATCGGTCAGCTGCACCTCGGCGATTTCCGCGAGCACCTCCTGCGGCTTCACGCGGCGGTCCGCGAACACGATCTCCAGCGCCTCGTTGCCGGCCATTTCGAGCGCAAGGCCCGGCAGGACGAGCTTCGCGCCGTCGGGGAAGACGAGCACCAGATCGACGTCCAGCGCCACCAGCTTGACGCCGGCGGAGGCGAAATCGAAATCGATCCTTGACCGCCCGACCGCATCGACGACGCGGATGCCGCCCGCCTCGGGCCGCCCGATGCGAGCACCGGCGTCGCCCGCCCCGAGCGTTCCGCCTATAGCAACAGCCTTATCCGACATACCGACGCCTACCTGAAAACTCGAAGGTCATAGAACGAAAACGTATTCAATGCCGGATTTCATAGCATATTCGAGCGAGTTACGACAGAATAATCTTTTTAATCATTACCCGTTCAAATTTAAGACTATTTGGATCCCGTATTAACATTTTGGAAGAGACGGCCCCGGACGGACGCCGGCGGACTCACGAAATTCAATCTTTCGTTAACCATAAAAGGGCAGAAAGTGGCTCGTGAGTATTGCGTTTGATTCGTTGTTCGGGAGGCGCCCGTGCGCGTTGGATTTCCTGCCGTCCTGCTGACCGTCTGCATGTCTGCGGCATTTCCGTCATCTTACGCATGGTCCGCGGAACGGAGCGCCGGACCGCCCAAACCGTGCAAGGACTGCACGGGGGAGCGCAAGACCAAGCGGACGAGCGCGATCTCGGCCGCACCGGACAATCTCCCGGACGCCGTGAGACGCGCCCTCCTCCATCACCCGCAGATGGGCATCGCACGGTCTCGCGTGCTGGAAGGTGCGGCGGGAGTGGATGCCGCGCTTTCGGGCCGCTATCCGCAACTGGATGCCCGGCTGGCAGGCGGCGGCGGCGTGCTCGGCACGACCCCGACCTACCTTTCGGACTCGGTCTACGGACCCAAACAGTCGATCGGCGGTGCGCGCGGCGAAGCGCAGCTCACGGCGCGCCAGCTCATCTATGATTTCGGCGCCCGCTCGGAACAGATCGCCTCCGCCGAAGCCCGGCGGCACAGCGCGGAGCGGATCACCTCGGATGTCGCCGAGGACATCGCCCTCAAGACCGCCGAAGTCTATCTGAAGGTGCTCGAGAGCCGCGAGATCCTGGCCGCCGCGGAAGAGAACGTGGCGGCGCTCGACCGCCTTCGCCGGCTGATCGAAGAAAACGAGAAGAACGGCAATTCGACCAGCGCCGACGTGAACCGCATCCGCGCGAAACTGGCGGACGCCACGTCGATCGCCTCCGACGCCCGTTCCGATGCGGCCAATGCCGCCGACGCCTTCCGCCGGCTGGTCCGCGTGGATCCGGGCCCGTTGCGCGGGGCCGCGCGTCCCACGAACGCCCTGCCCCGCTCCGTCGACGAGGCGGTGAGCCGGCTGACCGGCAGCAATCCCAGACTGCTCGCGCTGGCCGCGACGGCCGATGCGGCCCGCAAAGACGCCGAAGCCCAGCGCGCGTCCGACCGACCGCTCGTGACGCTCGATGCGGATCTGATCCAATCGACCCGTTCCGGCCACAAGCGGCAGGACGAGCTGGACGGCAGGGTCATGCTGACGATGCGCAAGAACCTGTTCGACGGCGGCCTTGCCAATGCGCAGGTCCGTCAGGCGCTCGAACGCGCCGAGCAGGCCGAGCTGCAGCATCGCCTCGCCTTCGAGGAAGCCGAGGCCGATCTGAGGCAGGCCTACCGGGCGATCTCCGGCGCGCGTGAGAAATATGCAGGCCTCCGCGCCGGCGTCGAGAGCTCGGCCAAGGCGCGGGAGCTCTACGACGAGCAGTTCGCGGGCGGCAAGCGCACGCTGTTCGAACTCCTCGACATTCAGGCCGCCTATTTCATAGCCCGCCGCAGCCAGATCGCGAACCGCTTCGAGGAACACCGCGCGGTGTTCAGCGTGCTCCGGAGCCTCGGCCGGCTGAGCGCCACCATCCTCGACGCGAAACCCGATCCCGAAGCGGCGGAAAAGGCGGAAACGGCTCCGGCCGGCGAAGCTCCTTCCGAGGCTCCTTCCGCGGCCGAGTGATCGACCGAAGGCAGGCGGATGGAGATCCGCTCGCCGTTTGAAGACGTCCTCCGGCGCCTGACCACCGACACGGCGAAGGACGACATTCTCCCGATCCGGGCGCTCGGCAAGATGAGGCGGCCCGAACTCACCGGTTCGGCGGCTCCGGTCTTCCTGATCGGGTCGGGGTGCGTGACGCTTTTCGCCGCGCTTCACCGCAGCGGCATGGACCGAGCCTTTCGGCTCCGCCCGGGCAGGGGCTATTCGGCCACCCGGGTGCGCCCGCGCCCGAATTCGAGGGCGGGTTCCCAATCGGCGGGATTGCCGTATTCGTCGCCGGGGCGCAGCGAGAGGATCTCGCCCAAGCGGTTGCGGGCGCGGTTGACCCGGCTCTTCATGGTGCCGACCGCGCAATTGCAGATGTTCGCGGCTTCCTCATAGGACAGGCCCGAGGCGCCGACGAGGATCAGCGCCTCGCGCTGGTCGGGCGGCAGAAGCAGCAGCGCCTCGCGGAAGTCGAGCAGATCCATGTGGCCCATCTGGGCCGGGCCCGTGGCGAGACGCGCCGCGATCTGCCCTTCGGGATCGGCCACCTCGCGTCTTCGCTTCCGATATTCGGAATAGAAGAGATTGCGCAGGATCGTGAAGAGCCAGGCCGACATGTTCGAGCCTTCCGCGAACGAGTCGAGATTGCTCCAGGCCTTCATCAGGGTTTCCTGAACGAGATCGTCGGCGCGGTCCATGTTGCCGCACAGAGACATCGCGAAGGCGCGAAGGCTCGGGATCGCGGCGAGCAGATCCGATTTTACGCCCGGGCCGGCTTTCACGTGCCGTCTCTCCCCTTCTTCTCGCGATCGAGCTGTTCGAGCAGCTCGAGCAAACGATCGGGAACCGGCTGGTTGAGCACGTCGTCATAGACGGCACGCAGCTGGCGTCCGATGTGATCCTGAACCTGAACCTGGATGCCGGGCTTGCCGGCTCCCTCGCCCGCGCGCGCCCCGGGCTTGTTGCCCGCCATGTTACGCACGCTCCTCTTCTGCTCCATCCCACCCTCCGAGGGGTCCTGCACGGCGGTCCCATCCGACCGACCGAGCCGATTACAACGTTTTGACGTGGCCCCGGTTCCGTCGAAGGAACCTTAGCCTCCAAGCTCGCGTTTTCGGAAAGCCGTCGCCACGATTTCGGCGCGCGCATGCATCAGGATCGGCGATACCAAGAACCCGGGGGGCCAATGCCGACGTCCGAACTCATCGTTCCGCACCTGCCTTATCTCCGCCGCTTCGCCCGGGCGCTGGCGGGCAGCCAGACCGTCGGCGACATCTATGTCCAGGCGGCGCTGGAGGCGATCATCGCCGAACCTCAACTCGTCACCGAGGCCAAGGACGCCCGCATCGCGCTTTACAGGACGCTGCTCGGGGTGTGGCGGTCGGTCACCATCAACGCGATCACCGACCCTTCGGGTTCCCCGCTGGAGACGAGCGCGCGCCGGAATCTCGAGGCGATCACGCCGCGGCCGCGCATCGCCTTTCTGCTGCGATCGCTCGAAGGCTTCGGAATCGAACAGATCGCCCAGACGCTCGATTGCTCGGTGGCGGAGGCCCAAGGGCTCGTCGACGCCGCGGGCCGGGAGATCGCCGAGCAGATCCGGACGGACGTTCTCATCATCGAGGACGAGCCCTTCATCGCGCTCGACCTGCAGACGCTGGTCGAAGATCTCGGCCACAATGTCGTGGACGTCGCGCGCACGCATCGCGAGGCCGTCGCCGCCATCAAGAATCTCGAGCCCGGGCTGATCCTTGCGGACATCCAGCTCGCGGACGGTTCGTCCGGCCTCGACGCGGTGAACGAGATCCTCGGTTCGCTCGAAGTGCCCGTGGTGTTCATCACCGCCTATCCGGAACGCTTCCTGACCGGGGACAGGCCCGAACCGGCCTTTCTCATCACCAAGCCCTTCCTGATCGAGACGGTGAAGGCGGTGATCAGCCAGGCGCTGTTCTTCGACCGCCGCTCGCACCGGCCCCGTCACGCGGAAATGCGCGCCTGAGGGCGCGCATCGATCCGTTTTCCGATCTCGGGAAAGGCTCTTCCCTGCGGAAGGGCCTCTTTCACTTCGACAATCGTCGATCGACGATGCGGCCGAGCACGAAACCCGCGAGCAGACCCGCACCGATGCGCTGCACCGGACCGAGCCGACGCAATTCGCGATCCGCCGCAAGCCTCGCGCGTTCGGTCACCGGCGGCTTGGCAGGACCGCCCGACCGCGAGCGCATGAGGGCGATGATGCCCGGTACGGCGGGGATCGCGGCCCGAAGCTGCTCGGCCGTCGAGGGTCCGCGCTCCGGCTCGGACCCGGCATGGGTGGCCGAGACGGCGAGGACGACCGCGGCGAGCAGCCAGAACACGGCCGTCGCCAGAGCCGCCGCGGGACCGCCCCAGACGTCCTTCAGCCACATATAGCCGGACCCCGTGAGAAATCCGACCGCGACCACGCCGGCGAGGCCCGCCGCCGCCCAGAGTACGATCTTGGTGACGACGCCGGAGACCTTTCTCCGGACCGAGCGCCCGGCGATGGTCGCGATTTCGGAAATCATCGGCGCCTCACCGGTCGTTGTGGCCGCGGCCCATCATGCCCACCACGAGCCCGAGGGCGGCGGCGACCATCACGGCGGTCAGAGGATTCCGCTCGACGGAGGTTTCGAGCCGTCCGGCGGCGTCGCGCACCATGCCCTGAGCGCCGTACATGTAGTCGCGCGAACTCTGCATCACCGTTTCCGCGGTGCCGGCGAGGTTCTGCCGGGCGCCTTCGACGGTGCCCCGGACGCGATCGGTCACCGAGCCGCCGCCGGTGAGCATCTGGGTCACCGTCTCGGTCAGACGGCCGAGATCCTCGCGGATGCGGGTGAGGTCGTTCGTGAGTTCGGTCATTCCGGGGGTCTGGTCTTCGCCCGTCTTCATCGCAGCGTCCTTTCGGTTTCCGTTTCGGGTGGAGTTCACATCCGGCCCGTGAGCAGCAGGATGACGATGATCACGAGCACGACCCCGACGATGCCGGACGGGCCGTACCCCCAACTGCGGCTGTAGGGCCAAGCGGGGATCGCGCCGACCAGAAGCAGCACGAGGAGGATGAGGAGGATCGTTCCGAGCGTCATGCGGGTCTCTCCTTCATTCGGACGGCGACTGCGCCGCCGACGGTTCGGAACGGCAACGTGCGGAAACTGCACGGGTTCCGGCGGGGGCGCGGCCGGCGGCCGGAAGGCCGGCCCGAAAAGGAAGGGACCCGCGGCGACGCGGGTCGCAGCGGGTCCCGGGCATGGACGGACGACTGGGAGGGGGCTCAAACATCCGCACCACGCTTGCCGGCCGACAACGCCGCCTGCCGGCCATGGTTCCCGCAGCCGGCCGACGCCCCGCGGCGGAACCGGGCCGCGGCCGGGACGTTCAGCCGGAGGACGAACGAACCCTCATCCGACAGGAGCGAAAGACGATGGCCACGAGCATGGGAAGCGGATTCGGCACCACCTCCGGAACGATGCGGTCCGGCGATATGGAATCGCGTGAGACCGAGAGGCTCATCGCGAGCGACAAGGTGGAAGGCACCTCGGTCGTCCGCCCGAACGGCGATACGATCGGCGAGATCGAACGGGTGATGATCGACAAGCGCAGCGGCAAGGTCGCCTATGCCGTCATGAGCTTCGGCGGCATTCTGGGCATGGGCGAAAGCTATTATCCGCTGCCGTGGGCCATGCTGAAATACAACGAGGCGCTGGACGGCTACGAAGTCGACATCACCGAGGAACAGCTGCGCGGAGCGCCCTCCTATTCCGGAGAGGACGAGTTCGACTGGTCGAACCGCGAATGGGGCAACCGCGTGCACGACTATTACGGCTCGCGTCCCTACTGGTCCTGACGCGAAGGACCCTCGCGAACAAGAAAGGGGCCTCCCGCGGGAGGCCCCTTTTTTCGTGGCCGGCCGGGAGGGGATCAGCCGCCCTTCACGCTGCGGATGCAGCGCATCTCGCCCGAGGCGAGCGTGCAGGCGGGGCGTTCCTCGACGACGACGGTCAGCGCCGCCGCCTTGCGCGGCGGCTCCGGCTCGCCGAAGGCCGCAACGAGCCCGGGGGCCGCCGCGACGCCGATCGCGAGAGCAAGAGCCCCACCCGAAAATATCCGAGACCAGTCCGACATCGATCGTCCTCCTGTTCAGGGGAAGTCAACGCGCGGTCTCCGGGAGGGGTTCCGACTTTCTCGTGTTCGACGGGATGTGTGGCTCTTCGATGCAGACGCTTCATCTCTCGCAGGATGGATCGTTCCTCTACTTTGCGGCGGCTCTTCGAAGGACGGTCACTTCTTGCCTTCGAGCCGTTTGCGTCTTGGTCGATCCATGCACCGGGACACCGGCTTCGTCAGGCCGCCGGCCATAGCGCGAGGCCCGGCGGAACTTCCCGAGCGGACCCGCGTTCCATTTCCGCACACGTCCTCAGGCTGGAACTTGGAGAGGGGCGCGACGAGCGCCCCTCGACGGGGCCACGGGCCATCCCGTGGCCTCTTTTTTTTCGCGCGACGGACCCGCCATGGATGATCGCCCGCCCCGGCCGGACGGCATGTCGCTTTCGGTGCTGCTGACGCGCTGGGCATTGCCGGGACTTCTGATCCTCTTCACCGTCGAGGCGCTCGTCCAAGGCAAGGGCATCGTGGTGCCCGTGGTCGCGGCGCTCGTGCTCGGCAGCATGCTGGGCGGCCTCGTCGACGCGGCCGACGAGCGCGGCGTGCCGCCGGTCGCGGCGACGACCGCCCTGCTGCTCGGCGCTCTCGCGGCACTGTATTTCGTCGTGCTGGTGCTGGCCGGGCCGGTCAGCGAATGGATCGGCCGTGCGGCCGAGATCGGCCCGATGATGCGGGAACGGCTCCGCTTCTTCGAAAGACCGCTCGCGGCCCTGCATGAGCTGCAGGCTTCGCTGTCGTCGCTGACGCCCGGCGATACGGGCCTGACGGTCGGCGTGAAGCAAAGCCCGATCCCGGCGGTCGTGAGCGTGCTGACGCCCGCCTTGACGGAGCTGCTGATCTTTTTCGGGACGCTCTTCTTCTATCTCGCCGACCGGCGGATCCTGAAGAACCGGCTGGTGTCCACGCTCGACAGGCGCGAGACGCGGCTGAGGGCCCTGCATGTCGTCGCCGGGGTCGAGGCGGCGCTGCGGCGCTACATGACGCTCGTGACGCTGATCAATGCGGGCCTCGGCACGGCGACGGCGATCATGCTGATGCTGATCGGGGTACCGAACCCGATCCTGTGGGGGGCGGCCGCGTTCGTCCTGAACTTCATCCCCTATCTGGGCGCGCTGATCACCGCGAGCATTCTGCTGGTGGTGGGCCTGTTCACGTTCCCCGTCATCGGGCAGGCGCTGCTGCCGCCGGGGCTCTTCGTGCTGATCGCCACGATCGAGGGCCATTTCCTGACGCCGGGCCTGATCGGCCGCCATCTGACGCTGCGCCCCTTCTTCGTGTTTCTCGCGCTCGCCTTCTGGACGTGGCTCTGGGGGCCGATCGGGGCCTTTCTCGCCGTGCCGCTGCTGATCGTGGGGCTCGTTCTCAAGGACGAGATCGGCGCCGAGGACGAGGGCCCGCATCTGCCGTAACCTTGCCGATGGACCGAGGCCCGCCTTTCATTGCCCGGAGAGAGGCCGCGGGCTAAGTCTCGGGCCGGTTTTCATCCGGTTCTTCTTCGATGCATTTTCTTCAGACGTTTTCTGCGCGGAACCGCGCTCGAGCGGCCGTTCTCGGCCTGGCGGCCGTTGCCGTCGCCCTCCTCGTCCTGTCCTCATGGGGCCCCTTCCGCAGTCCGGTGCTGGGGGACAATGACGACCTGCTGCGGCTCAAGCAGGTGCGCGACCTTCTCGACGGCAAATCCTGGTTCGACCTGAACGAGCCGCGGATCGATCCGCCGCACGGGCTCGACTCCCATTGGTCGCGCCTGATCGACGGCGGGATCGCGGGCCTCGTTCTGCTGTTCAGGCTGTTTGCGCCGCACGACGCCGCGGAGCTTTTCGCGCGGGCGATCTGGCCTCTCCTCTGGGTCGTGCCGACCGTGCTTCTCGCGGCGGCGGCGGCGCGCGCGATCGCCGGGCCGGGACGGGGCGATGCGGCCGCAGTGCTCGCGGCGCTCTATCTGCTCGTGTGCTGGTCGCCCTTCTTCCAGTTCCGGGTCGGCCGGATCGATCACCACAATCTCCAGAACATGCTGGCGGTGGCGCTGATGGCCGCGAGCCTCGGGCTGGACGGATCGCGGCGGTCGGGACGGCTCGTCGGCGCCGCGATCGCCGGGGCTCTCGCCGTCGGATTCGAGTCCCTGCCATTCGCGGTGACGGCGGGAGCCGTCGCGGCGTTCCGCTTCGTCCGCTACGGGCATCGCGAGGAGATGCTCGGCTTCTGCGAAGCGGCGGGCGGCGGCGCGGTGTTCCTCTTCCTTCTCCAGACGCCTTCGACGGTCCGGTTCGTGCCGGCCTGCGACGCTCTGGCGATCAATTCGACGGCGGCGGCAGCAGGTGCAGCACTGGTGCTCGGATCGGCCGCGGCCTTCGGGCGCGAATGGCCGGCGACGGCGCGGGCGGGCGCGACCGCCCTCGCGGGTGCGGTCGCCGCTGCGGCCTTCTTCGGTCCGGAACCGGCCTGTCTCGCCGGGCCTTTCGGCCGGGCCGACGCCGCGCTCGCCACGGTCTGGCATTCCGAGATCGCGGAACAGGAGCCTCTGCGCCCCTCGCTGTCCCGGCACGATCTGTTTCCCTATGTCGCCCTGCCCTTCCTCTTCGCGGCGGGGACCGCCGTCGCGGCGGCGATGACGGGCCGGGCACGGCCCGAAAAGATCGTGGTCGCGCTGATCTTTCTTCTCGTCGCGGGCGTGATGGCGCTCGGGATGGTCCGACACGTTCCCTATCCGATGCTGGTCGCGGCGGCGCTGGTCGGCGGGGCCGGGGCGAGCCTTCCGCGGTCCGGCCGGCTTTCGCCCGTCGGGCTTACGGCTGCGACGGTCCTCGCCCTCTTCGCGATCCCGTGGACGGGCGCCGTTCTCGTCCACCGCGCCGCGGGGGTCTTCGGGCCCGTCGCGACCGTCGATACCGCGGCGGGGATGATGCGGGGATGCGGAACGGCCGCGGATTTCGACGCGCTCGTTCCGCTGCCGCCCGGACTGATCCTCGCACCGCTCAAAATCGGCACGCCGATCGTCGTGCTGACGGCGCATTCGGTGCTGTCGACGCCCTATCATCGGACCAGCACGACCATCGTGAAGGCCGAGGCGGCGCTGCGGGGCGACGAAGCCGGACTGCGGTCGCTGGTTCTCGAGCGCGGGGTCGATTACCTCGCCGTCTGCGCGAGCGAAAATTATCCCGAGGGAAGTCCCGCGGCGGCGCTTGCAGCGGGCAGCCACCCAGAATGGACGACGCCCGTAGTCGAAAGCGGAGCGTTGCGTGTCTATCGCGTGAGACCCGTTCGTTGAATTCGCTTTACGGCGCCGTTCTGCAAGTCCAAGTTGCGCGCTCGCGGAGGTGCCGGGCGACGCATGCAGTCCGAGGAGATCTGTTTTTTGACGGGACGGCTCGGCGCGACGACGCTCGTCTTCGACGGACCGGAGCATGAGCCGGGACTTCCGCTGCCCATCTTTCTCAAACTGCTGCTGAACGGCCCCGTCGTCGAGATCAATGATCCCGAGGACTTCGGACGGAGCATGCTGGACGCACGGAACCTGACCGCCGTGGCCTTCGCCGGGAACGGCCGACGTTTGTCCGATGCCGTCGCTTTCATGTGGATATCGGGGAACGGCCCGACCATGATTTCGGTGGACCAGGAAAAGCGCGTGCCCGCCTCCGTGACGCCCGGAGGCCTTCTGGTCCTTTGGCGGGAGTTCGTGGAAGCCGCTCTGCGCCCGTCATCCTGAAAGGCGCAGAGCGCAGCTTTTCCGAGCGCGACGATTTTGCGCCATTCCCGGTTGCTGGACCCGCCGGGATCCCCGGTCCTTAGCTCGAAGCTCATTCTTCCCGCCGCCCGCAAGGCCGGATCAGGAGACGAGTTCGATGAGCGATCCGTTGCACGATGACGAGGAAGCGGACGCTGCCGTCCGTGCGGAGTTGCGACGCCTCACGCCGCACATCGCGCAGATCGACCTCGACGACGAAGAACGCGCCCGGATTTTACGCGCGGTGGTCGAGCATCCGCGGCTCGTCGCAAGGCTTACGGACTCCCGGGCCCGCCTCGCCGAAACCACGGAGCGCCTGCAGCGCGCGGAACGCGAGCATCGCAGCGCGGTGGAGCGGCGGAACGCTCTG
Organism: Hyphomicrobiales bacterium; assembly: GCA_027483895.1. GTDB lineage: Bacteria > Pseudomonadota > Alphaproteobacteria > Rhizobiales > Beijerinckiaceae > JAIXZO01. The sequence continues at coordinate 58,809 of JAIXTP010000032.1, forward strand.
TCCGCCGAAGCGTCGGCCCTGCGCGAGGACGCGGCGGTCCTCGAGTCCGAGCGGATGCGGCTGCAAGCCGAGAGCGACGGATCGCGTTCGGAACTCGATGCCGCGCTCTTGCGGATCGCGGAACTCGAAGCGAGGGCGACTGCAGCCGAACGGCTGGCCGGGCGGCTCGAAGACGGCCTGAGTACGGCGGACCGTGAACTGCACAGACTCAGGGGAGAGAACGAGGGTCTGAAACTCGACGCGATGATGAGCGCCGGTTCTGCGGACGCGTTCCGCGCGGAGAACGAAACGCTCGTGCAGCAACGGTCGGCGAGCTTGCTCCGCATCACCGAACTGGAGCGGGATCTCGGCAGGCTCGCGACCGCACGTTCCGCGCTGGAGGCCGTCGTCGCCGCTGCCGAAGCGCGGGCCGAGCGCCTCGCGCGGACGCTCGAGGAGGACACCGCACGGCGAACGGACCAGATCAAGCAGTTGACCGAGCGGGCGGGGAAGGCCGAGGCGGCGCTCGAGGCGGCTCGCGCACAGGCGGAGCATGCACGCAAGACGCAGATGCGATCGGAAGCGGAACTGGTCGAGCGGCGCGCCGAGGTGGCGCGCCTGCGCCATGAGAATGCGGCGCTTTCGGTCGCGGCGGAGCATGGGCGCGCCGCCGAGGATCGACTTGCCGAGGTCGAAACGGACCTTCGGAAGCGGGCGAGCCGGGACGACGCGGAACAGCGGAGGATGCTGGCCCGGATCGACGCGCTGCAGGCCGAGAATGCCGGCCTCGCCGAGCGTCTCGCGCTGAAGGAGCGCGAGATCGAACGTCTTTACAGGCTGCAGTCGCAGGAGCCCGCGGGCGAACATCGCGCATCCGAACGGCCCCGGCCGGTTCCGCTCGACCCGGTCGCGCTCAAACGCGACCCGCCCCCGGGAACCCTGCTGTTCACCCGCAGCCGGAAGGCGCTTGCGAAGCGATCGCCGGCGCCGATGGATCCGCTTCTTGTGGATCGGGAGCCGGTGCATCCGGACCAGCCGGCCTGAGCCTCAGGCCTGCAGGTCGGACAGCAGGCGGGCGATGCCGATGGTCGTAAGGTCGGCGCCCTCGGCACCGACGATCTGGACGCCGACCGGCAGCCCTTCAGCCGTGCGGCCCGCGGGTGCGACCGTGGCCGGACAATGCGCGACGGTCGCATGCGCGGCCCAATGCATGAGATCGAAATAGGGCCGCTCGCGACCGTTCACGACGATGCGGCGGGCCTGGACATCCTGCGTCGCATCATGCGGAAGCGCGACGACCGGGGCGGCCGGCATCAGAACGGCGTCGAAATCGACAAAGAAGGCGGCCCAAGCGCGTTTGAGCGCGCGGCGGCGCTCCTGCAGGCCGGCCCATGTCGCGGCATCGAGCCGGGCCGCGCGCGTCTGCAGCGCGCGGTGGGACCGGTCGTCGGGGGCATAGGTCGCGGCCTCTTCCGCCAGACGGTCGCGGACCGTCTTGGGCAGGCCCGCCGCGATCATCGCGTGCTGGAGCAGGGCGAAGACCTCGAAGCTTTCGGCGAAGGAGAAGGCGGGGCGCGCGCGATCGTGGACCACGGCGCCCGCCGCGGCCAGCCGCTCCGCCGCGGCTTCGACCCCTTGGCGGATTTCGGTCGCGACCTCCGCGCCGGGTTCGTCCGACCAGAGCGCGAGGCGGAGCCCGCGGGGCGCATCGGCCCGGGCGGGGGCGAAAGCGGGTGCGGGGGCGGACGGATCGGCGGGGCCCGCCATGACGCGGAGCAGGGGTTCGAGATCCTGCGCCGCGCGCGCCAGAGGGCCGGCGACGACGAGATCGGCATCGACGGCGGTGCCGGGCGCGGGAGGCACGTGGCCGCGGGTGGACACGCGGCCCCAGCTCGGCTTGTGGCCGAAAAGGCCGCAGCAATGCGCGGGCCAGCGGATCGAGCCGCCGAGATCGGAGCCCAGTTCGAATGCGCTCATGCCCACGAGCGTCGCCGCCGCCGCACCGCCCGAAGATCCGCCCGGCGAGCGGGCGTGATCGAGCGGATGCAGAGTGCGGCCGTAGACGGGGTTCTCCGTCCGGAAGTCGCCGGAGAAGGTGGGGACGTTGCTCTTGCCGAAGATGACGGCGCCCGCGGCGCGCAGCCGGGCGACGACGGGGGCGTCGGTCTCCGGTACGCGGTCGCGATAGGCAGGCGCGCCCGCGGTCGAGACCAGACCCGCCACGTCGAACGCGTCCTTGATCGTGATCGGCAGCCCTTCGAGCGGCCGCGCCTCGCCCGCCGCACGGCGCCGGTCGGATGCGTCGGCGGCGGCGCGGGCGGCCGTGCCGTCCTGCGCGACGACCGCGTTCAGGACGGGATTTTCGGCATCGACGCGGGCGAGAGCGGCTTCGAGGAGTTCGCGGGCGGAAAGGGCGCGGCGGTCCAGCAGAGCGAGCTGGTCCACGGCCGGAAGGGTGAGGACGTCCATGCGGTGAGCGTGAGTTCGCCGGGCCTGAAAATCAACCCGCGCGGCGGCCTCAGGGCCCCCGGAACACCGCGTCGAGCGAGGGCGGCCCGTCCGTGCGCACCAGCCCGCGGGCGGCGAGATCCTCGAGATGGGCGAAGACCGAGAGGCCCGCCGCGCCCTTCAGACCCGGGGCGAGGCCCTGATAGATCGCCTCCACGATGGCGGGCACGGTGCCCTCCCCCGCCAGCACGCGGTCCAGGATCGAGGCCTCGCGCTGGCGGCGATGGTGGAGGAGCGCACGGACGAAGCGGGCGGGCTCGCGGACGGGGCCGCCATGGCCGGGCCAATAGACCGTTTCCTCGCGCTTCATGAGCTTCTGCAGGGACACCATATAGGCGCCCATCGAGCCGTCGGGCGGCGCGACGATGGAGGTGGACCAGGCCATCACATGGTCGCCGGAGAAGATCGCGTTTTCCTCGCGCAGCGCGAAGACGAGATGGTTCATCGTATGGCCGGGCGTCTCCAACGCTTCGAGGGTGAAGCCGGGGCCGCCGATCACGTCGCCCTCGCGCATCTCCGCCTCGGGGCGGTAATCGCGGTTGCTGCTCGCATCGAGCAGATTGCTTTCGGCGAGCGCGAGCGGACGCGCGGCGCGATGGACGCCGCAGCCGACGATCTCGGCGCCGGTCGCCTCCTTCAGCGCCGCGACCGCATCGGCATGGTCGCGATGGGTATGAGTGAGCACGATGCGCTCGACGGTCTCGCCCCGCAGCGCATCGAGAAGGGTCGCGACATGGGCCGGATCGCCCGGGCCGGGATCGAGCACGGTGACGCGGCCCGAGCCGAGCACATAGGTGCAGGTGCCGGTGAAGGTGAAGGGACCGCCGTTGCCCGCGACGAGGCGGCGGACCAGCGGCGTGAGCCGTTCGAGGCGCCCCGGCTCGGGAGCGTCACGATCGAAAGGAACCTCGTCGGTCATCGGTGCCTCGCAAGCGGTTTTCGACTTGTTTCCGAGCGCTCGCTGACCGCATCACCGTTGCGCTTTCGGTGCGAGCGTGTAGGGTCCGGCACGAAGAATAGCCAGCGCGAAAGCGCTTTCTGCCTTTTTGAGGTGTTTCATGGCCGTTTACCCGCTCGCCCGCACTCTGTGGCCGTCCCGCGGCCGAATCGATTCCGCCGCCAAGTCGGTGCTGCTCGCGCTTGCCGGCACGGCGCTGCTGACGCTCTCGGCCAAGGTGCAGGTTCCCTTCTACCCGGTCCCGATGACCATGCAGAGCATGGTCGTGCTGATGATCGGCGCGGTCTACGGCGCGCGCCTCGGCGCGGCCACGCTCGGCCTCTACCTCCTGCAGGGCGCGATGGGCCTGCCGGTCTTCGCCTCCGGCGCGGGCCTCGCCTACATGACCGGCCCGACCGGCGGCTATCTCGCGGGCTTCCTCGCCGCGGCCTTCGTGACGGGCGCGCTCGTCGAGCGCGGCTTCGGCCGTTCGCTGACGGGGCTCTTCGGCGTGATGGCGCTGGGCCATGTCGTTCTCTTCGCCTTCGGCTATGCGTGGCTGGCCTCGCTGGTCGGCGCCGAGAAGGCGTGGATCGCGGGCGTCGCGCCGTTCTGGGCCGCCACGCTGCTGAAGACCGGTCTCGGTGCCGCCGCGATGCGCGGCCTCCTCACGGTCACGGCCCGCCGCGAAGGCTGACCCTTCCTTCACTGTCGAACTCTCGAAGGCCGCGCCCCATGCGCGGCCTTCCGCGTTTCGGGATCGGAACTTCGCAGGACGGGGACGGGTTTCCTGACGACAGGAGGCCCCGATGACCGATACGAACAAACCGGAGCGGTTGCACGACCGCGCCGAACCGGCACGGCGCCCGGGACAACCCGGCGCGGCGGACGAAAAGGGCGAGCGGACGGTGGTGGATCCCAATCCCGGCCGGCGCCGCGACCCCGGAGGGCACGGGCTCGGCCTCGACGGCGACCCGCCCGGCGGACCGCGCGAACCCGAACCCGGCGAGCGCCGTCCATGAGCAATCCCGGCGAACCTGCGGACGAAGCGCGCCGCGCTGCGACGGGCACGACCTCCGGCCTGCGCAAGGACATCGATGCCGGAGCGACCGGCGACAAGGTGAATGCCGTGGACCCGGCCGCCGCCCCGCTCGGGACGGACGAGGAAGCGGCGGGAAAGCCGCTCGAAGCCGAGGTGATCGCCTTTGCCGAGCAGCGGGAGCGGCGGCGGAAGATCGGCACCGACCCGAACCGCACCCGCGCGGGCGGCATGGAACACGGCGGAAGCCGCGCCTGGGTCATCGCGATCGTGCTGATGATCGCGGTCCTCGCGGTGTTGTTCCTGCTGATGCGCTGATCAGGGACGACCGGACCGCAGATCGAGGACGGCCATGCCGCCCGGTCCGGGGTCGACCGCAAGAGCGATTCCCGCCTGAGCCGCGATCTTCTGCACGAGGAGGAGGCCCAAGCCCTTCTCCTCCCCTTTCGGAATGCCGGGGCCGTCGTCGGACAGCACGATGCGCCGAACGCCGCCGTCGCATGCGAGCGCGATGCGCAGCCGGCGGACGCGGCCGTGCAGGACGGCGTTCGACACGAGTTCGGACATGATGACGCCCACCGCGGTACCGAGCGCGATGTCGACCTCGCAATCGTCGCCTTCGAGATCGAGCCGCACGCCTTCGGCCCGGTAAAGGCGGAAGAGGCCCGTGCAGACGCGACCGAGGAAGGGGGAGAGCGCGATGGAGGAGACGTCATCGTCGTCATGCAGCTCCTGCTGCACGAGGGCGAGGGCCCGGATGCGCTGTGCCAGTCGTTCGAGGCCGTCGCGGACGGGGCCGCTCGTCTGCCGGCTCTGGAGCGCGACGAGGCTCAGGATCACCTGAAGATTGTTCTTCACGCGGTGATGGACCTCGCGCACCAGCACGTCGTGACGGCTGCGGGCCCGCTCGGCGTCCTCGCGTTCGGCGCTCATGTGCTCGGCGTCGCTGTCGAGGTCGGTCACGTCGACGCAGGAGCCGAGATAGCCGAGGAATTCCCCGTTGCGTTCGAAGAGGGGGCGGCTCTTGTCGACGATCCGGCGCCACGCGCCGTCATGCCGGCGCAGGCGATAGGCGACGAGGCAGTCGCGCCGCTCGGCGAGCGCGGCGGCGAAGCGCCGCGTCCGGTCCTCGCGATCGTCGGGATGGACGCCGGAGAGCCAGCCGGTTCCGAGCTGCGTGTCGACGGGGCGGCCGGTGAAGGACAGCCACGAGCCGTTCAGATAATCGATCCGGCCTTCCGGATCGGACCGCCAGACGAGAGCCGGCGTTTTGTCGAGGAGATCGCTGGACTTGGCGGGCCTCGGAGCCCCCCTCCCGACCCGAGCCGAGAGACGCGGTCCGCGCCAAGCCGATCCATGTATCAACATATGCTCTGGCCGAGTTCCGCCCGGAGAACCCGATCTCCGGGGCCGCTTCCTGTTCGGGCACGAGGCCGGCCGATCACGGGCGCAACGTCCGGACCGCGCCGCGCGGATCCGGTGGCGACAAGGATCGGAAGGCCTCCTCCGAGTGCGGCGGAAACGTCTCCCCGTCCGAGCGGTTCCGGTCGTCGACGCCGTTTCCGGGGCCGACGACCGAAAACGGGCTCGCCGGCGCCCGAGCCGGGAGCCCGCGAGCACGTCATTCGGGGACGACCTGGATGACGCGGCGCGTCTGCGGATTGACGAGGACCACCTCGTCCTGCGTCACGAAATAGCGGTAGTTCCGCATCGCGGGGTTCTCGACATAGAGCTCTTCCGGCAAGGGCTGCAGTTCGACCGTCGTCGGCACGGACGAGCCGACGGCGAGCCGCTCCTGCACCACGACGGGCGCTGCGGGCCGCGTCTTCACGTAGCGCTTGATGGTGGTGCCCTGCTCGGGCGTCACGACGATCGAGCCCGTCGTGTCCTCCTGAATGATGGTCGTGGTCTGGGCGAGCACGGGCCCGCCCGCGAGGGCGACGCCGATCAGGATCGCCGAGGCCGTTCTGATTGTCCGGGTCATGAAACGCTCCCTGTGAACGGATGATGTGCAGCGGGAACGTGCCGCGCGGCCGACCCGTTCCGGATCCGAATCGGAACCCTCCGGCACGGGCGGAATTACCCCCGGTCCTCGCGAATCAGTCCGGAGCCGTCATGCGCCTCACCCTCAAGCCGCTCGCCGAGCAGGTCCTCGTCATCACGGGCGCATCGAGCGGCATCGGGCTGGCCACGGCACGGGCGGCCGCGGCGGAGGGCGCGCGTCTCGTGCTCGCGGCGCGGAACACCGAAGCGCTGGAGGAGATCGCCCGCGAACTCGACGTGACCGAGGTCGAGGTCGTGGCCGCCGATGTCGGGCGGGAAGAAGACGTCAGGCGCATCGCGGCCCGCGCGGTGGAGCGCTTCGGCGGGTTCGACACATGGATCAACGATGCGGGCGTCTCGATCTACGGCCCGACGCTTCTCGTTTCCACCGAGGACCACAAGCGGCTCTTCGACACGAATTACTGGGGCGTCGTCTACGGCACGTTGGCCGCGGCCGACCATCTGCGGACGCGCGGGGGCGCGATCATCACGGTGGGCAGCGTCGTGTCGGACTGGTCGGCCCCGCTGCAGGGCGCCTATTCGGCCTCCAAGCACGCCGTGAAGGGCTTCGTCGACGCCTTCCGGATCGAGTGCCTGCACGACGCGATGCCGATCTCCGTGACGCTGATCAAGCCGAGCGCGATCGACACGCCCTATCCCGAACATGCGCGGAATTATCTGGCGCGGGAGCCCGCGCTGCCGCCGCCGGTCTATGCGCCGGAGATCGTCGCGGACGCGATCCTGCACGCCGCGGCGCGGCCCGTCCGCGAGATCACGGTGGGCGCCGGCGGCTGGGCGATCGGCGTGGTGCAGCGGCTCCTGCCGGGCCTCGTCGATCTCGTGATGGCGAAGACCATGTGGCCGCTGCAGATGCGGCCCGAACCGCGGGACGTGAAGCGCGGCAGCGCGCTCTATGCACCGCAGGACGACGGCGCCCCCCACGGCCGGGCGTCGCACGTGATCCGCACCAGCCCTTTCACGCAGGCGCAGCTGCAGCCGGTCAAGGCAGCGGCCGCCGCATTCCTCGCGGGCGCCGTCGTCGCCCGCTTGATCCGGGGACGCTGAAGCCCCGCCGTTCAAGGAGGCCCGCATGGCCCCGCGCGCTTATTGGAAGGGCTATCTGAAGCTCTCCCTCGTCTCCTGCGCCGTCGCGCTCTACCCGGCATCGAGCTCGACCGCGAAAGTGTCCTTCCACACGCTCAACCGCGACACGGGCAACCGGCTGAAGCGGCAGATGATCGACGCCGAGACCGGCGAGGTGGTCGAGAACGACCGGCAGGTGCGCGGCTACGAGATCGCCAAGGGACACAATATCGTCGTGGAGGACGAAGAGCTCGAAAAGATCGCGATCGAGAGCACGCACACGATCGACATCGAACGCTTCGTGCCGCGGGACGAGATCGACGAGCTCTATATCGACTCGCCCTATTACATCGCGCCCGACGACCGGGTGGCGGAAGAGGCCTTCGCCGTGATCCGCGAGGCGATGCGCCGCCGCGATGTGGTGGGCCTCGCGCGGGTCGTGCTGTCGCGGCGCGAGCGCATCCTGATGCTGGAGCCCCGCGGCAAGGGCCTGTTCGCCGCGACGCTGCGCTACGGCTACGAGGTGCGGGCGGACGAGGCGTATTTCGAAGACATTCCCGACGTGGCGCTGCCGGACGAGATGCTCGATCTCGCGGGCCACATCATCGAGCGCAAGGCGGGCCATTTCGAGCCCGAGAGCTTCGAGGACCGCTATGAGAATGCGGTGATCGCGCTCATCCGCTCGAAGCAGACGGGCGAACCGATGAAGACCACCGCGGCGCCGCGGCCGAGCAACGTCGTCAATCTGATGGACGCGCTGAAGAAGAGCCTCGCTTCCGAAAAGCCCGCGACGGCGAAGTCCGCCGAGGCTCCGGCGCGCGCGGCGAAGCCCGCCAAGGCCCGCGCGGCGCGCGCTCCCGAGCCGCCCCCGGCTCCGCGGCCGCCCTCCGCGCGGGGTGCGGGAAAGAAGACGGCCGCGGGCGGCGGGAAGGCCCGCGCGCCGGCCCGCTCCTACCGCCGCGCAGGGTGACGGAGGATGGCGGGAGGGCTCGACGAATATCGCAGCAAGCGCGATTTCGGCCGCACCGCCGAACCCCGGGGAGCCGCGCGGGCGAGCCGGAAAAAGGCCGCGGCGCCGTCCTTCGTGATCCAGAAGCACGCGGCGCGGCGCCTCCATTACGATCTCCGGCTCGAACTCGACGGCGTCTACAAGAGCTGGGCCGTCACGAAAGGTCCGAGCCTCGTTCCCGGCGAGAAGCGCCTGTCGGTCGCGGTCGAGGACCACCCGCTCGACTACGGCAGCTTCGAAGGCACGATACCGCAGGGGGAATACGGCGGCGGCTCCGTGCTGCTCTGGGATAGCGGCACCTGGACGCCGGACGGCGACCCGCATCGCGGGCTGGAAAAAGGCCATCTCGAATTCACGCTTGCGGGCGAGAAGCTGCACGGGCGCTGGCACCTCGTGCGGCTGAAGCCGCGGCGCGGCGAGAAGAAGACGAACTGGCTGCTGATCAAGGCCGAGGACGACTTCGCGCGGACCGCCGACGCCCCCGACATCCTCGACGAGGCCCCGCGCAGCGTGAAGACCGGGCGGCTCGTCGAAGAGATCGCCGAGGGGACCGACAAGGTGTGGACCAAAGAAGGCGAAGCCGACCCGCCGCCCCCCGAGAAGAAGCGGGCCGTGGCCGGAAAGGCGCGGCGGACCGGGAGCAAGGCCCTCCCCGCCTTCGTCGAACCCTGCCTCGCGACCCTCGTGGAAGCGACGCCGGCCGATCCGAAATTCATCCATGAGATCAAGTTCGACGGCTACCGCCTTCAGGCCGCGATCGCGGACGGACGGGTCGTGACGCGCACACGCGCGGGCCATGACTGGACGGAGAAGTTCGAGGGCGCACCCTTTCTCGATGCGCTCCGCAGACTGCCCGGCACGCTGCTGATCGACGGCGAACTGGTGGTGAATGCCGAGACCGGGCATTCGGACTTCACCGCGTTGCAGGACGATCTCTCGACCGGGCGGCGCGAGCGGATGGTCTATATGGCCTTCGATCTCCTGCAGCGGGACGGGACCGATCTGCGCGGCGAGCCGCTCACCGAGCGCAAGGCCGCGCTGGAACCGCTGATCGCGGCGCTCGACGATCCTGCGGTGCGGTTCAGCGAACATCTCGAGGAGAGCGGCGAGACCCTGCTCGACCATGCCTGCCGGCTCGGCCTCGAAGGCATCGTCTCGAAGCGGAAGGACGCGCCCTATCGCTCGGGCCGGGGCAAGGACTGGGTGAAGTCCAAATGCACGGCGCGGCAGGAATTCGTGGTGGCGGGCTTCACGCCCTCGACAACGCTGAAGCGGGCCGTGGGCGCGCTGGTGCTGGGCTATTACGACGGGGAGACGCTGATCCATGCGGGCCGGGTCGGCTCCGGCTTCACCGAGGACTCCGCGCGCACGATGTTCGCCTTGCTGGACGCGGAGCGACGGGAGACCTCGCCCTTCGCGGCGAAGCTCGTGACGGCCGATGCGCGGCAGGTGCGCTTCGTGGAGCCGAAGCGCGTGGCGGAAGTGGAGTTCCGCGGCTGGACGGGCGGGGGCTCGCTGCGCCATCCCGTCTTCAAGGGGCTGCGCGAGGACAAGGCGGCGGAAGACGTGCGGCGCGAGGACACCGGGCGCGATCGCAAGGCCGCTCCGCGCCATTCCATCGCCCTCACCCATCCCGACCGCCTCTTGTGGCCGGATGCGGGCGTGACCAAACAGGGTCTCGCGGAATTCTATGCGGACATCTGGGACTGGATCCGCCCGCATGTGACCGGCCGGCTCCTGAGCCTCGTGCGGTGCCCGGAAGGCATCGCCGGCAGTTGCTTCTTCCAGAAACATGCCTGGCGCGGGCTGTCGGACGCCGTCGAGCAGGTACACCTGCCCGGCGACCCGGAAGAGCAGCTCGCCATCGCCGATCTCGACGGGCTGATCGCGCTGGTGCAGGCGGGCGTACTGGAAATCCACCCGTGGGGTTCGCGGCTCGACGACGTGGAAAGGCCGGACATGCTGACCTTCGACCTCGACCCCGGCGAGGGCGTCGACTGGGACGGCGTGGTCGCGGGCGCGCTCGCCGTGCGCGACAGGCTGGGCGAGGACGGGCTCGAAACTTTCGTGAAGACCTCCGGCGGAAAAGGCCTGCATGTCGTCGTGCCGATCACGCCCGAGGCGGACTGGGACACGGCGAAGGCCTATTGCCGCGGGGTCGCCGAAGATCTCGCGGAGCGGATGCCCGAGCGCTACACGGCCGCGCTCGCCAAGAAGGCGCGCGGCGGGCGGATCTTCATCGACTATCTGCGGAACGGACGGGGAGCGACGGCGGTGGCCGCCTTCTCGACCCGCGCGCGGCCCGGCGCGCCGGTGGCCACCCCCGTCGGCTGGAAGGAGCTGGGGCCTGCGCTGCGTCCCGACCGGTTCAGAATCGGCAATCTCGCCGCGCGGCTCGACCATCTCGGGAGCGACCCGTGGGCGAAGTTCTTCACGACGCGGCAGACGCTGCCCGCCGGAGAGCCGAAGCCGAAAAAGGGCAAGCCGAAGGGAAAGCCTAGCGGCCGCAGCCCTCGACGAGGCTGAGATGGGGCGCGCCCCGCGGCGGGCGGGGTTCGGCGACCCGCGCCGTCACCGCCGCACCGCGGAAGCTGCGCGGGCGAAAGCGGATCTCCGCGTCGAGCAGCCGGCGCCCGAGACGGAAAGCCAGCGAGAAAAGAGCCCGCGCCTGCAGGATTTCGAGCTGGATCGCGGCTTCGGCCGCGGCGGTATAGTCGGCGCTCTGCATCGCCGCGATCAGGTTGAGCAGCGCCGCCTCGTCGGCCGAGGCCGTCGGAGCGCCCTCGTTGAAGCAGACGAAGCGGCCGTTCGAGCGCAGGCGGATCTCGCCGTCGACCAGCAGCGCCTCGGAGATGACCGCATCGGCCAGGGGGCCAGCCATGATCCCCGAAAAGCGGGCGGACACCGCCGCGAGATGGGCGGCGTCGTAATCCCCGCGAAAGCGGTCGAACCGGCGGAACATGTCGACGATCGCCAGAGCGTCCGCCGGAAGGAGCAGACCTGCGATCTGGGGCAGGGGATGGACGGACATCATGGCCTCCGCCGACGCGTGTCGTGGAGAGCAACGCGTCCGTTGCGGCGCGGTTCCCGGTCGCGGACGGGAACCGCCCGGGCGTCGGCACGTTCGGTGACGTGCCGCTTCGAGAGCAGGAGAGCATCATGGACGACGACGTGAACAGGGCCCGTCCGCTGCGAAGCCGCCCGCCGGGGACGATCGGCAACGACGACGTGCCGGGCGCGGACGCGCCCGAGGTGACGACCGAGACCCGGGCCCGCGCGGGCGTGACCGGCCACAATGTGCGTTACGTGCTTTTCGTCGGCCTCGCCCTCGCGATCATCGCGGGAATTATCGTCTATGCGGGCTTCGGAGGCTGAAGGAACGGAACCCCCGCCCCGCGCACGCGTTCCGGTCGGCGGAGCCGCGCGGCATGGCGGCCGGGAGCGGGGCATTGTCGAGCACGGATACGGGCGGAAGGGTCGCGGAAGAGGTTTCCGCGGTCGAGAGCGGGGCTTCGGGCAGTTCGTTCCTCGAAGACGTATTGCCGCGCCGCGGCACGCGGGCCGTGCTGCTCGGAACGCTTTTTTTGCTGGGAGCCGCGGCCTTCGGCGTCGTCACCTCCGTGCGCAGCGGCGATACGGTCGAACAGCTCGACCGGGCCTATCTGCTGCGCGACCTTTCGGGGCGCGTGCAGATGTTCGCGGCCGATCTCGAGCTGACGGCGGCCGCGGGCCCCGGGCTTCCGGGACGGGATGAACGGCTTTCGCGGATCGCGCGAGAGACGGACGAGATCCTGCGCGAAAGCGTTCCGCTGGCCCTGCGCGTCGATCAGCGCGACAGGCTGATCGCGATGCGCGACCTGTTCCGCGAGCGGGTGGCCGAGGTCACGGCGGCGGGTCCGGCGGTCCCGTCGGCGGGCTCCCGGCTCGACGCCCTCATCCGCGAGTTCCGCGATGCGAATGCCGCGATCATCGAACATCGACGCCGGATCTTCAGCCGCTCGATCTGGCGGCAACTGGCCGCCACCTTGGCGGCCGCGACGGGCATGCTGACGCTGAGCGCGCTCTTCATCCGCAAGACGCGGCTGCATCTGGACGAACTCGCATGGGGCCGCCGCCGCCTGCGCGAGATGAACGCGTCGCTGGAGGCGGAGGTCGCGGTGCGGACGCGCGAGCTCTCGCGCATCAACCAGCTTTTCGCGACGTCGCTCGCAGGCTCGCGCGTCACCGCGTTCAGCCAGGACCGCGATCTCGTCTACACCTGGATCCACAATCCGCGACTGGGGCTGACGGCCGAACAGGTGATCGGGCGTTCGGATGCCGAACTCCTGCCCGAGCAGGGGCGCGACAGAATCATCGCCGCCAAGCTGCAGGCGATGGCGGAAGCGCGTTCCGTGACGCTCGACGTGGAGGCGGAAGAGGACGGGGCGCCCGTGTGCTTCCGGCTGCATGTCGATCCGCTCTTCGAGGGCGACCGCATCGCGGGCGTGGTGTGTGCTGCGGTGGACGTGACGGACGACCGGCGCGCCCGGGCGCGGCTCGCCGATCTCACGGATGCGCTGGCCGCGGCGCTGCAGCGGTTCGACGTGGCGCTGCGCGGGGCGGACATCATCGTCTCCGCGCAGGATCTCGACCGGCGCTTCACCTTCGTGAGCCAGAACACGCTGGGCTTCACCGCGGCGGAGCTGATCGGCCGGCGCGACGAGGAGGTGAGCCCGCCCGACATCCAGGACCAGCTCATCGGGATCAAGGCCGAGGTCCTGCGCACGGGAACGGCGCGGACGGCGGAGTTCCGCGTGATGACGGAAGCGCGCGGAGAGCGCGTCATGAAGGTCCGGTTCGAGCCTCAACGCGACCACGAAGGCAAGGTCACGGGGCTTCTCGGCTGCGCGGTGGACGTGACCGCGGAAGTGCGGGGGCAGGAAAGGCTGAAGGCGGTCTCGGACGAGCTGCGCACCACGCTGAGGCTCTTCGACACCGCGCTCAGGGGCGCGGACGTGATCGTCTTCACGCAGGATCGGAACCTCGTCTATTCCTGGGTCAGCGCCCCGGTCGCGGGCCGCGGGCCGGAAGAGATCGTGGGGCGGACGGATCACGATCTCGTCGGCCCGGAGACCGCGGTGCGGCTCGAAGAGTTCAAGCGCGCCGTGCTGGCCGAGAACCGCGCCGATCAGGCGGAATTCCGTTTCATGGATCGGGAGGGCGTCGACCGGTGGTACGCCGTGCGGGCCGAACCGGACCCGGACGCGGACGGCGTGGTCACGCGGCTCATCGGCGCTCTCGTCGACGTGACGGAACGGCGCCAGCGCGAAACGCATATCCGCGTGCTGATGCGCGAACTCGCGCACCGGACCAAGAACCTGCTCGCGGTCATTCAGGCGATGGCCCGGCAGACGCTGACGGCTTCCGCCACGGCGAAGGATTTCGAAGCGCGGTTTTCGGGCCGGCTGCAGGGGCTCGCCAGTTCTCTGGACCTGCTGGTGCAGGAAAACTGGCAGGGCGCGGGCATCGCCGAGCTCGTGCGATCGCAATTGAACCACTACGAGGACTTCTTCGGCACGCGCATCGCGCTGTCCGGCCCGGACGTGGTGCTGAAGCCGGAAGCGGCACAGAATCTGGGCCTCGCGCTGCACGAGCTTTCGACGAATTCGTCGAAATACGGCGCGCTCTCGACGCCCGAAGGCCGCGTGTCGATCACATGGGATCTCGGGCCGGAGGACGACGGGACCGTGCGCTTCCGCTTCCGCTGGCAGGAGCGCGGCGGACCGCTCGTCGTCCCGGCCAAGCGGAAGGGCTTCGGCCATGCGGTGATCGAGAAGCTCGTGCCCCGCGCGCTTTCGGCGGAGGGTAAGCTCCGCTTCGATCCGGAGGGCGTCGTCTGGGAAGTCGCGGCTCCGGCCGCGGCCGTGCTGCCGACCAACGGTGCGCTCGTCGAAGAGCGCGCCGCGTGAGCGTGCTCAGGAATCGACCTCGGAACTCGCGGTGACGGCGCTGTGCCCGGCCCGTTCGCTGCGGCGGATCCGCCGCAGCACGTCGCGGCGCTTGCGGGCGGCGGAGGACTCGTAGTCCGCGGGCATCACGACGGGCACGTGCAGGCACACGCTCTGTGCCGGCAACACGTCGCGCCATTCACTGATCAGCGTCTTGTAGGCTGTTCCGACCGCCCTGATGTTCCGGTCGAGGTCATAGAGACCGAGCGGGTCGACATGCCCGACGTCCTTGCGGAGCGACGAATTCCAATCGACCTGATCGGTCAGCGAATACCAGGTGAAGCCGACGATCGGGACGCCGGAATTGCGGACCCGCAGGACGTTGGCCCATTGCTTCCAGAGCCAGTTCACGGCCTCGTCGCCGACGGGGCCTTCCCGGCAATTCGTCTCGGTGTGCATCACCGGGAGCCTGTAGCGGTCGTAGTACTGGCGGGTGATCTCGTCATAGCCGAACACCTCGCAGGCCGTGGTCATCCGCCCGTCCGCGTTCACGCGATGCTCGTTGGTCGCGTAGTAGTCGTTCCCCATGATGCAGTGATGCTTGAGGTTCGAGCGCAGGAAGAAGCGGTACTCCTCGCGGGTCATGCCGTTGTCGAGCAGGAACTCGTACATGTCGGAATTGACGCGCAGTCCGTAATTGAGGTCGAGCGAGAGGAAGCGCTTGGCGTTCATGATCTCCGCGGGACCGATCGCGCGGGGGTTCTCGGCGTGGAAATATTCCGAGGACTCGCTCTGCACGAAGATCGCGTCGGGGCGCTCGTCGAGGATCGCGTGCATGGCGAGCACATTGGCCTTCACGATGTGCTTGAGCGCGGTGACGAAAGAGCGGTCGTCGGACAGCTGTTCGTTCCAGAAGCCGTAGGCGGCCGAGAAGGTCGCGCAGATGAACATCTCGTTGATCGGCGTGTAGAGCTGCACCCAAGGGAAACGTCGGGCGAAGGCGCCGCAATAGCGGGCGAAAAGCTCGGGGAAGTCGGGGTTCTGGAAATCGCCGATCCAGTCCGGCACGCCGAAATGGCACAGATCCACGATGGGAACGAGACCGAGCCGGAGGATCTCGGCGAAGGTCGCGTCCGCGAAGCCCCAATCGAAGCGCTCGGGGCCGAGAAAGCTCGTGTGGAGCGGCGGGCCGTAGCGGAGCATCTGGATCCCGAGCTCGCGCACGAGCGCCAGATCCGTCTTCCAGAATTCGTAATGGCGGCACTTGGCCAGCTCGTCGATGCGCTTGCGGCCGCCGTCGATCGTGGGGTTGCTGTTCTCGATTCCCGTCGCGAAAAGAAAGAAGGGAGTGTCCATCCCGCGTCTCCTTCGGCCGTCAACCGGGGCGGAGGTCGCCGGTTCCGATCCCGGAACCCGATGGAATACGCCGCGTTGCCCCCGCATCCCCGACGATGATGGAGAAGACGATGGCCGAGCACGACGATCGCGAACGTTTCTGGCGGGCGGTGCTCGGAATAGGGACCTGCATGATGGTGACCAAGCAGGGAGGCGCCCTGCACGGCCGGCCGATGCAGGCCCTGCCGGATTCGGACGAAGAGACGATCTGGTTCCTCTCCGACGCGGCGAGCCACAAGGAGGAGGAGATCACGGCGGATCCCTCGACCTGTCTGACCTTCGCGGACCCGGAAGACGACGTGTACGTCTCCGTGTCGGGCGAGGTCGAACTGGTGCGCGACCGCGAGAAGCTCGCGGAACTCTGGTCGCCCGAGGCCGAGGATTATTTCGAGGGACCCGACGATCCGAACATCGTCGTGCTGCGCTTCACGCCGCGGATCGCCGGAATCTGGGACGGGTCGGATTTCGAATACGAGGAAGACGACGAGAACGGCGACGACGAAGCGACGACCGAAGGCACGACGATCACCTTCGGAGGGGCCGCGGAATGACGGCGACGGACATTCCTCCGCAGAGCCAGGACCGCCAGCCCGGCTCCGAAGCGCTCATGCATCCGGCGCCCGACTACATGCCCCGCCGGCCCGGCAGCGGGCGCCTTGCGGGCAAGAGCGTGATCGTGACGGGAGGCGACAGCGGCATCGGCCGGGCGGTCTCGGTGGCCATGGCGCGCGAGGGCGCGTCCGTCGCCGTGCTCTACAAGGACGAGCATGCGGACGCGGAAGAGACCGTGCGCATCTGCGAGGCGGAAGGCGCGAAGGCCTTCGCGCTGGCGGGCGACGTGGGACGAGAAGAGTTCTGCCGGGAGGCGGTGGCGCGCACCGTCGAGCGGTTCGGCGGGCTCGACGTGCTCGTCAACAACGCGGCCGAGCAGCACACCGCGGAGGACGTGAGCGAGATCCCGCTCGCGCAGATCGAGCGCACCTTCCGCACCAACGTCTTCGGTTACATGCTGATGACGATCGCCGCACGCCCGCATCTGAAGGCGGGATCGGCGATCGTGAACACGACGTCGGTGACCGCCTACAAGGGCAGTCCGGGCCTGATCGACTACAGCGCGACCAAGGGGGCCGTCGTCGCCTTCACGCGCTCCTTGGCCCTGTCGCTGGCCGAGGACGGCATCCGCGTGAACGGCGTCGCGCCCGGCCCGATCTGGACCCCGCTGATTCCCGCCTCCTTCACCGCCGAGCATGTCGCGGAATTCGGCAAGGACGTACCGCTGAAGCGGCCGGGGCAACCCAACGAGGTCGCGCCCTGCTTCGTCTTCCTCGCTTGTGACGACGCGTCCTACATGACGGGGCAGATCCTGCACCCGAACGGCGGCACCGTGGTCAACGGCTGACGGCGTCAGTTCCGCCGGCGCGCCGGCTCGGCGTCGCGCTCGAAGCGCTCGGCGAGCACCTTCGCCGCATGGCCCTTCTGCTCGGCCTCGATGTCGTCCGCGACCGAACGCAGCCAAGCGGCGAATTCGGCGGGTTCGGCATCCAGCATCACCTTCGCGATGGCGACGAGCATGGTCGCGCATTCGGCCTGCCGGCGGATGTCGTCGGGTTTTCCGGACATCGATCCCTCCCCTGTCTCGGACTCAGACGGAACCGCCGGGACCCGGGCTCGGTTCCGAATCATTTCGTAGCGGAACCATTTCGTTCGCGGCGGAAATCGGGAGAAGCCGGAACCTTTTCTCCGCAATCGACGTTGCCACCACAGAAAAACAGCCGCGACCAGGGCTGCCGCGCCTCGCAACGCGCCCGCCGCCGGCTTTTCCCGGACGCATTCCGTTCCCGCGTCAGACCCCGTTGCACAGGGAATACCGGCGACATGCCACCACACGAGCGCGCAGAAACATCGGTAACGACCTCTCTTCAACTTCGTTCTACTGAAAAGCCGTTGCTGATCTGCTTTTCCCATCTTCGTTGGGATTTCGTCTATCAACGCCCGCAGCACCTCCTGAGCCGCGCCTGCAAGCGCTATCGCGTCGTCTTCTTCGAAGAGCCGCGCACGGCCGAGGTCGAGGCGCCGCGCCTGTCCATCAGCCGCCGCCCCGGCGGGGTGACGATCGTGACCCCCGAAGTCCCCGCGGGATCGAGCGGCGCCGCGCTGCTCGCCGCGCAGCGGACGCTGCTCGACCGGCTGCTGGCCGTCGAGCCGACCGCCCCGGCCGTCGCCTGGTTCTATTCGCCCTCCGCCACGGCCTTCGCCGGACATGTCAGAGCCGACGTCGTCGTCTACGACTGCATGGACGAGCTCGCGAACTTCAAGGGCGCGCCGGCGAGCCTGAAGGACCATGAGCGCCGGCTGTTCGCCCGCGCCGATCTCGTCTTCACCGGCGGGCGCAGCCTGTTCGAGGCCAAGCGCCGGCAGCATGCCCGCGTCTTCGCCTTTCCGAGCAGCATCGACCGCAAGCATTTCGCGCAGGCGCGCGAGGATCGGCCGGAAGATCCGGCGGACCAGCGCGATCTGCCGCATCCGCGCATCGGCTTCTTCGGCGTCGTGGACGAGCGGATGGACATGCGGCTGCTCGGCCATGCCGCCGATCTCCGGCCGGACTGGAGCTTCGTGATGCTCGGACCGGTGGTGAAGATCGAGGAGGCGGATCTCGCGCGTCGGCCGAACATCCACTGGCTCGGCGGCAAATCCTATTTCGACCTCCCGCCCTACCTCGCTCATTGGGATGCGGGCTTCATGCCCTTCGCGCTCAACGACGCGACGCGCTTCATCTCGCCCACCAAGACCCCGGAATTCCTCTCGGCCGGGCTCCCCGTGGTCTCGACGCCGATCACCGACGTGGTGAGGCCCTACGGCGAAGCCGGCGTCGTCGCCATCGCGAACGGCGGCGCGGATCTCGTCGCGAAACTCGAAGCCGTGCTGGCGATGCCGCGGGAGCCTTGGCTCGCAAAGGTCGACGCCGTGCTCGGCGGCAATTCCTGGGACGCCACATGGGAGGCGATGTCCTCCCTGATCGAGGAACGGGCTGCCTCCGCGCGCCCGAGCGCCGCACGGCGCCGCGCCTCCGGCACGCATGAGGAGGTCGCCCGTGTTTGATTGGCTCATCGTCGGCGCCGGCTTCGCCGGAAGCGTCCTGGCCGAGCGTCTGGCGCGCGTGCGCAACGAGCGCGTGCTGATCGTGGACCGGCGCCCGCATATCGGCGGCAACGCCTATGACCGCTACGACGACGCGGGGCTGCTGATCCACCAATACGGCCCGCACATCTTCCACACGAACGCGCAGCAGATCGTCGACCATCTCTCGCAGTTCACGGAGTGGCGGCCCTACGAGCATCGGGTGCTCGCCGACGTCGAGGGCAGGCTTCTGCCGATCCCGATCAACCGGACGACGGTGAACGCGCTCTATGGGCTCGATCTTCAGTCCGACGAGGCGGTCGAGGCCTTCTTCCGCGAACGCGCGGAGCCCGCGGCCGAGGTGCGGACCTCCGAGGACGTGGTGCTCGGCCGTGTCGGCCGCGACCTCTACGAGAAGTTCTTCCGCAGCTACACGCGCAAGCAATGGGGCCTCGAGCCCTCGCAGCTCGACAAGTCCGTGACCGCCCGCGTGCCGGTGCGCACGAACACCGACGACCGGTATTTCAACGACGCGTTCCAGTGCATGCCGAAGCACGGCTATACGCGGATGTTCGAGCGGATGCTCGACCACCCGAACATCAAGATCATGCTGCAGACCGACTTCGCCGACGTACGGCGGGGCATTTCCTACAAGCGCATGATCTTCACGGGGCCGATCGACGAATTCTTCGATCACCGCTTCGGCCGCCTGCCCTATCGCTCGCTGCGTTTCGAGCACAAGACGCTCGACGTGCCGCAGTTCCAGCCGGTGGCGGTGGTGAACTATCCCGGGGCCGAGCCCTACACCCGGATCACCGAATACAAGCACCTGACCGGGCAGGAGCACGCGAAAACCAGCATCACCTACGAGCACCCTTCGGCAGAAGGCGACCCCTATTACCCGATCCCGAAGCCGGAGAACGCCGAGCTCTTCAAGCGCTACGAGAAGCTCGCGCAGGCGACGCCGAACGTCTGGTTCGTGGGGCGGCTCGCGACCTACCGCTACTACAACATGGACCAGGTGGTCGGGCAGGCGCTCTCCACCTTCCAGAAGATCGACGCGGCGCTCGGCACCGGCACCAAACGCGCCCGCGCGATCATGCAGTCGGCATGACCACGCCCTTCCCCGCTCGACGCCCGCTCGAACTCTGGGGCGGGTTCGAGTGCACGGTCGTGCGGATCGGCGACACGGTACGCGACGAGATCGCCGAGACCGGCCACAGGGACCGGATCGAGGATCTCGATGCGCTGGCCGCGCTCGGCATCCGCACGGTCCGCTACCCGGTGCTGTGGGAAACGATCTCGCCGGACGGCCCTGACGCGGCCGATTGGGAGTGGCACGACGCGCGGCTCACGCGGCTGCGCGACCTCGGGATCCGCGTCATCGCCGGGCTCGTCCATCACGGCAGCGGCCCGCGCTGGACGGATCTGCTCGACCCGGCCTTTCCGACGAAGCTCGCGCGGCATGCGGCCCGCGTCGCGCGGCGCTATCCGTGGATCGAGGACTTCACGCCCGTGAACGAGCCTCTGACCACGGCGCGGTTCTCGGCGCTCTACGGCCATTGGTATCCGCATGCCCGCAGCGAGACGGATTTCCTGCGCGCGACCGTCATCGAATGCCGCGCGATCGTGGAGGCGATGCGGGCGATCCGCCGGATCACGCCCTCGGCGCGGCTCGTGCAGACCGAGGATCTCGGCAAGACCTATGCGAGACGGCGTCTTTCGGCGCAGGCGGAGTACGAGAACGAGCGGCGCTGGCTGAGCCTCGACCTGCTCACGGGGCGGGTCGACCGGCATCATCCCTTCGCGCGCGATCTCGCGCGGGCGGGCGTCTCCGACGCCGATCTCGGCGCATTGCGGACGGCCGAGGGCACGCCCGACATTCTCGGCATCAACCACTACCTGACGAGCGAACGCTATCTCGACGAGCGGCTCGATCTCTACCGGCCGGAATTCCACGGCGGGAACGGTCGGCAAGCCTATGCCGACGTCGAGGCGGTGCGGATCCGCCTGCCCGACGCGATCATCGGCCCGCGGGCGCGGCTGAAGGAGACGTGGGAGCGCTACCGACTCCCCACCGCGATCACCGAGGCCCATCACGGCTGCACCCGCGACGAGCAGCTGCGCTGGCTCGACGAAGTGTGGCGCGCGGCGAACTCCTTGCGCGACGAGGGCGCGGACATCCGTGCCGTGACCGTCTGGTCGATGCTGGGCGCGGTCGACTGGAACTCGCTGCTGACCCGGAACGCGGGCTTCTACGAGCCCGGCGCCTTCGACGTGCGCGGCGGCAAGGTGCGGCCGACGGCATTGGCGGCGGCCGCCGAGTCCTATGCCAAGACCGGGACCTTCTCGCACCCCGTGCTCGATCTGCCGGGATGGTGGCGGCGGCCTGGGCGGCATTATCGCCGGCAGCGCGGCCTGCCGCGCACGGGTCTCCACGCCCGCAGCATCCTCATCACGGGCTCCGGCCGGCTCGCGCGCGCGTTCTCGCGGATCTGCACGCATCGCGGGCTGACGCATGTCATGCTCGGCCGCGGGCAGCTCGACGCCGCCGATCCGCGCATGCTGGCGGAGGCTTTCGACGCCGTCCGGCCTTGGGCGGTGATCCATTGCGCCGGGTTCTCGGACATCCGGCGGGCGGAAGCCGAGCGCCTGCGCTGCTTCCGGGAGAACGTCGCCTCGACGGAAGCCGTGGCGCTGCTCTGCGCGGAACGCGGCATCCCGCTGATCGCGCCGTCGAGCGACCGCGTCTTCGACGGGCTGAACGCGCGTCCCTATGTCGAAAGCGACCCGGTATCCCCTTCGGACGCCTTCGGCTGCAGCAAGGCGGAGGCGGAAAAACGGCTCGCCGCGCTCGGCGCCGACGCGCTGATCGTCCGGACCGGGCCGGTCTTCTCGCCCTGGTCGGAACGCGACTTCCTCAATCGCGCGATGCTGCACCTCGCGGGCGGCGGGCGGATCACGGCGAGCGGCACGGATCGCATCTCCCCGAGCTATGCGCCCGATCTGGTCCATGCCGCGCTCGACCTCCTGATCGACGGGGCGACGGGCGTCTGGCACCTCGCCAATCCCGGCTCGGCCACCGCCTTCGACCTGCTGGACCGCTCGATCCGAGCCTTCGGAATGCACGGAGCGGCGCTGGAGGCCCGCGACGACGCGGCGGCGGTGAACCGCGTGCTCGAAAGCGAGCGCGCCGCGCTTCTCCCTCCTTTGGAGAGTGCCATCGCGCGCTACCACCAAGAGGCGAGAGGCCTTCTCCCCTCGGTCGGCTCCGTCCGAGCGGCCGAATGATCGTTCGATCCCGAGGCAGGGGAGAGGCTCGCGAATGACGACTTTGGTGACGGGCGGCGCCGGTTACATCGGCAGCCACATGGTTCTCGCATTGCGCGACGCGGGCGAGCCCGCGGTGGTGCTCGACGATTTCTCGACCGGCTTCGAGCGGCTGGTGCCGCCGGGCGTGCCGATCGTGCGGGGCGACATGGGCGACGCGGATCTCCTCGACCGCGTGATCCGCGACCACTCCATCACCGACATCGCGCATTTCGCCGCGCGCATCGTGGTGCCCGACAGCGTGGCCGACCCGCTCGGCTACTATCTCAACAACACCGTGAAGGCGCGGACCGTGATCGAGGCGGCCGTGAGGAACGGGGTGAAGAACTTCATCTTCTCCTCGACCGCCGCGGTCTACGGCGACGCCGACGAGATGCCCGTCACCGAACTCACGCGTGCGGACCCCGTCTCGCCTTACGGCCGCTCGAAGCTGATGGTCGAATGGATGCTGGCCGATGCCGCCCATGCGCACGGGCTGAACTATCTGGCGCTGCGCTATTTCAACGTGGCCGGGGCCGATCCGGCGGGTCGCTCGGGACAGGCGACGCGGGACGCGACCCATTTGATCAAGGTCGCGGTGCAGGCCGCGCTCGGGATCCGGCAGGGCATGACCGTCTACGGCACGGATTATCCGACGCCGGACGGCTCGTGCATCCGCGACTACATCCATGTCTCGGACCTGATCGACGCGCATATGCTGGGGCTGAGGCATCTGCGCGCAGCCGGGTCCTCGGGCGTTCTCAACTGCGCCTACGGGCACGGCTCCTCGGTGCTGGAAGTGATCGCGACGGTGAAGAAGGTGTCGGGCGTCGACTTCCCCGTGAGCCTCGGGGACCGGCGGCCGGGGGACCCTGCACGGATCACGGCCGCGGCGGAGCGGATCCGCAAGGTGCTGGGCTGGGCGCCGCGCTTCGACGATCTCGAAACCATCGTGGCCCATGCGCTCGCTTGGGAGCGGAGCCTGCTCGCGCGCGACGCGGCCTGAGGCCGTCGCCCGAAAAAATCGCCGGGGCGAACCCCGGCGATGCGGTCTTGACCGGCTTTTCGGCCTTCATTCCTCTCCGCCGTCGCGACGGCCGGCATGGGAGGCTTCGCCGCCCTTCCGGCCCGCGCGCGCGGCGAGTTCGTGATTGCGCGAGAAGCTGCGGTCCTCGGGCGCCACGCTGCGGCCCCCTTTCCGGCCCGCCTCGGCGGCGAGGCCCGGATTCTTCGAGAAGCTCCGCTTTTCGCTGGGCACGCTCTCGCCCCCCTTGCGCGCGATCGCCCTCTGCTTTTCCCGGTCCATCGAGGCGAAGCCGCGATTGGACGTACCCGATTTCTTTTCCTGTGCCATGGCCGGCGATCCCCGTGGTTCCATCGGTTCTCGCGGCGACAACGCTACCGGAGCCGTTGGGGTTCCTGCGTGAATGGCGCCTGAAACCATACCGAAGGCGCAACGTTGCCGTTTCGAACCATCGATGAGGAGAAGGCCATGAAGAAGACCCTGTTGGCCGCCCTGCTCGCCCTCGGCGTCGGGGCCTGTACGCAGACGCAGGAACGCACCGCGACGGGCGCGGTCGTCGGCGGCGCCGCGGGCGCGGCCGTCGGCGGGCTCGCGACGGGACGAGCGGAAGGCGCGCTCGCGGGCGGCGCGATCGGGGCTGCGGGCGGCGCCATCATCGGCAACGCCACGGCACCGCAGCGCCAGTGCTATCGGGACGTCTACGGCCGCCGCTATTGCGAGGCCTACTGAGTCCGGTCGAGGCGCAGCGCGAAGAACAGGGTTTCGGGGATCGGCGTGTCGTAATAGGCGCCGATCCCGAAGAAACCGAACCGCTCGTAGAGCCGCACGGCCCCCCTCATGGAGGGGAGCGTGTCGAGCCGCATCTCGCGATAGGCCGCAGCCCTTCCGGCCTCGACGATCGCCGCCACGAGCGCGCCGCCGAGGCCCGCGCCGCGGGCGGCCGGATCCACATAGAGCCTCTTCATCTCGCACAGGCCGTCTTCGGCCATGGGCCGCAGGGCCACGCAGCCGAGCGGCAGACCGGCGGCATCCCGCGCGATCAGCAAGGCCCCGCGCGGGGGCGCATAGGCGCCCGGCAGGCCCGCGAGTTCCATCTCGAAATTCTGGTATCCGAGATCGATCGGCAGCGAGGCGGCGTAGCGCCGGAACAGCGTCGCCGCATCGCCCATGTCGGCCGGAGAGCGGGCCGGAACGATCTTGAAATCCGTCATCGGAAACGGATCGCCCGGCCACGCCCCGCGGTCAACCCGTGCCGTCAGGAGCGACGCGGCGGCGCGAGCTTCGACACTTCCGACTGATGCTGCTGGAGCGTCGGAAGCGTCTCGCGGGCGAAGCTCTTCAGCGACGCGTTCTCGCCCTTCTCCGCATAGCCGCGATAGAGCGAAACGGCCTCGCGGTGCGCCTCGGCCTGCGCCTGCACGTAGAGGCGGTCGAATTCGGCGCCGGTGGCGTTCTGCAGGCGGTCGAGCGCCTGCTTCTGCTTGGCGTCGAACTTCACCGCCGGATCGCCCGCATTCATGCCCGAGCGCGTGGCGGCGGTGGTATCGGGCGAGCTCGTGACCGCGCTCGAGCCGGAGCCGCCGGTCGTGCCGCCCTGGGCACCGCCGCGTGCGGTGGCGCGGGCGGAGTCGGAGGTCGAACCGGAGCTGCCCGCCGTCGATCCGATGGTCGAGCTCGGCTGCGTCATCGCCATTCCGGCGTTCGAGGCGACGGAGGCGAGGCGGCCGGCGTTCTTGGTGTGATCGTCGATGAGCATCTGCGCGAAGGTTTTGATCTCCGGACGCGTCGCCTTCTCCAGCGCGAGGCGGCTGGTCTGCAGTTCGAACTGGTCGCCCGCAGCCGCCTTGTCGAGGAAGGCTCTTGCCGACATCGCGGCCTGAGCCTGAGTCGGGCGGTTCTTGGCGGGCGCGCGGTCGCTCTGCGCCGCGGCGGGAAGCGCAACGGCCGCGGCGACGGCGGCGGCGAGAATGATCGTCTTCATGATCGCATACTCCGTTCTGGGGAGGGGAATGGAGGCAAACGCCGCGCATCCGGGGCGGTTCCGGCCGGGGACGGGCGGCCCCGAACGAAAAAGCCGGGGCGCGGGCCCCGGCTTCGTTTTCGGCGGAATGCGGGCGGCGATCAGGCGGCGGCGTCTTTGTTGACCCGTTTTTCGGCCAGTTCGCTCAGCTTCTTGTCGGTCGCCTTCTCCTCGTCGAGGGTCTGCTGAAGGAGCTTCGCGGCGTCCTTCATGCCGAGTTCCTCGGCCCAGGCGACCAAGGTGCCGTAGCGCGTGATTTCGTAATGCTCGACGGCCTGCGCGTTCGCGATCATGCCCGCATCGCCGACTTCCGGATCCTCGACCTCCTCCATCAGGCTCTCGGCTTCGGAGAGGATCCCGTCCATCGCCTCGCATTTGACGCCGCGGGCGGGTTTTTCGAGCATTTCGAAGATTCTCTGCAGACGCTCGATCTGCCCCTCGGTCTCGCCGCGGTGCATTTCGAGGGCCTGTTTGAGCTCCGGATGGCCCGCCTTCTTCATCATCTTGGGCAGGGCACGCATGATCTGGCGTTCGCTGTAATAAATGTCCTTGAGGGTGTGCAGAAACAGATCGTTCAACGTTCTCACGGCCGCCATGGCTCCGCCTCACTCATGTTGTGGGAAGACAGGGCGGCAACGCTGCGATGCTTCAAGGGTTCCGACGGGGAGGAGACGCCATGGCTCATGACGCGGAAGCGAAGAACGAGGACGACCTCGGCCGGAGATTGCGGCGATGGTTCGGGACCGTCGCCTCGCGCACGGCGCGGCTCGCGGGCGAGCCCGTCACCTTCATCGGTGCGGTCGCGATCATCCTGATCTGGGCGGCGCTCGGACCGGCGCTCGACTATTCGGACGCGTGGCAGCTGACCGTGAACACCGCCACGACCATCATCACCTTCCTGATGGTGTTCCTGATCCAGAACAGCCAGAACCGGGATGCGGCGGCCGTGCAGATCAAGCTCGACGAGCTGATCCGCGCCACCGAGCATGCGCGCAATGCGCTGCTCGATCTCGAAGACATGACCGAAGACCAGCTGATGATGCTGCTCGAACGGTATCGGGCGGCGGGCCGGAGCGCGCGCGCGACGGACAACGACGACGTCGAGGAGACCGGCCGCCCGGAGGTGGAAATCACGCTGGAGCCCGACGGCACGACGCATATCGAGGGAACGGCCGGCGGCGCGGTGCGCATCCTCGATGCGTCGGAAGATGCCGCGCGACGGCGCGACGAGGCGCGGAAGCGAAAGCCCGCAGCCCCGCGCCGCAAGCCGCGTAACGAAACGCCCTGAACGGGCGAGGAACGGAGAGCCTGCCGCCGCGTTGCCCGCCATTCACGGAGAACGCGCCATGATGCCCCCCGACCCTCCCCAGACGCCGCGCCCCGGTACGCCCGGGACGCCCGATCCGGTGCCGCCCCGGGTTCCGGATCCGATCCCGCCGCTGATCCCGGAGGAGGATCCGATTCCGCCGCCCGAGGTCGCTGATCTGCCGCCGATCGGCGATCCCGCGGGCGATGATCCGGACGTGGTCGAGCCCGGAATCGACACGCCGACGGACGGCGACGCGCCGGTGATCTGAGCGGCTCAGGCCTTGCGGGGATCGATCGGCGTCATGCCCTTCAGCCCGAGCAGGTCCTCGACGAGGCGCGCACCGGCGAGCACGCGGGCTTCGGCCCGCGGGCGGCCGACGATCTGAAGGCCGACGGGTCGGCCGTCCGCCGTGAGGCCGCAGGGCAGCGACAGTGCGGGGCCCGTGGTCAGCGTGATCGCATAGACGATGCCGAGCCACTCGACATAGTTCGCGAAGACATGGCCGGCGCATTCGGTGAGATAGCGCTGCTCGGCCGGGAAGGCGGCGACGATCGTGGCCGGGCAGAGCAGCAGGTCGTAATCGTCGAAGAAGGCATTGGCCCGGCGGATGATGGCGGCGCGCTGCGCTTCGGCCCGGACGATCTCGTCCATGGTCAGCGCGAGGCCCTTCTCGATGTTCCACACGACGTCGGGCTTCAGCAGGTCGCGATGAATCTTCAGCCGCTCGGCATGGGCGCAGGCGAAGGACACGGCGCGCAGGACGGCGAAGCATTCATGCGCCTCGGAGAGATCCGGATGGGCCTCCTCCACGATCACGCCCGCATCGGCGAGCTTGAGGGCGGCCTTGCGGCAGATGTCGGCGACCTCGGGATCCACGGGCGTGATGCCGAGATCGGGCGAGAAGGCGACCTTCTTCGGCTTCCAGCCGGAGCGGGCCGCCGCGAGGAAGCCGTCGCCCACCGCGCGCGGCAGCGAGATCGGGTCGACGGGGCTCTCGCCGAGCATGGCGTCGAACAGAAGCGCCACGTCGTCGACATTGCGGGCCATCGGCCCTTCGACGGAGAGGAGGCGGTCGACCTTGTTGCCGGGATCGGTGGCGACGCGGCCGGGGCTGGGCCTGAGCCCGACGACGCCGCAGAAGCTCGCCGGGTTGCGCAGCGAACCGCCCATGTCGGAGCCGTGGGCGACCCAGGCCATGCCGGACGCCAGCGCGGAGGCCGCGCCGCCCGACGAACCGGCGGCCGAAAGCGACGTGTTCCACGGATTGCGCGTGATGCCGAACACCTCGTTGAAGGTGCTCGCGCCCGCGCCGAATTCCGGCGTGTTGGACTTGGCGTAGACGAGCCCGCCCTGCCCTTCGAGGGTCTCGACCAGCGGGTCGGAAGCGGCGGGGACGTGATCCTTGTAGATCGGCGAGCCGAAGGTGGTGCGCACGCCCTCCACTTCGGTGAGGTCCTTGATCGGGACCGGCAGGCCGCCGAGACGGCCGCGTTCGGCGACCGGCTTGTCCAGCAGTTCGACGGCGCGCGCCCGCGCCCGGTCGAAGCAGAGGGTCGGCAGCGCGTTCAACGCGCCGTCCACAGCGGCGATCCGCTCCTCCAGCGTATCCAGAAGATCGAGGGGGGTGACGGCGCCGATCGCGAGAAGATCGACGATGTCGCAGGCCCCGAGACGGATCAGGCTCTGATCGGACGCCATGGTCTAGTGATCCTTCCGTACTTCCCTTATGCGCGCCTTCTGACAGGATGCGCGTTCCCGGCAACGAGAACCGACGGGCATCATGCTCACGAATCTGCAGGCGCGCGACGTCGAAACGCTGATCCATCCCTACACCAATCTGGCGACGTTCCGCGACAGCGGGCCGCTGGTGCTGGAGCGCGGATCCGGCGTCCACCTCTACGATACCGAAGGGCGCCCCTATCTGGAGGGCATGGCCGGGCTCTGGTGCACGTCGCTCGGCTACGGCAATGCCGAACTCGTGGAGGCCGCCCGCGAGCAGATGATGAAGCTGCCCTTCACGCATCTGTTCGGCGGAAAGAGCCATGATCCCGCGATCGAACTCGCGGAAAAGCTCAAGGACATGGCGCCGATGCCGGTGTCCAAGGTGTTCTTCGGCGCGTCCGGTTCGGACGCCAACGACACCCAGATGAAGCTCGTCTGGTATTACAACAACGCGATCGGCCGGTCCGAGAAGAAGAAGATCATCGCGCGGATCAAGGGCTATCACGGCGTGACGGTGGCTTCCGCCTCGCTGACCGGACTGCCCGCGAACCACACCGACTTCGACCTGCCCATCAAGAACGTGCTCCACACGTCCTGCCCGCACCACTACCGCTTCGGCAAGGACGGGGAGACCGAGGAAGAGTTCGCGACCCGCTGCGCCGATGAACTCGAAGAGCTGATCCTGCGCGAAGGGCCCGAAACGGTGGCTGCGTTCATCGCCGAGCCGGTGGGCGGCGCCGGCGGCGTGATCGTTCCGCCCGCGACCTATTACGAGAAGATCCAGCAGGTTCTGGCGAAATACGACGTGCTCTTCATCGCCGACGAGGTGATCTGCGGCTTCGGCCGGCTGGGCACCATGTTCGGCTCGCAGGCGATGGGCATGACGCCCGACACGATGTCGCTCGCGAAGGCCCTGACCTCGGCCTATTTCCCGCTCTCGGCGGTGCTGGTGCCCGACAACATCTATGCCGCGATGCTCGACGAGAGCCGCAAGATCGGCACCTTCGGGCACGGCTTCACCTATTCCGGCCATCCGGTCGGCGCGGCGGTGGCGGTGAAGACGCTCGAGATCTACGAGCGCGACGACATTCTCGGCAAGATCAATGCGCTGATCCCGCTCTTCTGGAAGCGGCTCGACGCGCTGCGCGACCGGCCGCTCGTGGGCGAAGTGCGGGGCAAGGGCTTCGTGGCGGGGATCGAACTCGTCCAGGACAAGGCGACGAAGCGCGCCTTCCCGCCCGCCAAGGCCGTCGGCGCGCGCATGACGGCGCTCTGCCAGCAGGAAGGGCTCATCGTCCGCAATCTCGGCGACACGATCGCGGTCTGCCCGCCCTTCGTGATCAAGCCCGCGGAAATCGACGAACTCTTCGACAAGCTCGGCCGGGCCATGGACCGTCTGGAAGCCGAAACGAAGGCGTGAGGCCCGTCCCGGGCCCTCGCCCGGGGCCCCGGGGGCCGTTCATGATGCGTTAAGCCTGCAAGGCGGATTCTCCCGACTGCGACGGAAACCCGCGGCATCGCCGCGGCGTTGCCATGAAGTCTCCATCTCCGCGCCGCCGGCCGGAGGCTTCTTGATCGTGACCACGGTGGTCACGACAAGCGCATGAGGGACAAGGACATCATGATGGCCGCTCATCAGAACCGGAAGAACGACGAAGCCCCGCTCCGCCGCGCCGGAGCCGACATGGAGCGCCGCCCGGGTCCCATCAGGCTGCGCGCCGTCGCGGCGGCCGCGGAAATGGTCCGTCGGCCCCCGCGCCGCCCGGAAGTCCGGCGCGAACTGCCCGCCTTCCTCCGCGACGACGCCTGATCGCGGATGCTCGACCGGCGCGACGCGATGGCCCGGCCGCCTGCCGGCGGCCTGGGAACCGCGGAACGCCGGTCCGTCTTCGGCGGGCCGCTCGTCGTCCGCCGCTACGCGCCCCGTCCCGCGGCATGGCCGCGGGATCTGCGTCTCAGGGCCGCCCTACTCACCGACATCCATGCCGGCATGCCGCTGATGCCCTTGGAGCGGATCGCGGCGATCGTCGACACGGTGAACGCGCTCGGCGCCGACCTCGTCCTGCTCGGCGGCGACTATCTCAGTTCCATGAAGCTGCCCTATCGGCGGTTCGCGCCGGAGGCGTGGGCGCGCGAACTCGGGCGGCTCGCGGCGCCCTGCGGCGTCTTCGCCGTGCTCGGCAATCACGACCACGGCCGCCGGCCGGGGCCGGGACTGCGGCCCGACGACGGCCGCACCGTGCGGGCCGCGCTCGAAGGCGCGGGCATCGCGGTGCTGGAGAACGAAGCGGCGACCCTCAGCGTGCCGGACGGCGAGTTCCGGCTTCTCGGCCTCGCCTCGCAGCGCGTGCGCAAGGAGAAAGGCCGCTGGATCGGCGCCGACGATCTCGACGGCCTCATCCGCGGGCTCGACGACGACCGGCCCGCTTTGCTGCTCGCCCATGAGCCGGACATCTTCCCCCGCGTGCCCCGTCGCGTGGCGTTGACGCTGTCGGGCCATACGCATGGCGGGCAGGTCCGCATCGCCGACCGGGCGCTGGTGGTGCCCTCGCGCTACGGCGCGCGCTATGCGTGGGGCCATTGCATCGAGGACGGCCGGCATCTCTTGGTGTCGGGCGGGGTCGGCGTTTCCGGCTGGCCGATCCGCTTCGGCATCGATCCCGAGATCGTCATGGTCGATCTCGGCCATTCGGATGAGGATTGATCGGGCTCAAGGCGGGTTCTCCCGGGAAGTCGGATGGACGGCGAGAAGCGCCGGTCGGATACTGGCGCATCCGATCGCGGATCACGCGACGTCGTCCCCGGGGGATCGCCTTTGAGCAGCACGCTTCTCGTCTCGCATCCCTGTTTCGCGAACCACCAGACCCCGCCGGGCCATCCCGAGCGCCCGGACCGCATCCGCGTGGTCGAGCGCATCCTCGAACATGAACGCTTTTCGCCCCTCGCCCGCGAGGCGGCCCCGCGCGTCGACCTCGCCGACGTGTTCCGCGTGCATCCGGAAGAATATGTCCGGGCGCTCGAAGAGGCCGCGCCCGAAGAGGGGCTGATCCGGCTCGATGCCGACACCAGCATGTCGGCAGGCACCTGGGAGGCCGTGCTGCGCGGCTCGGGCGCCGTGACGCTGGCCGTCGACGAGGTGGTGAAGGGGCTCGTGCCCAACGCCTTCTGCGCCATCCGCCCGCCCGGCCACCATGCCGAGAAGCAGACGGCGATGGGCTTCTGCTTCTTCAACCACGTCGCGGTCGCCGCCCGCCGCGCGCAGGCCGTGCACGGGCTCGAACGCGTGGCGATCGTCGATTGGGACGTGCATCACGGCAACGGCACGCAGGACATCTTCTGGGCCGACAAGTCGGTGATGTACTGCTCGACGCACGAGATGCCGCTCTATCCCGGCACGGGTGCGGCGGGCGAGACGGGCGAGTTCGGCACGATCGTGAACGCGCCGCTGCGCGCGGGCGACGGCGGACCGGAATTCCGCGAGGCCTTCGAAGTCGCGATCCTGCCGAGGCTCGAGAGTTTCCGGCCGGATCTGGTGATCATCTCCGCGGGCTTCGACGCGCATGTCCGCGACCCGCTGGCCAATCTCAACCTCACTGAAGCCGATTTCGCCTGGGCGACGGCGCAGCTGATGGATCTCGCGGACTCGAGCGCCGGGGGCCGCGTGGTCTCGGTCATGGAGGGCGGCTACGACCTCGAAGGCCTGTCCCGCTCGGTCGCCGCGCATGTGATGACGCTGATGCGGGGGGCCTGAACGCGCCCTCTCCGTCATTGCGAGGAGCGGAAGCGACGAAGCAATCCACGGATTGGTCGACGCCGTGCTCCTGGCCCGACATCGCCCGGATTGCTTCGCTGCGCTCGCAATGACGGGAAAGGGCTCTTCGTGTCATCCCGGCCGCAGCGTAGCGGAGAGCCGGGATCCAGGACGTCTCGAAACCGCTTCGATGCTCGGCCCTTCACTGGATCCCGGGTCGGCTTCGCCGCCCGGGATGACACCACACGAGCCGAGAACCTTGCCGCCGCTCAGTCCTCGAGCGGCTTCGTATCCGCGATCTCGATGCCGAAGCCGGCGAGGCCGACATAGGAGCGGGCCTTCGAAGACAGGTTGACGATGGAGCTGACGCCGAGATCGCGCAGGATCTGCGCGCCGAGGCCCACTTCGCGCCACTGGCGCTCGCGCTTGGCCTCCGCGCCGTCCTCCTCGCCGATGCCCGACAGCGGGACGCCGGCGGTGCCGTCGCGCAGATAGACGAGAACGCCCCGGCCCGCCGCCTTGAAGCGCGCGAAGGCCGCGTGGATCTCCTTCGCCCCGCCGAGCGTGTCGGCGATGACGTTGGCACGGTGCAGCCGCGTGACCACGCCCTTGCCGTCGCCGATGCGGCCGTGGACGAAGGCGAAGTGATGCACGGGGTCGAAGCGCGTCACATAGGCGTAACCGGTGACGTCGCCGAACTCGGTCTTCACGGGGAAGGTCGCGACGCGCTCGACGAGCTTCTCGCGCGCCTGCCGGTAGGCGATCAGCGAAGCGACGGAGATCGACTTCAGCCCGTGCTTCTCGGCGAAGGACGCGATCTGCTCGCCCTTCATGACCGTGCCGTCGTCATTGGCGAGTTCGCAGATCACGCCGACGGGCGGCAGACCGGCGAGCCGGCAGAGATCGACCGCGGCCTCGGTATGGCCCGAGCGCATCAGCACGCCGCCGTCCTTGGCGACCAGCGGGAAGACATGGCCGGGGCGCACGAAGTCCGACGCGCCCATATTGCCGTTGGCGAGCGCGCGGACGGTGTTCGAACGCTGCTCGGCCGAAATGCCGGTCGTCAGCCCGTGCTTCACGTCGACGGAGACGGTGAAGGCGGTGCCCAGCGGGGCGTCGTTCATCGCCACCATGGGCGACAGATGCAGCCGCCGCGCGTCGTCCGCCGTCACGGGCGCGCAGACGATGCCGCAGGTGTTGCGGATGATGAAGGCCATCTTTTCCGGCGTGCAGAGCGACGCGGCACAGACGAGATCGCCTTCGTTCTCGCGGTCGTCGTCGTCCGTGACGATCACGATCTCGCCGCGGGCGATCGCCTCGATGGCTTCGGTGACGGTATGGGGCACTGTGCTTACTCCCGCCGCGGTCAGCGCGGCTCGAACGGCCAAGGGCGGCTCTCGCCGACCTGACCGCGATGACGAAGAAGATGATCGGCGACGACGCAGGCGGCCATCGCCTCGCCGACGGGCACCGCGCGGATGCCGACGCAGGGGTCGTGACGCCCCTTGGTCATGACGTCCGTCTCGCGGCCGAAGCGGTCTACGCTGCGACGTTCGGTCAGGATCGAGGATGTCGGCTTCACGGCGAAACGTACCACGACGGGCTGGCCCGTGGAGATGCCGCCGAGGATGCCGCCCGCATTGTTCGACAGGAACAGCGGCTTGCCGTCATTGCCGAAGCGCATCTCGTCGGCGTTCTCTTCGCCGGTGAGTGCGGCGGCGGCGAAGCCCGCGCCGATCTCGACGCCCTTCACCGCATTGATGCTCATCATCGCGGCCGCGAGGTCGGTATCGAGCTTGCCGTAGATCGGCGCGCCGAGACCCGCGGGCACGTTCTCGATGACCACTTCGATGACGGCGCCGATCGACGAGCCAGCCTTGCGGATGCCGTCGAGATATTCCTCGTAGAAGGCCGCGGCCTTCGCGTCCGGGCAGAAGAAGGGATTGCGGGAGACTTCCTCCCAATCCCAATTCGACCGGTCGATCGCATGCGGGCCGATCTGGACGAGCGCGCCGCGCACCTTCATCTCCGGCAGGAGCTTGCGGGCGACGGCACCGGCCGCGACGCGCGAGGCGGTCTCGCGGGCGGAGGAGCGGCCGCCGCCGCGATAGTCGCGGATGCCGTATTTCACGTCATAGGTGAAATCGGCATGGCCCGGCCGGTAGGAATTCTTGATCTCGCCGTAGTCCTTCGAGCGCTGATCGACATTCTCGATCATGAGCGCAATGGGCGTTCCGGTCGTGACCTGCACGCCCGCCTCGTCGGTGAAGACGCCCGACAGGATCTTCACCTGATCCGGCTCGCGCCGCTGCGTGGTGAAGCGCGACTGGCCCGGACGGCGGCGGTCGAGCTCGGTCTGAATGTCCGCCTCGGTCAGCGGAACGAGCGGCGGACAGCCGTCGACCACGCAGCCGATGGCGGGACCATGGCTTTCGCCGAAGGTCGTGACCCTGAACAGATGACCGAACGTGTTGTGAGACATGGCGAACCCCGACCGGCCGACCTTGTAGAAGCGCACGGGGCGGGGGTCAAACGGGGGGCCAATCGATCATTCGGTGCTCGTCGGCGTCCCACAGAAGTTCAGGAGCAGGTCTCCTCCGCGGCAAGCTGGCCAAGACGACTTGGAGGCCGCCGATGCGGGCCATCTTCATGGCGGGAATGCAATCCGTGTCGCCGGAAACGAGAATGATGCGGTCGACCGTCTTGCGGTTGGCAAAACCAGCTATATCGAGCCCTATTCGCATATCGACCCCCTTCTGCTCGAAGTCGGGCTGGAAATCGTCGTCCGTCAGCGGCGGTATCTTCTTGGGCTTGAACCCTCGAAACTTGAGCACGCCGCGGCGCACGGCGAAGAGGTTCTTGGATGCGATCGCGTTCAACCATCCGTCGTTGCCGTCGAACGTTTTAGGCTTTCCTGAGACCGGGAGAGACACCGTCCCGGAATAAGGGGCGCAATCGTAGTAGAGGAAACGAAGGGGTCGTTCGTCCGGTGCAATGCAGCTTTTCGCAAGCTTCTCGACCAAGTCAGGCTCGTAGGTCAGCCCGGCTCTCTTTACGAGCACGCGGACGTAACCACCATCGATCAAAACCGCAGCAGAAAACAAAATGGAAAGCCCTCCCGCGTCGCCGCGAGAGGGCTTGGATCAGTGCCCGCCTACGGGCTGTAGCGGATAATCCGAGATTTATAACCGATGCTACGAAATGTAGCAACCGGTTGGGGCACCGCCCCTCACACCCACGCATGGCTTCCGGGTTCGATGGACAGAACGCGGCCCTGCCAGATGTCGAGCGCGGTGACCTCGTGGGACGGAACGCCGGAAATCACGTGCATCAGGGCGCGCGCCACGCCGCCATGGGCGACGACGACGCAGGGCTCCGTCAGAGAGGCGACCCAAGGGCGCAGCCGCTCCACCAGCATCGCATAGCTTTCGCCGCCCGGAGGGGCGAAGCCCCATTTGTCGATCTCGCGACGCGCGGCGCCTGCGGGATCCGCGGCCTTTACTTCGCGCCAGGTGAGGCCTTCCCAACGGCCGAAGGTGATTTCCTTCAGGCGGTCGTCCAGAGCGTAGCCTTCGGCGGGCAGTCCCGCGCCAGAACGGGCCAGTTCGGCCGTGGCGCGCGTGCGGCCGAGGGGGCTCACGATCCAAGGGAGATCGGCGACGGGCGCGAGGGCTGCCAAGCGGATTCCGACGCTTTCCGCCTGCGCGCGGCCGAGATCGTTGAGCGGAATGTCCTGCTGGCCCTGAAGCCGCCCCTCACGATTCCAATCGGTCTCGCCGTGACGCAGGAACCAGAGGCGCGGCGTCGCCACGACGGGCTCAGGCCTTCTCGAGCGTGATGTCCGGCGCTTCCGGGTTCTTCATGCCGACGACGTGATAGCCCGCATCGACGTGCAGGATCTCGCCGG
This sequence comes from Hyphomicrobiales bacterium, assembly GCA_027483895.1. Taxonomy (GTDB): domain Bacteria; phylum Pseudomonadota; class Alphaproteobacteria; order Rhizobiales; family Beijerinckiaceae; genus JAIXZO01. Next base: position 94,888 of record JAIXTP010000032.1, read on the forward strand.
TCATGCCGCGGCCCATGTCGGACACGAGATAGACGGCGGTCTCGCCGACTTCCTCGATCGTCACGGTGCGGCGCAGCGGGGCGTTGAATTCGTTCCACTTCAGGATGTAGCGGAAATCGCCGATGCCCGAGGCCGCCAGCGTCTTGATCGGGCCGGCGGAAATCGCGTTCACGCGGATCGCCTTGGGGCCGAGATCGGCCGCCATGTAGCGCACCGACGCTTCGAGCGCGGCCTTGGCCACGCCCATCACGTTGTAGTGCGGCATCCACTTCTCGGCGCCGTAATAGGTCAACGTCAGCATGGAGCCGCCGTCGGTCATCAGCTTTTCCGCGCGCTGCGCGACGGCCGTGAAGGAGTAGCAGGAGATGAGGAGCGACTTGGAGAAGTTCGCTTCCGTCGTGTCGACGTAGCGGCCGGTCAGCTCGTCCTTGTCGGAGAAGGCGATGCAGTGAACGATGAAGTCGAGCTTGCCCCAGATGCGCTCGACCTCGGCGAAGACCGCGTCGATCGTGGAGGCATCGGTAACGTCGCAATGGCCGACGACATGCGCACCGAGTTCGGCGGCGAGCGGACGCACGCGCTTTTCGAGCGCCTCGCCCTGGAAGGTGAAGGCCAGTTCGGCGCCGTGGTCGTGCGCGGACTTGGCGATGCCCCAAGCGATCGACTTGTTGTTGGCGACGCCCATCACCAGACCGCGCTTGCCGGCAAGGAGAGGAAGACGGTTGTTCTCGGTGCTCATGGACGGGTCGACTCGGGAAGGCTGAGGCTGGGCCGCGTGGGCCGGTTCGGGCGCATCAATAACGGAACCCGCGCCTGAGCGGAAGCCGTCCGGCGCGGTTCGACCAATGACCGGGGGCTTCGCCGCTTGCCCCCGCTGTCATTCTGCCGGCGTAGTGATATAAGCCGGCGCCTTCGAAGGGCCAGATCGGGACCGCCATGCCGTCCAACTCCTCCACCGACGCCGAGCAGGGTGTCTCCCACCATCACGAACGCCACGGATCCCAGCAGTTCTGGCCGTTGGCGATCGGAAGCGTCGGGGTGGTCTACGGCGATATCGGCACGAGCCCGCTCTATGCGTTCCGCGAGGCGCTGCAGGCCGCGGTCGGCGCGCACGGCGCGGCCGCCGGGCAGGCCCTGCCCGAAATTCCGCGCGAGACGGTGCTCGGCGTTCTGTCGCTGATCCTCTGGGCGCTCTTGCTGGTCGTGACCGCGAAATACGTGCTGATCCTGCTGCGCGCCGACAACAACGGCGAGGGCGGGACGCTCTCGCTGATGGCGCTCTGCCAGCGCGCGCTGGGGCGCGGCGGAAATCTGGTGTTCTTCCTCGGCGTCGTCGGCGCGGCGATGTTCTACGGGGACTCGATCCTCACGCCCGCCATTTCGGTGCTCTCGGCCGTCGAAGGCGTAAAACTCATCACGCCCGCCTTCGAACCCTATGTGGTTCCCTCGACGATCGGCATCCTGCTGGTGCTCTTTCTCGTCCAGAGCCGCGGCACGGCCAAGGTCGCGACCTTTTTCGGGCCGATCATGGTCGCTTGGTTCCTCATGCTGGCGGCGGGCGGCATCGCGCATATCAGCGACGACATCGGCGTTCTGGCCGCGGTGAACCCGCTCTACGGCCTCGCCTTCCTCTTCGAGCACAAGATGATCGGGCTCGTGACGCTCGGCCTCGTCTTCCTCTGCGCGACGGGCGGCGAGGCGCTCTACGCCGATCTCGGCCATTTCGGGAAGAAGCCGATCCGTGCCGCGTGGCTCGGGCTGGTGCTGCCGTGCCTCGTTCTGAACTATTTCGGTCAGGGCGCGCTCGTGCTCGCCCATCCGGAAACGGCTTCGAGTCCGTTCTTCCAGCTCTATCCCGATTGGGCGACGATCCCGGTGGTGGCCATGGCGACGCTGGCCACCGTCATCGCCAGTCAGGCGGTGATCACGGGCGCTTTCTCGCTCACGCATCAGGCCATTCAACTCGGCCTGCTGCCGCGCATGGAGATCCGTTACACGTCCGAGACCCATGCAGGACAGATCTACCTGCCCCGCATCAATTGGCTGCTGCTGATCGGCGTCCTGATCCTCGTCGTGATGTTCCGCACCTCGAGCGGCCTCGCCTCGGCCTACGGCATCGCCGTGACCACGACGATGGTGGTGGACGCGATCCTCGGCTTCCTCGTGATCTGGCGGGTCTGGGGCTGGAAGCCCGCGGCGGCGGCGCTGCTCGTAGCGCCCTTCCTCCTGATCGACGTGACCTTCCTCGTCGCCAATCTGCTGAAGCTGTTCGAAGGCGCCTATGCCCCGCTGACCTTCGGGGCGATGCTGATCGTGCTGATCTGGACCTGGCGGAAGGGTACGCGGATCCTTCAGGACAAGACCCGCAAGGCGGAAGTGCCGCTCGACATGCTGGTGCGCAATCTCGAGAAGAAGCCGCCGCACAAGGTGTCGGGCACGGCGGTCTTCCTCACGAGCGACCGCGATTCCGCGCCGACCGCGCTGCTTCACAACCTGAAGCACAACAAGATCCTGCACGAGAAGAACGTGATCCTGACGGTCACGACCTCGGACACGCCGCGTGTCTCCGACGAAGAGAGGGTCACGATCGAGCCCATCGGGGAGTCGTTCTCGCGCGTCGCGCTGCGCTTCGGCTACATGGAATCGCCGAACGTGCCGCGCGGGCTCGCCATCGCGCGCAAGTCGGGCTGGACCTTCGACATCATGTCGACGTCGTTCTTCGTCTCGCGCCGCTCGATCAAGCCCGCGGCACGCTCGGGCATGCCGCTGTGGCAGGACAAGCTCTTCATCGCGCTCGCCAAGAACGCGACGGACGCCACGGACTTCTTCCAGATCCCGACCGGGCGCGTGGTGGAAGTCGGAACTCAGGTCACGATCTGAGGCCTCGGGCCCGTCGCGGGATCAGCCGCGACGGTCGCGCCGGCTGCGCAGGAAAGCCTCGAGTTCGGCATCGCCGTCGGGCGGCAGAACGATGTCCAGCGTCACCAGAAGATCGCCCGCCGCGGTTCCGCCCGCGGCCGGGAGGCCCTTGCCGCGCAGGCGCAGCGTGCGGCCGGTGGACGAGTTCGGCGGAACGGCGAGCTCCACGGTGCCGGCGAGCGTCGGACACCGGACCTTGCCGCCCAAAACTGCCTGCTCCAGCGTCACCGCCAGCCTGAGCCGAAGATCCTGCCCTTCAATGGTGAAGCGCGGATCGGGCGCGACCTTCACCGTGATGAAGGCGTCGCCGGGGCGCCCGCCGGGGCCGCCGTCGAGACCCTGCCCGCGCAGCCGGATGACCCTGCCGTCGGTGACGCCCGCCGGGATGGACACGTCGAGCATGCGCCCCCCGGGCAGCGCGACGCGTTTGGAGACGCCGGAAGCCGCCTCGGCCAAGGTGACGTTGACCTCGCCGCGCAGATCGCCGCCCGACTGGGGCGCCCGCTGGCGGCGGCCGCCGAAGCCGAAGAGATCGGAAAAGAGATCGGACGGGTCGATGCTCGCGCCGCCCCCGCCGCCGCGCCGCGCGAAGGGGCCGTTCGGCCCGAAGCCGAAGGAGAAGCCCTCGGCGCCTTGAGCACCGGCACCGCCGAAGGGCCCGCCGCCCGCGCCGAAGCCTTCGAAGCCGGGATGACGCGGCTTGCCCTCGGCGTCGATCTCGCCGCGGTCGAATTTCTTGCGCTTCTCCGCGTCGCCCAGGATCTCGTAGGCCGTGTTCACTTCCGCGAACCGGTCCTTGGCCTTGGGATCGTCCTTGTTGCGGTCCGGGTGCCAGGTCTTGGCGAGACGGCGGAAGGCCTTCTTGACCTCCGCTTCGTCCGCCGACCGGGCGACGCCCAGAACCTCGTAAGGATCGCGCATGTCGAACTCCTGCGGCCCGCGCTCCGCGGCGGACCGGAAAACACGGCGGGAATGTGGTGCGTCGCCGCAGCGAGCGCAACCGTCGCGGCGTTCAGGCCCTTTCGCCGGCGGGAGCGCGCTCGCGCACGGTCCATGCGCCGGCGCCGATCCGGCAGGCGGATCCTGCGGAACGATCCTTCCGGCCGCCCTGTTCCACCACCGCCGTGAACCGGCGGCAGAGGCGGTCTTCGCTGACGAATGCGGGACCGTCGGCGGAGATGGTGCCGCGCAGACCGCTGCGGGGATCGAGCCATGCGATCGCGGCGCCGTCCGCCTCGGGGGCGAGCGCCTCGCGCAGCGCCGCGGGTTCGCCCGCGGGCATTCCGCCGGGTGCGGGCGCGATGCTGCCGGTGACGTCGGCATCCTGCGCCGAGACGCGCGTCAGCAGCGATGCGCCGGGCATTTCGGTCATGCAGCCGCCGAGGAGGAGCCCCGGAAGGAGCACGGCGGCCGCTCGCGCGGCGACGGACCATGTTCCAAGGGGGGACTTCGCCTTATATGAACGGTCGACAGGCATGGGTGTCCGGCATCCTTCCGCGCGGATTCGCGTGGGCCGAGTGAAGAACGGGACCGGTTAATGACGAGTGACTTTACCGAGCGGGAAGACCCTTTCGCGCTCTTCGCGACGTGGTTCGCGGAGGCGGGCGAGTCCGAGCCGAACGACCCCAACGCCATGGCGCTGTCGACGGTCGACGAAACCGGCCTGCCCGACGTGCGCATGGTGCTGATGAAGGGCTTCGACGACGAAGGCTTCGTCTTCTACACGAACACGGAATCGGCGAAGGGCCGCGAACTCGCGGCCGTGCCCAAGGCCGCGGCGGTCTTCCATTGGAAGAGCCTGCGCCGGCAGGTGCGGCTGCGCGGCCCCGCGGAACGCGTGAGCGAGGCGGAAGCGGACGCCTATTTCGCGAGCCGGCCGCGCGACAGCCGCATCGGCGCATGGGCCAGCAGACAGTCCCGCCCGCTCGAAAGCCGCTTCGCGCTGGAGAAGGCGGTCGCGACCTATGCCGCGAAATATGCCGTGGGCGAGGTGCCCCGCCCGCCGCATTGGACCGGATTCCGCATCCGTCCGGTCTATCTCGAATTCTGGCAGGACCGCCCGTTCCGCCTGCATGATCGCGTCGTGTTCCGCCGTGCGGATCCGAACGGGACATGGACGAAGGAAAGATTGTATCCTTGAGCAAGACTTCACCCCGACCGCGAGCGTCCATGCCCACTTCCACGAACGAACCCCGCCGGACCATGCTGCTGACCGGTGCGAGCCGGGGCATCGGCCATGCGACCGTCAAACGCTTCTCGGCGGCGGGCTGGCGGGTCATCACCTGCTCGCGCCATGCCTTCCCGGAGAATTGCCCGTGGGAGATGGGGCCGGAAGACCACATTCAGGTCGACCTCGCCGACCCGCAGAACACGCTCGAAGCGATCGCGGAGATCCGCTCGCGCCTCGAACACGGCCGGCTCGACGCGCTCGTCAACAATGCGGGCATCTCGCCCAAAGGCACGGACGGCGCACGCCTGGGCACGATCGAGACCGCGATCGTCGACTGGCAGAAGGTGTTCCAAGTGAACTTCTTCGCGCCGGTGATGCTGGCGCGCGGCCTCATCGCGGAGCTCGAGGCGGCGAAGGGCTCGGTGGTGAACGTCACCTCCATCGCGGGCTCGCGCGTCCATCCCTTCGCGGGGGCCGCCTATGCGACCTCGAAGGCGGCGCTGATGGGGCTGACGCGCGAGATGGCCTCGGATTTCGGTCCGCGCGGGGTGCGGGTCAACGCGATCTCGCCCGGCGAGATCGACACGTCGATCCTTTCGCCCGGCACGGAAAAGATCGTGGCGCAGATCCCGATGCGGCGGCTCGGCACGCCCGAAGAGGTCGCCAAGGCGATCTATTTCCTGTGCACGGACCAGTCGAGTTACGTGAACGGCGCCGAGATCCACATCAACGGCGGCCAGCACGTTTGAGCGGCTCGCGCCTTTATCCGGATCGACCGTTCCTCGCCGCGAGCGCCGCGGTCTTTCGCGACGGGAAGGTGCTGCTCGCCTCGCGCACGAAGCCGCCGGCGGACAAGGTCTTCTCGCTGCCCGGCGGCATCGTCGAGCTGGGAGAAACGCTGCATGAGGCGGCGTTGCGGGAACTGATGGAGGAGGTCGGCGTCTCGGCCGAGATCGTCGGGCTCGCCGGCCATGTCGACATCGTGGAACGCGATGCCGACGGCCGGATCGCCCGGCACTTCGTCGTCACCGCCTTCGCCGCGCGCTGGGTGGCCGGCGAAGCGCAGACGGGCCCGGAAGCGGGCGAGGTGCGCTGGGTGGATCCCGACGCGGTCGACGCCTTGCCGACGAGCCCCAAGCTCGCCGAGATCGTCCGCGCCGCCGCGGCCCTGATGGGGTGAGCGGAGACCGCGCGGGCGTCGTCCCGGGCGGCGACGCCGGGCCGGCACCGAGGGCTTTTCTCCCGTCATTGCGAGCGCAGCGAAGCAATCCAGAAAACGCCGGCCTGCGCTCCACGCCCGCCGTTCTCTGGATTGCTTCGTCGCTGCGCTCCTCGCAATGACGGGGAAGAGCGCCCTCACCCGCGGCGGGGGAGCGCTTCCTCGAACAGCACCGGAGCGCCCTGCGAGGGCGTGACGATCTCGCCTTCCCACATCACGCGGCGGCCGCGGACGATCGTGCCGACCGGCCAACCCTGCACGGTCTTGCCGTCATAAGGCGTCCAGCCGCATTTCGAGCCCACCTTGTCGTTGGTGATCGTCTCGCGGCGGTTCATGTCGACCACCGTGAAGTCCGCATCGTAGCCGAGCGCGATGCGGCCCTTGGTGGCCATGCCGAAGATGCGCTGCGGGCCCGCGCTGGTCAGGTCCACGAAGCGCTGCAGCGTCAGCCGCCCCGCATTCACATGGTCGAGCATCAGCGGCACGAGCGTCTGCACGCCCGTCATGCCCGAGGGCGAATTCGGATAGGGCTTGCTCTTCTCTTCCAGCGTGTGCGGCGCGTGATCGGAGCCGATCACGTCGGCGACGCTCTGCCGGATGCCCCACCACAGCGCCTCGCGATGCTCGGCCGAACGCACCGGCGGGTTCATCTGGGCGAGCGTGCCGAGGCGCTCGTAGCAATCGGGCGCCGCCATCGTGAGGTGGTGGGGCGTGATCTCGCAGGTGGCCACGTCCTTCTGGTCGGCGAGCCAGCGGATTTCCTGCGCCGTGGTGATGTGCAGCACATGGATCTTCGCGCCGACCTTGCGGGCGATGCCGACGAGGCGCTCGGTGCAGCGCATCGCGACCTCTTCCGACCGCCAGACCGGATGCGAGGACGGATCGTTCTCGATGCGCAGATCCTTCCGGTCGCGCAGCATCTGCTCGTCCTCGGAATGGAAGGCGGCGCGGCGGCGGGTGACGGAGAGGATGGCCTCGACGCCCGCATCGTCCTCGACCAGCAGCGAGCCCGTCGAAGACCCCATGAACACCTTGATGCCCGCCGCACCCGGCAGGCGCTCGAGTTCGGGCAGGTCGCGGACATTGTCGTGCGTGCCGCCGACCCAGAAGGCGAAGTCCGAATGCATGCGGCGCGTGCCGCGCGTCACCTTGTCGGCGAACGTTTCGGCCGAGGTCGTCAGCGGGTTCGTGTTCGGCATCTCGAAGACGGTCGTGACGCCGCCGAGCACCGCCGAGCGCGAGCCGCTTTCGAGATCTTCCTTGTGCTCGAGCCCGGGCTCGCGGAAATGGACCTGGCTGTCGATGACGCCGGGCAGGACGTGAAGCCCGGTGCAGTCGATCGTTTCAGCCGCGCCGATGCCGCCGAGATCGCCGATGGCGACGATGCGCCCGTCGCGGACCGCGACGTCGCGGACGCCGATGCCGTCCTGATTGACGACCGTTCCGTTCTTCAGGACCAGATCATAGCTCGACGTCATCGCGGATCCCCTCTCGGCCGGGCTTGAGAGCCCTTCGTTCGGGGCATACGTAAGGCGATCGGACGTTGCAAGCGAGGGAGGATGCCTGATGCCGTCGGCCTTTCTGCCGGAAAGGGGCGTGGTGCGCGTGACCGGCCCGGACGCGAGACAGTTCCTCGACAATCTCCTCACCTCGGATATCGGCGAGGTCGGCTACGAGAAGGCGCGCTACGCCGCGCTGCTGACGCCGCAGGGCAAGGTGCTGTTCGACATGATCGTGTCGGAGGCGGAGGAGCCCTGGGGCGGCGGCTTCCTGCTCGACTGCTCCCGCGCGCTCGCGCCGGAACTCGCGAAAAGGCTCGGCTTCTACAAGCTCCGTGCGAAGGTCGAGATCGCCGACATCAGCGATTCGGCGGCCGTCGTCGTCTACTGGTCGGAGGCGACCCCGCCCGAGGAAGACGGCGTGACCTATGCCGATCCGCGCCTGCCCGCGCTCGGCACCCGCATGATCACCAATCGCGAACACGCCAAGGAACTCGGCGGCGTGGACGGCGAGGCGTGGCACGAGCACCGCATCGCGCTGGGCGTGCCCGAGACGGGGCGCGATTTCGTCGCAGGGGACGTTTTTCCCCATGAAATCGACATGGACCAGTTCGGCGGCGTCGATTTCACCAAGGGCTGCTATGTCGGGCAGGAAGTCGTCTCCCGCATGGAGCATCGCGGCACGGCGCGGACCCGCATCATCCCCGTCCGCTTCAAGGAAGGTTTCGCCCCGCTCGACGGCTGCGAAGCCTTCGCGGGAGGCAAATCCGCGGGCCGGATCGGATCGGGCGCGCCGGGCGGCATCGCCCTCGCCCTGCTGCGGCTCGACCGGATCGAGGACGCGATGCAGGCGGGCGAGCGACTGACCGCGGGCGGCATGGAATTCGAGCCGGTCAAACCCGGCTGGGCGCGCTTCCCCTTCCCCGGCGAAGGCGGAGCCGCTATCCCCGAAGCATGACCGAACGCGTCGCGATCCTCCATCCGGACGGCCGGAGCCGCTGCCCTTGGCCGGGCACCGATCCCGTCTACGTCGCCTATCACGACGAGGAATGGGGCGTGCCGGAGTTCGACGACCGCGCGCTCTTCGAAAAGCTCATCCTCGACGGTTTTCAGGCCGGGCTGTCCTGGATCACGATCCTGCGCAAACGCGACGCGTTCCGCCGGGCCTTCGACGGTTTCGCGCCGGAAATCGTGGGCGCATACGGGCCGGACAGGATCGAGGCGCTGATGGCGGATGCGGGCATCGTCCGCAATCGTTCGAAGATCGTCTCGACGGTCGCGAGCGCCCGGGCGTGGCAGGAGATCCAGGCGCGCGAGGGATTCTCGCATTTCCTCTGGAAGCATCTCGACGGCCGCCCGCGCCGGAACGCGTTCCGCCATTCGGGCGAGGTACCGACCTCCGAGGAGACCTCGCTGCGGATCTCGAAGGCGCTCCGCAAGGAGGGCTTCAACTTCGTGGGGCCCACGATCGTCTACGCCTTCATGCAGGCGGTCGGCATGGTCAACGACCATCTCACCGGCTGCTTCCGGCACGAAGAGGTGCGGGCGATCGGGGAGCGGCTCTGATGCCTCCCTCCCCTCCCCGCGCATGGCAGCGCATGCTCTCCGGGCGCCGGCTCGACCTTCTCGATCCCTCGCCCATGGACGTGGAGATCGAGGACATCGCCCACGGCCTCTCCCGCGTCGCGCGCTGGAACGGCCAGACCGTCGGCGAGCACGGCTATTCCGTCGCCCAGCATTCCCTGCTCGTGGAAGCCGTCGCGCGGACGGGCACGCCCGGCCTCGGCGCGGACGCGCTGCTCTTCGCGCTGCTGCACGATGCGCCCGAATACGTGATCGGCGACATGATCTCGCCCTTCAAGGCCGTGCTCGGCGGCGACTACAAGGGCGTGGAGGACCGGCTTTCGGCGGCCGTGCATATCCGTTTCGGCCTTCCGGCCCGCCCCTCCTCGTCCCTCCTCGCCCTGATCAAGGCCGCGGACCGCGCGGCCGCACGGCTCGAAGCCGTGACGCTGGCGGGCTTCTCGGAAGAGGAAGCGCAGAAATTCTTCGGCCGCCCGGCGGCTGCGCCCCGCGACGCCGAGGCCTTCCTCACGCCGTGGACGCCGGAAGAGGCGAAGCGGCGCTTCGTCGCGCGCTTCCATGCGCTCTCGCAGGCGCTCGCACCGGTCGCGGAACGGTCCTAGGATCGCGGCGCAGTTCACGCGTTTTCCGGGATTCGCCGCGCCATGCCCTCGATCCACGTCTCGTCCCTCTCCCGCCTGCATGAAACGGTGGAGGCCGTGGGCGCGAGCCATGTCGTGACGCTGATCAATGCGGCCACCCCGGTGCAGCGGCCGCGCTCGATCCCGGAAGACCGGCATCTCTTCATCGGCGTCAGCGACATCACCGCGCCGATGGACGGGCATATCCTGCCGGGCGAGGAGCACGTCACGCGCCTGCTCGACTTCGTCCGTGCATGGGACCGTCAGCGGCCGATCGTGATCCATTGCTGGGCGGGCATCAGCCGCTCGACGGCGGCCGCCTACATCACGGCCTGCGCGCTGCGTCCGCATCTCGACGAGACGGAAACGGCGCTGCGGCTGCGGCAGGCAGCACCCTCCGCGACGCCCAATCCGCGGCTCGTGGCCACCGCCGACGCGATGCTCGGCCGGGGCGGCCGCATGACCGCCGCCATCGCCGCGATCGGGCGCGGCGCCGACGCCTATGAGGGCACGCCCTTCGAACTGCCTTGGGATTGAGCGCCGGGCCCGCGGCCGCGGGCTTGCTCCGGCCCGCGCCCGGGCCGATAAGCGCTTCCGTTCCGTGCCGGAGAATCGCCGTGACCGACGCCGCGCAGGCCAAGCCCCATGCCGATATCGACGCCATGCCCTTCGAAAGGGCCTTGGCGGAACTCGAAAGCATCGTGCAGCGGCTCGAACGCGGCGACGTGCCGCTCGAGGAATCGATCGCGATCTACGAGCGCGGCGAAGCCCTCAAGCTGCGCTGCGAGGCGCTGTTGAAGCAGGCCGAAGCCAAGATCGAGAAGATCGCGCTCGGGCCCGACGGGCGCCCGCGCGGCACCGAACCCTTCGACGCCGACCGCTGAGGCTCGCGCAAGCGCCTTCGGCTCCCTATCTCATGGGCAACGAGGCCGCAGCGGGCGGCCGAAGGAGCGACCCATGAGCGCATCCTCCGCCGACGATCCGATCCCCGGAGACGCCCTGTCCTGCGAGGCGATCGAGCGCGTGATCGTGGCGCGCACGGGCGACATCGGCGGCTTCGCCGTGCGCCGGGCGCTCCCCGCCGCCGGGCGCCGGATGGTCGGCCCCTTCGTCTTCTTCGACCAGATGGGTCCGTCCGAATTCCTGCTCGGCGAAGGGCTCGACGTGCGGCCCCATCCGCATATCGGGCTCTCGACCGTCACCTATCTCTTCGACGGCGAGATCACGCATCGGGACTCGCTCGGCGTCGTGCAGCCGATCCGTCCCGGCGACGTGAACCTGATGACCGCCGGTCGCGGCGTCGTCCATTCCGAGCGCACCGCGCCGGACCTCCGCTCGACCGGATCACGCCTTTTCGGCATTCAGGCTTGGGCGGCCCTGCCCGCCTCGCATGAGGAGACGGCGCCCGCCTTCATCCATCACGCCGCGGACGAATTGCCGCGCATCACGGGCGACGGAAAGCGCGTCCGGCTCGTGATGGGCTCGCTCTACGGCGAGACGTCGCCGGTCGCATTTCCGTGGGCGGCCTTCTATGCCGAGGCGGTGCTGGCGCCCGGCGCCGTGCTGCCGCTCGACGACGACTACGAGGAGCGTGCGATCTTCGTGGTCTCGGGCGAGATCGACATCGCGGGCGATACTTTCGGCGCGGGGCGGCTGCTCGTCTTCCGACCGGGAGACCGGATCTCGGTGCTGGCGCTGTCGAATGCGCGGCTCATGCTGCTGGGCGGCGAGGCGATGGACGGGCCGCGGCACATCTGGTGGAACTTCGTCTCCTCCCGGAAGGACAGGATCGATCAGGCCAAGGCCGACTGGGCCGCGGGCCGTTTCGCAACCGTGCCGGGCGAGACGGAGTTCATCCCCCTGCCCGAGAGATAGACCGGACTCGGAATTGCGGGGGGAAGCCGGAAGGTGTAACCCTCGCCGCTCGCTTTTTTCATGGTCGCCAACGGATCGGATCGGTCGAAACATCGTGTCCCGTTCACCCGAAACGCCGCTTCTCGATACCGTCCGGGTCCCTGCGGATCTTCGTCGGCTCGAACCGTCGCAGCTGCGGCAGTTCGCCGACGAATTGCGGGCCGAGACGATCGATGCCGTATCGGTGACGGGCGGCCATCTCGGCGCGGGGCTCGGCGTCGTCGAACTCACGGTGGCGCTGCATTACGTGTTCGACACGCCCGCGGACCGGCTGATCTGGGACGTCGGCCATCAGGCCTATCCGCACAAGATCCTCACCGGCCGGCGCGACCGCATCCGCACGCTGCGGCAGGGCGGCGGGCTTTCGGGCTTCACGCGGCGCTCGGAAAGCGAATACGACCCCTTCGGCGCGGCGCATTCCTCGACCTCGATCTCCGCGGGCCTCGGCATGGCCGTGGGCCGCGACCTCGACGGGCGCAACAACCACGTGATCGCCGTGATCGGCGACGGCGCCATGTCGGCGGGCATGGCCTATGAGGCGATGAACAATGCGGGCGCGATGCATTCGCGCCTCATCGTCATCCTCAACGACAACGACATGTCGATCGCCCCGCCCACGGGCGCGATGTCGGCCTATCTCGCACGTCTCGTCTCGGGCTACGCCTATCGCGGCATCCGCGAGGCGGCGAAGCAGCTCGCCCGGCGCCTGCCGAAATTCCTCTACGACCGGGCCAAGCGCGCCGAGGAATTCGCGCGCGGCTTCGTGACCGGCGGCACGCTCTTCGAGGAACTGGGCTTCTACTATGTGGGGCCGATCGACGGGCACAATCTCGATCATCTCCTGCCCGTGCTGAAGAACGTCCGCGATCAGGACATCGGCCCCGTGCTGATCCATGTCGTGACGCAGAAGGGCAAGGGCTACGCCCCGGCCGAGGCCTCGGCCGACAAGTATCACGGCGTCTCGACCTTCGACGTGGTGACGGGCGCGCAGGCCAAGCCGAAGGCGAATGCGCCCTCCTACACCCGCGTCTTCGCCGAGAGCCTCGTGAAGGCGGCGCAGGCCGACGAGAAGGTCGTCGCCGTGACCGCCGCCATGCCGAGCGGCACGGGGCTCGACCTTTTCGGGAAGGCCTTCCCGACGCGCACCTTCGACGTGGGCATCGCCGAGCAGCACGCCGTGACCTTCGCGGCGGGCCTCGCGACCGAAGGCTACAAGCCCTTCTGCGCGATCTATTCGACCTTCCTGCAGCGCGGCTACGATCAGGTGGTGCACGACGTGGCGCTGCAGAACCTGCCCGTGCGCTTCGCCATCGACCGCGCCGGTCTCGTCGGCGCGGACGGCGCGACGCATGCGGGCTCGTTCGACGTCGCCTATCTCGGCTGCCTGCCGAACATGACGATCATGGCGGCGGCGGACGAGGCGGAACTCGTCCACATGGTCGCGACCGCCGCCGCGCATGACGCGGGCCCGATCGCGCTGCGCTATCCGCGCGGCGAGGGCGTGGGTGTCGAAATGCCGGAAAAGGGCGAGATCCTGCCGATCGGCAAGGGCCGGATCGTGCGTGAGGGCTCGCGCGTGGCGATCCTGTCGCTCGGCACGCGTCTCGGCGACGCTCTGAAGGCGGCGGAAGAACTCGCCGCCCACGGCCTGCCGGCGACGGTGGCCGACGCGCGCTTCGCCAAGCCGCTCGACACGGAACTGGTCGACCGTCTGGCGCGCGACCACGAAGTGCTGATCACGGTCGAGGAAGGCTCGGTGGGCGGCTTCGGCTCCTATGTGCTGCAGCATCTTTCGGAGAGCGGCGCACTCGACAAAGGCCTGAAGGTCCGCGCGATGGTGCTGCCCGACGTCTATCAGGACCATGACAAGCCCGAGCGCATGTATGCCGAGGCGGGCCTCGACGCGAAGGGCATCGTCCGCAAGGTGATGGACGTCCTCGGCCGCGACGGCGCGCTGCCGAAGTCGATGAGCGCCTGAAGCGGCGGGCGGCGCGCGAGGGGCCGTCGTGATGGCCCCTTCCGTCATTGCGAGCGAAGCGAAGCAATCCAGAGAACGCCAGGCATAGAGCGTCACGCCCGCCATTCTCTGGATTGCTTCGTCACTTCGCTCCTCGCAATGACGGTGTGACTTCCCTAAGGCAGCACCCTCATCCTGAGGAGCGCCCGCAGGGCGCGTCTCGAAGGATCCTCTCAGAACAGCTCGCCCTGCGCGGGCGCAGGCTTCGGCTTTTCCGGCTTCGCGAGACGATCCGGGCGCGGCAGTTGCGGGTCGACGGGCTCCATCGTCAGAAGCCCCTCCTCGGCCGGCCGGATCAGCCGGGCCGCGGCGGCGGCGTCGCCGAAGGGGTCGAGCCAGGTCTCCCAATCCTTTTCCGGCACGATCACCGGCATCCGGTCGTGGATCGCGCTCACCGTCCCGTTCGACGAGGTGGTGACGATCGCGGCCGTGTCGATCTCGCTGCCCTCGGGCGAGAGATAGGTCTCCCACAGACCCGCCATCGCGAAGGGCGCGCCGTCCGGTCGGCCGATCCGGTAGGGCGTGCGGAGCTTTCCGTCACGCCGCCACTCGTAGAAGGCGTCGGCGGGAACGAGGCAGCGGCGATGGCGCATCGAGGCGCGGAAGGCGGCTTTTTCGAGCACCGTTTCGCCGCGAGCATTGATGAGCAGCGGAAAATCGTTCGGGTCCTTCACCCAAGCGGGCAGGAATCCCCAACGCACGAGCTTGAAGTGCCGCGCGCCGTTCTCCTTCACCACCACCGCGAGCGGCTCGGTGGGCGCCACGTTGGGGCGCGGCGGGAAGTTCGGTTGCTCTTCATAGCCGAAGAGCTTCCGCACCAGTTCGGGGGACGAGGTCAGGGCGAAGCGGCCGCACATGCCGCTTCAGATGGCGCGGGGCGCGGGAAGACGCAAGCCGGGCGTCAGGCCGCGAAGAGCGACGCGGCGTCGTTGACCGCCTCGCCCCCTTCGATGACCGTACGCGCGAGCCCGGGCGCGTCGCCGCAGACATGCTCCGCGAAGAAGCGCGCCACCGCGATCCGCGCCGCCGCATCGCCCTCGCCCTGCGCCAGCGCCTTTTCCGCGAGCGCCGTGCCGCCGCGGGCGCGGCCGAAAAGGTCGAGATAGGCGGTAGCACCCGCGAGCGCGTCGGCAGGCCGGGCGGCCATCACTTCCAGAAGCCATGCGGTGGCGCGGTCGAGCGCATCGACCGTCTCGCCGAGCCGCTCGGCGGTGCGGCCGAAACCGGGGCCGTTGGCGGCGCGCACGCGCTCGACCGTGGATCGCATGCCCGCGATCACCGCGGCCACCGCCGCCCCGTTCGAGAGCGGCAGCTTTCGGGTGACGAGATCGATGCCGTGAATGCCGTTGGTGCCTTCGTAGATCGCGAGGATCCGGGCGTCGCGCAGATGCTGCGCCGCGCCGGTCTCCTCGACATAGCCCATGCCGCCATGGATCTGGACGCCCGTCGAAGCCACGGCGATGCCGACATCGGTGGACCAGGCCTTGGCGACGGGCGTGAGGATCGCGGCGCGTTCGGCGGCGGCCTTCCGGCGTTCCGGATCGGTCTCGCGTTTCGCGCGGTCCAGCGCCTCGGCGGTGAGGAAGCAGATCGCGCGTGCCGCCTCGGTGCGGGCGCGCATGTCGAGCAGCATCCGTCGCACGTCGGGATGGTCGATGATCGGGCTCATGCCGTCGCCGCTCCGGCCCGGAGCCCGGCCCTGCCGGCGGTCGCGGGCGTAGCGCAGCGCGTCCTGATAGGCCCGCTCGGCCACCGCGACGCCCTGTGCACCGACGCCGAGGCGGGCATTGTTCATCATCGTGAACATGCAGGCGAGGCCGCGGTTCTCCTCGCCGATCAGATGACCGACCGCCCCGCCCTCGTCGCCGAACACCATGGTGCAGGTCGGCGAGGCATGGATGCCGAGCTTGTGTTCGAGGCCGGCGCAGCGCACGTCGTTCGTCGCGCCGAGCGAGCCGTCGGCGTTCACCAGCCGCTTCGGGACGAGGAACAGCGAGATGCCCCGCGTGCCGGACGGCGCGTCGGGCAGGCGCGCGAGCACGAGATGAACGATGTTCTCGGTCATGTCGTGGTCGCCGTAGGTGATGAAGATCTTCTGGCCGGTGATGCGGTAGGTGCCGTCGCCCGCCCGCTCGGCCCGGGTCCGGAGCGCCGCGAGATCCGAGCCCGCCTGCGGCTCGGTGAGGTTCATGGTTCCCGTCCACTCGCCCGAGACGAGCTTGTGGAGATAGAGCCGGCGCAGTTCTTCGGATCCGTGCGCTTCCAGCGCTTCGATCGCGCCCGCCGTCAGCAGCGGGCAGAGCGCGAAGGCCACGGAGGCGGCGTTCCAGATCTCGTTGCAGGCGGTGTGGATCAGGTTCGGCAGGCCCTGCCCGCCGAAATGATCGGGTGCCGTCAGGCCGTTCCAGCCCGCCGCCGCCCATTCGCCGTAGGTGTCCTTCCAGCCCGGAGGGGTCGCGACGGCGCCGTCCTTCAGCACCGAGCCGTGCTTGTCGCCGACGCGGTTGAGCGGCGCGATCCGCTCGTTCGCGAAGCGTCCGGCCTCTTCGAGGATGCCGTCGGCCATGTCGCCTTCGAGTTCGGGTGCGAGCCCGTCGGCGATCAGGCGGTCGAGCCCGGCGACGTGCTTCAACGTGAAAAGAATGTCCTCGACAGGCGCGCGAAAGGTCATCGTCTCGTCTCCCCCCGGAGCTTCGGGCCCGCCCTCTCGTGGCGGGAGGTCGTCGAACCGTGCTATGCGGCCCTTGCAACCATCCGATGCTCCGAAATTCGACCGTGAAAGAGCCCGCGTCAATGAGCGAAGAGGCGAATATGCCCGCCCCGCCGCAGCGCGACACGCGACCGATCGTTCCCGATGCCGCGGGCATCGCGGAAGCCGCGGCGCTGCTCCGCGCGGGCGCGCTCGTCGCCTTCCCGACCGAGACCGTCTACGGCCTCGGCGCGGATGCGACGGACGGAAGGGCCGTCGCCGGGATCTATGCCGCCAAGGGCCGCCCGAGCTTCAACCCGTTGATCGCGCATGTCGCCGATCTTGCGGCGGCGGAACGCGAGGGCGTGTTCGATGCGGATGCGCGCCGCCTCGCCGAGGCCTTCTGGCCAGGGCCGCTGACCATCGTCGTTCCCAAGGCCGCGGGCTGTTCGGTATCCGATCTCGCCTGCGCGGGGCTCGACAGCGTGGCGCTGCGCGTTCCCGCCCATCCCATCGCGCGGGAACTGATGCAGGCGACCGGCCGGCCCGTCGCCGCACCCTCGGCCAACCGCTCCGGCCGGGTGAGCCCGACCACGGCGGCGCATGTCTGGGAGGATCTCAACGGCCGCATCGACGCGGTGGTGGAAGGCTGGTCGACGCCCGTCGGCGTCGAATCGACCATCGTGGCCTGTCTCGGCGGCGATCCCGTGCTGTTGCGCCCGGGCGGCGTGACGCGGGCGGAGATCGAGCGCGTGCTCGGCCGCCCGCTCGGCACCGCGGCCGACACGCCGGATCGGCCGCTCGCGCCGGGTCTTCTGCTCTCCCATTACGCCCCGAAGGCGCAAGTGAGGCTCGACGCTTCGCACATCATGCCCGGCGAGGCGGCGCTGCTCTTCGGCGGCGCGGAGCCGCCCGGGCTGGACGGCGCGAAGGCGCGGCTCGATCTGAGCCCGAAAGGCGATCTCGCCGAAGCCGCGGCCAATCTCTTCGCCTTCATGCGGCGTCTCGACCTGACGGGCGCTTCGGCCATCGCGGTCGTTCCGATCCCCGAAGAGGGGCTCGGCGAGGCGATCCTCGACCGGCTGCGCCGCGCCGCCGCCCCGCGCCCCTAAAGAACCTTGCCGGGGTTCAGGATCCCCTGCGGATCCAGCGCGGCTTTGATGGCGCGCATCATGTCGAGCGCGACCGGATCCTTGGTTTCGGCCAGAAGATGCTTCTTCAGCCGGCCGATGCCGTGCTCGGCGGAGACAGATCCGCCGACTTCGAGCACACGGCGGTGGACGACCGCGTTCATCGGCTCCCAGAGCGCCAGATAGGCGGCCTTGTCCATGCCGAGGGGCTGGGTGACGTTGTAATGGATGTTGCCGTCGCCGAGATGGCCGAAGGGGAACGGGCGCACGCCCGGCAGGAAGGCTTCGAGATCGGCGTTCACGGTCTCGATGAGCCAGGGCACCGCGGCCACCGGAACCGAGACGTCGTGCTTGATCGAGCCGCCTTCGACGCCTTGGGCTTCCGACATGCTCTCGCGGATGCGCCAGAAGGCGTCGCGCTGGTCGAGCGAGGTCGCGACGGCGGCGTCCAGAACGAGGCCGCGTTCCATGGCCTCGGCCAGCAGGGCCTCCGCGGTCGCTTCCAGCCCCGCATCCGACGGCGAGGAGAATTCCGCCAGCACGTACCAAGGGTGCTTCGCCGCGAGCGGATCGCGGCAGCCCATGTGCTTCACCGCGATGTCGATGCCGAAGCGCGGCGTGATCTCGAAAGTCGTCACCGCCGATCCCGCCCGGCCCTTGGCCATGGCGAGCAGGTCGACCGCCGCTTGCGGCGAGGGCACGCCGCACCAGACCGTCACCACGGATTTCGGCCGCGGGAACAGTTTCAGGACAGCAGCGGTGATCAGCCCGAGCGTTCCTTCCGAGCCGATGAAGAGATGGCGGAGATCGTAGCCGGTATTGTCCTTGCGGAGCTTGCCGAGCCCGTTCCAGATGCGGCCGTCGGCCAGCACCACTTCGAGCCCCAGCACGAGTTCGCGCGCATTGCCGTAGGCGAGCACCGCGGTGCCGCCGGCATTGGTGCCGAGATTGCCGCCGATGGTGCAGCTGCCTTCGGAGGCGAGCGACAGCGGGAACAGCCGGTCCGCCCCTTCGGCCGCCTGCTGCGCGGCCATGAGCGTGACGCCCGCCTCGACCGTCATCGTATCGGATAGAGGGTCGATCTCGCGGATCCGGTCGAGCCGCACGAGCGAGACGACGATTTCCTCGCCCGTCTCCCACGGGATCTGCCCGCCCACGAGCCCGGTATTGCCGCCCTGCGGCACCACGCGGAGCCCTTCGGCGGAAGCGAGGCGCATCACGGCGGCCACTTCCTCGGTCGAACCCGGCTTCACCACGGCCGCCGCACGGCCGCGATAGAGGCCTCGCCATTCGACCATGTAACCGGCCATGTCGGCTTCGGAGGTCAGTACATGGCGTTCGCCGACGATTGCGGCGAGGCGGGCGAGGATTTCGGACGAGGGCGCGCTCATCCGCTCATCCGAACACACGCCGCTTCTTCGTCAAGGCTGCGCTTTTCTCGAACACCGCGACCGTCTCGACATGGGCCGAATAGAGGAACTGGTCGACCGGCGTGACCGAGAGGATGCGATAGCCGCCCGCAACGAGGATCGCCGCATCGCGCGCGAAGGTGCCGGCATCGCAGGACACGGCCACCACGCGCGCGACGTTCGAAAGCGCGAGCGCCTGCGCCTGCGCCTTTGCGCCCGCCCGCGGCGGATCGAACACCACGGCGTCGAAGCCCGCGAGTTCGGCGGCCACCAGAGGTCGCTTGAACAGGTCCCGGACCTCGGCCGTGACGGGTTTGAGCCCTTGCGTCTCGCGCACCGCGGCCTGCAGCGCGGCGACCGCTGCGGCGTCGAATTCCGCGGCATGCACTTTGGCTGTGCGCGCGAGGCGGAAGGTGAAGGGGCCGACGCCCGCAAACAGATCCGCGACCTTCTTGGCCTTGCCCGCGCCCTCGACCACGAGCCGCGCCAGCGTCTCCTCCCCGGTCGCGGTCGCCTGCAGGAAGCCGCCGGGCGGGATGCGGACCTCCGCCTCGCCCATATGGACCGCCGTGGGCGCATTCGTCGCGATGACGTCTCCGTGGAGCGACAACCGCGCAAGGCGCAGGTCCCGCGCCGTCTCGCCGAGCACCCTGCGCTTGCCGTCGGAGACGGGGCCGTGGCCGCGTACGTCCACGTCGAGCCCGCCGCCGGTCGCGGTGATCTGGATGTCGATCGGCTTGTCGCCGCCGAGCGCGTCGACCACGGCCTTCGCGATCCGCGGCGCCTCGGCGAGCGCGGGGACGAGGATGGGGCAGGTCTCCACGGCGACGAGATCGTGCGAGCGGCGGGCCATGAAGCCGACGTCCCAGCCGCCGGGGCGGCGTCGCGCATGGAGGATCACCCGCCGACGTCCCTCGCCATGGGCGGGGACGAGCGGGCCGACCGGCGCATCGAGCCCGGGTCCGAGCGCGGCGGCGACGAGGCCCGCCTTCCAGCGCGCATAGGGCTCCGCTGCCCAATGCTGGAGCGCGCAGCCTCCGCAGCGGCCGAACAAGGGACAGGGCGGCGCGACGCGCTCGGCCGAAGCGGCCTCCACCGAAACGAGATCGCCGCGTTCGCCGTCGACGACCGCCGTGACGGTTTCGCCCGGCAGCGCGCCGCCGAGAAAGACGTCGCCCTCCGGCGTCCGGGCGACGGCGTCGCCCTTGGCGCCGATGCGGTCGATCACGAGGGTCCGGGTCATGGTCAGCATGGTTTGTCCGCGGCGAGGAGGAATTCGCGATTGCCCTCGCCGCCGGCGATGGGAGACGGGATGACGCCGCGCACGCTCCAGCCCGCCTCGCGGACGAGCGCCTCGGCCCGGGTGCAGACTTCGGCATGAACGGCGGGGTCCTTCACGATCCCGCCTTTGCCGACATGCGCGCGCCCGGCCTCGAATTGCGGTTTGACGAGCGCGACGAGCGCAGCCCCCGGCGCGGCGAGCGCGAGGACCGGCGGCAGCGCGGCGGAGAGCGGGATGAAGCTCACGTCGATCACGACGAGCGAAGGCGGCACCGGCAGGTCCTCGGCCGCCAGCGTGCGGGCGTCCCGGCCTTCGAGCGAGCGCACCCGCGGATCGGCCGCGACCTTGGGGTGCAGCTGCCCGTGCCCGACATCGACGGCCGTCACGGCGGCGGCGCCGCGCGACAGCAGCACCTCGGTGAACCCGCCCGTCGAGGCGCCCGCATCGAGGCAGACGCGGCCCGCGGGATCGATCCCGAAGACGTCGAGCGCATGGGCGAGCTTCACGCCGCCGCGCGACACCCACGGATGCGCGGGTTCGGCGACGATTTCGGCCGTGACGGGCACTTCCTCGGAGGCTTTTCGGACGACACGGCCGTCGGCCGTGACGCGCCCGGCCGCAACGGCGTCCTGCGCCTTGGCGCGGCTTTCGAAGAAGCCGCGCTCGACGAGCAGGCGATCGGCGCGCAGGCGCTCGGTCATCGGGTGCGGCTTTTCGGGGCGAGAGGCATCGGCCGCCTTCTAGCCCAATCCGGCGCGGAGGGCGACCGGCACATGAAAGAACGCCCGGCACGAAGGCCGGGCGTGAAGTCGGGGAGGAACGCTGCGCCAACGGAAGGCGCGGCGGAATGGTTCAGGCGGCGAGCGCGCGGGCTTCCTTCGTCGCCGCTTCCTTGGCGGCTTCCACCACCTCGGGCGCGGCCGCTGTCGGGGCGACGCGGACGGTGCGGATGTCGGTGAAGCCGAAGAATTTGAAGATCCATTCGAGGTAAGGCGTCGTGAAGTCGACCGCCTCGGCGCCCGAACCCGGGCGATAATCGCCGCCCGAAGCGGAGAACAGCGTCACGGGCTTGCCGAGCACGAGCCCGAAATAGCCCTTTTCCGGGGTCCAGCCGAAGGTCTGACCCGGCTGGGCGATCACGTCGAGATAGTGCTTCAGCGCGTAGGGCACGCCGAAATTCCACATCGGCGCGGAGACGACGAAGGCGTCGAAGCTCTTGAAGTGCTCGATGGTCTCGACGACCGCACCCCAGGCCGCGGCCTGTTCGGGGGAGTGCGACTGCCCGGACATCACGGCGTATTTCGCGTCGAGCGTCGCGCCGTCGAAGGCGGGCAGCTCGGCGGCGAACACGTCGAGGGTCTCGACCGTGTCGCCGGGGTGCTTCGCCAAATGCGCGGCGAGATAGGCCTCGGCCGCGAGCGTCGAAAGGCTGCCTGCGCGGGGGCTCGCCTTGATGTGAAGGATCTTGGCCATGGGAGTGCTCCGGAAGGGCCGGGCCCGACGGGGCCCGGCATGACGACGGTTTCGGTTACGCGGTCTGCGGCGCGAGACGCGCGTCGAGGAAGGGCAGCGCGGCACGCTTCAGGGCGAAGGCGCCCTCGCCCGACAGCACGACGGTCAGCGAAGCGGCGATGAGGAAGCCGACATATTCCCAGCCGTTCTGGCCGGCCTGCCAGCCGTAGGGCAGGTGGACGAGAAGAGCGCCGATCAGGATCGGCAGCAG
Source organism: Hyphomicrobiales bacterium (assembly GCA_027483895.1). Lineage (GTDB taxonomy): Bacteria > Pseudomonadota > Alphaproteobacteria > Rhizobiales > Beijerinckiaceae > JAIXZO01. Next base: position 117,063 of record JAIXTP010000032.1, read on the forward strand.
CACGGCCGCCACCTGGCGGGCATAGAGGCCGAGGATCAGCGCGACGCCGCCCGCGACTTCCGCGACGATGATCGGCCAGGCGAGGAATTCGGGATTGCCGGTCTTGGCGAGGAAGCCCGCGAAACCGGTCGGCGTGAAGACGAAGAGCTTCAGCAGCCCGTGGGCGACATACATCACGCCGAGAGCGGCGCGGAGAACGAAAAGGCCCAGCGGGGCCGTGCGGTCGTCGGTCATGTTTGATCTCCTCTAACCCCGGACCCGGGGGACGCCCCGGATATGTCTTTTTCAAATCCGCAAATCCAGATAGGATCGTGAAAGCAAATCATTGCATCGATGCAAGTTCGAGGTTTCGCGATGAGCGATCTGAGCTGGGACGAATTCAGGCTGGTGAAGGCGATCGCGGACACGCGCGGGCTCAACGGCGCGGCGGAGCGGCTCGGCATCAATCATTCGACGGCGTTCCGGCGTCTCGGGGATCTGGAGAAGCGGCTCGGCACGCCGCTGTTCGAGCGCCACCGCTCCGGCTATGCGCCGACGCCCGCAGGCGAAGAGATGGCGGCGCTGGCCGAGCGCATGGACGAGGACGTCACCTCATTCACCCGCAAGCTCGCGGGGCGGGAGCTGATGCCGTCGGGCGAATTGCGGGTGACGACCAACGACACGCTTCTCATCCACCTGCTGATGCCGGTCCTTGCGAGTTTCCGGCGCGCGCATCCGAACATCCGGCTCGATCTGCTGCTCTCGAACCAGTCGCTCAACCTGTCGAAGCGCGATGCCGACGTGGCGATCCGCGCGACGGACGCACCGCCCGACACGCTCGTCGGCCGCCGCATCGCGGGGCTCGTCTGGTGCGTCTACGGGCGGAAGGCGGATTTCCCCGACATCGCCTCAGGCGGCGTGCAGGACGAGAACGCGCTTTCGGAGATGAACTGGGTCTCGCTGAGCGACCGCTTCGCGCATCTCAAAGTGCATCGCTATGTGCGCGAGCGGGTCGCGCCGGAGCGGGTCGCGATGAAGATCGATACCGTGCTCGGGCTGACGGAAGCCGTGGCGGAGGGGATCGGCATCGGTCCTCTGCCCGCTTTGATCGCGGACAAGAACGACGCGCTGGTCCGCCTGCTGCCGCCGCGGCCGGAATTCTCCACCGCGCTCTGGCTCTTGACCCATCCCGACCTGAAGAACAGCCCCCGCGTCCGCGCCTTCATGGACGTGGCCGCGACGGAACTCGCCAAGTTCCGGCCGCGGCTGGAGGGCACGGCGGGGTGATTGCCGTCCGCCGTAGCGGCGCGATGTCCTCCCGGCCGCAGCGCAGCGGAGAGCCGGGATCCGGAAAGACCGGGAGGCGCTCGATGTCCCTGCCGTTTTCCTGGATCCCGGGTCGGCGTCGCCGCCCGGGATGACACCAACGGCGCTTCACCCGTCATTGCGAGCGCAGCGAAGCAATCCGGAAAAGGCCGGGCATGGAGCTCTACGCCTGCCGTCGGCTGGATTGCTTCGTCGCTGCGCTCCTCGCAACGACGAGGGGACGAGGCCCTGCCGCCCCTTACCCGATCTCAACCACCACGCGGCCGCGGATGCGGCCTTCGAGGATGCCGCGGGCGGCGTCGATGACGCCGTCGAACGGCACCGTCGTCGTGATCGCGGCGAGCTTCGCCCGGTCGAGATCACGGGCGAGACGGGACCAGGCCTCCTCGCGGTCGGGGAGCGGACGGAAGACGCTGTCGATGCCCAGCAGCGAGACGCCGCGCAGGATGAAGGGCGCCACCGTGGCCGGCAGGTCCATGCCCTGCGCGAGGCCGCAGGCGGCGATCGCGCCGCCGTATTTGGTCTGGGCGAGCAGATTGGCCAGCGTGTGCGAACCGACCGAATCCACGCCCGCGGCCCAGCGCTCCTTGCCGAGCGGGCGACCGGGGGCGGAGAGTTCCGCGCGATCGACGATCTCGGCCGCGCCGAGACCCTTCAGCCAATCCGCTTCGGAGGGCCGCCCCGTGGAGGCGACGACGTGCCAGCCCGCCTTCGCGAGCAGGCTCACCGCGACCGAACCCACCCCGCCCGCCGCGCCGGTGACGATCGCGGGACCCCGCTCGGGCGAAAGCCCGTGCCTTTCGAGCGCGATCACGGCCAGCATGGCGGTGTAGCCCGCCGTGCCGATCGCCATGCATTCGGCGGCCGAAAGCCCGTCCGGACGGTGCAGCAGCCAATCACCCTTCACGCGCGCCATGCCCGCATAGCCGCCGAGATGCGTCTCGCCGACGCCGAAACCGTCGAGGATCACCGCGTCGCCCGCCTTGAAGCGCGGATGCTCGGAGCGTTCGACCACGCCCGCGAAATCGATGCCCGGGATCATCGGGAAGCGCCGCACCACCGGCGACTTGCCGGTCACGGCGAGGCCGTCCTTGTAGTTCACGGTCGAATGGGTGACGCGGACCGTGACGTCGCCCTCCATCAGAAAGGCTTCGTCGACCTCCCGCATGCCGACCGTCTGGCCCGCTTCGGTCTTGTCCACGACGACGGCTCGAAATGCGCTCATGACGCCGGCTCCCGATGCTCTTTCGGGAGTTTGTCGCGCGGCACGCCCGTCGCGGCAAGACGTCGCCGCTTCAGCCCTTCGGCGGCAGGGCTGCGAAGGCTGTGCGCAGGGCCTTGAAATCGCGCCAGGCGAGCTTTTTCTGCCCGGGCTGGCGGAGCAGATAGGCGGGGTGGAGCGTGGCGAAGGCGCGGATGCGGCGGCTGCCGGTGTCGTATTCGGTCCAGCGGCCGCGCGCCTTCAGGATCCCGTCCTTGATTCCGAGCAGCGTCTGCGCCGAAGGTCCGCCGAGGCAGACGAGGATGTCGGGATCGGCGAGTTCGATCTGCCGCCTGACGAAAGGCTCGCAGGCGGCCTGTTCCTGCGGCGTCGGCGTGCGGTTGCCCGGCGGCCGCCAGGGAATCACGTTGGCGATGTAGACGGAGGAGCGGTCGAGGCCGATCGCGCCGAGCATCCGGTCGAGCAGCTGTCCGGACCGCCCGACGAAGGGCTCGCCGATCCGGTCCTCGTCGGCACCGGGCGCCTCGCCCACCATCATGATGCGCGCGGCCGGATCGCCCGCCGAGAAGACGAGGTTCTTCGCGGTGTTCTTGAGCGCGCAACCCTCGAATCGCGCCAAGGCCTCGCGCAGCTCGTCGAGCGATGCGGCGGAGCGGGCGGCGGTGCGTGCCGCCACCGCGGTCTCGTCGGCGGCTTCGGCCGCGCCCGCGAAGGGCACCGCCGCCGTCGCGGCGGGGGCCGCAGGAGCCGGACGCCGCGGATCAGAGCGTTCCGCAGGGCGTTCGGCACGCTCGGCGGCCGCGGCACGCGCTTCGGCCAAACGGTCGCGCGGCTCCTCGCCGAGCGCGGCGTCTACGCCCGCTTCGACATACCAGCGCAGAATTTCCGCCGTTTCCGTCCCGAAGTTCATCTTGTAACAGTAGCGCCGCGTGCGATCCCGCGCCACGGCGTTCGAAACTTCCGCGGAAGTTGCGGCGCGCGGCGGCCGGGTTCATAAGTGTACAAACGAATTTTCAGGGGGACGGGCGTATGGACCTCGCCGAAGCTCTCGCCATGCCGCGCGAAGGCATGGATTACGATGTCGTCGTGGTGGGCGCCGGGCCTGCGGGCCTCGCGGCCGCGATCCGCATCAAGCAGCTCGACCCCGATCTGTCCGTCGTGGTGGTCGAGAAAGGGTCCGAAGTCGGCGCGCACATCCTGTCGGGCGCGGTGGTCGACCCGATCGGCCTCGACCGGCTGCTGCCCGACTGGCGCGAAGACCCCGATCACCCGCTGAAGACGCCGGTCACCGACGACCGGTTCTACCTGCTCGGCCCGATGGGCGGGATCCGGCTGCCGAATTTCATGATGCCGAAATTCATGAACAATCACGGCAACTACATCGTCTCCCTCGGCAATGTCTGCCGCTGGCTGGCGACGAAGGCCGAGGCGCTGGGCGTGGAGATCTATCCCGGTTTCGCGGCGGCCGAAGTGCTGTTCGACGAGAAGGGCGCGGTTGCGGGCGTCGCCACCGGCGACATGGGCATCGCCAAGTCCGGCGAGGTGAAGGACGGCTTCGCCCGCGGCATGGAACTGCGCGGCAAATACACATTCTTCGCGGAAGGCGCGCGCGGCAGCCTGTCCAAGCAGCTCATCGCGAAATTCGGCCTCGACGAGGGTCGGGACTTCGCCAAGTTCGGCATCGGCCTGAAGGAACTCTGGCAGGTCGCGCCCGAGAAGCACCGGCCCGGTCTGGTGCAACATTCCTTCGGCTGGCCGCTCGACGGCCGCACCGGCGGCGGCTCGTTCCTCTACCATCTCGAGGACGGTCTCGTGGCGGTGGGCTTCGTGGTGCATCTCAATTACGAGAACCCCACCCTCTCGCCCTTCGACGAGTTCCAGCGCTTCAAGACGCATCCGCTCGTCTCCGACACTTTCGAGGGCGGCAAGCGCATCTCCTACGGCGCCCGCGCCATCACCGAAGGCGGTTGGCAGTCGGTGCCGAAGCTGTCCTTCCCGGGCGGCGTTCTGGTCGGCTGCGCGGCGGGCTTCGTCAACGTTCCGCGCATCAAGGGCTCGCACAACGCGGTCCTCACCGGCATGATGGCGGCCGAACATGCGGTCGAGGCGATCCGCGCCGGACGCGCCAATGACGAACTCGCCGGCTACGAGGCCGCGTGGCGGTCTTCCGAAGTGGGCAAGGACCTCTTCAAGGTCCGCAACGTGAAGCCGCTCTGGTCGAAGTTCGGCACGCTGCTCGGCGTCGCATTGGGCGGCATCGACATGTGGCTGAACCAGATCTTCGGCACCTCGCCGCTGAACATGAAGCACGGCAAGCCGGACCATGCGACGCTGAAGCCGATCTCCGAGGTGACGCCGATCGAATATCCGCGTCCCGACGGCGTGATCTCCTTCGACAAGCTGTCTTCGGTCTTCCTCTCAGCGACGAACCACGAAGAGGACCAGCCGGCGCATCTGAAGCTGAAGGATCCGTCGATCCCGATCGCGCGGAACCTGCCGGTCTACGGCGAGCCGGCACGGCTCTATTGCCCCGCGGGCGTCTACGAGGTCGTCTATGCCGATGCCGCGGCGAAGACCGATCCGCGCTTCGTGATCAACGCGCAGAACTGCGTGCACTGCAAGACCTGCGACATCAAGGATCCGGCCCAGAACATCACCTGGGTGACGCCCGAGGGCGGCGGCGGGCCGAACTATCCGAACATGTGATGCACTGCGGCACGGCGGAGCTTGCCCCGCCCGCCGCGAACGGTCATGTTCCCACCGTTTTCCCGTCCGTGAGCCCGACCCGAATCTTCGGGGCGGGCAACGGCCAATGAGACGCCAGCCCGATGATTTCCTCGCTCCGCCGCCGGTCCGTCGCCGCGCTGTTCTCGATCGTTCTTCCGGCGATCGCGGCCCTGCCGGCAACGGCGCGCGAGGCGCCCGCCCGCAACGGGCGGAGCGAAGGTCTCTCGGGGGCCTATCTGGCGGCCATCGTCGCCGGCGCCGATCGCGATACGGCCAATGCCGCACGTTATTTCCGCGACGCGCTCTCGCTCGACCAGCGCAGCGACGAGCTGGCCGAACGCGCCTTCGTCACGCTTCTGGCGGACGGCGCGATGGGCGAGGCCGCCAAGCTCGCCGAACGCGTGCTCAAGCGCGACCCCGGCAACACGCTGGCCCAGCTGGTGCTCGGCGTGCAGGACATCAGGGCGAAGCGCTACGGCGAGGCGCGCCGCTATCTCCTGAAGGGCGGCCGCGGCCGCGCGGCGGACGTCACGGCCACGCTGCTCAACGCTTGGGCGCTCGCGGGCAGCCGCGACTTCAAGGGCGCGATCCAGACGGTCGACCGGCTGAAGGGCGAAGACAGCTTCAACGCCTTCCGCGACATGCATGCGGGCCTCATCGCGGAACTCGGCCGGCAGCCGCAGGAAGCCGCCAAGCGCATGCTCTCGGCCTACACGGCAGACCGGCGCATGCTGCGCACCATCGACGTCTACGGCCGCTTCCTCGCCCGCAACGGCGACACCGCGGGCGCGATCGAGGTTTATGAGGCCTTCGACAAGCTTCTGCCGCGCAACCCGGTGGTGGTCGATGCGCTCACGACGCTCAGGGCCGGAAAGCCGCTCGAAGGCGGGCCGATGGACGTCTCGCGCGGCGCGGCGGAAGTGCTCTACATGCTCGGTGCGGTCGGCAGCCGCGAGGGCGACGAGATCGCCTCGATCATCTATCTGCGCCTCGCACTCTGGCTCGCGCCCGATCACGACCTCGCCTTGATCACCCTCGCCGACGCCTATGACCGCATGAAGCAGTGGGACAGCGCCAACGGCATCTATGCCCGGCTCGCCGCCTCTTCGCCGCTCCATCGGAGCGCGCAGGTCCAGATCGGCGTCAATCTCGAACAGCTCGGCCGCGGCGACGATGCGGTCGCGCACCTCAAGACCGCGTCCGAACGCTGGCCCGACGACACCGAGGCGCTCACCTCCCTCGGCAACGTCTATCGCTCGCGCAAGGCCTTCGTCGAAGCCGTGGACGCCTATGACCGGGCGGTCGCCGGCGTGAAGAACCCCGATGCCGGGCATTGGACACTCTTCTATTTCCGCGGGATCGCGCTGGAGCGGACCAAGCAGTGGCCCCGCGCCGAAGCCGATTTCCGCAAGGCGCTCGAACTGCAGCCCGATCAGCCGCTCGTCCTGAACTATCTGGGCTATTCCTGGGTCGACCAGGGCATGAACCTCGAAGAGGCCTTCCGCATGCTGCGGCGCGCGGTGGAGCAGCGCCCGCGGGACGGCTACATCGTGGACAGTCTCGGCTGGGCCTATTACCGGCTCGGCCGCTACGAGGAGGCCGTGCGCATCCTCGAACGCGCGGTGGAGCTGCGCCCCGCCGACCCGGTCATCAACGACCATCTCGGCGATGCCTATTGGCAGGTCGGCCGCAAGCTCGAAGCGCAGTTCCAATGGAACCACGCGCGCGACCTGAAGCCGGAGCCCGAGGATCTCGAAAAGATCCTGCGCAAGATCGCGGAAGGCATGCCCGACGCGCCCCCGCCGGTCTCGCCGGCCAAGGCGGGCAACGGCGGCTGATCGTGCCCCTCGCTCCGCTCGTCGCGCGGGCTCCCGCCAAGGTCAATCTGGCCCTGCACGTTCTGGGACGACGCGAGGACGGCTATCACGAACTCGAAAGCCTCGTCGCCTTCGCGGGCGTCGCGGACACGCTGGGCCTGATCCCCGGCGAGCCGCTCGGCCTCACGGTCTCCGGCCCGACGGCGCCCGACAGCGGCGACCCGAACGACAATCTCGTGCTCAAGGCCGTCCGGGCGCTTGCCGCCCGACGCCCCGGCCTGCGGGCCGGCCGCTTCCTGCTCATGAAGCGGCTTCCCGCCGCCGCGGGGATCGGCGGCGGATCGTCCGATGCGGCCGCGGCGCTGCGCCTCGTCGCGAAGCTGAACGGTCTTCGGCTCGATGATCCGGACGTGATCGCCGCGGCCCGCGAGACGGGCGCGGACGTTCCCGTCTGCCTCTCGCCGAAAGCCCGCGTGATGGCCGGGATCGGCGAGGTCGTCGGCCCGCCGCTGCGCTTCGCGCCGCTTCCTGCGGTGCTCGTCAATCCGCGGGTGCCCGCACCGACGGCGGCCGTGTTCCGCGCGCTGGGCCTCGCGCCCGGCACGTCGTCCGGAGGCTCGGCCCTGCCTTCGCTCGACGGCGACTCGTGGGAGGTACTGGCCCGGTCCCGCAACGATCTCGAAGCGCCGGCGCTCTCCGTCGCGCCGGTCATCGCCGAGGCGTTGACGCTCCTTCGCGGCTCGCAACACTGCCGCATCGCCCGCATGTCGGGGTCGGGCGCGACGGTGTTCGGCCTCTTCACGGATCGGGACGCCGCCCGCGATGCCGCCCGGGCCCTGCGGCGCGCAAAGCCCGATTGGTGGATCCGCCCGACGCTGCTGCGCTGAGGCTCAGGCGCCGCCGATTTCTTCGATCACCTTGCCCGTGCCGCCGCAATTCCCGCACGGCGCGTCCCCGTCGCGGCCCGTGCCCTTGCAGACGCGGCAGACATTCTCGCCCGTGCCCGGCGTGCCGGGCTCCGCCTGATCACCGGGATGCCCGCCCGGCTCGCCGCCGGTGGAAGGAACGCGGGACGCGCCCACGTCGCCGCTCGGAGGGTCGGCGAGATCCCCTTCGGCATGAGAAACGGGATTCGGGTCCTTCGGATCGGCCATGGTCGTCTCCCCCGCAATGCGGAGGAAACGCGGGCGCGGCCGTCGGGTTTCGCGGCGGTCAGGTCAGTGCGCGCGCGAAATGCAGAAGTCGATGGCTTCGATCATGGCCCGCTTCATCGGGCCGTCCTCGAAGATGGCGAGCGCGTCGCGCGCCATGTCCCCGTAATGACGGGCGCGGTCGACCGTGTCCTCGATCGTGCGGTGCTTCGTCATGAAGCCCATCGCGGTCTCGAGTTCGGCGTCGCCGGTCTGGCCGTCTTCCAGCGCGCGCTTCCAGAAGGTGCGCTCCGCCTCGTTGCCGCGCCGGAAGGCGAGAACGACGGGCAGCGTGATCTTGCCCTCGCGGAAGTCGTCGCCGACATTCTTGCCGAGCTTGGCGGCGGCGCCGCCGTAATCGAGCGCATCGTCGATGAGCTGGAAGGCGATGCCGAGATTCATGCCGTAGCTGCGGCAGGCCGACTGTTCGGTCTTGCCCTTGCCGGCGATGATCGGGCCGACCTCGCAGGCCGCCGCGAACAGAGCCGCAGTCTTGGCCCGCACCACCGCGAGATATTCGTCCTCGGTGGTGGCGGTGTTCTTGGCGACGGAGAGCTGCATCACCTCGCCCTCCGCGATCACGGTGGCGGCCGTCGACAGCACGTCCAATGCCTGCAGCGAGCCCACCTCGACCATCATGCGGAAGGCCTGGCCCAGCAGGAAGTCGCCGACGAGCACGCTCGCCTCGTTGCCCCACAGCATGCGCGCGGCGAGCTTGCCGCGACGCATCTCGCTGTTGTCGACCACGTCGTCATGCAGCAGCGTGGCCGTGTGCATGAACTCGACCGAGGCCGCGAGCTTCACCTCGCCCTCGCCGCGATAGCCGCAGAGATCGGCGGTCGCGAGCGTCAGCATCGGCCGCAGCCGCTTGCCGCCCGAGTCGATCAGATGCTTCGCGATCTCGGGAATCAGCGCGACGTCCGAGCCCACGCGGGAGATGATCTGGGCGTTGACGCGCTCCATGCCCGGAGCGACGAGCCGCATCAGCGGTTCGATGCTCGGGGCCTGCGTGCCCTTGCCTTCGAGAGAAACGACGACGCCCACCGATCGATATCCTTGCGACGGGAATTTTCCCGAAATTTCGGCGCAAACTGCCACGCCGAGCGCCCCCCGGCAACTTCCGCGCTTGACGCGGCCGGTCGCACTCGGCTCTGCATGCCGTCTCACGGGCGAAACGCCCCGGAACGGTGGCCCTCTTGCACGAGCTTCTCCGCACCAACGACCTCGTTCTGATCTCCTTCGTCGAAGCGCTGATGAAGGCGGCGGAGATCGATCTGTTCGTGGCGGACGGCTTCATGAGCGCGACCGAGGGCTCCATCGGCCTCTTCCCGCGCCGCCTTCTCGTGCCGGAGCACGAGGCCGACGAAGCCCGCCGAATCCTCATCGACAACGGCCTTGCGGACGAACTCGGCCATGGCTGACCTCGTCGGACCCCACGACTTCTTCGGCGGCCTCCTCCGGATCCGCGAAGCGGCGGACGGCCATCGGGCGGGCACCGACGCCGTGCTTCTCGCCGCCTGCGCGCCCGAGGATTTCGCGGGCCGCGTGGTCGATGCCGGCGCGGGCTGCGGCGTCGTGGGCTTGGCGGTCGCCGCGCGCCGGCCCGACGCGCGGGCGACGCTCGTCGAGATCGACCCCGCCTCCGCGGCGATCGCCGAAGACAATGCGGCGGCCAACGGGCTTGCGGAGCGCACGAGCGTTATCCGGGCCGATCTCTTGGCTCCCGCCCGCCTTCGTGCGGCCGCGGAGCTTCTCGAACGCTCCGCCGACCTCGTCCTCACCAACCCGCCCTTCCATCCGGCCGGGCGCGTCCGGCGCTCGCCCGATGCCCGCCGCGCGGGCGCGCATGTTCTGTCCGACGAGGATCTCGTCCGCTGGGTCCGGGCCTGCGGCACGCTGCTCGTCCCCAAAGGCGCGCTCGTCATGATCCATCGCCCGGAGGCGCTGCGCACGATCCTCGATTCCCTTTCGGGCACCTTCGGCGGGGTGGTCCTTCGCCCGGTCCATGCACGGGCCGACCGGCCGGCCGTGCGCGTTCTGGTCCGGGCCGTCAAAGGCAGCCGCGCGCCGCTTTCCCTCCGCCCCGGCTTCGTCCTGCAGAACGAGGACGGCACGCCGAGCCCGCAGGCGGATGCCGTGGCCCGCGGCACGGCGCTTCTGGACCTCTGAGCGTGCCGCCCCGACGCTGCAACCCGGCGCGGGCGGCGCCTTGATGATCGCGGGTCGCGCTTCTATGGTGCCGGCCGCTTCGCGAACCCCTCTTTCGAGACCGGACCCGCCATGTCGGACGCCCTTGCGCCGCAACGCTCCTTTCAGGGGCTGATCCTCACCCTGCACCGCTTTTGGGCGGAGCAGGGCTGCGTCATCCTGCAGCCCTATGACATGGAAGTCGGCGCGGGCACGTTCCACCCGGCCACGACGCTGCGCTCGCTCGGTCCGAAGCCGTGGAACGCGGCCTATGTGCAGCCCTCCCGCCGGCCGAAGGACGGGCGCTACGGCGAGAACCCGAACCGCCTGCAGCATTATTATCAGTATCAGGTGCTGCTGAAGCCCTCGCCGCCCGACCTGCAGGACCTCTATCTGCGCTCGCTGAAGGCGATCGGCATCGACACCGACCTGCATGACGTCCGCTTCGTCGAGGACGACTGGGAGAGCCCGACGCTCGGCGCCTGGGGGCTCGGCTGGGAATGCTGGTGCGACGGCATGGAAGTGTCGCAATTCACCTATTTCCAGCAGGTCGCGGGCATCGAATGCTCGCCGGTGGCCGGCGAACTGACCTACGGCCTCGAACGCCTCGCGATGTACGTGCAGGGCGTCGAGAACGTCTACGACCTCAATTTCAACGGCCTCGAAGGCGCGGCGAAGGTCACCTACGGCGACGTCTTCCTGCAGTCCGAGCAGGAATATTCGCGGCACAATTTCGAGCACGCGAACGTCGAGACCCTGTTCCGCCACTTCAAGGACGCGGAGGCCGAGTGCCGCGCGCTTCTGGAGAAGGGCGACGAGGGCGCGCGCCATCTGATGGTCCAGCCCGCCTATGACCAGTGCATCAAGGCGAGCCACGTCTTCAATCTGCTCGACGCCCGCGGCGTGATCTCGGTCACCGAGCGGCAGAGCTACATCCTGCGCGTCCGCGAACTCGCGAAAGCCTGCGGCGAAGCCTGGCTGCGCACCGAAGCCGGCGGAGCTTGAGAGACGTCATGCCCGATCTTCTTCTCGAACTCTTTTCCGAGGAAATCCCCGCGCGCATGCAGCGCAAGGCGGCGGAGGACCTCAAGGCGCTGGTCACGAACGCGCTCGTCGAGCGCGGTTGCGTCTATGAAGGCGCGAAGGCCTTCGCCACGCCGCGCCGGCTCGCGCTGCACGTGGCGGGCCTGCCCGTCCGCCAGCCCGATCTGCGCGAGGAGAAGAAGGGCCCGCGCGTCGGCGCGCCCGACGGCGCGATCCAGGGCTTCCTGAAGAGCGCGGGCCTCGCCGACATCGCCGAGGCCACGATCCAGAGCGACCCGAAGAAAGGCGACTTCTACGTCGCCGTGGTCGAAAAGCCCGGCCGCCCGGTGCCGGAGGTGCTGGCCGAAATCCTGCCGGAGATCGTGCGTACCTTCCCCTGGCCGAAATCCATGCGCTGGGGCGCGGCGTCCGCGAAGCCGGGCGCGCTGCGCTGGGTGCGTCCGCTGCAGTCGATCCTCTGCACCTTCGGCCCCGAGACCGAGACGCCGGAAGTCGTGCGGTTCGGGATCGACGGCGTGATCGCCTCGGACGTCACGCGCGGCCACCGCTTCATGGCGCCCGACCTGATCCTCGTCCGCCGTTTCGACGACTATGTCGCCGCGCTGGAGCGGGCCAAGGTCGTGCTCGATGCCGACCGCCGCAAGGAGATGATCCTCGCCGACGCCAAGACCCTCGCCTTCGCGCGCGGGCTCGAACTCGTCGAGGACGAGGGGCTGTTGGAAGAGGTCGCGGGCCTCGTCGAATGGCCCGTAGTGCTGATGGGCGGCTTCGACGCGAGCTTCCTCGACATCCCGGGCGAGGTGGTGCGCGCCACGATCCGCGCGAACCAGAAATGCTTCGTGCTGCGCGACCCGGCGACGGGCAAGCTCGCGAACAAGTTCATCCTCGTCTCGAACATCGAGGCGAAGGACGGCGGTGCGGCGATCGTGGCGGGCAACGAGCGCGTCGTGCGCGCCCGCCTCTCCGACGCGCGCCATTTCTGGGAGATCGACCGCAAGCCGCTGCCCGATTTCGCCGACAAGGCCGGAAAGCCGCTCGACCAGCGCCTCGCCAAGCTCCGCGCGCTCGGCATCGTGTTCCACGAAAAGCTCGGCACGCAGGGCGAACGCATCGACCGCATCGTCGCGCTGGCGAAGGAACTGGCTCCGCTCGTCGGCGCGGACCCGGCGAAGGCCGCGCGCGCGGCCGAACTCGCCAAGGCCGATCTCGTGACCGAGATGGTCGGCGAATTCCCCGAAGTGCAGGGCCTGATGGGCCGGCGCTATGCCGAACTGCAGGGCGAGGACGCCTCCGTCGCCGCGGCGATCGAGGACCACTACAAGCCGCAGGGCCCGTCGGACCGCGTGCCGACCGATCCCGTCGCAGTCGCCGTGGCGCTGGCCGACAAGCTCGACACGCTGGTCGGTTTCTGGGCCATCGACGAGAAACCCACCGGCTCCAAGGACCCCTTTGCGCTCCGTCGCGCGGCGCTCGGCGTGATCCGGCTCATGCTGGAGAACGGCCGACGCCTGAAACTGGGCGCCGTTTTCGAGACCTGCCGGAGCGGACTGAAGGCGAAGGGTGCCGACGGCCTCGGCACGGACCTTCTCGCCTTCTTCCATGACCGCCTGAAGGTCTGGCTGCGCGATCAGGGTGCGCGCCACGATCTCATCGACGCCGTGCTCGCGTCGGGCGCGCAGGACGATCTGCTGATGATCGTGCGGCGCGTCGAGGCGCTCGGCCGCTTCCTCGATTCGGAGGACGGCAAGAACCTGCTCGCGGGGGCGAAGCGCGCCGCCAACATCCTCGCCATCGAGGAGAAGAAGGATGGCGCGGGCGCTTTCGACGCCGCACCCGACGCCGCGGCCTTCGCGCAGGACGAGGAAAAGGCCCTCGCCGCGGCGCTCGCCGTCGCGCGGAAGGACGCCGCCGCGTCGGTGGAACGCGAGGATTTCGAGGCCGCCATGGCCGCGCTCGCCAAGCTGCGCCCGGCCGTCGACGCCTTCTTCGACAAGGTCACCGTCAACGCGGACGACGCGAAGCTGCGCGCCAACCGCCTGCGCCTGCTCGCCTCCTTGCGCGAAGCGACCCGCGCGGTGGCCGACTTCTCGAAGATCCAGGGCTGAGCCCGCCCTCCGCATGCGTCGCGGCACCCGCCGCGGCGCGCCGGCCGTCCGCCCTTCGGAGGAACATCCTTCGATCGAGGTCGGACGAGCGGGGTTGAAACCGCCGCCGTCCCGCCGCAGACTTCCCTAACGGAAGATACGGCAGGAGCCGGCGGTGACGCACCCTGAAGATTATCTCGATTCCGGCCTCGGGGCGGGCGTCGGTGCGCTTGCGAGACGCTGGCAGCGGGTCGTCGCCGTGGGCGTCGTGCTGGTCCTCTGCGGACTTCTGGCGCTGTCCACGGTGGTGGCGGCGACGCTCGCGAGCGTTCTCTTCGTCGGCACCCTGATGATGGTCGCGGGAGTCGCGGAGATCATCCATGCCTTGGGCGTGCGCCGCTGGAGCCGGTTTTTCCTCTGGGTCGCGTTGGGAACGCTCTACACGCTCGCCGGTTTTTCGGTTTTCGTGAACCCGGAACTTGCGGCGGGCGTGCTCACGCTTCTGCTCGGGGCGGGGCTGGTGGCGGCGGGCATTCTGCGCATCGTTCTTGCGGCCGAGATGCGGGAGGGCGGTGCTTGGGGCTGGGTCGCCGTCTCCGGGGCGATCACGGCGCTTCTGGGTGTGATGATCCTGTTTCAATGGCCGCAATCGAGCCTTTACGTGCTCGGCCTCTTTCTGGGTTTCGACCTGCTGTTCGCGGGCATCGGCTGGCTGACGATGGGGCTCGCGCTGCGTCGCTTGGCCTGAACTCCGGCAAGCTGTCGATTTCGGGGTTTTGGAGCCCGGCCTCGAGCGGGGCGGGATTGCCTTTTGGGCCGCGATGCGCAAAAGGACAAACCGCTTCCCCACCCTGCGGAATGCGGAGATCAGTCTATGACGAAGTGGGTGTACGCCTTCGGCGATGGTAGCGCCGAGGGTCAGGCGGATATGCGTAACCTGCTCGGCGGCAAAGGCGCGAACCTTGCCGAAATGAGCAATCTGGGGCTCCCCGTGCCCCCGGGTTTCACGATCTCGACCGAGGTCTGCACCTACTATTACGCCCATGAGCGGCAATACCCTGCCGATCTCGCGGGACAGGTCGAGGCGGCGCTCGCCCGCGTCGGCGCGATCACGGGCAAGGCCTTCGGCGACTCGGCGAACCCGCTGCTCGTCTCGGTGCGCTCGGGCGCCCGCGCCTCGATGCCGGGCATGATGGACACCGTCCTCAATCTCGGCCTGAACGACGTGACCGTCGCGGCGCTGACGAAGAATTCCGGCGATGCGCGCTTCGCCTGGGACAGCTATCGCCGCTTCATCCAGATGTATTCCGGCGTGGTGCTCGACATGGAGCATCATCTCTTCGAGGACGCGCTCGAAGAGTACAAGGACCGCAAGGCCTACACGCTCGATACGGACATGACGGCCGACGACTGGCGCCACATCGTCGGCGAGTACAAGGCCATCGTGGAGCGCGAGCTGGGCCGCGCCTTCCCGCAGGATCCGAACGAGCAGCTCTGGGGCGCCATCGGCGCCGTGTTCGGCTCGTGGATGAACGCCCGCGCGATCAAGTATCGCGAGCTGCACGGCATCCCCGCGAGCTGGGGCACGGCGGTGAACGTCCAGTCGATGGTGTTCGGCAATCTCGGCGAGACCTCGGCCACCGGCGTCGCCTTCACGCGCAATCCGTCGACCGGCGAGAAGGAGCTCTACGGCGAGTTCCTCATCAACGCGCAGGGCGAGGACGTGGTGGCGGGCATCCGCACGCCGCAGGACATCACCGAGAAGGCCCGCAAGGCCGCGGGCTCCGATCGTCCCTCGCTCGAAACGGCGATGCCCGAAGCCTACAAGGAATTCATCCGCATCTGCGGCCTGCTCGAAAACCATTATCGCGACGTGCAGGACGTCGAGTTCACCATCGAGCGCGGGAAGCTCTGGATGCTCCAGACGCGCAACGGCAAGCGCACGGCCAAGGCCGCGCTGCGGATCGCCGTGGAACTCGCGGCCGAAGGGCTCATCACGCAGGAAGAGGCGATCGGCCGGATCGACCCCGCCGCTCTCGACCAACTGCTGCATCCCACCATCGACCCGAATGCCGAGCGCAAGGTGCTGGCGAGCGGCCTGCCCGCGTCGCCGGGCGCGGCGGCGGGCGAGATCGTCTTCGATTCCGACGAGGCCGAAGCCGCGAAGGCCGAGGGCCGCAAGGTCATCCTCGTCCGCGTCGAGACGAGCCCCGAGGACATTCACGGCATGCATGCCGCCGAAGGCATCCTCACCACCCGCGGCGGCATGACCTCGCATGCCGCGGTCGTGGCGCGCGGCATGGGCAAGCCCTGCGTCTCGGGCGCGGGCACGCTGCGCGTCGACTACGCCAAGCAGACCATGACGGCCGGCGGCGTAACGCTGAACAAGGGCGATCTCGTCACCATCGACGGTTCGACCGGTCAGGTCCTGCTCGGCCGCGTGAAGATGCTCGAGCCGGAACTCTCCGGCGAGTTCGCCACGCTCATGGGCTGGGCCGACAAGGTGCGCCGCATGAAGGTGCGCACCAATGCCGAAACGCCGCTCGACGCGCGCACCGCGCGGACCTTCGGCGCCGAGGGCATCGGCCTTTGCCGCACGGAGCACATGTTCTTCGACGGCGAGCGAATCGTCGCCGTCCGCGAGATGATCCTCGCCGACGACGAGGCGGGCCGCCGGGCGGCGCTCGCCAAGCTGCTGCCGATGCAGCGGGCCGACTTCGTCGAGCTGTTCACGATCATGCAGGGCCTGCCCGTCACGATCCGTCTGCTCGATCCGCCGCTGCACGAGTTCCTGCCGCATTCGGACGAGGAGATCGCCGAAGTGGCGGCCGCCATGGGCGCCTCGGCCGAGAAGCTGAAGCGCCGCGCGGCGGAGCTGCACGAGTTCAACCCGATGCTCGGCTTCCGCGGCTGCCGTCTGGCGGTCGCCTATCCCGAGATCGCCGAGATGCAGGCCCGCGCCATCTTCGAGGCCGCCGTCGAGGCCGCCCGGAAGACCGGCGAGGCCGTGATCCCGGAGGTCATGGTGCCGCTGGTCATGACCAAGCCGGAACTCGACCTCGTGAAGGGCCGCATCGACGCCATGGCGGCGGCGGTGATGAAGGAAACCGGCGCGACCATCGAGTATCAGGTCGGCACGATGATCGAGCTGCCGCGCGCCGCGCTGCGCGCGGGCGAGATCGCCGAATCGGCCGAGTTCTTCTCCTTCGGCACCAACGACCTGACGCAGACGACGCTCGGCATCAGCCGCGACGACGCCGCCTCCTTCCTCGGTCCCTACACGGCCAAGGGCATCATCCCGGCCGATCCCTTCGTCACGCTCGATCAGGAAGGCGTCGGCGAACTCGTGAAGCTGGCGGCCGAGCGCGGCCGCAAGACGCGCGCGGGGATCAAGCTCGGCATCTGCGGCGAGCACGGCGGCGATCCGGCGTCGATCCGGTTCTGCGAAGGCGCCGGACTCGATTACGTGTCCTGCTCGCCCTATCGTGTGCCCATCGCACGCTTGGCGGCCGCTCAGGCCGCCATCGGCTCCAAGGGATCGGGCACCGCATGAGCGAATTCGGAACCGTCACGGGACGCGCCTTCGGCCTGTTGATGCTCGTCTTGGGCGTCGTCCTCGGTTTCGTCTACGCCCGGTATCCCGAACTCGAGAAGATCCCGTCCTTCGTCTGGCCGCTCGCGGCCGCGTTCATCTTCGATCTGTGGACGCGGCCGCTGATCAACGAGGAGCGGTGGCCGCCCATCTCCACGCAGACGCGGTTCATCGGGATCATCGCGGCGACGATCATCGGGCTGCTTCTCGCACGCATCCCGGGCGTCGCTTAACCGCCCGTCAACCCTAACCGATCATGAATCGAACCTCGTGATCCGGCGCGATTCCCGCGCCGGCGTGCGGCGTCGGGGTTCCTGCGCATGGTCGGTGCGGCTCTCGGTTGGTCGGCCCGGGTCTTGGCCCGCTGGGCGCTCGGCGCAGGCCTTCTCGTGTCCTTCACGGCCGATGCCGGGGTGGACGCGCTGACCGGCTATTCCGCGCAGACGCCTTTCCGAACCGTCGACAGCCGCCCGCTCTCTCTCGACCGGCCGGAAGCGCCGCGGCTGATGTTCGGCCCCGCCCCCGTGGCCTCGCTCGACATCGTGCGTCCGTCCTCCGTCGAGGCCTCCGCCCCGGTCGAGAACGCGCTGCGCTACGAGACCAAGAACGGGCTGCCCGCGGCCCATGTCGTCGATCGCAAGAACCGCGGCGATGCCCTGCCCGGCCTCGCCGCCCGCCGCGGCGACCGGCTGCGGTCCGAAACGCATCTCGTCCTGTTCGGGGCCGATCCGATCTCCGGCGTCCTGCCCTCCGGGAGCGAGCCGGCCGGAAGCCTCTCCTCGAGCCGCTTTTCGACGCCCGCGGCCCTTCCCTCCGCCACGACGTCCGCGCGGCTTCCCGTCCATGCCGACGACCGCAGCCGCGTGCCCGACGGGTCCACCCCCGGCGTGACGCGCAGCGCCGCGCGGGATACGGCCACGCCCTCGCCGGTAGAACCGGAACTCCGCCGCATGCTTGCTGCCACCACGCCCGCGGGCGACGGCGGCACACGGCTGCATACCGGCCTCTTCCCGCTCGCAACGGAAGCAGAACGCTCCGCCTTCGCGCTTCTGATCGACCCGGCCCGCGCCGGCGCCGAGCAATACTGCCTCGCGCAGGCGATCTATTTCGAAGCCCGCAGCGAGCCGCTCGCCGGGCAGGCGGCGGTGGCGCAGGTCGTGTTCAATCGGATCCGCAGCGGGCTTTACCCGACAACGATCTGCGGGGTCGTGTTCCAGAACAGCGAGCGATATCTTCGCTGCGAATTCACCTTCACATGCGAAGGAAAGTCGCTCGACGTGACGGATGCGGGATCATGGGCGACGGCCGTGCGCCTCGCGCGCGACGTCACGGAGGGCCGGATCTACAACACGGCCGTCGGCGACGCGACGCATTACCACGCGGACTACGTCAATCCGCGTTGGGCCGCCTATCTCGAAAAGCTCGACGTCATCGGCCGCCACATCTTCTATCGCGTGAAGCCCGACATGCCGGGCGGCGTCTGCCCGGGCTGCCTGCTCACGCAGCGCGGCGACACGCGCACGCCCCGCGGCTGACGCCGGGGGCCTTGCGACCGCCGCGCCCCGCTCCATGTCGGGAGAGGAGGAGCCGATGGAAACCGCAGGTCCGATCTTCGCCGTCTTCGCGGCCTTGATGTCGCTGGTGCTGATCACCGGCCGACGTTTCTCGCCCCACGCCCACAGGATCGGCTTCTACGCCGTTCTCGCCGCCATGGCGGCGGCGCTGGTGATGTTCCTCGTCGGTTGACGAGCGTGGTCAGGCCGGCTGCGGGACCGCGCGTTCGACGGGCTTTTCGATGATCGGCAGATTGACGAGCGCCGAGGCGATGCCCAGCGCCGCGGAGATCCACCACACCACGGCGTAGGAACCGGTGCTCTCGAACAGCACGCCGCCGAGCCAGATGCCGATGAAGCCGCCGACCTGATGGGACAGGAAGGCGAAGCCGTAGAGCATCGTGAGATAACGGCTGCCGAACATCACCGCGATGAGGCTCGAGGTCGGCGGTACGGTCGAGAGCCACATGAGGCCCATCACCACGCCGAAGGAGAGCGAGGTGGCGGGAGAAGGCGGCAGCAGCATGAACACCACGATCGCGACGGACCGCACGGAGTAGATGAAGGCCAGCAGATAACGCTTGGAAATGCGGCTGCAGAGCCAGCCCGAACCGAGCGAGCCGACCGCATTGGCGAGGCCGATCAGCGCCAGCGTCCAGCCGCCGACCCAGGCCGGCAATCCGAGATCGCGCAGATAGGCGGGCATATGCGCGGTGATGAAGGCGAGCTGGAACCCGCACGTAAAGAAGCCGATCACCAGCAGCACGTAGCTGCGATGCTTGAAGGCCTCTGCGAGCGCCTGGCCGATGGACTGGCTCGGCCCGTGCTGCGCGGGCGCGAGCGAACGCGTCGACAGCGGGATCGCCAGCGGCAGGACCAGAAGCACCGTGAGACCGAAGATGACCGAGGTCTGGTTCCAGCCGATGACGTCGATCAGCGCGCTGCCGACCGGCGGGAACAGGAACTGGCCGAACGAGCCCGCCGCAGTGCCCGCGCCGAAGGCGATGCCGCGCTTCGATTCGGGAAGGAGCTTCGCGAAGGCGCCGAGCACGACGTTGAAGGAGCAGCCCGAAAGGCCGAAGCCGATGAGCACGCCCGCCGTCAGAGTGAACGTCCCGGGCGTGGCCGCATAGGCCATCATGACCTGGCCCGCGGCGTAGAGCAGCGCGCCGATGCAGAGAACCCGCACGGTGCCGAACCGGTCCGCCAACGCACCCGCGAAAGGCTGACCGAAGCCCCAGAGCAGGTTCTGCAGGGCGATGGCGAAGGAGAAGACCTCACGGCTCCAGCCGTGCTCGGCCGAGAGCGGGATCTGGAAGAGCCCAGCCGCGGCGCGCGGCCCGAAGGTCAGGAGGCCGATCAGACAGCCCGCGACGAGGATGAGCTCGGGCGAGACGGACCGGCGGGCTTCGGGGGAGGTCTGGGACATGGGGGACTCCGACGTTCTCGCGTCTTGATAACGCGGAACGACACGTTTGGCGCGCGTCCATTTGCATGGCCGCATCTCGAAATTCCCGGCCGCGCTTCAGCCCGCCCCTTGGGCGACCAGATAGAAGACGAAGAGCGCGACCACGATCATCCCGCCGAAGACCGAGAATTTCAGAAAACGGCGTCGCCGGTCGATCTCGGGATCGCCGGTCGTGAGAAAGAAGCCGAGAAGCTTCTCGAAGAGATCGGCGATGAAATCCATGCCCCTTGCCGCGAATGCGCCGACCGTTTCTTAGCGCGCGGAACGGGACGCCGCCAAGCGGGCACCGTCTTCAGCAGAGCTGAAGCCGAAGCGATACGCCGAAACGAAAACGGCCGCCCGAAGGCGGCCGTGATCGATATTCGAAGGGCGGCTGGGCTCAGTTGAGCTTGGCCTTCACCTCGGCAAGGCTCTTTTCCAGCATCGCGCCGCCCTGCTTGCCGGACACGGCTTCACGCAGGATGACCTCGGAGGCCCGGACCGCGGCGTCGGCGGCGGCGGCACGGACGTCGGCCGCGGCCTGCGCTTCGGCCTGAGCGATGCGCTGCTCGGCCATCGCCGTGCGACGCTTCACGAAATCGTCGAGCTTCGCGGCGGCCTCGCCTGCCAGACGCTCGGCTTCGGCCTTCGCGGCGTCCACGATTGCGGCGGCTTCCTTCTCCGCCTCGTTGCGGCGGCGGGTGTAGTCCGCCAGCACGCGTTCGGCTTCCTCGCGAAGCGCCTTGGCTTCCTCGAGATCGGCCTTGATCCGCGCGGCGCGGTCGTCGAGACCCTTGCCCATGGCGGCGAAGGCGCCCGCCTTCCACACGATGAGCATGAAGACGACGAAGGCGACGGCGACCCAGAATTCGGGAGTGCTGAGCATGGCCGATCCTTATTTCGTCACGGCGGCGAGCGCCGCGTCGACCTTGGCGGCTTCAGGCGCGGTGCCCGCGAGGCGTTCGACGATGGCGGCGGCCGCGTCGGCGGCGATGCCGCGGACATTACCCATCGCCTTCTCGCGATCGACGGCGATGGTCTTCTCGGCCGCGTCGAGCTTGGCCTGAAGATCCGCCTCCACCGACTTGCGGCGGGCGTCGCTCTCGGCCTGCAGCTTGTCGCGGGTTTCGCCCGCGATAGCCTGCGCCTTGGCCTTGGCTTCGGCGAGGGCCTTCTCATAGGAGGCGATGGCCTCGTCGCTCTTGGCCTTCATTTCGGCCGCGGCGGCGAGATCGCCGGAAATCCGGTTCGAACGCTCTTCGAGGATCGCGGTCATGCGCGGCAGGGCCACGCGGGACATGATCAGGTAGAGCGCGCCGAAGGCGAGCACGAGCCAGAGGATCTGCGACGGGTAGGTCTCGGAGCGGAATGCGGGAAATCCGCCGCCCTTCGGCCCGCCGGGAACTTCGGTATGAGCGGTCTGCGCCATCTCTCTCGCCTTTGAAAAGGTTCAAGCGGCGCGGCCCCTCGAGGGACCGCGCCGAAAGTCCTGACGGGACCCGGCGTCGCCGCCGGGAACCGGATCAGCGGAAGAGGAGCAGGATGCCGACGACGAAGGCGAAGAGGCCGAGCGCTTCCGCGAAGGCCACGCCGACGATCGCGCGGACGAACTGGGCGTCGGCCGCCGACGGGTTGCGCATCGCGCCGCCGATGTAGTTGCCGAAGATGTTGCCCACTCCGATGGCGGCGAGGCCCATGCCGAGGCAGGAAAGGCCGGCGCCGAGAAGCTGGGCGGCAGTCGCGTCCATGTCGATCTCCTATTTGTCAGGACTGGTCCGAGCGCGTCCCCGATCCGTCAGTGGCCGGGGTGAAGCGCATCGTGCAGGTAGATGCAGGTAAGGATGGTGAAGACGTAGGCCTGGATGAAAGCCACCAGGAATTCGAGGGCCGTGATCGCCACCGCGATGCCCAGCGGCAGGATCGCTCCCGCAAGGCCGGCGACGCCGAGGCCGCCGAGCGTGACCACGAACCCCGCGAACAGCTTCAGCGCGATGTGGCCCGCCATCATGTTGGCGAACAGACGCATCGACAGGCTGACGGGACGGGCGAGGAAGGA
>JAIXTP010000010.1 GCA_027483895.1 Hyphomicrobiales bacterium
AAAGGCGGGACGCATGTCCCGCCTTTTTCATTTCCTGTCGAAGGCGCTCGGCGCGCGGGCACCGGTGCACCGTCGTGCAGCGGTCCGCGCGCCGTCCGCTCACGAAGGCCGCCGATGGAGCAAGGCAACGACAGCTGAACCCGGCAGGCCGCGGCGGAACGGCTTCGTTGGTTTCGGAACGCAGAAGGGCGGGACCGTGGTCCCGCCCTTTTCATATGCGTTCCGGTTTTCGGAGATGCGTTCCGGTTTCCGGACCGTTTTCCTCTTCCGCTCAGAACTTGGGCGGAGCGTTGAAGTCGATGGCCGGGGGTGCGTCGAGGCCCGGGAGGTTCTGGAGCTGTTCGAGCGCCTTCTTCTCGTCGAGCACGGGCCCGGTGGATTTGTAGTGCATGACCATCTGCGGGAAGGTGATCACGAGGGCGACCATGATGCACTGGATGACCACGAAGGGAACGGCGCCCCAGTAGATCTGTCCGGTGGTGACGGGCTCCATCATCTTGCCGGTCACGCGGTCCTTGTAGGGCTCCTTGGCCGCCACCGATCTGAGGAAGAACAGGGCGAAGCCGAAGGGCGGGTGCATGAACGAGGTCTGCATGTTCACGCCCAGGATCACGCCGAACCAGATCAGGTCGATGCCGAGGCGCTCGGCGGCGGGGCCGATGAGCGGCACGGCGATGAAGGCGAGTTCGAAGAAGTCGAGGAAGAACGCGAGCAGGAAGATGAGCACGTTCACCACGATGAGGAAGCCCGTCTGGCCGCCCGGCAGCGAGACGAGGAGCTCTTCCACCCAGCGATGGCCGTTCACGCCGTAGAAGGTGAGCGAGAACACGCGCGCGCCGACGAGGATGAAGAGCACGAAGGCGGAGAGCTTGGCGGTGGATTCCACCGCCTGCGTGGTGAGCGTCCAGGTCATCCGGCGCTTGAGCATCGCGAGGATGATGGCGCCCGCGGCCCCCATGGCGCCGCCCTCGGTCGGCGTGGCGACGCCGATGAAGATGGTGCCGAGCACGAGGAAGATGAGGCCCAGCGGGGGCACCATGACGAAGGTGACCTGCTCGGCGAGGCGCGAGACGATGCGCCGGCCGGTGAAGCGCTCGATGAGGCCCGCGACGCTGGCATAGAGCGCGCCCGCGGCGAGGGCTTCGGACAGGAGCGCGGTCTTGGCCCAGCCGGAGGTCTTCAGATACCACCAGCCCGCGACGAAGCCCGCGGTGAGCACGAGCGTGATCAGCACCTTGCGGCCGCCGAACCAGTAATTGAACAGCGCGCAGAGGAAGGACACGGTGACGCCGACCGACATGGTCAGGATCACGAAGTCGGCGCCGCCCTTCACCTCGGTCTGGCCCATCACGTAATAGCCGACCACGCCGGAGAAGATCACGAGCAGCAGGAGCTGCCAGGTGCCGCGCGAGCCGTCGTCCTCGCGATAGCCGATGGCTTCCGGCGGCAGGCCGGGGGCCGCATCCGGCTTGATCAGGGTGACGAGGAAGACGTAGCCCGCATAAAGGCCCGCCAGCACGAGGCCGGGGATGAAGGCGCCTTCGTACATGTCGCCGACGGAGCGGCCGAGCTGGTCGGCCATGACGATGAGCACGAGCGAGGGCGGGATGATCTGGGCGAGCGTGCCGGATGCGGCGATGACGCCCGAGGCGAGGCGCCGGTCATAGCCGTAGCGCAGCATGATGGGCAGGGAGATGAGGCCCATCGAGATGACGGAGGCCGCGACGACGCCGGTGGTGGCGGCGAGCAGCGCGCCGACGAAGATCACCGCATAGGCGAGGCCGCCGCGGATGGGTCCGAAGAGCTGTCCGATCGTGTCGAGCAGGTCTTCCGCCATTCCGGATCGTTCGAGGATCAGGCCCATGAAGGTGAAGAAGGGGATGGCGAGCAGCGTGTCGTTGTTCATCACGCCGAACACGCGTTCGGGCAGGGCCTGCATGAAGTCGGGGCGGAAGAGGCCGAGTTCGATGCCGATGAGGGCGAAGACGAGGCCGTTGGCGGCGAGCGCGAAGGCGACCGGGTAGCCCAGCAGGAGGAAGAGCACGAGGGCGCCGAACATGATCGGCGCCATGTTGTGGATGATGAAGGCGGTCATGGCGAGGAGATCTCGGAAAGGGTCGGGGAGGGGCTCAGGAGCCGGACTTTTCGGCGTTGACCTGGGCGAGCAGGCGCTCGGCCTCGGCTTCCGCCGCGGCGTGGTGTCCGCCGCCCGACGATGTTTCCTGGAGGCGTCCGGTCATGATCGCGGCGCGCTTGATGATCTCGGACACGCCCTGGATCGCGAGGAGCACGAAGCCGAGCAGCACGAGGAACTTGGCGGGCCATTGCGGCAGTCCGCCCGCATTGACCGACTGTTCGTTGATGGCCAAGGAGCGCATGGCGAAGGGCCACGACACGTAGATCATGATCAGCGTGAAGGGCATCAGGAAGACGACATGGCCGAACATGTCGATCCAGTTGCGCACGCGCTTGGGGAACATGCTGTTCACGATGTCGATGCGGATGTGCTCGTTCGAGCTCAGCGTCCAGGCCGAGCACAGAAGGAACACCGCGCCGAACAGCACCCATTGCAGCTCCAGCCACGCATTCGACGACTGGTCGAACACCTTCCGGATGATCGCATTCACCGTCGAAACGACGACCGCAACCAAGATCAGCCA
>JAIXTP010000028.1 GCA_027483895.1 Hyphomicrobiales bacterium
CCCCCCGTCTCCGCGCTCTCGAATCCGGCTCGATTTCGATTTTTCGTGAGGTTGCGTCGGAGTTTCGCAAGCCT
Source organism: Hyphomicrobiales bacterium (assembly GCA_027483895.1). GTDB lineage: Bacteria > Pseudomonadota > Alphaproteobacteria > Rhizobiales > Beijerinckiaceae > JAIXZO01. Next base: position 75 of record JAIXTP010000028.1, read on the forward strand.
GTTCTTTTGTATTCGATCGGCAAGGACTCGGCGGTTCTGCTGCATCTGGCGATGAAGGCGTTCGGGCCGGGGCGGCTGCCGTTCCCGGTGCTGCATGTCGATACCGGCTGGAAGTTCAGGGAGATGTACGCCTTCCGCGACGAGACCGCGCGGCGGCTCGGGCTCGACCTCATCGTCCATACCAATGCCGAGGGCATCGCCCGCGGCATCGATCCGTTCCGTTCGGGCTCGGCGCTGCATACGCAGGTCATGAAGACCGAGGCCCTCAAACAGGCGCTCGACATGCACGGCTTCGACGCGGCCTTCGGCGGCGCGCGCCGCGACGAGGAGAAGAGCCGCGCCAAGGAGCGCGTCCTCTCCTTCCGCTCCGCGGGCCACGGCTGGGATCCGCGCAACCAGCGCCCCGAACTCTGGCGCCTCTACAACACCCGCATCCGCCAGGGCGAGAGCGTGCGCGCCTTCCCCCTCTCCGATTGGACCGAGGCCGACGTGTGGGACTATGTCCGCGCCGAGGAGATCCCCGTCGTCCCGCTCTATTTCGCGAAGGAACGGCCCGTGGTGAAGCGCGCGGGCACCTGGATCATGGTCGACGACCCCGAGCGCATGGTCTTCGAGCCGGGCGAGAGGGCCGAGCTGCGCAAGGTCCGCTTCCGTACGCTCGGCTGCTGGCCGCTCTCGGGCGCCGTCGAGAGCGAGGCCGAGACGCTCGACGCCGTCATCGCCGAGATGCGCGCCTCCACCGCCTCCGAACGGCAAGGCCGCCTCATCGACACCGACGAGGCCGCCTCCATGGAGAAGAAGAAGCGCGAGGGGTATTTCTGATGGCCGCGAACCGCCCCGCCGATGCGGGCCTCCTGCGCTTCCTCACCTGCGGTTCGGTCGACGACGGCAAGTCGACGCTGATCGGCCGCCTGCTCCACGACACGCGGCAGGTGACGACCGACCGCATGGCCGCGCTCGAGACCGACAGCCGCCGCCACGGCACCACCGGCGAGGAGGTCGATCTCGCGCTGCTCGTCGACGGGCTCGAGGCCGAGCGCGAACAGGGCATCACCATCGACGTCGCCCATCTCTACTTCTCGACGCCGCGCCGCGCCTTCATCGTCGCCGACACGCCCGGCCACGAGCAGTACACCCGCAACATGGCCACCGGCGCGTCCGAGGCCGATCTCGCCGTCATCCTCGTCGACGCGCGCAAGGGCGTCCTCACCCAGACGCGCCGCCACGCCACCATCTGCGCGCTGCTCGGCCTGCGCCACGTCGTCCTCGCGGTGAACAAGATCGATCTCGTCGGCCATGACGAGGCCGTCTTCCGCCGCATCGTCGACGAGTTCTCGGCCTTCGCGGAGAAGATCGGGCTCACGGGCGTCGTGCCGATCCCGCTCTCGGCCCGCTACGGCGACAACGTCGCCGCGCCCTCCGCCGCCATGCCCTGGCATGACGGGCCGACGCTGCTCGACCATCTCGAGACCGTGGACGTCTCGCACGACGCGGGCGACGCGCCCTTCCGCATGTCGGTGCAATGGGTCAGCCGCCCGCATGCGGATTTCCGGGGCTTCGCGGGCACCATCGCCTCCGGCCGCGTGCGCGCGGGCGACGAGGTCGCCGTGCTGCCCTCCGCCCGCACCACCCGCATCGCGCGCATTCTCGGCCCCGACGGCGAGCGCGACGGCGCGGAGGCGGGCGAGGCCGTCACCCTCACCTTCGCCGACGAGGTGGACGCCGCGCGCGGCGATCTCGTGGCCCCCGTGCGCGCGCGACCCGCGGTGGCCGACCAGTTCGCCGCCCGCCTCGTCTGGATGACGGACGAGCCGCTGCTGCCCGGCCGCTCCTATCTGATGCGCATCGGCGACGTCTGGGTGCCGGCGAGCGTCACCGCGCTCAAATACCGGCTCGACGTCGACACCCAGGCCCATGCGGCGGCCAAGAGCCTCGGCCTCAACGCCATCGGCGAGGTCAATGTCGCCACGGCCCGGCCGATCGCCTTCGATCCCTATGCCGAGAACCGCGCCACGGGCGGCTTCATCCTCGTCGACCGCTTCACCAACGCGACCGCCGCGGCGGGCATGATCCTGCATCCGCTGCGCCGCGCGACGAACGTGCATCACGAGGCGCCCTCGGTGGAGAAGGCGGCGCGCGCCGGGCTCAAGGGCCAGAAGCCCGCCTGCATCTGGTTCACGGGCCTGTCGGGCTCGGGCAAGTCGACCATCGCCAAGGCGCTGGAGAAGAAGCTTCACGCCATGGGCCGGCACACGATGCTGCTCGACGGCGACAATCTGCGCCACGGGCTCAACCGGGATCTCGGCTTCACCGACGCCGACCGCGTCGAGAACATCCGCCGCGCGGGCGAGACGGCGCGGCTGATGACGGAGGCGGGGCTCATCGTGCTGTGCTCCTTCATCTCGCCCTTCCGGGCGGAGCGCGACATGGTGCGCGCGCTCTTCCCCGAAGGCGAGTTCTTCGAGGTCTTCGTCGACACCCCCCTCGAAGACTGCATCCGCCGCGACCCCAAAGGCCTCTACGCCAAGGCCGTCAGAGGCGAAATCCCCAACTTCACCGGAATATCCAGCCCATACGAACGCCCCGAGTTCCCGGAA
>JAIXTP010000013.1 GCA_027483895.1 Hyphomicrobiales bacterium
TCCCGAATGCGCGCGATCGTCATCCTCGTCCTCTCCTCGATCTTCGCTGCGACCCTGACGGCGCTCGCCGCGGCCGGGACCGCGGATCGACGCGAGCTCTATGAGGATTTCCCTGCCAATGCCGCTGAGCGAAGACTGCAGGCCCGCGGTTTCGGGCCGCCGCGCAATGCCGCCGAATGGGCGTTCGATCAGGTGCTCGGCATCCTGTTCTCAGGGCATGAAAACGAGAACTGGTTCACTCTCGAAGTACTCCGCCCGAACAAGCTCGTATGGGTCGTCGGGAGCGACGATACGTCGGATCGGCTCACGAGCGCCTATCGCGCCGCCTTGGCCACGACGCCCTGCAGCATCGGCGCGGCGCGCGTCACGGTCGACGGCAAGAAGACCTGCGGTTTTTTCGAAGTGCCGATGCTCTGCGACGACACCTCGCGCGGGCGGTATTTCAAGACGCTCCGCGCCTCCGACGAAGTCGTCGTCTTCCGGGAACTGAGCGTGGACGTCCGCATGGTCCTCGAGGACGGCCGCTGGAAGATCGACGGCACGCTCTGCACGGCCGGCGAGGCCAAGGGTTTGGCGATCAATTGGGATCGGAAGCGTAGCGGAAGATGACCCGGGCCCCGAGCCCCGCTCGTAGCCTTCCGTCATTGCGAGCGAGAGCGAAGCGATCCAGCCGGCGCTCGGGAGTCCGCGCCCCGCGCCCGGCATGGATTGCCGCGTCGCTTTCGCTCCTCGCAATGACTGGGGAGGGACCATGCCGGAGATCAGCGCGCGGAGAGGGCGCCTCCGCTCTCCGTGTTTTTCCGATTGACGCGGGCCGGGCACCGCCCTAACTCCATCAGCGGGACACCTCCCCCCAACGGGAGGCGCCCATCTGCGAGGATGGAGAACATCGCGATGACCGCTGCGATCCCCGGCACCAAGCCGGCGAACCCGAATTTTTCGTCCGGCCCCTGCGCCAAGCGCCCCGGCTGGTCCCTCGAAGCCCTGAAGGACGCGCCGCTCGGCCGCTCGCATCGCGCGAAGGTCGGCAAGGCGAAGCTCAAGCAGGCCATCGACCTCACCCGTGACGTGCTGCAGGTGCCGGCGGACTACCGCATCGGCATCGTGCCCGCCTCCGATACCGGCGCCGTCGAAATGGCGATGTGGTCGCTGCTCGGCGCGCGGCCCGTCGATCTCCTCGCTTGGGAAAGCTTCGGCGAAGGCTGGGTCACCGATGCGGTGAAGCAGCTGAAGCTCAAGGACTCCCGCGTCCTCAAGGCGGGCTACGGCGAGATCCCGAACCTCGCCGACGTGAATTTCGACAATGACGTCGTCTTCACCTGGAACGGCACCACCTCCGGCGTGCGCGTGCCCAACGGCGACTGGATCCCGGCCGACCGCAAGGGCCTGACGATCTGCGACGCGACCTCCGCGGCCTTCGCGCAGCGCCTCGATTGGGCGAAGCTCGATGTCGTCACCTTCTCCTGGCAGAAGGTGCTCGGCGGCGAGGCGGCGCACGGCATGCTCATCCTCTCCCCGCGTGCGGTGGAGCGTCTCGAAAGCTACGTGCCGGCCTGGCCGATGCCGAAGATCTTCCGCATGACCAAGGGCGGGAAGATCATCGAAGGCATCTTCGAGGGCGAGACGATCAACACGCCGTCGATGCTCTGCGTCGAGGACTATATCGACGCGCTGCAGTGGTCGAAGGGCCTCGGCGGCCTCGATGCGCTGATCGCGCGGGCCGACGCCAACACCAAGGTCATCGCCGACTTCGTCGCTGCGAACGACTGGATCGACTTCCTCGCGAAGGATCCGGCGACGCGCTCCAACACCTCGGTCTGCCTCGTCTTCTCCGATGCGGCGGTCAGCGCCCTTCCGGCCGACGGCCAGGCGGCCTTCGCCAAGCAGGTCGCCTCGCTCCTCGAAAAGCAGGGCGTGGCCTATGACGTCGGCGCCTATCGCGATGCGCCTGCGGGCCTGCGCGTATGGTGCGGCGCCACGGTCGAGACCGCCGACGTGAAGGCGCTCGTCGAATGGCTCGCCTGGGCCTTCGCCGAGGCCAAGGCGGGTCTCGCCAAGGCGGCGTAAGGCCTCTTCCCCTTCTCCCCTCGCGGGAGAAGGTGCCCCGCAGGAGCGGATGAGGGGCGTCGGCGTGAGTCTCCGCCTCCGATCATCGGCCCCCGTCGCGTTTCCCCCTCATCCGGCGCTTCGCGCCACCTTCTCCCGCAAGAGGAGAAGGACGCACGCCCCGCTTCGAGCCTGAACCTCAGCCGCCCTCAGGGCGCGCATCACCGGACGACATGACCATGGCCCCTCGCGTTCTCATCTCCGATGCCCTGTCCCCCGCCGCCGTCGCCATCTTCAAGGAGCGCGGCGTGGAGGTCGATTTCCAGCCGAACCTCGGCAAGGACAAGGACAAGCTCGCCGAGATCATCGGCAATTACGACGGCCTCGCGATCCGCTCGGCGACGAAGGTCACCGACAAGATCCTCGCCAATGCGACGAACCTGAAGGTCGTCGGCCGCGCGGGCATCGGCGTCGACAATGTCGACATCCCGGCCGCCACCGCCAAGGGCGTGATCGTGATGAACACGCCGTTCGGCAACTCGATCACGACCGCCGAACACGCGATCGCGATGATGTTCGCCATCGCCCGCGAGATCCCCGCCGCCGATGCCTCCACGCAGGCCGGCAAGTGGGAGAAGAACCGCTTCATGGGCGTCGAGATCACCGGCAAGACGCTCGGCATCATCGGCTGCGGCAATATCGGCTCCATCGTGGCCGACCGCGCCGTCGGCCTGCGCATGCGCGTCGTCGCCTTCGACCCCTTCCTCACGCCGGAGCGCGCGAAGGACATGGGCGTCGAGAAGGTCGAGCTGGAAGAGCTGCTCGCCCGCGCCGACTTCATCACGCTGCACACGCCGATGACGGCGCAGACCAAGAACATCCTGTCGGCCGAGAACCTCGCCAAGACCAAGAAGGGCGTGCGCATCGTCAACTGCGCCCGCGGCGGTCTCGTCGATGAGGTCGCCCTGCGCGCCGCGCTCGACTCCGGCCATGTCGCGGGCGCGGCCTTCGACGTGTTCTCGGTGGAACCCGCGACGGAAAACCCGCTCTTCGGCCATCCGAACGTCGTCTGCACGCCTCATCTCGGCGCCTCGACCACCGAAGCGCAGGAGAACGTCGCGCTGCAGGTCGCCGAGCAGATGTCCGACTATCTGATGCGCGGCGCGATCTCGAACGCGGTCAACTTCCCCTCGATCACGGCCGAGGAAGCCCCGCGGCTGAAGCCCTTCATCGCGCTCGCGGAAAAGCTCGGCTCCTTCGCGGGCCAGCTGACCGAGACGGGCATCAAGGAAGTCCGCATCACCTATGAAGGCTCGGTCGCCGATCTCAAGATCAAGGCGCTGACCTCGGCGGCCATCGCGGGCCTGCTGCGTCCGCTGCTCGAAGACGTGAACGTCGTCTCCGCCCCGATCGTCGCAAAGGACCGCGGCATCACGATCGAGGAGATCACGCGCTCGGCCGAGGGCAGCGACTACGACGCCCTGATCACGCTCACGGTCGTCACCGAGCGTCAGGAACGGTCGATCTCCGGCACCGTCTTCCATGACGGCAAGCCGCGCATCGTCTCGATCAAGGGCATCAAGACCGACGCCGAATTCGCTCCTGCGATGATCTACGTGACGAACGAGGACAAGCCGGGCTTCATCGGCCGCTTCGCGGGCCTTCTCGGCGATGCGGGGATCAACATCGCGACCTTCGCGCTCGGCCGCGATACGCAGGGCGGCTCCGCGATCGCGCTGGTCGAGGTGGACGGGACGGTTCCGGAAACGGTGCTCGACCGGATTCAGAACCTGCCGGGCGTGAAGCAGGCCAAGGCCCTGAAGTTCTGAGCCTTCCGCAGGGCCTCGTGCCCGCCGGATGAAATGCCGATGCCCGGGCTCGTCCCGGGCATCTTTCGTTTCGGGAGGGAGGCCGGTAAGGGGACGCTCAGCGCTTGCCGAGCCGCTCGGCGATGAGGATGCCGCCGAGCACCAACACGAGCGAGACCGCGTGGAAGGCCTCGAAGGTCTCGCCGAGGATCAGCACCGACAAGACCGCGCCGAAGGCCGGCACCAGATTGGCGAAGAGAGACGCGCGGCCCGGCCCGATCAGCTCCACGCTGCGCATGAAGAACATCTGCGCGAGGAAGGACGGGAAGATCGCGACATAGACCAGGATCGCCCAGCCCTTCGGCGTCGGCCAGATCAGCTCGCCCCGGAACGCCTCCAGCCCGACGAGGGGCAAAGACGTGACGAAGGAGACGATGGCCATGGCCGAGAAGAAGCCGAAACCGGACGTCTTCGGCCGGCGGCGCAGGGCGACCGTGTAGCCCGAATACATGACGCAGGCGATGAGCAGCCAGATGTCGCCGATGTTGAAGGACAGGCTGCTCAGCGCTTCGGGGTGGCCGCGCGTGGCGATCACGAGCACGCCGAACAGCGTCACCGACATGCCCGTCGCCTGCAGTTTCGTGACCGGCGTGCGGAAGACGAGGAACGCCCCGAGCAGCGTGAGCACCGGGATCGAGCCTTGAAGGATCGTGATGTTGACGCCCGTCGTGTGGTGGGCGGCGAGGTAGAACAGCGCGTTGAAGCCGGTATAGCCCGCGATGCCCATGATGATGACGACGGGCAGGTGCCGGCGCAGTTCCGGCCAGTCGGCCGCCAGATTTCCGCGCGCGAAGACGGCGATCACGACGCAGACGAACATCCAGCGCATGCAGACGAGGAGCATCGGCGACACCTCGCCGACGGCCAGTTTGCCGGCCACGGCATTGCCGGCCCACATGAGCATGGTCGCAAGCAGCAGGACCGTGGCCTGCCCGAAGGCCCATCGGCCGGCGCGGTGAAAGATGGTCGGCACGCGGGGGATCCGTCCTGATCGAGGTCTCGGGCCGTGTGACATGGCCCGCCCGGCGCCGCAAGGGCGGGGCGAGCGCGGCTGACCGGATGCTTCTGCAGGACATGCGGCCGTGCTATCCGGGCCGCAGCGTATCGAGGCCCCGCGATCCATGTCCCTGCGCCTGCTCGTCGTCGAAGGAAACACCCGCCGGTCGCGCGAACGCCACCGCGCCGATTACGGGCTCACGATGTCGGAGTCCTATGCGGAGGTTCTCCGCTCGATCGCGCCCGACGCGATCTGCGACATCGCCTTGCCGACGGACGAAGGCGCGAACCTTCCGGATGCCGCGGGCCTCGAATCCTATGACGGCGTGGTGCTGACGGGCTCGCACCTCAACGCCTATGACGGCGGCCCGGAAGTGATGCGGCAGATCGAACTCGCCCGCGCGGTGTACCGCTCGGGCACGCCGATGTTCGGGTCCTGCTGGGGCATCCAGATCGGCGCTCTTGCGGCCGGCGGAGACGTGCGCAGGAACCCGCTGGGCCGCGAACTCGGCTTCGCGCGCAAGATCACGGTCAACGAGGCGGGGAGGGCGCATCCTCTGCTCGATGGACGGCCCGCCGTGTTCGACGCGCCCGTCTCGCATCTCGACATCGTTGCCGCAATGCCCGCGGACATCGACGTGCTGGCCTCCAACGCGCCCACCCCGGTGCAGGCGGCGGAGATCCGCTCGCAGGGCGGCACGTTCTGGGGCGTGCAGTACCACCCCGAATTCGGCTTCGGCGAATTGGCCGCCATCATCGCCCGGTTCCGCGAGCCGATGATCGCGGAGGGCTTCTGCAAGGGGGCGGAGGATCATGCCGCCTATGTCGAGGATCTCAGGGCCCTTCACCGCGAGCCGGGGCGGACCGACGTCGCGTGGCGGCTGGGCCTCGACGAGGAAGTGCTGGATCCCGAGCGCCGCACGGCCGAGATCCGCAATTTCATCCGTTTCCGCGTGCGTCCGGAAAAATCGCGTCGCGGTCGTGCATAGCCTCATGGGGATGCTTGTCCTTCGAGGCGCGAGCGGGTAACTGTCCCCCGCAAGCCCCGGCCTTTCCGACTTGCGGATCGAGCCGGGCTTTTTCGTTCGAGGCGTGCCGCCGTGCCCGCCCGCCGATAAGGGATGGGACTTCATGGCCAATGTCGTCGTGGTCGGCGCCCAATGGGGCGACGAGGGCAAGGGGAAGATCGTCGATTGGCTGTCGGAACAGGCCGACACCGTCGTGCGCTTCCAGGGCGGCCATAATGCGGGCCATACGCTCGTCATCGGCGAGAACGTCTACAAGCTGTCGCTGCTGCCGTCCGGCGTGGTTCGCGAAGGCAAGATGGCCGTCATCGGCAACGGCGTCGTGCTCGATCCGCGCGCGCTCGTCTCCGAGGTCGAGCGCCTGCAGGGGCAGGGCGTGAAGATCACGCGCGACAATCTGCGCATCGCCGACAACGTGTCGCTGATCCTGTCGGTGCATCAGGAACTCGACGCACTGCGCGAGAACGCGACCTCCGGCACGAAGATCGGCACCACAAAGCGCGGCATCGGCCCCGCCTATGAGGACAAGGTCGGCCGCCGCGCGATCCGCCTCATGGATCTCGCTGATCTCGATACGCTGTCGGAAAAGATCGAGCGCCTGCTCGCGCATCACAACGCTCTGCGCCGCGGCCTCGGGCTCGACGAGTTCAAGGCGTCGGACATCTATGCCGAACTCGCCGGCGTGGCCGACAAGGTCCTGCCCTACATGGATACGGTGTGGCAGCTCCTCGACGAAGAGCGCCGCGCGGGCAAGCGGATCCTGTTCGAGGGCGCGCAGGGCGCGCTGCTCGACATCGACCACGGCACCTATCCCTATGTGACCTCGTCGAACACGGTGGCCGGGCAGGCCGCGACCGGGTCCGGCATGGGCCCGGGCGCCATCGGCTACGTGCTCGGCATCGCCAAGGCCTACACGACCCGCGTGGGCGGAGGCCCGTTCCCGACCGAGCTGAACGACGCCACTGGCGATCTCATCGGCGAGCGCGGGCGCGAATTCGGCACCGTCACCGGCCGAAAGCGCCGCTGCGGCTGGTTCGACGCCGTGCTCGTCCGCCAGACGGTGCGGACCTCGGGCATCGACGGCATCGCGCTGACCAAGCTCGACATTCTCGACGGCTTCGACGAGATCAAGGTCTGCGTGCGCTACAAGCTCGACGGCAAGGAGATAGATCACCTGCCCGCGAGCCAGCACCAGCAGGCGCAGGTCGAGCCGATCTACGAGACGATCGAAGGCTGGAAGGGCTCGACGGCGGGTGCCCGCTCCTGGGCCGATCTGCCGGCGCAGGCGATCAAATACGTCCGCCGCATCGAGGAACTGATCGGCGCCCCGGTCGCTCTGGTTTCCACGAGCCCCGAGCGCGAGGATACGATCCTCGTCCAGAATCCGTTCGAGGCCTGACGCCCCCGACAGTTCCTCGCGAGGTCCCGTGGCCGACTATTTCCCGCTGCTCTCGCGCACCATCGTGAGCCTCGGCGACTCGACGCCGGACCAGCGCGCGACGGTCTATCGCCGAGCGCGGGAGGTTCTGGCCGCACAACTCGCCAAGGTCGAGCCGCCGCTCGATGCGGCCGCGATCGAAGCCGAGATGACGGGCTTCGACGACGCCGTGTTGCGCGTCGAGCGGGAAGCGCGCCGTTTCGACCCGCCCTCGATGCGGGCGCCGGAGCCCGAACCGCCGCCGCCCCCGCCCGAGCCCGAACCGGAGCCGGAGCCTGAGCCGGAGGCACGCTCGCCCGAGCCGCCGCCGCCGCCGTCGCCCCCTGCCCGCAAGCCGATCGCGGTTCCGCCGCCTGCGCCTCTCGTGCCGCGAAAGCCTGCGGCGCCCGTCATCCGCGATGCGGAGGTCGCGAAGCCTCAGCCCGCGGAAGAGCCGGCCCCGACGCCCGCCACCGCTGCGCCCGAGCCCGAAGCGGACGGATCGTCCCCGGCCGATGCCGGGGCGGACCCGGCCGCGGTCGCCGAGGGCGATGCCGCGGAAGCGGCGCGCCCGCGCATCGAGCGGCGTGCGGACGGCGATCTTTCATGGGTCCGGCCGATCGTGCTCGGCTTCGCCATCGCGGCAGTAGTCATCGGCGTCGGCGTTCTGGCCTTCATGCTGCGCGACCGCCCGGCCGACTTCGAAAAACCGGCAACCGCTCCCGCGCAGGAAGAACGCAAGATCGCGGATCGGCTGCCCTCCGATGCGCCTGCCGACCGGCCGGCCGCACCCGGAGCCGCCGGTCAGGCCCCCGCCGGGGCGGGCGTTCCGGTGCAGGTCACGCAGCGCGCGGCGCTTTTCGAGGAGCCGCTCCCCGGCGCGACGGAAACGCGGACCACGCAGGGCCGCGTGGTCTGGCGTCTCGACACCAGCGAGGCGGACGTCGCGGTGCGCGCCACGGTCGAGATGTCGGGCGCGATCGGGTCCATCGAGTTCCGCCTGCGCCGGAACCGCGACGCCAAGTTCCCTGCGTCCCATCTCGTCGAATTCCGCTTCGCGACTCCCGAGAACGGCGGCAACGGTCCCGTCCGCGATATCGGCGTCCCCGAAATGCGGCAGGAGGAGAGCGTCCGCGGCGCGCCGTTGGCGGGCCTCCCCGTGCCCGTCACCGAAAACGTCTTCCTGATGGGGCTCACCAATCTGCCGCAGGAGATCGAGCGCAACCGCGATCTGCTGCGCACCCGCAACTGGATCCTGCTGCCGATCCGTTTCGCGAACGGTCGGCGCGGCGTGCTTCTCATCGAAAAGGGCCCCACCGGCGACCGCGTGGTGGCCGACGCCTTCCAGGCATGGCGCTGACGAACGAAAAAAGCCCGGCCGGAGCCGGGCTTTTCCGCATGCGTTCCGCTCTCGGTCAGTCGGCGGCCTGAAGGGCCTTGCCGACTTCGCGGGCCGTCACGAGATCGCGCACCGCCTTCTGGACCTTCTCGAAGGCGCGCACCTCGATCTGCCTGACGCGCTCGCGCGACACGCCGAATTCCTCCGACAGCGCCTCGAGCGTGATCGGGTCGTCGGCGAGGCGGCGGGCCTCGAAGATCCGCCTTTCGCGCTCGTTGAGCACGCCGAGCGCCTCGCGCAGGGCCGCGTGGCGGTGCGAGCTTTCCTCCTGCTCGGCGAGGATGTGTTCCTGGTTCGAACTCTCGTCGACCAGCCAGTCCTGCCATTCGCCTTCACCCTCGCCGTCGGCGCGGATCGGCGCGTTCAGCGACGCGTCGCCGCCGAGGCGGCGGTTCATGTCGATGACGTCCTGCTCGTGCACGCCGAGCTTGGTGGCGATGCTCTTCACCTGATCGGGGCGCAGATCGCCCTCGTCGAGCGCGGAGATCTGGCTCTTCGCCTTGCGCAGGTTGAAGAACAGCTTCTTCTGATTGGCCGTGGTGCCCATCTTCACGAGCGACCAGGACCGCAGGATGTATTCTTGGATCGACGCCTTGATCCACCACATCGCATAGGTGGCGAGGCGGAACCCCTTTTCGGGCTCGAAGCGCTTCACGGCCTGCATCAGGCCGACATTGCCCTCCGAGATCACCTCGCCGATGGGCAGGCCGTAGCCGCGATAGCCCATCGCGATCTTCGCGACGAGGCGGAGATGGGAGGTGACGAGCTTGTGGGCGGATTCGCGATCCCCGTCTTCACGCCAGCGCTTGGCCAGCATGTACTCCTCGTCGGGACGGAGCATCGGGAACTTGCGGATTTCGTCGAGGTAGCGGGAAAGACCGCCTTCCGCGACGACGACGGGTAGACTGGCGGATGCCATCAAGACCTCCTTCCGGGCCCCCGGATTCGGCGGGCCTCATGCGACCGCCGCGTGGGCCGGCCGCTCATGCGTGCCTATCATGAGCCTGAGCATGGCCGAAAGAGGGCAAAGAAGAATGAACGGGCACGGCCCTCGGAGTCAGTGAACGCGCAGGGCTTCGATCAGATCCGAAAGATCGGCCGGCAGATCGCTTTCGAAGGACAGCTCCTCCCCCGTCACGGGATGCTCGAAGCCGAGCACCGCGGCATGCAGCGCCTGCCGCCGAAAACCGTCCACCGCGGCGCGCGCCGTCTCCCCGAGCTTGGCCGATTTCGTCTTGAAGCCGCTGCCGTAGGTGGCGTCGCCGATCAGCGGGTGTCCGATATGGGCCATATGCACGCGAATCTGATGCGTCCGGCCGGTCTCGAGCCGGCAGGTCACGAGCGAGGCGACCGGCGCGCCGGATGCGTCCGTGAAGGTCTCGTCGACCTCGAAATGCGTGATCGCCTCGCGCCCTCGCTCGCCCGAGACCACCGCCATCCGGTCGCGATGCTTGGTCGAGCGGTCGAGCGCCGCATCGATGGTGCCGTGCTTGCGCGAGGGCACGCCCCAGACCACCGCGCGATAGGCGCGTTCGAGCGGGCCCGTGCGCCCGTGATCGGCGAACTGCGCGGCGAGCCCCTTGTGCGCCTTGTCGTTCTTCGCGACCACGAGAAGGCCGGTCGTATCCTTGTCGAGCCGGTGGACGATCCCCGGCCGCTTCACCCCGCCGATGCCCGACAGGCTTTCCCCGCAATGCGCGATGAGCGCATTGACCAGCGTGCCGCTCTCATGACCCGCGGCAGGATGCACCACGAGGCCGGACGGCTTGTCGATCACGAGGAGATGCGCGTCCTCATGCACGACGACGAGCGGAATGTTCTCGGGCTCGGGCTCGGCGGGCGTCGGTTCCGGCACGACGAGTTCGACGGTTTCGCCCGCGGCGAGCTTGCGCCCCGGATCGTCGACCGCGCGGCCGTTCACGGTGACGCCGCCCTCGACCACGAGCGCCTTGAGGCGCGTGCGCGAAAGGTCCGGGATTCGCGCGGCCAGCGCGCGGTCGAGACGTTCGCCGGCTTCGAAAGGCTCCACGACGAAGCGCGCGCCGCCCTCGGCATCGGGCACCACCGGGTCCGGCGTGGGCGGAGGCGGCGGCGGGGGCGCCGCGGCCGCGGCTTCGGCAGCGGCGATCTCGCGATCGGCTTTCCGGTTCTTTCGGGACATGGCGGGGCGACGGGTCCGATCTGAAGCGCCGACCCGGCGCGGGTCTTCGCGGAGAGCCCGGTTCATGCGGGCCCCGCGGCGTCCCGTCAAGGCATGCCGGTCCGGAGCGTTCTCACGGTTCGAAGCGATCGCCCGATTTCCGCGCGCAAGCCGCCGCGCCGCGCCGCGTTGCCCGTGTCCGATCGTCCGTCTCACCGTTTCGGGCGACGGCGTGCGTGCCGCGGCCGAAAAGGGTTGCTGCGTGATCCGGCTGTGGTTATACGACTGCCCAGCGCCACGAGCGCCCGCGCTCCCTTCGTCTAGCGGTCCAGGACGTCGCCCTCTCACGGCGAAAACAGGGGTTCGAGTCCCCTAGGGAGCGCCAAAATCCAGCCCTTCCCCTTCTTTCCGACCGGACCTCGCGAGCCGCTTCAGCGGTCCGGGTTCGACGCGGGCAGGTGCCAGTCGTGGCTGAGGGCGATCAGGCGGAACGACGTCGCGAGGAGGGCGCCCAAGGGGGCCACCACGAGGTCCGGCACGCCCACCGAGTCCCCGAGCGCGAAGAGAAGCGCACCCGTGAGCGCGGCCAGCGCGTAGATCTCGCGGCGGAAGACCATCGGCGAGCGGGCGGACAGAACGTCCGCCGCAAGGCCGCCGCCGATCGCGGTCAGCATGCCGAGCAACGCCGCCATCAGCGGCGAGAGGCCTGCATCGAGCGCCTTGCGGGTGCCGACCACGCAGAAGAGGCCGAGGCCGATCGCGTCGAAGAAGGCGACCGGACGCGCGAGGCGCAGGATGCGGCGGTAGGAGAAGAAACACAGCAGGCCCGCCACGATCGCGATGGTCACGTAAAGCCAGCTCTGGAGCGCCGCGGGCGGAACGGCGCCGATCAGGACGTCGCGCAGGATCCCGCCCGTCACGGCCGCGACGAAGGACAGGAAGACGACCCCGAAGACGTCCATGCGGTTTTCCACCGCGCGCAGGCCGCCGCTCAGCGCGAAGGCGAAGGTTCCGACGATGTCGAGGGCCGTGACCAGCATCGCTCAGCTCCGGGATTTCCGCGCCGAGCCCACCGCATCCGGATAGCGGCGCTCGAGCTCGGGCACGAATTCCGCGTAAAGCCAGGTGCTCAGCTTGTCGAGGATGCGGCGGAACTCGTTGCGTTCCTCCGGAGTGAGGTTCGACAGGATCAGCGCCTCCATCTCGAGGCTCAGCGGGTCGGCACGCTCGCGCAGTGCCTTGCCCGCCGGCGTCACGAAGAGCCGGAACTGCCGCGCGTCGTCCTCGTCGATCTCGCGCCGCACGAGCCCGCCCTTGATCAGCCGCGACAGGATGCGCGAGGTCGCGGACCGTTCGAAGCGCGTCTGCTTCGCAAGGCTCGTGAAGGTCACGCCGGGCTGGTCGTCGATCAGCCGCAGCACCCGCAATTCATGCACGTCGAAGCCGAAACGGTTTTCGAAAAGGCGCGCGGCGGCGCCCACCGCGTCGTCCGCGATCGAGGCCAGCTGATAGGTGAAGCTCTGACGCAGCATCCCCGTCTCCTTTCCGAACACCCTATGCGGGTTCGATAATTTCAGAAAGAGATAGTTCCGCAAAAAGATAGTTGCAAAATACAACAAAATAGGAGATGAAAGGATCAAGGCCGCTCCCGTCCGGAGAGGCGGCCGCAAGGAGGGATACGCCATGACGATGATGACGGGGGCCGTCGCGGCTCCGCCGCTCGGACGCGTGCGGCTGATCGGGGCCTGCACGATCGGCAATGCGCTCGAATTCTACGATTTCGTGATCTTCAGCTTCTTCGCCGGGACCATCGGTGCGCTCTTCTTTCCGGCGCAGGACCCCACGACCCAGCTGCTTCTCTCCTTCGCCACCTACGGCGTCGGCTTCTTCCTGCGGCCCTTGGGCGGCATGATCCTCGGCTCCTATGCCGACCGGCGCGGCCGCAAGGCGGCGACCGTGCTCACGCTGTTCCTGATGGCGCTCGGCACTGCCATGATCGGCCTCGCGCCGACCTATGCGCAGGTCGGCGTATTCGGTCCGCTGCTCGTGGTCGCGGGCCGCCTGATCCAGGGCTTCTCCGCCGGCGGCGAGATCGGCGCCTCGACGACCTTGCTCGCCGAATATGCGCCCCCGGAAGAGCGCGGCTTCTTCGGCAGCTGGCAGCTCGCGAGCCAGGGCGCCGCGATCCTCGTCGCCGCGGGTCTCGCCTGGACGATCAACACGATGCTGACGCCCGCCGAGGTGAAGGAATGGGGTTGGCGCGTGCCGTTCCTGCTCGGCATCCTCATCGTCCCCGTCGGCCTTTGGCTGCGCCGGGCGCTGAAGGAGACGCACGCGAACGAGGACGACGTGCGCACGCGCGAAGTCAGCTCTCTGTCGCTCGCGCTGCGCGCGCATTGGTCGAAGATCGGCATCGGCGTCGCGCTTGCGGTGGGCGGCACGGCCGCCAATGCCGTGATCGTGCTCTATATGTCTACCTATGCGGTGCGGCAGCTCGGCATGGCGCCGACCACGGCGCTCTTCGCGGGCGTCACTGCGGGCCTCGTCACGCTGATCGCGGCCCCGATCGCCGGCGCGCTGTCCGACCGGTTCGGCCGCCGCACGGTGATCGGCATCAGCTATGTCGTCATCGCGCTGTCGATCCATCCCGCCTTTCTGCTGATCAACGCCTCGCCGACGCTGCCCACGCTGCTGGCGGTGGTGTTCGCGCTCAGTGCGGTGAATGCGGGCGGCGCCGCGCCGGTGATCATCACCATGGCCGAGGTCTTCCCGGTCGAGGTGCGCGCGACCGGCATGTCGCTCGTCTATGCGCTCGGTGTCGCGATCTTCGGCGGCTTCGGCCAGTTCATCGTCACCTGGCTCATCGCGGTTTCGGGCAATCCGATCGCGCCCGCCTGGTACGTGATCGCCTGCTGCTGCGTGACGCTCGTCGCGATCCGGCTCACGCCGGAAACGGCCCGCACGCGCCTGATCTGAACAGGATCGCCCTGCGGGAGGCCATTCCGCAGGGCACCCTTCGGCGGAGAGCCCGACGATGAATCTCGTGCCCGACATCGCGGCCTTCGCCGACGAACTCACCCGGATCCGTCGGGACATCCATGCCCATCCGGAAATCGGATTCCGGGAGACGCGGACCGCGGCGCTGGTCGCGGAGGCGCTGACCGGGTGGGGCGTCGAGGTCCATCGCGGCATCGGCGGCACGGGCGTGGTGGGCGTGATCCGCGGCGACGGCCCCGGCCGCCGCATCGGCCTCAGGGCCGATATGGACGCCCTGCCGATGACGGAAGCGACCGGGCTGCCTCATGCCTCCCGCACCCCGGAGGCCTTCCACGGCTGCGGGCATGACGGGCATACGACCATGCTGCTCGGCGCCGCGCGGTATCTCGCCGCCACGCGGCGCTTTCCGGGAGAGGTCGTCCTCGTCTTCCAGCCGGCCGAAGAAGGCCTCGGCGGTGCCGCGGCCATGATCGCCGACGGTCTGTTCGCCCGTTTTCCCTGCGACGAGATCTATGCGATCCACAATTGGCCGGGCGCTCCTTTGGGACGCGTCAGCCTGACGCCCGGCGTCGCCATGGCCGCGGCCGATACCTTCGACGTCACGATCACCGGAAAGGGCGCACACGGCGCGCAGCCTCATCTCGCGGTCGATCCCGTGATGGTCGCCACCGCGCTCGCGCAGGCGTTCCAGACCATCGTCAGCCGCAACGTCGATCCGCTCAGGGCCGCCATCGTCTCCGTCACGCGCATTCAGGCGGGTTCCGCCTACAACGTCATTCCGGAAACGGCGCATCTCGGCGGCACCATCCGCACCTTCGACGAGGGCGTGCGCGCGCTCGTGCTCGAACGCATGCGGACGCTGGCGGCCGGCATCGCGGAGGCCTATGGGGCGCAGGTCCGGGTCGAGGCGGACCCGCGCTTCTCGTTGCTGCGCAACGGCGAGGCCGAAGCCCGCGCCGCGATGGAGATCGCGCGCGACCTCGTGGGGCCGGAGCTCGCCGAACTCGACGCGGACCCGAAGAGCGGCAGCGAGGATTTTGCCGACATGCTGGCCGTGGTGCCGGGTGCCTATCTCTGGCTGGGGCAGGGGGACGGGCCCGCCCTGCACAACCCGCATTACGACTTCAACGATGCGGCCCTCCCGATCGGCGCGTCGCTCCATGCCCGCATCGCGGAAGCGCGCTGCGCCGTTCCGCGCGATGCCGGTGCTCGGCGCGCGGCGGAGTGAAGGGGACGAGCGCGGGTCGGCCGGTCTAGGATCGACGGATCCCGCTCTTCTCCGGACCGCCGCATGAACGCCCCCTTCGTCGTCGCCTATCCCGATCCGCGCCTTTCGCAGGCCGCCGAGCCCGTATCGCGCTTCGACGAAGCGCTGCGCGCGGACGCCGACCGGCTGCTCGACGCCTTGCGCACGGTGCCGGCCATCGGCCTCGCGGGGCCGCATCTCGGCATCATGCGCCGCATCGTCGCCCTTGATCTCGCGGCGGCGGGCGGGGAGGGCGGGGCGGAGGTCTTCGTCGATCCCGTCGTCGTCTCCGCGTCCGACGAGACGGCGGGTTTCGAGGAGGGCAGCGTTTCCCTGCCCGGCATCCGCGAGACGGTGATCCGACCGGCGCGCATCGAACTCGCATGGAAGACCGTGGACGGCGAGGAGCGCCGCGGGAGCTTCGAGGGCTTCGTCGCGGCCTGCCTCCAGCACGAGATCGACCAGTGCGACGGGATCTTCTGGCTCGCGCGCCTGTCGCGTCTCAAGCGCGACCGCGCGCTCGCGAAGTTCCGCAAGGCGGCGAAGCGGGGGTGATCCGCGGGCCGGTCAGGCGCTCGCGGCCCGTCTCGCCTTCAGCCAGCGCTGATAGGGATCGGCCGCCTGACGACCTTCGAGATCGGAGGGGCGCAGAGGTCGGGCCAGAGAGAGGCCCGCCATGGTGCGCACGCGCGAAAGCGCGACATAGATCTGCCCGGGCGCGAAGGCGCCGCGGCCGAGATCGAGCCGCACGTCGTCGAGCGTGAGGCCCTGCGCCTTGTGGATCGTGATCGCCCATGCCGGCACCAGCGGGATCTGCCGATAGGCGCCCTGCACTTCGGTCTCGACGACGCTCTTCTTCTCGTTCCAGACCTGCCGGATCGTTTCCCAAGAGGCGATTTCGACGAGATGGCGTTCCTTGGTCCGGTCGAACCGCACCGAGACGCCGTTCTCCTCGAAGCCCAGCACGGTTCCGAGGGACCCGTTGACCCAGCGGCCCTGCGGGTCGTTCTTCACCGCCATGACGCGCGCGCCGACGCGGAACTCGACGATCTCGGGCACCGGCAGCCTGTCCCCGAGAAGGTCCGATTTGCCTTCGCGCCGGCACTCCCAGATGCGGGCCGCACCCGTGAGCCGCTCCATCCCCTCGCGATTATAGGCATCGACCGCCGCGCGCGTCGGCGCGAGCAGAAGGGGGACGGCATCCGGCCGATGCTCGCGGTGGCACCGCTCGTTCAGGATCCGCGCGGTGTCGGCCGCATGGCGGCCGGTGCGGACGTGGTTGAGGAGCTCGACGAATTCGCTCTCGTCCTGTCGGTAGACCTTCTCCAGCAGGATGCTTTCGATCACCGCGTCGCGCAGCGCATGCGCGCTGAAGGCGAAGGGCGAGTCGTAGCCCAGGGATTGCAGCAGGGGCTCGTCCTCCCGCGACACGACGGGCGGCAGCTGCAGGAAATCCCCTACCATGACCACCTGCACGCCGCCGAAGGGGCGGGGATCCTCCCGCACGCGGCGCAGGCGGGCGTCCACGGCGTCCACCACGTCGGCGCGGGCCATCGAGATCTCGTCGATCACGAGGCGCGTCATCTTCTTGAGCACCGGCGCGCCGCCGTCGAGAGCGGGCAGGTCCCGCGGATCGATGAGGTTCGGAGGCAGGCGGAAGAGCTTGTGGATGGTCTGCGCGCCCGCATTCAGGGCGGCGATGCCGGTGGGGGCGACGACGGCCTGCCTTTCGCCGCACGGCCTGCGCTTGAGATAACGGATCAGCCGCGTCTTGCCCGTGCCCGCGCGTCCGGTGACGAGGACGAGCGGTGCGCCGCCGTCGATGGCGTCGAGCGCCTCCCTTATGCCCGGCGAAGCCTCGAAGGCTTCGTCGCGCAGGACGTGCGTCGTCGCGGTCCGGGCGGCGACGACGGCGGGCGCCTTGTCGTCGCGCAGCGCAGTCGCGAGGCGGAAGCTGCGTTCGCGCCCGGTCGCGAGATCGATGCCGACGATGCGGGTCCGCGACCGGCCGAGCCCGGTGACGCGGACCGCCGCGCCGTTCACGGTCACCGAGCGACCGACCGCGCAGTCGGGAAAGCCCGGCTCGCTCGCGAGCGACTTGAAGGAGGGGAGGTCGGCGGCGGTCATGGGCGGCGGCGGTCCGGGCGCGATCTGCTGCGGTGGTTCTAGCGCGATTTCGCGCGAGTCGGGCCGCCGACCTGCGAAGCCGCTCAGTTGAGAGGCTCGCGTCCGAGGCTGCGGAGCTGCAGCGCGACGAAATCCGACCAGAAACGGGCCAGCGCCTCGGCGTCCGTGCCTTCGACGGGATGATCGCGCGTTCCGGTCGTGCCCATCATCGGCTGCGTTCGGCATGCAGGGACGCGATCACGGCCCCGTCCGCCTCCGCCGTCACGGGCGGGCATTCGAGCGCCGTCCGTCGCAGCGTTTCGGCATCCGGGATCGTCTGCGGTTCCGGAAAACGCCCCCCGCGCCCGACGGTCTCGGCGCCGAGCGAATCGGTGATCGAAGGCGGTCGCGGGCGATGGCGCAGCGGCATGGTGGCGGACCCGAATGACCCCGTTCCATATTGCAAAGCCGGCGCAAGAAAAACCGCCCTAAAGCGCGCTAATTCAGTCGAGCGCGTGGAAGCGGGACTCGATGTTGCCGCGGGTCGCGTGCGCATAGGGGCAGACGAATTCGGCCTTGCGGATCAGTTCCTCGAGCCGGGCCCGCTCCATGCCGGGCACCCGGACGCCCAGATCCGCCCGCAGGCCGAAGCCGCCGTCCGACCGCGGCCCGATCCCGATCTCGGCCGAGACGGTCGCATCGGCCGGGATGGTCGCCTTTTCCTGCCCTGCAACGAAGCGCAGCGCGCCGAGAAAGCAGGCCGAATAGCCCGCAGCGAAAAGTTTTTCCGGGTTCACGCCCTCGCCGCCGGGCCCGCCGAGCTCCTTGGGCACGACGAGCCGCACGTCGAGCGAGCCGTCGTCGGTGAAGGCGCGGCCGTCGCGGCCTCCGGTGGCGTCGGCACGGGCGGTGTATTTGACGTCGACGGTCATCGCGGTCTCCACGAAGCGGTGGGGTACCCCGCGGCCCGAAAGCCGCGGGGCCGGAAGGATGCGCTCGGGGGAAAGCGCTCCCGGGCCGGATACGCTCGAAGCGCGCGCGGGTTTCATCCGCGCACCCCGAAAAGGAAACGGCCGGGCATGGCCCGGCCGTCTGGTACCGCTTGTTGAAGGCGCTTCAGTGCGCCATCAGCACGGGAAGGGTCATGGTTTCCATGATGCCCTTCGTGGTGCCGCCGAAGATCAGATCGCGCAGGCGCATATTGCCGTAGCCGCCCATCACCAGCAGGTCGGCGCCGATGTCGGCGGCGTGCGAGAGCAGCGCATCGGCGGGATCGAGCTCGCCCGCGATCGCCTGCAGTTCGGCCTTCACGCCGTGGCGGGCGAGGTGGCGCGCGATGTTGAAGCCGGGGAAGTCGACGCCCTTGTTGCGGCCGCGCGCGACCGTGACGACCTCGACGTGTCCGGCCTTCTTCAGGAGCGGGAGCGCGCCGCCGATCGCCCGGGCGGCGACCGCGCTGCCGTCCCATGCCACCATCACGCGGTCGAGCTTCGCGGCGTCCCGCTGGATGTAGGGAACGACGATCACCGGCCGGCCGGACTCGAACAGGATCGCGTCGGCGACGGCCTCGCGGCCGTCCATCGTGTTCTGGGGCTGCGCCACGACCGTCAGGTCGAAATGCCGGCCGAGTTCGCCGAGCGCGGCGCTGACGCGACCGGGCAGCGTATCGAACTTCACGATCTCGGCGCTCACGCCGCGCGTGCGCGTCAGGCCCATGAAGCGTTCCGCGGCGGCCGCGGACGCGGCTTCGGAACGCGCGCGGAACTCCGCGACATACGCTTCCGGAATGCCCGCTGCATAGGATTCCCGCAGCGGGTCCACCGGAACGCTCGTCGCGGTGACATGCGCTTCGAAGGCCGAAGCCAGAGAAGCGGCATAGGGCCCCGCCACGTCGCGACCGCCGTCCTCGTCGATGACGACCAGAATGTCCTTCAGGCTCATGCTTCTCTCCCTCGAGTCCCGATTTCCGGCGCGATCATCGTCGCGGAGCGGGGCTTGTCCTTGAGCGTAGTCAAACCCGCCCGAAGTTGGCCGGCTCGGCGCGATCGCGTCATTCCGTTGTTTCCCTTACGTCAATAAGATGCGTTCAGGAACGGGCTCCGGCCTTTCGCGTTGAACAGCGCCGCCGTCGCGGCCCGATCCCTTCCACGCTCCGGACCCGATGACCGCACAGCAGGCCCTTTCCTTCGCCGTCCTTGCGGGGACGATGGCTCTCTTCGTGCACGGCCGCCTGCGCTACGATCTGGTCGCCGTTCTCGCGCTTCTCGTGTCCGTCCTCGTCGGGGTCGTGCCCGCGGAGAAGGCCTTCGAAGGCTTCGGGGACGACATCGTGATCATCGTCGCCGGCGCGCTCGTCGTCAGTGCGGCGATCGCGCGCTCGGGCGTGATGGAGGCGCTCGCGGTCAAGCTGCTTCCCGAAGCGCAGTCCGTCAGGCTGCAGATGCTGGCGCTCGTGGGCAGCGTCACGGTCCTGTCCGCCTTCGTGAAGAACATCGGCGCGCTGGCGATGATGATCCCCATCGCGTTCCGCATGGCGAAGCAGTCGCGCGTATCGCCGTCCGTGTTCCTGATGCCGATGGCCTTCGGCTCGCTTCTCGGCGGACTGATCACGCAGGTCGGCACGTCGCCGAACATCATCGTCTCCCGCGTGCGGGGCGAGATGACCGGCGAGCCCTTCGGCATGTTCGATTTCACGCCGGTGGGCCTCGGCCTCGCGGCCGCGGGAACCGTCTTCCTCGTGCTCTTCTATCGGCTCGTGCCTACGGGCCGGGTCCCGGCCCGCGGGCTCGACGAGGCGATCGACGTGAAGGGCTACACGACCGAGGCGCGGGTGCAGGCCGACTCTCCGGTGATCGGCCGCACCGTCCATGACCTCGCGGCCTCTGAGGCCGTCACCGTGGTCGACATCGTGCGCGGCGAGAAGCGACGCACCACGCCCTTGCCCGATGCCGTGTTGCGGGAAGGCGACATCCTGATCCTCAAGGGAGAGCCCGAAGCGCTGGATGCCGTCGTGTCGCGGGCCGGGCTCGCGCTGGCGGGCAGCCACCGCGAGACGGAACTCGAAGAAGCGAGCGACGAGATCGGCGGTCTGGAAGCCGTGATCGGGCCGGATTCCATCCTGATCGGCATGTCCGCGGGGCGGATGAGCCTTCACGACCGCTTCAACGTGAACCTCATCGCCGTGAGCCGGAACGGTGAGCGGATCACGGAGCGATTGCGCGACATCGAGCTGCGGACGGGCGACGTGATCGTGCTGCACGGCAATTTGACTCGGCTCCCCGGCAAGCTGCGCGAACTCGGCTGCCTGCCGCTCGCCGAACGCGGCATCCGCCTCGGCAGCGTGCGGCGCGGGCTCGTGCCGGTGCTCGTGCTCGCGGGTGCCATGGCGCTCACCGCGATCGGCGTTCTGCCCGTCGGCATCGCCTTTTTCGGCGCGGCGGCGCTGGTGATCCTGTTGGGCGCCCTGCCTCTGCGCGAGGCCTATTCCGCCGTCGACTGGCCGATCCTCGTGATGCTCGGCGCGCTCATCCCGGTCAGCGAAGCGATCCGCACGACGGGCGGCACGGATCTCATCGCCGCGCATCTGTCGGCCGCCGCCGCCGTTCTGCCGCCCGCGGGCGCGCTGGCTCTCATCATGGCGACGGCGATGGCCGTGACGCCCTTCCTGAACAATGCCGCGACCGTGCTCGTGATGGCGCCCATCGCCGCGAGCTTCGCCGA
Organism: Hyphomicrobiales bacterium; assembly: GCA_027483895.1. Taxonomy (GTDB): domain Bacteria; phylum Pseudomonadota; class Alphaproteobacteria; order Rhizobiales; family Beijerinckiaceae; genus JAIXZO01. Next base: position 20,961 of record JAIXTP010000013.1, read on the forward strand.
GCGGCTCGCGCTGAAGCCCGACGCCTTCCTCATGGCGGTCGCGATCGGCGCGGCCTGCGACTTCCTCACGCCCATCGGCCACCAGTGCAACACGCTGGTGATGGGCCCCGGCGGATACCGGTTCGGGGATTATTGGAGGCTCGGGGCGCCGCTGTCGGCGCTGGTCCTGCTGCTCGGCGTGCCTCTCGTGATGATGGTCTGGCCGCTGCGCTGAGGGTCGATGCGGCCTTCGCCCGAAGCGATCAGCGGCTCGTCCGGAACGCCGCGCACCCGGATGCGCCAAAAGGGAGTCTCGACGACCCGGTCGAAGCGCCCCGCCAGAAAGCGGCCGTAGATTTCGGAGAGGGCCCGCGCGGTGCCTTCCTCGATCGGGCGTTTGGGTTCCATGACGACGAGCGCGTCGGCCAGCAGATCCTCCGGGGCGAGATGGTGGCGCATGTCGAAATTGCGTCCCCAATGGTGCCACGCATTGTCGCCCTTGGGCGGGGGCAGCCCGAGACCCGCCGAGAAGGGGCTCACGAAATCGAGCACGACGATCCGGCGCCCTTCCGCACCCAGCCGGCGGATCGCGGCGGCACCGTCGGCGAGGGAGTCGAGATAATCCGAATAGCCGGCGAAGGACGGGTCCACCGTCCATGTCCGGGCGAGATGCAGGCCGGAGAAATGCGGGAGCCCGAAATCCCGGCCGGGACGCTCCGACGCAAGCGCGGCATGCAGGCCGATCGCGAGCAGCCCGTGGACGGCGGTGGGCAGCAGCGCGGCCGCGGCGACCCATGAAAGGGCCGGGCCGCGGATGTCCGCCCCGCGGGCCTCGCGCAGGAGCATCGCGGCGCCCACCACCATCCCGGCATGCAGCGTCATGATCCCCCAGCCCTGGAAGTTCTGCCGGATCAGCAGGAACCCGAAAACCAGCGCATAGGCGAAGAAGGCGAGATCGCGCAGGCTGCGTCGCGTGAGCCATGCCGGCACGGCGACGAGCAGGAAGATCACGTGATCGGGGAGATTGCGCAGCAGCACGCCCGCGCCTTCCGCGATGTCGCGTGGACCGCCGCTGACGGCAACGGCGGTCAGAAGGTCCTCGATATGCCCGCGCAGGCCGCCCCACAGGATGTCCACGACGAAGGCGGCGGCAAGCGCGCCGCCCGCGGTGCCAAGGGCGAGCCTGCGTTTGGCCGGGTCCGAGGCGGCGAGGAGAAGGAATGCGCCCGCGGCTGCGGCATAGCTCGCCTTCGTGAAGCCCATCACGACGACGAGGGTGACGGCGGAGACGAGATCGGCCGCGAATTGGAAACGATGGGGGCGGTCGGGCGGCAGATGCAGCACCATCAGGCCCGCCAACGCGACCCAGCCGATCCGGTTGTAGAACATGGCGAACGACAAGGCCTGCAAGCCGTCGCCGGGGTTGAGCGGCATCACGGCCACGACCACGAGAAAGGCGCCGAAAGCCCCGAGCAGCAGAGGCGGCAGACGGGTCGCGAGGATCTGGAGCAGCGCGGGCAGGAGCACGGCGGCATAGAGCGCGGTGGCCCAAGGCATCGCCGTGCCTGCATCGCCGGAAAGCTTCATCCCGAGCGCGGGTGCGTAGAAGACCATCGGCCCCAGGGCCGTATGGAAGTCGCGGTTCGGGACCTGCCCCTGCAGGATCCGCCATGCGCCGTCGATGAAGATCAGGAGATCGTTCACATACATCGTCGTGACGGTGCGGCCCGGCACCACCAGCAGCGCGACCGCGACCGCCGCGAAGAGGACGAGGCCCATGACGACGCGCATCCGCGGCGCGCGGTTTTCCGCCTCGGGACCGTTCGGGTCGAAGCCGCTCATCGTTGCGCTTCCGAGGCGGGGCGGCGGCGATGCAGGATCCAGAACTCCGTCTCCCGGACGGTCGCGAAATCACGCTTCAACCGCGCGCCGTAGATCGCCCGGAGAGGCTCCGGATTGATCCCCCATTTCGGCTCCATGACGAAATCCGCGCCGCCGAGCAGCGCGTCGGGCGCGGGATGGTGCCGGGCGTCGAGATTGCGGTTCCAATGCAGCCAGGCATGGTCCCCGTAAGGCGGGGCGAGACCCAGCCCGGCCGAGAAGGGGTTCGAGAAGTCGAGCACCGTCACCCGCTGCGGGAGCGGTTCGACCGAGGCGAGAAGTGCCGCTCCGTCGCCGACGCTCCGCAGATAGAGGTCCGCGAAGGCGGGGTCGCCCGCTCGGCCGAGAACGACCGTGCCGACATGCGCGAAACGCGGCAGAGGCAGCGGCGTGAAGCGGTCGGAACGGGCCATCGTCGCATGCAGGCCGAGCGTGCCCGCCGCATGCAGGATCGTGGGCAGAAGCATCGCCGCGAGCAGCAAAGGCGCGCCTCGGCCGAAGCCCGCGCGACGTGGAAAGACCGCCTCCGACCGCACCAGACGCTCCGCCGCGACGGCGGCGGCGGCATGGAGCGTGATGATCCCCCAAGGCTGGGCGTTCTGCAGCAGGATCCAGAAGCCCGCAGCCGTGCAGAAGGCGAGAAAGACGAAGTCCCGCAACTTTCCGCCCGATCGCATGAGCCCGACGGCGAAGAGGCCGAGAAAGACCGCGTCGGCCATATGGCGCATGACGGCGCCCGCCGCCTTGTCCGGCGAAATGCCGCCGCTCACCCGCGCCGTCTCTTGCAGATCGCGGATATGGGCGAGGCTGCCGCCCCAGACGAGTTCGATCACTAAGGCGGAGGCGGCCACGATCGCGCAGGCGGGCCGCGCCCAATGGCGGCCCTGCCGGTCGAAGACCGAAAGGAGCAGGAAGGCGAGGGAAGCGACGCCGAAGGTGGCCTTTGTGTAGACCGCCGCGAGGATCAGCCCGGCCGCCGCCGCCGCATCCTGCGCGGGCGCCGCACGCCCCGGCTTCGGCGGCAGGTGGAGCACCAGCAGCAACGAGAGGAACACCCAGCCCCACCGGTTGTAGAACATCGCGAAGCCGAGCGAGCCGACGCTCTCGCCGAGATTGGCGGGCATCGCGGTGATCAGGATCAGGAAGGCTGCGAAGGGCAGCGCGATGCCGGGTTGCAGGCGCGAGTCGAGGATGCGGACCACGGCGGGCAGCAGTGCCGCCAGCATGATCGCCGTTGCACCGGGCATCACGAGGCCGAAGTCTCCCGTCAGCATCAGCGCGAGCCCGGGCAGCGCGAAATTCAGCGGGCCGAGCGCGCTATGGAAATCCCGCGAGGGGGATTGGCCCTCGGCCACGCGCCATGCGCCGTCGAGAAAGATGAAGACGTCGTTCAGATAGGCGGTGAGCGCCGTGCGCCCCGGCAGCAGCAACGCGGCCATGCAGACGGCCGTCAGCGCCGCCGCGGGAACGACGATCGATGCGGGCAGGCGGCCTTCCGCACGGATGCCGCTCAGCGGGGCGATCCGTCCGGCCGCTCCGGGACCCGTCGTGCGTAGATCCGCCAATGCTCGGTCTCCCCGATCAAGATGAATTGCGTCCGGATTTCCGGTCCGTAGAGGTCGCGCAGCAGCAAGGTCGCGGGCCGGACGGGCTCTTCGACGCCCGCCTTCGGTTCGAGAATGACCGCGGCGTCCGTCGGTTTCCTGAATGCGACCGGAGGCAGGGGCCCGGGCCGGATGTCGGCATGGTCGCCGCGGGCGGGCGGCATGCCGAAACCGATCGAAAAGAGGTTCCCGCGATCGAGCAGCATGACGGGTCCGTTGATGTCGGCTCGTTGCAGAAAGCGGGCGGCCTCGGCCGCGCGCGCCGCCGTGCGGCGGACTTCGCCGGCATCGGCGAGGCGCAGATCGGGCACGGCGAGGCCTTCGATGCGGAGAAGGCCGAGGTCGGCCGCGGGGGCATCGGATGCCACGGCGGCATGAAGGACGGCCGCGGCGCCGAAATGGACGGCCACGGGCAACGTCATCGCGAGGGCCACGAGCGGCGCGCCGGCCGCGAGCCCCGGCCGGCCTCCCGCGCCCGTGCGCCGCAATGTCTCCGCCGCCGCGACGGCCCCGCCATGCAGCGTGAGGATGCCCCAAGGCTGCTGCCCGAGGCGGAAGACGAGGAAGCCGCCGACGGCGCAGACGAGGAGATGAATCGCCCGGCCCCCGCCGCCCGCGCGCAGGAGCGCGAGCCCGCCGACGAGGCCGAAGAGCACGTAGTCGGCCAGATTGGAAAGAAGGCGGTCGATCTCGATCCCGAGCGGCCCCGGGGTCGCCGCGAGGCGGAGCATGCGGGCCGCATGGCGGGCATAGTCGACCCCGAAGCCGGTCGCGGCGCCGAGGAGAGCGACGGCGGCAAGCGCCGCCGCGACGGCCCCGAGCGATGCCGCACGCACCTCGCGCTCGGTCGCGGCGGCGAGAAGCAGAGCGAGGCCCAGCAGGCCGAAGGCGGCGTCGAGCAAGCACAGGACCGTCGCGAGCGTCGCCGCCGCCGCGAAATCGCGCATGCGGCACCCGTCGCGCGGCGGCAGGATCATCAAGGCAAGGACGGCGGTGCAGGCCCATCCCGCCCGCTCCGCGAAGCCCGCGAGGCTCAGCGCCGTGAGGCTTTCGCCCGGATTGACCGGCCCCGCGACCAGCGCCGCCGCCAGCCCGAGGACGACGAGCCCCGGCACGGGCGGCAGACGCGACAGCGCGATGCGGCCGAAGGCGGGCCCCGACAGGACGAGAAGAAAGGCCGTCGCGAGCCCGAGGGCCGCGCCCGCATCCTCCGCCACGAACAGGCCGAGCGCGACGAGGCCGCCTTCCAGCGGCCCGTGGACGGCGCCGAAATCGCGGAACGGGACGAGGCCCGCGAGGATTCTCGTGCCTTCGTCCAACAGGACCGCCGCGTCATCGAGATGCGCGACCATGGCCGACCGGCCGGGCAGCAACGCGAGGAGCAGGAAGAAGACGACGATCGCGCCGCCGATGAAGACGGTCCGGTCGGGTGCGCGGCTCAGCGCGTCGCCGGGCATCCGTTCCGGGCGTTCTCCCGGCTGCGTCTCGCGCAGGCCGACAAGGGGCGCGCCGCTCACAGCTTGAGCCTCTTGAAGAGCGGTTCGGGGATCATCCGGATCACGGTCATCACGCCGCGCCAGACCCGGCGGACATAGACGACATCGCTGCCGCCGCGCTCGGCTTCGAGGATGGCGTGACCGACTTCCTCCGGCTCGGCGGTGAGCACGGGCGGCAGCTTCATCCCCTCCGTCATCCGCGTCCGCACGAAGCCCGGCTTCACGGTGATGACCCTCACGCCCGACGCCGAGAGGCGATTGCGCAGGCCCGACAGAAAGGCCGAAAAACCGGCCTTGGCGGCGCCGTAGACATAGTTCGAGGCGCGTCCCCGGTCGCCGGCGACGGAGCCTACGCCGATCAGCGTGCCGGTTCCGCGCGCGACGAAGCGTTCCGCGAAGATGCCGAGGATCAGGGCGGGTCCCTCGAAATTGACCCGCATGATCCGTTGCGCGTGGCCGATGTCGCTTTCCGCCCGGCGCTGCTCGCCGAGCTCGCCCACCACGCAGAGCACCGTATCGGGCAGCATCGGCAGGTCGTCGACGAAGGCTTCGAAGCGGTCGGTGTCGAGAAGATCCAACGCATGCAGGGACACCGGCACTCCGGTGCGCGCCGCGATGTCGTCGGCGTTCCGCCGCGCCGTCTCGGCGTCGCGGGCCGCGAGCATGATCCGCCGGCCCGTCTGCGCATAAGCGAGCGCCGCGGCGCGGCCGATGTCCGACGTGCCGCCGATGACGAGAAGCGAGGCCGTCGTTCCGTCGCCCGTCATAGACCGAGCCTCCCCGACAGCCGCGAGGCGATCCGCCCGTCGGGGTCGATCGCCCGGCGCAGCTCCCGGAAGGCGGGCAGATCCGGGTAGCCCGCTTCGAACGTGTCGCGGGACTGGCGCGAATCCTTGGCGAGATAGAGCCGCCCTCCGGCGCGCGCGACGACCGTGTCGATCTCCGCCAGAAGAGCGTCGACGCCCTCGTCGACCGGCAGATCGAGCGCGAGCGTGAACCCTTCGAGCGGGAAGGAGAGGGAGCGCCGCCCGGGGCCGAACTGCTTCAGCACGGCGAGGAAGGAGGGGCGCCCGCGTGCGGAGATCCGTTCGAGGATGTCGGCCAGCGCCGCACGCGCCGTCCGCGTCGGTACCACGCATTGGTGCTGGAGAAAGCCGCGCCGCCCGTAGATCCGGTTCCAATGCCCGATCCCGTCCAGCGGGAAGAAGAACGGATCCCAAGGGACGAGACGCGGCGTCTCGGCATCGGCCGCGCCTTTTCGGAAATAGAGTTCGTTGAAGGCCGCGACCGAGGCGCGGTTGATGACGCCCGTCGGCAGTTCGAAGGGCACCGCGAGGCGCCCCCGCGGCGCGGCGGGAAAGAGGCCCGCGGCGCGCTCGCGCTCGCCGAGTTCGTGCTCGCCCGCGTGGTCGGCCGCCTGCACCAGCGAGCGGCCCAACGCCTCGCCTTTGGCGAGACAATCGATCCAGGCGACCGAATAGGTCGCTCCGGCCGCGCCCGCCAAGGCGTCCATCGCGTCTTCGAGGTCGTCCGCCACGATCACGCGGCGCCTGAGCCAGCCGGTCTCGACCGGCATCAGCCGGAAGGTCGCGTCGAGGATCGTGCCGGTCAGCCCCATGCCGCCGAAGGTCGCCGCGAAGAGGCCCGGCTCGTGCCCGCGCCCGCATTCGACGACGCGTCCGTCGGGCAGCGCGAGGCTCAGGCGCTCGACATGGTCGCCGAAGGCGCCCGACCGGTGATGGTTCTTGCCGTGGACGTCAGCGGCGATCATCCCGCCGATCGTCACGAATTTCGTACCCGGCACCACGGGCGGAAAGAAGCCCTGCGGAAGGAAGACGTCGATCACGTCCGAGAGCAGCACCCCCGCCTCGACGGTAAGGCGCCCCGTTTCCGGATCGAAGGAGCGGAACCGGTCGAGGCCCTGCGTGGAGAGCGTGATGCGCTCGCCGACGGCCGCATCGCCATAGGCGCGTCCGTTTCCTCTTGCGACGATCCCGCGGGCGGAGGTCTGCAGTTCCGTCAGCCGCCGCGCATTCCGCGGCACGACGAGTTCGCTTTCGTGGCGCGGCCAGCGCCCCCAGCCCGACAGCGCGGTCATGCCCGCTGCTCCCGGAAGGTGACGCGCCGGTCGAGTTCGAACTTGACGGCATATCCGGCGGCCAGCCCGATCAGCGCCCCGGCATATTTGGCGAAAGCCGTCTCCCAGACGTGCCAGAAGAGGAGTTCCGTGCCCCAGAAGATCAGCGTGGTGGCGACGCTGAACAGGCCGTAGAGCGAGACCTTTCTGACCTCGCTGCCCCGCCCCTCATAGGGGTCGAAGAAGATCCAGCGCTTGTCGAGCGCATATTTGAGCGCGAAGCCCGCGACCGTGCCGGCCAGAATGGAGGGCGCGAGGCCCGAGCCGAGGCGGATCGCGGCTTCCTGAACGGCGAGATTGGCTCCCGTCGCCAAGAGGGCGAAGACGACGTAGCGGACCGCAAGGCTCATGCGCGGAGCATCCTTTCCGTTCGGGCCGGGGCGGTGCCGCCGGCTCAGACTGCGGCGACGATCAGGGCGGCGGAGGCCGCGGCGACGGCGAGGCTGGGGCGGTCGCGGAGCGCGAAGACGACCGGGTCGTCATGCATCTTCCGCCGCTGCGCGAGCATAAGGATCCGCGCGATCCAGTAGATGAGCACCGGGCAGACGAGCCACAGGATCTGCGGCCGGCTGTAGAGCTCGTGGACCGCATCGCTGGAAATGTAGAGGGCGAAGACGGTGACCGCGTTGAAGCCCGCGGCGGCGGCCAAGGATGCCACCATTCCGAGATCGCCCTTCCGGTAGTCGCGGTTGGCGGGGTCGGGCAGTCCGGCGTCGAGCCTGACGGTGAGTTCCACATGCCGCTTGAGGAGCGCCAGCGAGAGGAAGATCGACATGCAGAAGGCGAGGAGCCAGCTCGACGGCACCGCCGCGATCGCCGCCGCGCCCCCGATCACGCGCACCGTGTAGAGGCCCGCCAGCGTGATCACGTCGATCAGCATCATCCGCTTCAAGGCGAAGGAGTAGGCCGTCGTCAGCGCCAGATAGATCCCGAGCACCATCAGGAAGACGGGGCCGAGAAACGCGCCCGCGGCAAAGGCCGCGGCGACGAGGACGGGCACTACGGCAAGCCCGTGCAGAACGGAGATCTCGCCGCTCGCGAGCGGCCGCTCGCGCTTGCGCGGATGCGCGCGGTCGTCCTGCAGGTCGACGAGGTCGTTGAGGACGTAGATGCCGGAAGCGCAGAGCGAGAAGGCGATGAAGGCGATCAAGGCCGCGCCCAGCGAGGCGAGGTCGAAGGAATGCGAGGTCAGCAGAGGCAGGAAGACCAGCGCGTTCTTGGCATATTGATGCACCCGGAGCAGCCGCGCCCATGTCCGCGTTCCGGGGGCTCGGGAGGGGATGGTCTCTGCATCGGGCGCGAAGACGAGGAGCCGGCGCGCGCTGCGCAACGGCAGCCGCACCGCGATGGATTTTCCGGCGCGGGACCAGACCGGCAGGTCCGCCGCATCGTTGCCGATATAGTCGAACCCCTTCTCCCCGAAGGCCGCCACGAGCGCTTCTGCCTTCGTCTCGCCGCTCAGATTGACGGCATCGTCGGACGCGAACCAGCCGTCGAAAAGGCCCAGATGGTCGGCGATGCGCCCCACGAGGCGGCCGTGTGCGGCGGAGGCGATGTAGACGGGCCTGCCCGCCCGCCGCGCCGCCCTGATCCGCTCGATGACCGCTTCGTCATAAGGCAGCCGGGCCGGATCGATCTCGACCTTCGCCGAGGCCGCGGCCTTGAGCGCGGCCTTGCCGCGCGACAGCGCGCCGATCAGCCCGGGCAGCGCACCGGGTCGGGAGCCGACCTCCGCGAACAGCGCCTCGACCAAGAGATCCGAGCGCAGCAACGTGCCGTCCAGATCGACGACGAGCGGGCGAGGGCAGGGTCGCCGCGTGCCCGAGTCCGCCGCGGGTTCGACGCGGATGTCCGGCCGAGGGGCCGGCCCGTAGGAGGTCGGAGTGCCTTTGACGTGTTCCACTTGGGCCTGCTCTCCTTCTCTCCGCAGACCGATCGATCGACGGTCTCCCCGCATGCATGAGAGGCTCGAAAACGGAGGTCGGCCCCGCTGATGCGGTCCGCCCGGGGCGGGTCCGAAGCGAGGCTCCGAAGATCGACCATCGGCGGGACAAACGAACCGACCTCCTTGCGAGTTCCCCCTACCGGCAACGGAACGGGAGCGGCGGGCATGAAGGAGCGAGGCGGAGCGGCGGCCGGGTCGTGGAGCGGAGCGGCCTCCGCCGTTCTCGCTGTTCTCGCGCTTCTCGCGATCCATCGGGAACTGCCGCGCATCGCGCCTTCCGGCGTGCTTTGGGATTACGGCTCGTTCCTCGCCTCGGCGCGCGCTGGGCTCGAGGGGCTCGACCCCTACGGCGTCCATCCCCTGACGATGCATGTCTCGCTGCCGGGCTTCGACGGCTGGAACCCCAATCTCAACCCGCCGATCTCGGTGCTGCTGTTCAGGGCCTTCGACCTGTTCGAACCCGCGACCGGAATGCGCCTGTGGCAGGCGGTCTCTCTCGTCCTGTGGGCGGCGGCGGTGATGTCGCTGCTCCTGCAGTACGGCCGTGACCGGAGCCGCGCGGAGATCGCCGCGACCGCGCTGTGGTGCTTCGGTCTCGCCGGGGTCTGGGACACGTTGTTTCTCGGCCAGATCTACATGCCCGTCGCGCTCGCCGTCGTCGGCGGCTGGCTGCTCCTGGAGCGCGGCTCCGGCGTCGCGGCGGGCCTGCTGATCGGGGCGGCGGCCGCGATCAAGCCCAATCTTCTCGTCTGGCCCGTCCTGCTGTTCCTTGCCGGGCATCGCCGCGCGGCGCTTTCCGCCGGCCTGTCCTTCGCGGCGCTGTCCGCCCTTCCGCTGCTCGTCTTCGGGTCCGGTCTGTATGTCCGATGGTTCGAACTGCTCGCGGGCGACGGTGCGCGGGCCGCCTTTCTGACCAACGCCTCGCTCTCGGGCCTGCTGTCGCGCGCCGGCGCGGGGGCGGCGGCACCCGCGGTCTCGGCGATCCTCCTCGCGGCCGGGGCACTGCATGCGTTCCGGCATCGTCCGGACGCGATGCGGACGAGCGAGATCGGTCTGCTGCTGTCGCTGCTCGCTTCACCGCTGGCTTGGGTTCATTACACGCTGTTTCTCGTGCCGATCTTCGTGAGGCGATGGAGCGCGTCGGATTTCGTCCCCGCGGCTCTTCTGCTCGTCCCGGTGCCCTTCGTCATCGGCCTGCTCGACGCGCCCCCGCTCCTCGGGCTCGGCTTCGGATCGGTCTACAACTGGGCGCTGCTGCTGTTCGGGGTCCTGATCCTCGCGGACGCGCGACGGTACCGCGAAAGCCCGCAGGGCAGGGCGGCGGAAGCGGCTCAGTGACGCGTCCGGCGGCTCTCATAGACCTTGAGAGGGCCCTCTCCGCGCTGGCCGGACAGCTCCTTGCGGAACTCCTCCCGGCGCTCGTGGATCGAGGGCAGGATCCAGCCCAGCGGAACCCCGAGACCGAGAAGGGCGGCTTCGGAGAGCTGCAGGCTCGCCTCGATCGTCTCGGGCACGGCGTCGCTCACGCCGATGGCGTAGAGCCGTTTCGCGTGATCGGCGTCCCGCGCGCGACAGACGATGTGCAGCTCGGGATTGATCGTCTTGGCCGCCGAAACGATGGCCTCGATGGCGGCGGAGGTGTGCACGGTGATGATGAGGCAGCGGACGGACTCGAGACCGCAACGCGCCAGGAACTCCGGCTTGCTCGCATCGCCGAAATAGATCGGGAAGCCCTTTCGCCGGAAGCGGGCGACCTCGTCGGGATCGCTGTCGACGGCGATGTGCCGGATCTTGTGGCGGGTCAGCATGTCCGCCATCAGCCGTCCGACCCGGCCGTAGCCGATCACGACGGCCTGCAGCTCCTCGTCGGCCGGCGGTGCCACCGCGGCTTCGGGCGGCAGAGCGGCGGGGGCAGCCTGTGCCGTGCTGCGCCGCGCGATCCAGTCGAGAACGGGGATCGCCGCCATCGACAGCGCGGTGACCATGAGCATGAAGGTGCCGGTCTCGCGCGGAACGATGCCGCCCGCCGTCGCCAGCCCCAGAACCACGAAGGCGAATTCACCGCCGGGACCGAGCAGAAGCCCGCTTCGGATCGCTGTCTGCCGCGGAAAGCCGTACCAGCGGGCCAAGGGAATGAAGATCGCCGCCTTCAGCGCGACGAGGCCGACGACGGAGCCCAGCAGCCAGAAGGGCTCGGCGGCGACCTCGCGCAGGTCGACGTCGAGGCCGACGGTGAAGAAGAAGAGGCCGAGCAGCAGGCTCTTGAAGGGCTCGATCACGCTTTCGATGGCGCGCCGATACTCGGTTTCGGCCAGAAGGAGCCCCGCGACGAAGGCGCCGAGCGCCATCGAGAGCCCGAAGGCGGCGGTCACCACGCTGGTTCCCACGGCGACCAGCAAGGTCGCCGCGATGAAGAATTCGGAGATGCCGTCGCGGGATACGAGCCGGAACAGCGGGGTCAGGATCTGCCGCCCGATCAGGACGATCGCCACGATCACGCCGGCGGCCTGGAGCAGAGCGAGCCCGAGTCCGGAGACGAGCGACATCTCGCTGCCGCCGGAGAGAATGCCCACGACGAACAGGATCGGCACCACTGCCAGATCCTGGAACAGAAGCACCGCGAAGCTCAGGCGGCCCGTGGTGCTGGCGAGGCGCTTCTGGCGTGCCAGAAGTTCGACGACGACCGCGGTCGACGACAGTGCGAGGCACGAACCGAGAATCAAGGACGCTTCCGGACTGTTGCCGAAAGCGCGCGAGACGAGCGCGATCGCCGCGGCCGAGAGCACCACCTGCGCTCCGCCGAGGCCGAAGACCAGCTTCCACATCGTGGTCAGGCGCTGGAGCGACAATTCGAGCGCGATCAGGAAGAGCAAGAAGACGACGCCGAGTTCGGCGAGCGGCTTCATGGATGCGGGATCGGCGATCGTGAACCAGTCGATATGCGGGACCGTCGGGATCAGCCGGCCGAGTCCGTTGGGGCCGAGCAGGGCGCCCATGAACATGAAGCTGAAGATCGGCGTGATGCGGAAACGGCGCGCGACGGGAACCACGACCGCCGCCGTCCCCAAGAGCAGCAGCGCATCCTTGTAGACCCCGATCTCGATCGTCGACGCCACGAATCCCCGCCTTCCGTTCCGATAGGGGAACAGGGTCGCCGGTCGGGTTCCGTGGTGCAACCCGTAATTCCCGCCGCGGTCCCGCCGGGCGCGGCTTCGAGGGGCGACTTTTCAGCGGCTCGCGCCGTCTTCGTCCAGAAAACGCAGGAGATCGGCCTGAACGGCGGCGAAGAAGGCCATGGTGCGGGCCATCGGCGGGGTTTCCGCATCCGCCTCGATCGACAACTCCTCGGCGAACAGCGACATCTTGAATTTGAGGTGCCGCCGCTCGGGCGAGGGCGTCATCATCAGCCGGGCGACGAGTTCGCCCGCGTCCTCTCCCGGCGGAAGGTCCTCGTCGCAATCCCGGGCGCGGGCCTCGAAGTAACGCCTGACGAGGGCGTCATACCGCCGCGAAGGCGTGTCGCGCTCCCTGCGGTCCGGCATGAAGGCGATGTTGGATGCTTTGGTCGGAACATCGCAGTCCGTATTCACCATGGGAACTCACTCGTCACTGACGCGTCCGATCTTCCTATGAGGAAGATCCGACCGTATCGCTGCGGAAAACCCCGCAGCGGGTATCAACGAATGAATCGTTACTTCAATATCCAAAATGAGCAATACCCATTTCGGGTAAATATCCTCTTCGTGTCTTATATATTTTAAATCAGAACGATTTCGGATACCCGAAACCGAAAAACAAAAACGGTTTTTCGACGAATGAGCGGTCCTTTACGCAAAGCACCTTCGTCATGCGCAAGAAAAAAGGGAAGCGTCGCCGCTTCCCTTCGGGAATCAGGAAAGGTTCGACGGAGGGATCAGCCCGTCTTGCGGCGACCTTCCAGTTCCGCGCGCCGCTGCGGCATCTTCACGACGACCTTGATCGCGTCGTCGATGCGGTTGCGGGCGTAATGCAGCGCCTTCGGAAGTTCTTCCATCATGAAGGTGTGCGTGTGGATCTTGGTGGCGTCGAAGCGCTTCTCGGCCATGAAGGCATGGGCGCGATGCGTGGCGCTCTTTCCTTCGCCGCGGATGCCGTAGATGTAGATGTTGTTGCGCACGAGATGCGCGACGTCGATCAGCGCCGGGTCATGAGGGAAGGCCGCGAGGCAGATCTTGCCGCCGCGATTGAGCATCCGTCCCGACTCGTTGATCGCTTCCTGCGCGCCCGAGCATTCGAGCACGTAGTCGACGCCCTTGCCCCCGGTGATCCGGCGCACCGCTTCCACCGCGTCTTCGTTGCGGACGTTGATCACGTAGTCGGCGCCGAGTTCCTTGCCGGTCTCGAGGCGGTTGTCGCGCGTGCCGGTCAGGATGACGGGATAGGCGCCGAGCGCCTTCGCGACCGCGACGCCGAGCAGGCCGATCGGGCCGGGGCCCATCACGACGATGCCTTCGCCGGCGATCAGGCCGCCGAGTTCGGTAAGGCCGTACATCGACGTGCCGGCCGTGACGACGAGCGTCGCCTCCTCGTCGGACATCTCGTCCGAGATCTTGATCAACGTGTTGATGTTGTTGACCGCGTATTCCGCGAAGCCGCCGTCGGAGGTGAAGCCGTTGGCGCGGTGGCCCTTGTCGACGTCGCCGTAGTTCAGCCCGTAATTGTGGCACGAGGTGTACATGCCCATCCGGCAGCGCTTGCACTGGCCGCAACCGGCGTGGATCTCGACCGTGATGCGGTCGCCGATCGCGAACTCGTCGACGCCGGGGCCGAGCGCCACGACCGTGCCCATATATTCATGGCCGGGCGTGAAGTTCTTGTTGAAGGGCTTGCCGCCCTGGATCATCGCCGGCGGGCCGCTCGAAATGACGTCGAGATCTGTCGCGCAGATCGCGATGGCGTCGACGCGGACCAGCACCTCGGCCTTTTTCGGCACCGGCACCGGCTTGTCGATCAGCTTCAGTTCGTCGGGATCGCCGAGCACCCAAGCCTTCATCGTCTCGGGCACGGGATGGCTCGGGGCGGTCTTCACGCCGGGGTGGGAATACATGGGCGGTTCCTCGAATGTCGTTTTTCTTGAAGGCGGCCCCGTCCGCGGACGGGGCCGGCCGTGCCGCGCCGGTTACGCGGCGACCTTGAGCCGGATCGAATCCGGAACGGGCAGGGGCTGGTTGGGGCTCTGCTTGAACTCGACCGTCGTGAAGAGCAGGTCGGAGTCGCCGATGTTCTCGACGCTGTGCAGCAGATATTCGCCCGGGCCGTAGTCCATGTGGCGCGTGTCGCCGGGGAAGTGCGTGACGTCCTTGATGGAGCCGTCTTCGAAATAGCCGCGCGCCTTGCCGTGGGTATGGCAGGTCCAGAAATAGTTCAGGACATGGCGGTGGAACGAGCAGCGATAGCCGGGCTTCAGGTGGAGATGCCACACGCGGACGCGGTCGGTCTCGGACACGAGCACGCTGCCGACGACGCCGCTGAACTCGTTCGCCTTGATGTCTTCCTGCAGGTCCTTGGGCCAGTGCGCCCGCTTCTCTTCATGGGCCATGGGGTGATCCTCCGTTGTTGTCGGGTTCTTCGGGGGAGAAACGCGCGAATGCCGATCAGGGGACGAGAATCGTCGAACCCGAGGTCTTGCCGGCCTCGAGGTCGCGATGCGCCTGCGCCGCTTCGCCGAGCGGATAGCGACGGCCGATCGTGGCCTTCACCGCGCCCGAGCCGAGCATCTCCATCGCCCGCTTGGCCGAGTAGGTGTAGTCCTCCGGCGCGGCGCAGTAGGTGGCGAGCGTGGGACGCGTGAAATAGAGCGAGCCCTTGCTCTGCAGCAGGCCCGCCTCGACGGCCGGCGGCTTGCCGGACGACGCGCCGAAGGAGACGAAATAGCCGCGCGGGGCGAGGCAGGCGATGGTGGCGTCGAAGGTCGTCTTGCCCACCGAGTCGAAGGCGACCGGAACGCCCTTGCCGCCCGTGATCTCCTTCACGCGCGCCACGATGTCCTCGGAATTGCGGTCGATGACGGCATGGTAGCCGGCTTCGCGCGCGAGCTTGCACTTGTCCGCGCCGCCCGCCACGCCGATCAGCTTCACGCCCATCGCCTTGGCCCACTGGCCCGCGATGAGCCCCACGCCGCCCGCGGCCGCATACATCAGCGCGAAGTCGCCCGACTTCAGCGAAACGCAGCGCTCGAGAAGATATTCGACGGTCATGCCCTTGAGCAGGACGGCCGCGGCCGCCTCCTCCGACACGCCGTCCGGAATGCGGACGAGCCGCCAGGCGGGAACGTTGCGGCGATCGGCATAGGCGCCCATCTCGCCGCCCTGATAGACGACGCGGTCGCCGACCTTCACGTTCGTGACGTCGGGGCCCACGGCCTCGACCACGCCCGCCGCTTCATTGCCCGCCGTCGCCGGCATCGGGATCGGGTAGGAGCCCGAGCGCTGATAGACGTCGAGGAAGTTCAAGCCCACGGCGGTCTGGCGGATCTGCGCCTGACCCGCGCCGGGAGCGGCGATCTCGATCTCTTCGAGAACCAGCACCTCGGGGGCGCCTTGGGAATGCATGCGGACGGCACGAGCCTTCATGGGACGATGCTCCTCAGGGAACGATGGTCGGGTTTTCGAGACTTTCCAGCACGCGCCGGCGGGAGGCCTCGACGTGATCTCGGGCGATCGCGAGCGCCTGGCGCTTGTCGCGGCGCTGAAGTGCGTCGATGAGCGCTACGTGCTCCGCACCGAACTGCGCGCGACCCTGCGGGCCGCTCTGCGCGACGCTGGTGTAGGTGAAGCGGTCGAACTGCTCGATCACGTCGCGGGTGACGCGGGCGAGCCGCGAATTGCCCGATGCATCCGCGATCGCGCCGTGGAAGCGGCGGTTGTATTCGATCCAGTCCGAGAGCTCGACTTCCGGCGGCGGCATCGTCCGGTATTCGTCGAGCGCCTCGAGCGTCGGGTCGTCCGCGACGTCGATGACGCGGCTCACGCATTCGCGCTCGAGGATGAAGCGCATCTCATAGAGTTCGCGGGCGTCGCTCAGCGAAATGGGCTTCACGCGGTAGCCCTTGCGGGGCAGGACCTCGATCAGATTCTGCTCTTCGAGCTTCAGGAGCGCGTCGCGGATGGGGGACTTGCTGACCGCGAAACGCTCCGCCAGCTGCCGCTCCTGAATCTGCGATCCGGGCCTCAGGACGCAGGACAGGATGTCGGCGCGAAGCCGCCTGTAGACGGTCGTCCTCACCAGTTCGGGGGCGTCTTCCGTCATCGTCATCGTCGCGCCCGCGCCCGTCGTCCTTGAAGTGAATCGCTCGTGATTTCGGCGGCCCTGGAAAATATCAGGTCGGGCGCCATTTCCTCATCTGATATTCCAGATGGGCTCGTTCTCGTCAATCCGGATCAGAAAAACGTGGATTCGCATTGATCAGCGTCAACATGAGCCATGCCGCAGTTGACAGTCGGCTCATCGTTTGTGGAATATCAGCACAAGCACCAACCATAATCAGGGGAAACGTCCATGATGAAGAGCGTGCGCATTGCGGCCCTCGCCGCACTGGCCGTCGGGGCCGCTACGGTCTCGGCGACCGCGGAGGACATCAAGCTCCGCATCGCCTCCGGTCACCCGGTGGTGAACACCTACGTGAACCTCATGAACACCTTCTTCGTGCCGGAGGTGACCAAGCGCGTCGCCGAGCGGACGAAGCACAAGGTCGAGTTCATCGAGGGCTACGGCGGCGCGATGGTGAAGGTGGCCGACACGCTGGAAGGCGTGCAGTCGGGCATCATCGACATCGGCGGCTACTGCTTCTGCTTCGAGCCGTCGAACCTGCCGCTGCATGCGTTCCAGGTCATGCTGCCCTTCGGCTCGATGAGCTCCGAAGTCAGCGTCAAGCTTGCGCGGACCATCTACGACAAGGTCCCGTACATGTCCAAGGTGTTCGAGGACAAGTACAATCAGAAGCTGATCGCCCTGATCTCGGACAACGGCTACAACCTGACGACCACGTTCGACTGGAACACGGTCGGTGATCTGAAGGGCAAGAAGCTCGCGGGTGCCGGCCTCAACCTGAAGTGGCTTGAATATGCGGGCGCGGTCCCGGTCCAGTCCTCGCTGCCCGAGGCCTACACCTCGATGCAGACGGGCGTCTACAACGGCTGGATCATGTTCCCGTCGGGCGTCGTGAACTTCAAGCTCCACGAAGTGTCCAAATACTACACGGAGATCGGCTTCGGCGCGATCACCTGGCACGGCCTGACGATCAACAAGAACCGTTTCGCGAAGCTCCCGAAGGAAGTTCAGGACATCATCGTCGAAGTGGCGAAGGAATTCGAGGCGAAGACCGGCACGGTCAACGACGCGAACTATCCCAAGCAGATCGAGCAGCTGAAGTCGGTGGGCGCCATCGTCAAGAAGCTGCCCGACTCGGTCTCGGTCGAATGGGCGCAGTCGCTCAAGGATTGGCCGCAGGAAAAAGCGGCCGAGCTGGACAAGGCCGGCATGCCGGCCACCCAGGTCCTCAAGCTCACGCTCGAGGAAGCCGAGAAGCTCGGCCACAAGTGGCCGGTCCGCTACGCGATCAAGTAATCGCGCGATTCCCCGAGGCCGGTCGTGCAAGCGACCGGCCTTTTCGCATTCTCCCGTCGCGGGATGGTTCCATGTTCTTCAAGTTCCTCGACGCTTCCACCAAGGGCCTGCTGGTGGTCGCGTCCGTTCTCGGCTTCCTGCTGAGCTTCGTCGTCGTCGCGGACGTGATCGGCCGTGTCGCTTTCGACAGCCCGCTCAAGGGCACGCCCGAAATGGTTTCGAGCGCCATCGTCATCATCTGCTACCTGATGTGCGCCTATGCGATCCGCACCGGCGGCATGATCGAGGTGGACGCGTTCAGCCAGCACTACCCGCCGAAGCTCAAGGTCGCGATGACGCTGTTCTCATGCGGTCTCGCGATCCTGCTGTTCGGGATCATCCTGTGGGGAAGCTGGGAGGGTTTCCTGCACGCCGTCGAAAGCGGCGAATACGAGGGCGAGGGTGCGCTGCGCGTGCCGATGTGGCCCGTGCGCCTTTCGGTCGTGCTCGGCAGCCTTCTCGCCATGCTCTCCTACATCGAACTGGCCATCCGCCAGATCCAAGCCGCACGCCGGGGCGAAGTCCTGGCCACCGGCGTGTCCCACTGATCGGCGGGTAAGTTTCCATGTTCGACGCATCGCAAATGATGATCGTCATCGGCGTCCTGTTGGCGCTGGTGCTCTCCGGCGTGCATATCGCCGTGTCCCTCGGCATCACCTCGGCGCTCGGCATCTATCTGATGCAGCCCGATATCGAGGTGGTCCGGACCTTCGTTTCGAACACCGCCTTCGAGGCGCTTCGCGACTACGTCTTCGCCGTCATTCCGCTCTTCATGCTGATGGGCGAGTTCCTGGCGAAGTGCGGCGCGGCGAAGGATCTGTTCGCCCTCGTGAACCGCGGCACGAAATGGCTTCCGGGCCGGCTCGGCGTCGCCACCGTCTTCGCCAACGCCATCTTCGGCTTCGTGACCGGCGTGTCGATCGCGGCCGCCGCCGCCTTCTCGCGCATCGCCTGGCCGGAGATGAAGCGGTTCGGCTACGACCGGCAGTTCTCGCTCGCCTGCATCGCGGGCTCGGCTTGCCTCGGCATGCTCATCCCGCCTTCGGTGCTGATGATCGTCTGGGGCGTTCTGACCGAGCAGGCGATCGGCCAGCTCTTCATCGCCGGCGTGATCCCCGGCTTCCTCGTCGTGGGCGCCTACACGATCTACATCGTGTTCGCGGCCAAGCGGAACCCGGCGATGGTGGGCGAGGACAAGGAGACCGTCGACCGCCTGACGATCAGCTTCGGGCACGAAGAAGCGCATATGAAGGAGGTATTCCGCTCCACCATGATGGTGGCGGGCCTCATCGTCGGCGTGCTCGGCGGCATCTGGCTCGGCTTCTTCACCCCCACCGAGGGTGCGGGCGTCGGCGCGGCCGCGGGCCTCGTGCTCGCTCTGGCGAAGGGCATGAAGCCGCGCGACGTTTTCGACGTCGTGCTCACCGTCGGCCGCACGGCCGCGCCCCTGCTGCTCCTGCTCGTGATGGCGAACCTCTACTCGCGCGTTCTGTCGATGACGGGCATCACCGGCGCGGCGCAGCAACTCTTCCTCGGCTCGGGTCTCGGTCCGTACGAAATCCTCGCGATCATGGTGCTGATCTGGTTCATTCTGGGCTGCATCATCGACTCCGTGTCGATCATCCTGCTGACCGTGCCGGTCTTCGCTCCCATCGCCAACGCGCTCGGCTTCGATCCGCTCGCCTTCGCGATCATGGGCATTCTCGCGATCGAGACCGGCCTGCTCACGCCGCCCTTCGGCATCCTCGTCTTCACCGTGAAGGCGGCTCTGCCGCAGGAAAACGTCAGCGTCGGCGAGATCTTCAAGGGCGCCATTCCCTTCTGGATCTGCCTGCTCTCGGTGATCGTGCTCATCGCGATCTGGCCGCAGACGGCCACATGGCTGCCGAGCGTCGGCCGCGGTTGACGCAACACGACCCGGCGGGCCCGATCGGCCCGCCATCCCTTCCCGGGGCGGGGCCGTTTCGGTCCCGCCCTCGTTTCTGACGGAGATCGCCGATCATGGCCAAGACGCGCTTCACGGGGGTTCTCGTCCCCGCGATCACGCCCTTCGACGCGAAGTTCGAAGTGGATACCGCTCTCTTCGTGAAGACCTGCAAATGGCTGCTCGCGCAGGGCGCCAACGGTCTCGCCGTGTTCGGCACGACCAGCGAGGCGAACTCGCTGTCGATCCCCGAGCGCAAGAAGGCGCTCGAAGCGCTGGTGGCGTCCGGCATCGACCCGTCGCTGCTGCTTCCCGGCACCGGCCAGTGCTCGCTGCCCGACGCCGTGGATCTCACGAAGCACGCGGTGTCGCTGGGCTGCGGCGGCGTGCTGATGCTGCCGCCCTTCTATTACAAGCCGGTCTCGGTCGAGGGCCTCTACGCCTTCTATTCCGAGGTGATCGAGCGCGTCGGATCCGCCGATCTCGGCCTGTGGCTCTACCACATCCCGCAGATGACGGGCGTCGGCATCCCCTATGATCTGATCGAGCGCCTGATCAAGCGCTATCCGGATACCGTGCTCGGCATCAAGGACTCGTCGGGCGATTGGCCGAACACCGAAGGCATGCTGACCCGCTTCCCGGGCTTCGGCATCTTCCCGAGCTCCGAAGGCGTGCTCGTGAAGGCGATGCGCCTCGGCGCTGCGGGCTGCATCACGGCCTCGGGCAACATCAACGCCGCGGGCATCCGTTCGCTGGTCGATCATTGGAAGGACGCGGATGCAGACGAGCGGCAGAAGCCCGTCGCGCAGATCCGCGACATCTTCTCCAAGTTCCCGCTGATCCCGGCCGCCAAGGCCGTGCTCGCGGCGAAGCTCGGTCAGCCGGGTCTCGCGGCCGTCCGTCCGCCGCTCGTGGAACTCACCGCCGAGCAGAAGGCCGATCTTCTGGCCAAGCTCGACGCCGCGGGCCACGCCTTCGCTCCGGCGAATTTCTGATCAGGGAGACGATCACATGTCCGCTTATTGGGTATCCCGGGTGCACGTCATCGACGCCGAGACCTACGACAAATACGTGAAGCTCGCGGGCCCCGCGATCGAGAAGCACGGCGGCGTGTTCCTCGCGCGCGGCGGTCGTCAGGTGATCCTCGAAGGCGGGGAGTTCGAGCGCAGCATCGTGGCGCGCTTCCCGAGCGTCGAGGCGGCGGTCGCCTGCTACAACTCGCCCGAATATTCGCATGCCCGGCAGTACACGATCGGCACGTCGGTCCGTCACATGGTGGCGGTCGAAGGGCTCGACTGAGGCTTCCCCTTCGGGGCTTCTAAAGCAGGACGGCCGGGCATGACCCGGCCGTTTTCGCGTTTCGGGATCCTGAACGCGCGCGTCGCGACGACGCGCCCTTCCGTCACCTCAGTCCGAAGAAGGACAGAATGGCGACGATCACCACGATCAGGCCCACGATGTAGATGACGTTGTTCATTCCGGTCCTCCGTCGATCGATGCCGACCAACGGGGACCAAGCCGTTTTCGTTCCGCGCCCCGATCAGAAGGGGTTCCAGGTCGATTCCGGCGTGAACTTCAGATAGCCGATATTCGCGCCGAGGCGGGCGCCGACCCCCGAGCTGATCGGCACGACGACGATGTCGTTGGACACCAGAGCCGTGACGCTGATCCCGCCCACGACATAGGCCGAGCCGTCGACGCCGCCGTAACGCTGATAGATCGCGTCCGTGTTCGGCAGATTGTAGACGAGCATCATGGTGCGCGAGCCGTCGCCGCCGAAGTCGAACCCCACAGACGGCCCCTGCCAGAAAACCTTCCGGTCGCCCGCATTGCGGGTGTAGAGCGTGCCCTCGCCGTAGCGCAGACCCGCAACGAAGGCGCCGCCGGCTTCCTGGCCGAGAATGTAGCCGTTGGGTTGGCCCCAGCGCTTGGTGGCGGATTCGATCGCTTCCGCGATCCCGCGCGAGACGTTGCCGAAGAAGCGGTGCCCCGAATCCACCAGCTCCTGCGTCGAGAAGGACTGGGGACGCTGCGGCTGTCCCGGAACGTTGCGGGGCGGCGTCGCGCCCTGTTGAGCGACGGCGACGGCGGGAAGGCCGGTCAGAACCAGCGACAACGCGATACCGGCAAGACGCGAACGGAGCATGAGCGGGTTCTCCCTCGGCAATTCTTTGGTGAGGCTTTGCGGCCTAGGATCGAGACCGCGCGAATCACCGAATCGTACGATCCGGCGTCCCGCGTTCCGGTGCAAGGCTTACGTCAAGGAAGCATGCGTCGGGCGGGGCCGAAAGTACGTAAAAAGCTCTTTCCCGCGCGCCGGAGTCCGCCATGCCCGCCGTCACCCTCGATGCTCTCGATCTCGCGGCCCTGCTCTGCAGCCGCGTCTGCCACGACGTGATCAGCCCTGTGGGCGCCATCGTGAACGGCCTCGAAGTGCTCGAGGAGGAGAAGGACGAGGCGATGCGCGGCTTCGCGCAGGAGCTCATCAAGAAGAGCGCCAAGCAGGCCTCGGCCCGCCTCCAATTCGCGCGGCTGGCCTTCGGCGCCGCCGGTTCGGCGGGGGCCTCCATCGATCTGGGCGATGCCGAGCAGGTCGCCCGCGGCTTCATCCAGGACGAGAAGGTGAGCCTCACTTGGGCCGCGCCCCGCGTCCTTCTGCCGAAGAACCGGGTGAAGCTGCTCCTGAACCTGCTGCTGATGGCGGTGACCACGATCCCGCGCGGCGGCTCGATCACCGTGGAGGCGACGGCGGACGGCGACGTCGCGCATTTCCGCATTTCGACCCGCGGCGTCAGCGCCCGCATTCCGCCTCACGCCGAGGCGCTGATCGCGGGCGAGCCGGAAAGCGGCACGGTCGACTCCCACGCGATCCAGCCCTTCTATACCGGCCTGATCGCCCGGGCGTCGGGCATGAAGGTCACCTTCGCGCTCGACGGCGACGGCGTGCTGATCGAAGCGACGCCCGCCTGAGCGAGGCGGCGGCCGCTCCGAAAATGAAAAAGCCCCGCCGGAGCGGGGCTTTTTCGTGATCGTTTGTCGATCGGATCAGGCGGAGGCGCGCTGATCTTCGGGCATGTCGCGCAGCACGTAGCCGCGGCCCCAGACGGTCTCGATGTAGTTCTTGCCGTCCGACGCGTTCGCCAGCTTCTTGCGCAGCTTGCAGATGAACACGTCGATGATCTTGAGTTCGGGCTCGTCCATGCCGCCGTAGAGATGGTTGAGGAACATCTCCTTGGTGAGCGTGGTGCCCTTCCGCAGGCTGAGGAGTTCCAGCATCTGGTACTCCTTGCCGGTCAGGTGCACGCGCTGGCCGCCGACTTCGACCGTCTTCTGGTCGAGATTGACCGTCAGGTCGCCGGTGATGATGACCGACTGGGCATGCCCCTTCGAGCGACGCACGATGGCGTGGATGCGCGCCACCAGCTCGTCCTTGTGGAAGGGCTTGGTGAGGTAGTCGTCCGCGCCGAAGCCGAGACCCCGCACCTTGTCCTCGGTGCCGGCCAGACCCGAAAGGATCAGGATCGGCGTCTTGATCCGCGCCACCCGAAGGCTGCGGAGAACCTCGTAGCCGGACATGTCCGGAAGGTTCAGATCGAGGAGAATGATGTCGTAGTCGTAGAGCTTGCCGAGATCGACGCCCTCTTCGCCCAGATCCGTCGTGTAGACGTTGAAGCTTTCCGACTTCAACATCAGCTCGATGCTCTGAGCGGTCGCGCTGTCGTCTTCAATCAGCAGAACGCGCATGTCCGTCCTCAACCCTAATCCGAATCGGCGGCCGCCGCGGTCCGCCGCAGCCGGAAAATCCGAGGAGGCCCGAAGGGTGCCCTCGACTGATTCGCAAGCTACAGGCCATTGGTTAACAAATGCTGATTCTGCGCCGCAAGCATTAATTCCTGTGTCGGACAAGAGACGAATTACGGCGGAAACCGCTCGCAAGGATAGGTAAACGGCGTCCTCACGGCAGGCGTGGCGCGTTCCGGTTGCCGAAGATCGTTTACCCCCGGCCTCGTCCCCGCAATCTCGTTCTTCCCCTGTAAAATCGGCTTTCGCAGGCGATTTCGACCGCTTGCGGTAAGGAACGGTCAACGAGCTTGGGGCAGAGTCCGTCCGGTGATCGGCGGGCTTCGCGCATCGCCGGAGAGATCGGTACGTCAGGGTAGTGAACGGCAATGAAGTCGCGCGAGAGCTTGATCCGCCTGAAGCGTTTCCAAGTCGAAGAGAAGCGTCGTCGTCTGTCTCAGATCGAGACGATGATCGCGGAGTTCGACCGCATGGCCGGCGACCTCGATCGTGAGATCCGCCTCGAGGAAGAGCGCTCCGGCATCGGCGATCCCACCCATTTCGCCTATCCGACCTATGCCCGCGCGGCCGCCCAGCGCCGGGACAATCTGCGCCGCTCGACCGACGAACTCCGGACGCAGCTCGAAGAAGCGCGCGGCATGTTCGAGGAAGCCGCGGAGGAACTCCGCCGCTTCGAAATGCTCGACGATCGCGACCAGTCCGCGCCGCGCGAACGCAACGAGATCCAGGCCGCTCGCGCCTGATCAGGGCGCGACGAACGGAATGTGCGGGGCCGCTTCCGAAGGGTGAAGCCCCGTCGCGCGCGGATCGTCCAAGACCTCCACTTCGAGCCTGACGGGCCGGAAGCCCATGCGCCGGTAGAAGCCGAGCGCACGCGGATCGTCCAGATGGCAGGTGTGGACGGTGAACCGCTCCACCCCGGCCTCGAAGGCGACGGCGGCGGCGGTCTTCACCAGCCAGGGTCCGAAGCCTCTCCCCGAAAAGCCGGGCGTCATTCCGAGAAAGGCCAGCTCCGCTGAAAGGGGGGCCTGCTCGAAGGAGACTTCCAGAAGGCCCGCGTCGTTTCCGTCGATCACCACGGCCTGGGCCATGGTGGCCGGGGAGGCGAGAACGCCCGCGAGCGCCGCCTCCGACAGCAGCAGCCGGGAGGTCCAGAGCCACGGCTCGCCCACCTTCCGGAAGAGAGCGCGGTACCGCGACGTTTGATCCGCATGGATGCGCTCGAGCTTCACGCCCGCAGGAACGGGGCCCGGTTCTCCCGGCGGCGAAACCATCTCGAGATGGGTGACGAGCGTCGCCAGCTTGCCCGGCGGCAAATGGTGAAATCCGTCCGAAATGATCCGCATGCCTTGCTTCCCGAGCGCGCAGTCCCGATCTTGAGCCCGGCCTCTCGATAATGGAGCTTTCGATGAAAGTCGCCGCCGCCTCGGTCCTGATCGCCGCCGCCGTGATCGTTTCGGCGCCTCCTCAGGCGCTTTCCCAATCCTCGCATGCCGGGCACGGCGCGCCTGCGCGTTCGACCGCACCCGATACCCCGGCCGTGAAGGCCTTCAAGGCCGCCAACGACCGGATGCATCGGGACATGGCCATCGACTTCACGGGCGACGTGGACGTCGACTTCGTGCGCGCGATGATCCCGCATCACGAGGGCGCCGTGGCGATGGCGAAGATCCTTCTCCAGAACGGCGGCAAGGACGCCGAAACGCGCAAGCTCGCCGAAGAAGTGATCCGCACGCAGGAGAAGGAAATCGCCGAAATGAAGGCGTGGCTCGCCAAACGCGGGCGTTGAACCGGCCGCGGCCTGGTGTCGCCCCGGAAAGGCCGCGGAAAGTCCTTGCCCGCGGCCTTCCCCACGTGCAGAGAAGGCATGCACTCAAGGCGCGGGGGGCGTCGTCCTTCATGAAGCGTTTCGTCGATTATCTGTGGCCCGTGGTCGGCCTTCTGGCCGTCGTGTTCTCGGGCTGGCTGCTCTATAAGGAACTGAAGGGCCTCTCGGCCGAGGCGGTTCTCGCCAGCCTCGCGGCCATTCCCCCGCACCGCTGGGCGCTCGCGATCCTGTCCACGCTCGGCGCCTATGCCGCGCTCGCCTGGTACGATCGCATCGCGCTTCTGCATCTCGGCCACAAGCTCGGCTGGGGCTTCATTTCGGTGGTCTCCTTCACCACCTATGCGCTCTCCCACAATATCGGCGCCTCGGTCTTTTCCGGGGCGGTCGTCCGCTACCGGGCCTACAGCACGAAGGGCCTTTCGGCGGCGGAGGTGGGCGTTCTCGTGGCGTTGTGTTCCTTCACTTTCGGGCTCGGCACGATCGTGCTCGGCGGCGTGGTTCTGGCGGGCGAGCCGGAATTCATGCAGCGCCTGATCGACATCCCGATCTGGATGGCGCGGCTGATCGGCTTCGGCATGCTGGCCTTCGTGGCGCTCTACGTGGCGGGCTCGCTGCTCGGCCTCAAGCCGCTCCGGATCGGCAAGTTCCAGCTGTTCTATCCGCGCCCGGAGATCGTCGCGCGCCAATTGGTGGCCGCGCCGCTCGAACTGCTGGCGGCGGCGGGCATCATCCATTTCGCCCTGCCGGAGGCGGCGGGCGTGACCTATTTCGAAGTGCTCGGGGCGTTTCTGGCGTCGTTCTCCGCCGCGCTGCTCTCGCATGCGCCGGGCGGGCTGGGCGTTCTTGAATTCGTGTTCCTGAAGGCCGTGCCGAACGTCGCGCAGGCCGACGTGGTCGCGGCGCTGCTGGTGTTCCGGCTGCTCTATCTGCTGCTCCCGCTGGCTTTCGCCTGCGTGGTGGTGCTGATGTTCGAGCGGTCGCGGCTCGCGGCCGCGGTCAAGGAGGCGGGGACGGGCGCCTGAGCCCGTCCGCGCCTTACTGGCGATATTGCTGAATGCGCGTCGTGCGCAGGCCCGCCAGGCCGTGCTCGTCGATGGAGCCCTGCCAGGACAGGAATTCCTCGACCGTCAGCGTATAGCGGCTGCACGCCTCTTCGAGGCTGAGCAGGCCGCCGCGTACGGCCGCGACGACTTCCGCCTTGCGGCGGATGACCCAACGGCGCGTATCGGGATGCGGAAGATCCGCAACCGTCAAAGGCGATCCGTCCGGGCCGATCACATATTTGACCCGAGGGCGATAAGGTTCGGTCATGGAACGCTCACACAACTCTGATGACCATGATTTTTCAGGACCATAGCCTTGGCCGGTTTAAGAATTGCTGAAACGCGGCCGGAGCATTTTTCCCGTTTCGGGACAGGCCGTAGAGGGGCGAAAAAAGGGTCGAAGAACATTCCCGCATCCTCGCTTTTCCGGATGAAGAAACTCTGAAGCGCAACCGGATCGAGCTCGGGGGTGGAAGCGAGGGTGACCCGACGTTAGAATGAGCACCATCGTCAGAACCGGTCCCTCATGTTTCCCGATCTCGATCTCTCAGGCCGTCCCGAAGACAATCGCGTCGTGGTCGCGATGTCCGGCGGCGTGGACTCCTCGGTGGTCGCCGCGTTGCTCGCGCGGGCGGGATACGATGTCGTCGGCCTGACCCTTCAGCTCTACGACCACGGCGCCTCCGTGCATCGCGCGGGCAGCTGCTGCGCCGGTCAGGACATCCACGACGCGCGCCGCGTGGCCGACGCGCTCGGCATCCCGCATTACGTGCTCGATTACGAAAGCCGCTTCCGGGAGGAAGTGATCGACCGGTTCGTCGACGGCTATCTTGCCGGCGAAACGCCCGTGCCCTGCATCGAGTGCAATCGGCAGATCAAGTTCCGCGACCTTCTGACGACCGCGCGCGAACTCGGCGGCAAGGCGCTGGCGACCGGGCATTACGTAGTGAGCCGGGCCCTGCCGGGCGGCGGCCGCGGCCTGTTCCGCGCGGCCGATCCCGCGCGCGACCAGAGCTATTTCCTCTATGCCACGACGGCGGAGCAGCTCGATTTCCTGCGCTTCCCGCTCGGCGACATCCCCAAGAGCGAGACGCGCGCGATCGCCCGCGATCTCGGCCTTGCGGTCGCCGACAAGAAGGACAGCCAGGACATCTGCTTCGTCCCGAGCGGCCGTTATACGGACGTGATCGAGAAGCTGCGCCCCGAGTCCGCCTCGCCGGGCGAGATCATGCATCTCGACGGTCGGGTGATGGGCCGCCATGCGGGCGTGATCAACTTCACCGTCGGCCAGCGCCGCGGGCTCGGGCTCGCGACCGGCGAGCCGCTTTATGTCGTGGGGCTCGACGCGCGTTCCGCGCGGGTGATCGTTGGGCCGCGCGAGGCGCTGGCGACGCGCACGCTGCTCCTCAGGGACGTGAACTGGATCGGCGACGGTCCCGTCGAAGCGGTGCCCGCCGAAGGCCTCGAAATCGCCGTGCGCGTCCGCTCGACGCGTCCGCCGCAGCCCGCGTTGCTTCGGCGCACGCCCGGCGGGTTCGAGGTGGATCTGCCGGAAGGCGAATACGGGGTCTCGCCCGGTCAGGCCTGCGTCTTCTATGAGGCAGGGGAAGCGGCCGCGCGGGTTCTCGGCGGCGGCACCATCGCCGCGCGCGAAGCGATCCGGCCGGCGGCCTGAACCCGGATGACCACCGAACTCGACAATGCAGGGATCGAGAAGGCCTATGCGCGTTGGGCGCCGGTCTATGATCTCGTCTTCGACGCGGTGATGGCGACGGGGCGGCGCGAAGGCGTGGCCGCCGCCGAACGTTGCGGGCCGCGCATTCTCGATGTCGGTGCAGGCACGGGCCTCGAATTCGAGTGCTTCTCGCCCGCCTCCGAAGTGACGGCGGTCGATCTGTCCGAAGCGATGCTGCGGCGGGCGCAGGCGCGGGTGCGCGAGCGGCGTCTTTCCGCCGTGCGCGGCGTGCTGGTGATGGACGCGACGCGGCTCGCGTTTCCGGATGCGGTCTTCGATGCGGTTCTGCTGCCCTATGTCCTGACCACCGTGCCCGATCCCGATGCGACGCTCGACGAGGCGATGAGGGTGGTGCGGCCGGGCGGCGAGATCGTACTGGTCAATCATGTCGGCGCGGAGACGGGGCCCTTGGCGAAGATCGAGGCGTGGCTCGCGCGGCGCACGCGGGACATCGGATGGCGCCCGGAGTTTCCGTGGGCGCGCATCGGCGACTGGATCGAAAGCCGTCCGCAGGCGCATCTGCTGGAACGCCGCGCGCTGTCGCCGATGGGGCTGTTCACGCTGGTCCGCATCGCGCGCCGGGCCGCGACGAACGGTGGCGGCTGAGCCGCTCCGGATGCATTTCCGGTACGGGTCTTCCGCCCCGGGAAAAGCGCTTTCCCGTTCTTGACTTCGACGAGCCCGGAAGCCTATATCCGCATCGCTCGCGACGCCCCTCGGGTCGTCGTGCCGGCGGCGGAGTAGCTCAGTTGGTCAGAGCAGAGGAATCATAATCCTTGTGTCGGGGGTTCAAATCCCTCCTCCGCTACCACCTCTCGATCGCATGACGAACGAAAGCCCGCGCCGCAAGACGCGGGCTTCGTCGTTTCAAGGCGCCTCTCAGTGGTGATGCGCGCCGTGGCCGTGGCCGTAATGGTCGAAGAACCACCACGCGGCGGCGGAGCCGAGGACGACCAGAAGCGTGCCGAGAAGGCCGAAGCGCCAGACCGCCGCTTTGGATACGGTTTCGCGGCCCTCCAGAGCGTAGAAGGCCCACAGGCTCATGACGAAGCCGAGCGGCACGACCCACACGCTGCGGTCCGGCGAATCCGGGAAATGCTGCAGGCCGCCCGTGAAGAAGCCGAGGCCGACGGAGGCGATGACGCCGTAGCCGAGCAGATCCTGCCACCTCGTCTTCTCGTCGCCGTCGAGGCGGAAGAGGACGGCGCCCGCGATATAGACGAGCACGCCCGCCGCGGCCGTCAGCAGGGACCGTTCGCCGCTGAACATGCCGTGATTGACGGCCCCGGAGATGAAGCTGATCCCCGCATATTTGCACAGCGTCGCGACATGGCGGGTTTGGAACGAGCCTGAAAATGTCTGCATGGAAGATCCTTTCGCACCGACACATAGGAGTACGTGCGCACTCGCATGATGCGACAAAGTGTCGAAAGCCGTCGAAACGGAAAATAATCGTTTCAGCAATTCACAGGCTTTTACGATTTCGACGATCATAAAACTTGAAAGAAAAGCGCGGGGACATGTCCCCGCCCTCTCCGGTCTTGCGGAGCTTTCATGTGCCCGGCTTGTCGGCGTCGGGGAAGAAAAGCTGCCGGCCGCCGATCCTGTAATCGGCGATGGCCTTCTGACCTTCGGGCGAGACGAGCCAGTCGATGAAGGCCTGCCCGTCGGCCTTCTTCACATGCGGGTGCTTGGCCGGGTTCACGAGGATCACGCCGTATCGGTTGAAGAGGCGCTTGTCGCCTTCGACGACGATGTCGAGATCGCCCCGGTTCTTGAAGTTGAGCCAGGTCGCGCGGTCGGCGAGGACATAGGCGTTCATGGCCGAGGACGTGTTGAGGGCAGCGCCCATGCCTTGGCCGATCTCGCGGTACCAGGCGCCCTTCGCCTGCGCGATCTCTATGCCGGCGGCCTTCCAGAGATCGAGTTCGGCGACATGGGTGCCGGATTTGTCGCCGCGCGACACGAAGGGCGCGGCCTTGTCGCGGATCGCCTCGAATGCCGCCGCGACGTCGGTTGAACCCTTCACTCCGGCCGGATCGCTCTTCGGCCCGATCAGCACGAAGTCGTTGTACATCACGGGCTTGCGCTCGACGCCGAAGCCTTCGGCCACGAACTTCTCTTCCTGCGCCTTCGCATGGACGAAAACCACGTCGGCATCGCCGCGACGGCCGGTGTCGAGCGCCTGCCCGGTGCCTTGCGAGACGACGCGCACCTCGATCCCGGTCTTCGCCGTGAAGAGCGGGAGAAGATGCTCGAACAGGCCGGAATCGGTGGTGGAGGTGGTGGAGGAGACGGTGATGAATCGTCCCCCGGCGGGGGCGGCGGTCTGCGCGACGGCGGCCCCGCCGAAGACGAGGCCCAGCATCGTGCCCAGCAGAATCCGTTTCGTGATCATGCGGCTTGAACTCCGTTGCTGCGGGAAAGGGTCACCAGAGAAGTTCTCCGGCGATGAAGGCGCGGGCCTCCGGCGTTTCCGGAGCCGCGAAGAAGCGGTCGGTCGGCGCGTCTTCGACGATGCGGCCGCGATGCATGAACAGCACGCGACGGCTCAGGCGGCGTGCCTGACCGAGGTCGTGGGTCGTCATCAGGAGGGTGATGCCTTCGGCTGCGAGGTCGTGCACCAGCGCTTCGATCAGGCGCGTCGCGCCGGGGTCGAGCTGGGAGGTCGGCTCGTCGAGGAAGAGGAGTTCGGGCTCGAGCGCCCAAGCCCGCGCGATCGCGAGGCGCTGTTGTTCGCCGCCCGAGAGCAGGCGGGCGGGGCGCTCGGCGAGATCCTGCAGGCCGAAACGGTGCAGCGCGCGCTCGGCCCGGCCGGCAGGGTCGTCGAAGCCGAGGGCGCGCAGGGCATGGGTCAGATTCGCCCGGGCGGAACGCCGAAGCATCACGGGCCGCTGGAAGACCATGGCGTGCCGCTTGCGACCCGCCGCGGAACCCGTCCCGCCGCTCCAGACGATGCTGCCCGCCGAGGCGGCGATCAGCCCGTGGCAGATGCGCAGCGTCAGTGATTTTCCGGCGCCGTTCGGCCCGATGATCGCGGTGGTCCCGCCTTGCGGGATCCGGAAGGAAACGCCGTCGAGCAGGCGCCGGCCTTCGGCCTCGAAGACGAGGCCTTCTGCGGAAAGCGGCAGGATCGAAGCGGGTGCGCGCATCGCGTTCATCCTGCGAAGCGGGCGCCGATGCGGCTCGCGGCATAGGCCGCGGCGTTGATCGCGAGCGTGAGGGCGATGAGGACCATGCCGAGCCCGAGAGCGAGCGGAAGGTCGCCTTTCGAGGTTTCGAGCGCGATGGCGGTCGTCATGGTGCGGGTGTAGCCCGCGATGTTGCCGCCCACGATGAGGACCGCGCCGACTTCCGCGCTCGCGCGACCGAAGCCCGCCAGAAGGCCCGTCGCCAGCGCGAAGCGCCCGTCCCGGATCAGCGTCGGGACGGCGCGGAGGCCGGAGAGTCCCAGCGATGAGAGATGCTCGCGATATTCGCTCCAGAGTTCTTCCACGGTTCCGCGCGTCAACGCGATCACGATCGGAAGGACGAGGACCGTCTGCGCGATGATCATGGCTGCGGGCGTGAACAGCAGCCCCAGATCGCCGAGCGGCCCCGAACGCGACAGCGAGAGGAAGACGAGGAGCCCCGCGACGACCGGCGGCAGTCCCATCAGCGCGTTCACGATCACGATCACGGCGGCACGCCCGGGGAAGCGCGACAGCGCCAGCCACGCGCCGAGCGGCACGCCGACGAGGGCGGCGATCAGGACGGCGGCGAGGGTGACGCGGAGAGACAGCCCCACGATCGCGAGAAAGCGGGGGTCGAGTTCGAGCATCAATGAAAGCGCGGCCGAGAAGGCCGAGGAAGGCGCCGTCATGCGGCCGAAATAGGCCCATGCGCTCCTTCGGAAAAGGCGTAAGTTCCGGATTTCAGCGGATCACGGAATAATTGCAGCCTGATGCAACCGAATGCGGGTTCCTGTCTTGCGTCAGCGGCAGATCTCGGTGGTCTCGCTGCCGTTGCCGTAGAACAGCTTCACCCATTTCTCCTTGGCTTCGAAGCGGACGAGGATGTCGCGCGCGCCGCCGAAAGGAATCATGAGTGCGTGGACGAGAACGCCGTCTTCGTCGTCCTGCACCCTGACGATCTTGAAGTCCTTCCCGAAGGCGTCGTTCGACGTCTTCAGAAGTCGTGCATCGGTGTCGTAGTGCATCTTGTAGACGCTGTCCTTGCCCTTGCAGGTCATCGAGACCTCGCGTGCCTCCGCGCCGACCGCCGAGGCGATCAAGGCGAAAAAGGCGGGCAGCCACGGATTGCGTTTCATGGCGCTTTTTCTCCTCCCGTCGATACGCCTCGCCCTGCAATCCGCATGCCGCGCGCGGGGTTTGCGTGCATCGACAGAGCAAGAACAACCCTAGGTTTTGTCGCGGTCAAGCTCGCCCTGTTCGCCGGCGCGGACGCGAAGGGTTTTCGTCGGAACGGCCGACCTGCGACCCGCGCCGCGTCGGCGGGGCCGCCACGGATCGGCCCCGGCTCCTCTTGCGGGGATCGCTTCGTTTCGGATCGTGAATGTAACGGCCGAATGTATCCGAACGTTTCCGAACGATTGCTCCAAGTCGAAACGAAACGCCTTTCCGTGCAAGCGAATTATGCGTTTCGCCAAAAGCGTCAATACTGTTTCGGAGGGTCAGCAAGTCGAGCGATTACGGGTTATCTGCACTGATCGCGGGCATCAGGTCCACTTCGAGGTCCCAATCGGGGGTCAGGTTCGTCTCCATCAGCCGCCGCGGAAAGGCGGCCTCTTCGGAAACAGACGAACAGGGATCGTCCGCCATGACCACCTACTCGACGACTTCGAACGCCCCCCGCGCCGGCATGCAGCTCAGCTTCGCCGACGAGTTCAACGGCACCGCGCGCCCCGACGATGCCGGCTCCGTCTGGAACACGGTGTTCCCCGGCAATCTCCGCTGGATCGGCACCAACAACGAGAAGCAGATCTATCTCGACCGCGACTTCCGCGCGCCGGACGGGTCCGCGGTTGCGATCGACCCGTTCTCGGTCGGCGACGGCACGCTGACCATCACCACGCGGCCCACGCCTGCGGCTCTCCTCGCCGACGTCTACAACCAGCCCTACACTTCGGGCATGATCAATTCGGCGGGCAATGCCGAGTTCAAATACGGCTATATCGAATTCCGCGCCGACTTCCCCGGCGGCAAGGGCCTGTGGCCCGCGCTGTGGATGCGCAGCACCGACTCGTCGGTGAAGAGCGAGATCGATCTCGTCGAACTGATCGGCCAGATGCCCAACTCGCTGTTCCAGACCGTCCATTCTTCCGACGGCGTGGTCCACAAGGTGGTCCGCGAGCAGGTGACGGATCTCACGCAGGGCTTCCACAGCTACGGCGTCGACTGGCAGCAGGACAAGATCACCTTCTATCTCGACGGCAAGGCCATGGGCTCGATGCTCACGCCGGAAAGCCTGAAGGTGCCGATGTATCTCATCGCCAACACCGCGGTGGGCGGCTGGGCGGGCAACCCCGACGGCACGACCGTGTGGCCCGCCGTGACCAAGATCGACTATGTCCGCGTCTGGCAGGATGCTGCCGATCTCGCCTCGAAGACGATCCAGGGCACCGCGAACGGCGAGAGCCTTGCGGGCAATGACGGCGCCGACGTGATCTATGGCGGGGGCGGCAACGACACGATCTTCGGCGCGGCCGGAAACGACAAGATCTACGGCGGAGCGGGCAACGACCGCATCCTCGCAGGGATGGGCGACGACACGATCGACGGCGGCGGCGGGACGGACTTCCTCTCCGGCGGCATGGGCAACGACACCTATATCGTGAACACCACCGGCGCGACGCTCTACGAGCAGGCGAACGGCGGCGTCGACACGATCGTGACGAGCTTCTCCTCCTACACGCTGACCGCGATGTTCGAGAACCTGACCTATTCCGGCACCGGAGCCTTCCGCGGCGTCGGCAACGCCTCGAACAACGTCATCATCGGCAGCGCAGGGGCGGACACGCTCATCGCCTCGGGCGGCGACGACCGGCTGGAAGGCGGGGCGGGCAACGACAATCTCGATGCCGGCACGGGCAACGACACGCTGTGGGGCGGACAGGGCAACGACACGCTGCGCGGCGGCGACGGACGCGACACCTTCGTGGTGAAGTCCGGCGACGGCGGCACCGACACGGTGATGGATTTCTCCGTCGCCAATGACCGGATCGACGTGTCGGGCCTCGGCATCGCCTCGCTCTCCGACGCGCTTTCCGGAGCTTCGGGCAACAAGATCGTGCTCGGCGGCACGACGATGGTGCTCAACAACGTCGCCACGACGGCGCTCACGGCCGACAATTTCGTGTTCTACAAGGCGGCTCCGATCGTCGCGGTCGCCCCGATCGCCGGCAATGATCTGCTCGAAGGCACGGCCGGCGCCGACACGCTGGCGGGTGGTGCCGGCGACGACACCTACATCGTGAACGATGCCGGCGACGTGGTGGTGGAGAAGGTCGGTGCGGGCTTCGACACGGTGAAGACGGCGCTGTCGAGCTACACGCTGGGCGGCCAGGTCGAGGCGCTGACCTATACCGGGACGGAGACCTTCCGCGGCGTCGGCAACGGGCTCGACAACGTTCTGACCTCGCAGGGCGGCAATGCGGAGCTGATCGGCGGCGCCGGCCACGACACGCTCGTCGGCAGCGCCGGCAACGACCGGCTGGTCGGCGGCATCGGCAACGACGTGCTCAAGGGCAACGGCGGCACCGACCTTCTGTTCGGCAATGACGGGGCGGACCTCTTCGTCTTCTCCTCCGCGCCGGGCAAGACGACGGTGGCCGATTTCCAGACGGGCATCGACCATCTCGACGTGGCGGGGCTCGGCTTCACCTCCTTCGCCGACGTGCTCGCCCATGCGGTGCAGAGCGGCACCTCGACGGTCATCACGGCCGATGCGTCCCACGCGGTCGTCCTGCAGAACACCCAGATCGGCAGCCTCGCCGTCCACGACTTCGTGTTCTGAGTTCGAGAGACCGGCAGCGCTGCGCGGAGCGATGTTTCCGCCGTCTCTCCGCTTCTCCCTGGCGCGAGGCCGAACGAACCCCCGGAGCGAAAGCTTCGGGGGTTTTCGCATGCCGTTCCGTTCCGGCCCGTGTTATCCAAACCGAACCCGGCCTCGGCCGGTGCTTTCGAAGGGAGCGGACGGTCTTGTCATTGCCTCTGGAGGGACTTCTGGTCGTCGCGTTGGAGCAGGCCGTCGCCGCCCCGATGTGCACCTGCCGGCTGGCCGACGCGGGTGCGCGCGTCATCAAGATCGAAAAGCCGGAGGGCGATTTCGCCCGCGGTTACGACGACGCGGCCAAGGGGCAGAGCTCCTATTTCGTCTGGCTCAATCGCGGCAAGGAATCGGTCGTCCTCGACCTCAAGACGGCCGCGGACAAGACGCTGCTCGAAGCGCTGCTCGCGCGCGCCGACGTGCTCGTGCAGAACCTGAAGCCCGGGGCGCTCGCGGGGCTCGGTTTCCCGATCGAGCGGCTCAGGCGCGATTTCCCCCGCCTCGTCATCGCCTCCGTTTCCGGCTACGGCGAGAGCGGGCCCTATGCGAAGCGGAAGGCCTATGACCTTCTGATCCAGGCCGAAGCGGGGCTCGCCTCGGTGACCGGCGGACCCGAACGCCCGGCCCGTGTCGGCGTCTCGGTGGTCGACATCGCGACGGGCATGAACGCCTATGAGGCCGTGCTGGAAGCGTTGCTCCAGCGCCACCGGACGGGCGAGGGGGCGGATCTCCGCATCTCCATGTTCGACTCGACCGCCGACTGGTCGGCGGTTCCGCTGCTGCAGCATGAAGGCGGGCAAACGCCGCGCAGGCTCGGGCTCGCGCATCCCTCGATCGCGCCCTATGGGGTCTTCTCGACCGCCGACGGCGCCGAGATCCTCATCTCGACGCAGAGCGACCGCGAATGGCGGATTCTGGCGGCGGAGGTGATGGGCGATGCGATGCTCGCGGCCGAGCCGCGATTCGCGACGAATGTGGCGCGCGTGAAACTTCGCGAGGAGGTGGACGCGGCGGTCCAAGCCGTCTTCGGGCGGCTCGCGGCTGACGAGCTCGTCGAGCGATTGATGAAGCATGCGATAGCCTTCGGTCGGGTGAACGACATGCAGGGCCTGTCGAAGCATCCGCATCTGCGCCGGATCGAGGTCGAGACGCCGGCCGGGCGCGTTTCGATGCCCGCGCCGCCGGTGCGCCGGCCGGGCGAGGAGCGGACCTACGGGCCCGTGCCCGCCGTCGGCGAACATACCGCCGCAGTCCGCGCCGAGTTTTCCGGCGCGCAGCAGGAGAGAAGCAGCCGATGACGGCCGAGACCTATCCCGAGATCCGCGAGGCCGTGCGACGCCTGTGCGGGCGCTTTCCCGCGGAGTATTGGCGCGCGCTCGACCGTGACTCCGCCTATCCGACGGATTTCGTGGCCGCTCTCACCGAAGCGGGCTGGCTCGCGACCCTGATCCCCGAGGAATACGGCGGGGCTGGTCTGCCGCTCTCGGCCGCGGCCGCGGTGCTGGAGGAAATCCAGCATTCGGGCGCCAACGGCGCGGCCTGCCACGCGCAGATGTACGTGATGGGCACCGTGCTGCGGCACGGCAGCGAAGAGCAGAAGCGACGCTGTCTCCCGAAGATCGCGGCGGGCGAATTGCGGCTTCAGGCCTTCGGCGTGACGGAGCCGACGAGCGGAACCGACACGACCGCGCTGCGCACCTTCGCCCGGCGCGAGGGCGACCGCTACATCGTGAAGGGCCAGAAGATCTGGACGAGCCGGGCCGAACATTCGGACCTGATGCTGCTTCTCGCCCGGACGACGCCGCGCGAGCAGGTCACCAAGAAGACGGACGGTCTTTCGGTCTTCATCGTCGACATGAGGTCGCCCGGCATCACGATCCGTCCGATCCGGACCATGATGAACCACGCCACGACCGAGATCTTCCTCGACGAGGTGGAGGTGCCTGCGGAGAACCTCGTGGGCGAGGAGGGCAGGGGCTTCCGCTACATCCTTTCGGGGATGAACGCGGAGCGCATCCTGATCGCTGCCGAATGCGTCGGCGACGCGAAATGGTTCATCGACAAGGCGAGCGCCTATGCGAAGGAGCGCTCCGTCTTCGGGCGTCCCATCGGGCAGAATCAGGGCATCCAATTCCCGATCGCCAAGAGCTATGCCGCGATGCGTGCCGCCGAGCTGATGGTGCAGGACGCGCTGCGTCGCTACGAGGCGGGCGAGGACTGCGGGGCGGAGGCCAATATGGCGAAGATGCTCGCCGCGGACGCCTCGTGGGAGGCCGCGAACGCGTGCCTGCAGACGCATGGCGGCTTCGGCTTCGCCGAGGAATATGACGTGGAGCGCAAGTTCCGGGAGACGCGGCTCTACCAGGTGGCGCCCGTCTCGACCAATCTCGTCCTGTCCTATCTCGCCGAACACGTGCTCGGCATGCCCCGTTCCTATTGAGGCCCGCATGACGGAGATCGACGTCGCCGCGCTGGCGGCATGGACCGGGCGCAGCATGGAAGCGGAAGACGTGGTGACGCCGCGCCTCGTCGAGGAATTCCGCGCGACCTTCGAGGACAGGCTCGCGCCGGTGCCGGACGGAGCCGCGCCGCTCGCGCTGCATTGGTGCCTGGCGCCCGACGCGCCGAAGCTCTCGCGGATCGGGCCGGACGGACATGCCGCGAAGGGCGAGTTCCTGCCGCCGGTGCCGCTGCCGCGCCGGATGTGGGCGGGCGGGGAGGTGGAATTCATCGATCACCTCCGGGTCGGGGACCGCATCTCCCGCCGGAGCACCGTGGGAGACGTGGGGTTCAAGCAGGGGCGGACGGGGCCGCTCTGCTTCGTCGCGGTGCATCACGAGGTCTCCGGGCCCCGGGGCGTCGCGATCCGCGAACGGCACGACATGGTCTATCGCGAGGCCGGAACCTCCGCGGCCGAGCCGCCGCCGGGACCGCCCATGGCCGGCGATCTCGACTGGACGGTCGAGGGCTCGCCCGTGCTGCTGTTCCGCTATTCCGCGATGACCTTCAACGGCCACCGCATCCATTACGACCTGCCTTACGTGACCGAGGTCGAAGGCTATGCGGGCCTGATCGTGCACGGCCCGGTACAGGCCACGCTGCTCATGCAGATGTCGGCCGTGCTCGGCGGGGCGCCGCCGCGTCGCTTCCGTTACCGAGCCGTGTCGCCCTTGATCGCGGGACGCAGCTTCCGGGTCCGGGGGCGCAGGACCGAGGCGGGGGTGCTTTGCCGGGTCGAGAATGCCGACGGCATCGTGACGATGGAGGCCGAGGCGTCGCGCTGAGGCTTCCGAATCCGCGCGGCCGCGCTAGGCTCCTCGCCAACAACACGAAAAGGCGAGGAAATCCCGTGCCGACCTTCATCGACATTTCCATTCCGATCACCAATGACGTGCCGGCCGATCCGGCCTTCATGCGCCCGCGCATCGACTACAAGACGCATGGCACGACCGCGGACGAGGTGATCGCCTTCTTTCCCGGCCTGACCCGCGACGACCTGCCCGACGGCGAGGGCTGGGCGATGGAGGTCGCGACGGTCTCGACCCACAACGGCACGCATGTCGATGCGCCTTGGCACTATCACTCGACCATGGACGGCGGCGTGCGCGCCGCCACCATCGACGAACTGCCGCTCGACTGGTTCCACCGCCCGGGCGTGAAGCTCGATTTCCGGCATCTGCCGGACGGCCATCTCGTGACGCCTTCGGAGATCGACGCGGAGCTGGCCCGGATCGGCCATGAGCTGCAGCCCTTCGACATCGTGCTGATCAACACCGCCGCCGGGGCCCGCTACGGCTCTGAGAACTACATCCACAGCGGCTGCGGCGTGGGGCGCGAAGGCACGCTGCATCTGACGAGCAAGGGCGTCCGCGTGGTCGGCACCGACGGCTGGAGCTGGGACGCGCCGTTCAGCCACACCGCCAAGCGTTGGGCCGAGACGAAGGATCCCGCGATCATCTGGGAAGGGCACAAGGCCGGGCGCGACCGCGGCTATTGCCAGATCGAGAA
The DNA here is from genome assembly GCA_027483895.1 of Hyphomicrobiales bacterium. Taxonomy (GTDB): domain Bacteria; phylum Pseudomonadota; class Alphaproteobacteria; order Rhizobiales; family Beijerinckiaceae; genus JAIXZO01. Next base: position 60,032 of record JAIXTP010000013.1, read on the forward strand.
GCTGCACGGCCTCGAACGGCTGCCGGCGAAGGGGTTCACCGTGTCGTGCTTCCCGGTGAAGATCAAAGGCGCGTCGGGCGGCTGGACGCGTGCGGTCGCGATCCTGCCGGACTGATCAGCGGCTCTGCACGCAGTAGTCGCCGCTCGTGTGGTAGCCGGACGGGCAGGAGCCCGTCTTCGGCACCGCATGGCGCGCGTCTCGGCCGCCGAGGCAATAGGACCCGCTGGTGTGGTAGCCCGAGGGGCATGAGCCGACCTTGGGCACGGCGGGGCCGGCCGAGGAGCCGCTCGGAACGCAGTAACCGCCGCTGGTGTGATAGCCGGACGGGCAGGAGCCCGTCTTGGGCACCGCCTGCGCCGCCGCGGGCAGAAAGGCCGAGGCCGCGAGGAACGCGCCCGAGAGGAGAGTTGCGACGACGGAACGGACCATGGATGCCTCCTGCGGTTGCGGCGGAGTTTATCCGGCCGTTTTCAGGCGGCAATCCGTTCAGGGACGGAGATAGAGCGCGAGACGGTCGGCGGCGTTGCGCAGATGCTCCTCCGCCGCGCTGCGCGCCCGGCCCGCATCGCCCGCCCGGATCGCTTCGAAGATGGCCTGATGCTCGTTCTGCACGAGCGCCGTGAGGCCCGCCTGGCCGCGGGCGGTGTTGGACCGCGCCGTGCGGATGAAGGTCCTGACGCGCCGGTCGAGAAAGTCGGACAGGTCGCGGAAGAACGGGTTCTTGGTCGCTTCCACGATCGCGCGGTGGAAGGAGACGTCCTCGTCCACGCCCGGCTCCCCGCGGTCGATCGCCGCCTGCATGGCGTCGAGCTGGCCTTGGAGCGAGGCGAGATCCTCGTCCGTCCGGCGCAGGGCGGCGAGTTCGGTGGCCGAGGATTCGACGGCCATCAGAAGCTCGACGATGCCGCGGATCTCGTCGCGATCCGTAAAGTCCGAGACCTGCAGGCGGAAGACCGCCGGCGATCCGGATTCGGCGACGAAGGCGCCGGCACCCTGCCGCGATACGACGACGCCGTCGTGCTTCAGCCGCCCGATCGCCTCTCGGACGATGGGGCGGCTCACGCCGTAGGTCTCGGCGATCTGCTGTTCCGTCGGCAGCTTTTCGCCGGGCTTGAATTGGCCCGACGCGATTTCGTCCGAAAGCTTCTGGGTGAGCACGTCGGCGAGGGAGGGGCCCCGGCCGATCAGAGACTGATGGTTGTTCGGAGCCATCGGGGGATCTCAGCTCGCGATATGAAGGCCGCCGTTCACGTGCAGGCTGGTGCCCGTCATGAAGCCGGCGTCCGAGGAACACAGGAAGGCGATCACGGACGCGATCTCGTCGGGGCGTCCGAGCCGCTTCAGCGGCGTCTGCTCGATGAGGCGGGCGCCGCCCGCATTCATCTGCAGGAGGTTCTGCACCATCGGCCCGTCGATGAGCCCCGGAGAGACCGCGTTGACGCGGATCTTCGGTGCGAGTTCGAGGGCGAGCGAGCGCGAGAAGGTGAGCACCGCGCCCTTCGCCGCCGCATAATGCGCATGGGCGAAGCTGCCGCGATGCCCGGCCATCGAAGCGATGTTCACGATCGAGCCGCCTTCGCGCATGTGCGGGATGGCGGCGCGGCAGGTGTAGAACACGCCGTCGAGATTGATGTCGATCGAACGACGCCATTCCGCGTCGCTCATCTCGGCGACCAGCGCGTCGCGATAGAGCCCCGCCGAGGTCACCACGAAATCGATCGCGCCGAAGCGTTCGACGGCGGCCTTCGCCGCGCGCGCGGCGTCGTCCGGCTTCGCCGCGTCCTGCGCGAGGGGCAGAACGCGGGTCAGTCCCGGGTCGATATCGCGGGCCAGAGCCGTAGCGGCGGATTCGTCGAGATCGGTGACGACGCAATTGGCGCCGCTTGCGAAGAAGCGCTCGGCGACGGCGCGCCCGATCGAGCCGACGGCGCCGGTGATGAGAAGCGTGCGGCCGGAGAAATCGTGCGTCGTCGTCATGTCATCAGCCATCCGCCGGCGACGTCGATCACCTGCGCGGTGACGAAGGACGCGGCGTCCGAAGTGAGGAAAAGGCAGGTCTCGGCCACGTCTTCCGCGGTACCGAAGCGGCGCAGCGGCGTGATCGCCTTGACCGCGTCGTTCGCGGCGCTCGCGGTGCCGCGCATCAGCGGCGTGTCGATCCGACCCGGCGCGACGGCGTTCACCGTGATGCCGAAAGGACCGAGTTCGCCCGCGAGATGCTTGGTGAAGCCGATGAGCCCGGCCTTCGTCGCGGCATAGTGGACGCCGACGATGTCGCAGAAGGTCTTGCCCGCGACGGACGAGGTGCTGACGATCCGGCCGCGGCCGAGTTCGCGCATGCCGGGCACGACGGCCCGGGTGCAGTTGAAGGCGCCCGTCAGATTGACGTCGAGCACCCGCTGCCATTCCGAGGGGGACATCTCCCACATCGGAGCGCGTTTTCCGTCGCTGCCGGATTTCGGCGAGATGCCGGCATTGTTGATCAGCACGTCGATGGGCCCGAGGGTCGCCGCGGCCTTTTCGCAGGCCGCCGCGACCGAGGCGTAGTCGGCCACGTCCGCGGCGAGGCCGAGGGCCTTCCGGCCCTTGGCCGCGGCTTCCGCCGCCGCCGCTTCCGCCAGCGCGGGGTCGTGGTCGAGATAGACCACGGCGGCCCCGGCCGCCCCGTGGGCGTCGGCGATGGCGCGGCCTATGCCGCGCCCCGACCCTGTGACGAGCGCGACGCGCCCGGTATGCGTGCTCATTTGCGGACCTCGAGCATGATCTTGCCGACATGCGCGCTCGATTCCATCAGGGCATGCGCCTCGCGGGCCTGCTCCAGCGGAAAGATCTTGTGGATGAACGGGCGGATCGCGCCGGAATCGTAGAGCGGCCACACGTCCGTGCGCAGCTTGTCGGCGATCGCCTTCTTCAGCTCGACCGAGCGCGGCCGCAGCGTGGAGCCGGTGATCGTCAGGCGGCGCAGCATCAGCTGCACGAAGTCGAAATTCTCGACCTTGCTCGGCTGCAGGAAGGCGATCTGGACGAGACGGCCCTCGAAGGCGAGCGAGAGCAGGTTCTTCTGGATGTAGGGGCCGCCCACCATGTCGAGAATCACGTCGACGCCCTTGCCGTCGGTGAGCTCCTTCACCCGGGCCTGCCAATCCTCGGCGCGATAGTCGATCGCGACGTCGGCGCCCATCTTGCGGCAGAACCCGCATTTTTCGGCCGAGCCGGCGGTCGCGTAGACCGTGGCGCCGAAATGCTTGGCGAGCTGGATGGCCGTGTAGCCGATGCCGCTCGACCCGCCGTGGATCAGGATCGTCTCGCCCTTCTTCAGCCGGCCGCGGGTGAAGACGTTGTCATAGACGGTGAAGACGTTCTCCGGCAGGCCGCCGGCTTCCAGAAGCGACAGGCCCTTCGGAATCGGCAGGCAGAGCGGGGCTTCGGCGATGCAATATTCCGCATAGCCGCCGCTGATCACGAGGGCGCAGACCTCGTCGCCGATCTTCAGGCCGGAGACGCCTTCGCCCAGCGCGACGATGCGGCCGGAAATCTCGAGGCCGGGAATGTCGGTGGCTCCCGGAGGCGGGGGGTAGCCGCCCGCGCGCTGCAGGCAATCGGGGCGATTCACGCCCGCGGCGGCGACTTCGACCAGAACCTGGCCGGCGCCGGGGACGGGCACCGGACCGGTCTCGACTTCGACGACCTCGGGGCCGCCGGCGGCGGCGAAACGAATGCGGCGCATGGACGTGGGCAGACTCATCGGAAAGCGTTCCTCGGTGTTTTTCGAACTGCGGTCGAGGTGGTCGTGACTCGGTGTGAGCAAGTCAAGCCGTCTTACGACAAGCAACTTGTCAGGCAACTAGGTCATATGCAACATGATCGGGTTGCAAGGGGGCCTCGTCGCACCCTGCGGCATCTTTGAACCCAAAGCCCTCGGTCAAGGGGGCCCTCAGGGAGGTTCCTGATGAAACTTCTGTTGAAGGCGGCGCTTGCCGCCGGTCTGGCCGTTTCCGCGACGGCCGCTACCGCGCAGGTCAAGATCGGCGCGCTCTATCCGTTCTCCGGCGGTCTCGCGCTGCTCGGCGATGAAAGCTTCCGCGGCCTCGAGCTGGCCGTCGAGGAACGCAATGCCGCGGGCGGCATCAACGGCAAGAAGATCGAGATGGTGAAGGGCGACGCCGTCGACCCGAACCAGGCGGTCGGCGAAGCCCGTCGCCTGACCTCGGTCGAGAAGGTGCAGGCCGTGTTCGGCACCTATTCCTCCTCGCTCTCGCTCGCCGCGACGCAGGTCACCGAACTCGCCGGCGTTCCCTATTTCGAACTCGGCGCGATCTCCGATCCGATCACCGAGCGCGGCTTCAAGAACCTGTTCCGCTCGAACCCGACCGCCCGCGACTTCGCGGCGTCCATGGTCGATTCGATCGGCGAGGCGATCGCTCCGGCTCTCGGCGTCTCCGACCCGAAGACCCTGAAGGTCGCGATCATCCATGAGGACTCGCTCTACGGCCAGACGGTCGCCGGCTACCAGACGGCGCGGGCCAAGGAGAAGGGCATCAACGTCGTCGAGACGCTTCCCTATTCGGCGAAGTCGGTCGACCTGACGCCGGTCATCCTGCGTCTGAAGTCGGCCGGTGCCGACGTCGTGCTGCAGACCTCCTACCAGAACGACACGGTGCTGTTCTTCCGCCAGGCGAAGGAACAGGGCTTCAAGCCGAAGGCCGTGATGGGCGCCGGCGGCGGCTACTCGCTCCGCGAGACGGCGCAGGCGGTCGGCTACGAGAACATCGAAGGCGCGCTCAACGTCGACTTCACCCAGTACAAGACGAATGCGGCCGCCGCCCCCGGCATCGCCGACTTCGTCGCGAAGTACAAGGCGAAGTACGGCACGGATCCGCGCTCGGGCCACAGCCTCGCGAACTATGTCGGCGCGAAGATCTTCTTCGACGCCTTCGCCTCCTCGAAGGACATGACGGCCGCTTCGATCCGCGAGTCGGTCATGAAGATCGACCTGCCGCAGGGCTCGACCGCCTCCGGCTGGGGCGCGAAGTTCAACGAAGCGGGCCAGAACACCCGCGTGAAGCCGTTCGTCATGCAGTGGCAGGGCGGCGAACTCGTGACCGTCTTCCCGGCCGCCGCGGCCGTCACGAAGATGAAGACCGGCCTCGGCCAGAACTGATCTCCCGTCTGCCGGCCCGTCGCGGATCGCTCCGCGACGGGCCCCTTCAACACGTCGTCCCACGACGGCCCAGCGGCCGCCGCGCGACGACTCTCGCCCCGAGGAACTGCGCTCGATGGACGTCCTGATCCAACTCCTCATCAACGGCATCATGCTCGGCAGCATGTACGCCATCATCAGCGTGGGTCTCACGCTCATCTTCGGCGTGGTCCGCGTCGTGAACTTCGCCCACGGCGAATTCCTGATGGTCGGCATGTATGCCGTCTATCTGCTGTTCGCGAAGCTGGGCGTCCACCCGTATGTCGCGGCGGTTCCCGTCGTGATCCTGCTCTTCCTGCTCGGCGTGCTCATCCAGCGCTTCATCATCCAGCCGCTGCTCGACGCCGACGAACACATCCAGATCTTCGCGACGGTGGGTCTCTCCACCGCGCTGGTGAACCTCGCGCTGATGGTCTTCGGCGCCGACCTCTATTCGGTGAGCGCTCCCGACCTGCGCCAGTCGCTCCGCCTCGGCCCCTATACGGTGCTTGTGGGACAGGTCGTGATGTTGGCCGCCTCGCTGGCGCTCGTCATCGGCCTTCATGCCTTCATGCAGACGACGGCGCTCGGCCGCGCGATCCGCGCCACGGCGCAGAACCGCACCGCCGCCCTTCTGATGGGCGTGCGCGTCGACCGCATCTACATCATCTCCTTCGGTCTCGGCGCCGCCTGCGTGGGCCTTGCGGCCGCGCTCGTCTCCCCGCTGTTCCCGGCCACCCCCACCGTCGGAACCTATTTCGTGCTGACGGCCTTCGTGGTCGTCGTGCTCGGCGGCATGCGCAGCATGTACGGCGCGTTCCTCGGCGCGATGATCATCGGCCTCGTGGACAGCCTGTCGGCCTACTACATCGCGCCCGACCTCAAGGAGGTCGTCTATTTTGCGATCTTCATCCTCATCCTGATCTTCAAACCTACCGGCCTCTTCGGCTTCGGCCGCGGGACGGAGTGACCCCATGACCCAACAGTCCGCTGCGGCTTCGTCCGCCACCTCCGGATCGGGGCTGCTCTTGCAGCTCACGAATCCGAAAGTCTACGTCTCGCTGCTGGCGCTCTCGCTGGTGCTGGTGATCCCGCTCGTTTCGGGATCGCCCTTCCTGATCCACGTCTTCGTGACGATCTGCGTGTTCGCGGCGCTTTCGACCGCGTGGAACATCGTGGGCGGCTATGCCGGCCAGCTCTCGCTCGGCCACATGATGTTCTACGGCATCGGCGCCTATACGACGGCGCTGCTGATCCAGCATTTCGGCCTGACGCCGTGGATCGGCATGTGGATCGGTGCGGTGATCGCCGCGGTCGTCGCCGCGCTGATCGGCTATCCCTGCTTCCGCCTGCGCGGTCCGTTCTTCTCGCTGTCGACCATCGCCTTCCTCGAAGTGATCCGCCTTCTGGCGATCCATTTCGTCGGCTTCACCGGTGGTTCGGCGGGCCTCATCGTCCCGCTGAAGCTCGGCTGGGCGTGGATGGTGTTCTCCGACAAGACGAACTACCTCTACATCGCCTTCGGCCTGCTGCTCCTGACGATCGGCGTGTCGCTCGCGATCCGCACTTCGCGTCTCGGCTATTATCTGACCGCGGTGCGCGAACGCGAGGATGCGGCGCTGGCCGCCGGCATCAGCAATTCCGACGTGAAGCTCAAGGCCGTCATCGTCTCGGCGATGCTGACGGCGCTGATCGGCGCGTTCCACGCGATGTATCTGACCTTCCTCGAGCCCGCGACGATGTTCTCGCTCGGAACCTCGATCGAGGTCGCGATGTTCTCGCTGATCGGCGGTCTCGGCACCGTGGCGGGCCCGCTGCTCGGCACCGTGCTCGTCGTCCCGCTGGCGGAACTCGCCCGCGGCTGGCTCGGCGCGCAGGCGAACGGCCTTCACGGCTTCGTCTACGGCACCGTGCTCGTGCTCATCACGCTGACTCTGCCCGCCGGTCTCGTCGGCACCTTCGGCCCGACCGTCTCGCGCTGGATCGACCGCCTCCCCGGCGGCGGCCGTCGCCCGGCCGAGCGCATCGCCCCCGCGCTGCGCAAGCTCGAAGGCGCGAAGGGCGAGCCGATCCTCACGACCAAGAACCTCGTGATGCAGTTCGGCGGCCTCACCGCCACCGACAACGTCTCGATCACGCTCAAGCGCGGCGAGATCCTCGGCATCATCGGGCCGAACGGCGCGGGCAAGACCACGCTGTTCAACCAGATGTCGGGCTTCCTGATCCCGACCTCGGGCACCGTGGCCGTGGCGGGACCGAACGGCGCGATGGTGACGCCCGCATCGCCCGACGGCTTCGCCCGTCTCGGCGTGGGCCGCACCTTCCAGATCGTGCAGCCGTTCGGTCGTCTCTCGGTGATCGAGAACATCATGATCGGCGCCTTCCTGCGGCATCCGAACGTCCAGGACGCCCGTGCGGTCGCGCTCCGCGTCGCCGCGACGGTGGGTCTGCTCGACCAGAAGGACGTCGAGGCGCGCAACCTGCCGATCGGTGCGCTCAAGCGCCTCGAAGTCGCCCGCACGCTGGCGAGCGAGCCGGACATCCTCCTCCTCGACGAGGTGATGGCCGGTCAGAACCAGTCCGACACGATGCGCATGGTCGAGCTGATCCGTTCGATCCGCGACACCGGCGTCACCGTGATCGCCATCGAACACAACATGCAGGCGATCATGAGCCTGTCGGACCGGATCGTCGTGATCGACAACGGTCGCATGATCGCCGAGGGCGACCCCCGCGAGGTGGTCAAGGACCGCAAGGTGATCGAAGCCTATCTCGGAGAGGATTTCGTCGATGCTCAGGGTTTCTGACGTCACGGCCGGCTATGGCCGGACCGTCATTCTTCAGGACGTCTCGCTCACCGTCGGCACCGGCGAGATCGTCACGATCATCGGCTCGAACGGCGCGGGCAAGTCGACCCTGCTGCGCACCATCTCCGGCATCGTGAAGCCGTCGAAGGGCAAGATCGAGTTCGACGGCAAGGACATCACCGGCGCCGTGCCCGCGGACATCGTGGGTGCGGGCCTGATCCAGGTGCCCGAAGCGCGCCAGCTCTTCCCGGTCATGACCGTTCTCGACAACGTCCTGATGGGCGCCTACCACGGCAATGTCCGCGAAGGCGTGTCGCAGCGGCTCGAAGAGGTGCTCGACATCTTCCCGCGCGTCCGCGAGCGCTCCCAGCAGCTCGCCGGTTCGCTCTCGGGCGGCGAGCAGCAGATGGTGGCGATCGCGCGCGGCCTGATGGCCAAGCCGAAGCTGCTGATGCTCGACGAGCCGTCGCTCGGTCTCGCCCCGATCATCGTCGGCCAGATGTTCGACGTGGTCGAACGCATCCGGCAGATGGGCACCACGGTCCTCCTCGTCGAGCAGAAGGCCTTCCACGCGCTCAAGATCGCGGAACGGGCCTATGTGATCGAGAACGGCCGCATCGCGCGGGAGAACACGGGCGTCGGCATGCTCGCCGATCCGCACGTGAAGACCGCCTATCTCGGGATCTGAGCCATGGCGGAGATCACGGGACGGACCCGCGTCTGGGCGATCCTCGCGGATCCCATCACGCAGGTGAAGACGCCGCAGATGATCAATGCGGTCATCGCCGAGCGCGGCGTCGACGGCGTGATGATCCCGATGCACGTCGCACCGGAAAACCTCGCGGCCATGGTCGCGGGGATCCGGGGCATGAAGAACTGCGGCGGCATCATCATCACCGTTCCGCACAAGTCCGCCATCGTGGATCTGCTCGACGAGGTGAGCCCGACGGCCCGCCTCATCGGCGCGGTGAACACGGTCCGCCGCGAGGCGGACGGGCGGCTTGTGGGCGAGATGCTCGACGGCATCGGCTTCGTCACCGGGCTGAAGAAGAACGGCATCGATCCGAAGGGCCGGTCGGCCTATCTCGCGGGTGCGGGCGGGGCCGCGAACGCCATCGCCTTCGCGCTCGCGGATGCGGGCGTCACGCGCCTGACGATCGCGAACCGGACGCGGGCCAAGGCGGAGGACCTCGCCTCCCGCATCGCGGTCGCGCATCCGGCGCTGCGCGTGGACATCGGCACGCCGGACGCTTCGGGGCACGACCTCGTCGTCAACGGCACGTCGCTCGGCCTGCGCGCGGGCGATCCGTTGCCGCTCGATGCGGGCTCGCTCTCGTCCGATCAGATCGTCGCCGAGATCATCATGGATCCGGAAGAAACGGCGATCATGGCCGCGGCGCGGGCCAAGGGCTGCCGGGTTCATCCCGGCCGGCCGATGCTGCTCGCACAGCGCGAACTGATGGCCGACTTCACGGGAATCCGCTGATGGCCTCCTCGGACGATCTCTCCGGCAAGCGCGCGCTCGTCACGGGCGGCTGCGCGGGCATCGGGCTCGCGATCGTCCGGGCCTATCGCGCGGCGGGCGCACGCGTCGCCGTGCTCGACCGTCAGGCCGCGTCCGACGCGTTCCGCGCCGAATTGCCGGACGTGCCGGTCTTCGCCTGCGACGTCGCGGATCCGGACGACGTCCGCAAGGGTTTCGACGGCGCCGCGGACGCGCTCGGCGGGCTGGATGCGGTCGTCGCCAATGCGGGCATCTCCCAGAACTGCCCGACGCTGGATCTCGATTTCGCGGGCTGGCGGAAGGTGATGTCCGTCAATCTCGACGGCGTCTTCCTGACGGCGCATGAGGCGGGCCGCCGGATGGCCGCTTCGGGCGGCGGCAGCATCCTGCTGATGGCGTCGATGTACGGCGTCGTCGCGGCGCCCGAACGCCTCGGCTACTGCGTGTCGAAGAGCGGCACGGTGATGATGGCCAAGGCGCTCGCCGTCGAATGGGCGAAGCTCGGCATCCGCGTCAACGCGCTTGCGCCCGGCTATGTCCGGACGCCCTTCGTGGACGATCTCGTCGCCCGCGGCAGGCTCGATCCTGTCAAACTCGAGGCGCGGACGCCCATCGGCCGGATGATCGATCCGACCGAGATCGCCGACGCCGCCCGCTTCCTCGTCTCCGACGCCGCCCGCGCCGTCACCGGACAGGTGTTCGGCGTCGACGGCGGCTGGACCGCAAACGGCTACCTCTGAGGTCAAAGACCGTGCCGAAACTCGTACCTCTCGCTCCCTCGGCTCCCTGGGTGGAGCTCAGGACCACGGCCGCCGATTGGAAGAAGGCCGACCCGAAACTGCTCGGCGCCATGCTGACGCAGCTGCATCTCGTCCGGGCTTTCGAAGAGAAAGTGCTGGAACTCGCGGGCGAGGGGCTCGTCCACGGTCCCGCGCATTCCTCGATCGGGCAGGAGGGCGGGGCGGTCGGCTCGATCATCGGGCTGCGGGGGAGCGATCAGGTGAACGGGTCGCATCGCGGCCATCACCAATTCCTGGCGAAGGCCTTTTCTTACGTTGCGCCGAAGCTGACGCCGGTCGAGGACTTCTCCGATCCGTTGAACGACGTGCTCTACCGGACGCTGGCCGAGATCCTCGGCCTCGAGCCCGGCTACGGCCACGGGCGCGGCGGCTCGATGCATCTGCGCTGGGCGGAAGCCGGCGGCCTCGGCACCAACGCCATCGTGGGCGGCGGCGTGCCGCTCGCCGCGGGCGCTGCCATGGCCCATCTGCGGGCCGGCACGGGCGACGTCGCGATCACCTATTTCGGCGACGGCGCGGTGAATATCGGCGCCACGCTCGAAACGATGAACCTCGCGGCGGCCTGGTCGCTGCCGGTCATGTTCTTCATCGAGAACAACGGCTATGCGGTCGCCACCCGCGTCGACGAGGCGACGAAGGAGACGCGGCTTTCCGGGCGCGGCCCCGGCTTCGGCATTCCGTCCTGGAAGGTCGACGGCATGGATCCGCTCGCCGTTCATCTGGCGACGACGGAAGCCGTCAAGCTGATGCGCTCGGGCGGCGGGCCGACCGTGATCGAGGCCGACGTCTATCGCTTCTTCCACCAGAACGGCCCGTTCCCCGGCTCCGCCTTCGGCTATCGCGACAAGCAGGAAGAGGCCGAGTGGCGCGCGCGTGACCCCTTGGAGCGTACGGCGGCCGAAATGATCGCCCGCGGGCTGATCGAGACGCGGCAGGTGGACGAACTGCGCCGGCGCTGCCTCGATGCCATGGCCCGACACACCGAGCGGCTCGTGGAGCCGGACGGCAACCGCCGCCGCATCCGCGCCGACATGTGGCCGGACAAGGCCTTCGTCGATGTCGGCATCCGGGGCGAACTGCCCTCGCACGAAGGCAAACGGATCTGCGAGGCGGAGACGCATGGCGGCGCGCTGCGCGAGACGAAATTCGTCGACGCCATCGCCGACGTGCTGCATCGCCGCTTCGAGACGGATGCGTCGCTGCTGCTGTTCGGCGAGGACGTCCATCGCCTGAAGGGCGGCACCAACGGCGCGACGCGCGGCCTCGCGGCGGCCTTCCCCGGCCGGGTGATCGGCACGCCGATCAGCGAGGCGGCCTTCACGGGCGTCGCCTGCGGCCTCGCGATGGACGGCCGTTATCGGCCGATCGTGGAATTCATGTATCCGGACTTCATGTGGGTCGCGGCCGATGCGGTGTTCAACCAGATCGGCAAGGCGCGGCACATGTTCGGCGGCGAGACCGGCGTTCCGCTGATCCTGCGCACCAAGATCGCGATGGGCACCGGCTACGGCTCCCAGCATTCGCTCGATCCGGCGGGCATCTTCTCGACGGCGCCGGGCTGGCGCATCGTCGCCCCGTCCTCGGCCTTCGACTATGTGGGCTTGATGAACGCGGCGCTCGCGGGGACCGATCCGGTGCTCGTGATCGAGCATGTCGATCTCTACCAGCGCAGCGACGCGGTGCCCGAGGATCTCGACTACGTGATCCCGCTCGGCAAGGCGAAGGTGGTGCGCCCCGGCTCGGCGATGACGGTGCTGACCTATTCCGCGATGGTCCATCGTACGCTCGAGGCCGTCGAGGCGCTCGGCGTCGATGCCGAGGTGATCGACCTGCGCACGCTCGATTTCGCGTCCTTCGATTGGGACACGGTGGGCGAAAGCATCCGCCGCACGAACAACGTCCTGATCGTGGAGCAGGGTGCGGAAGGCACGTCCTATGGCGGGCGCCTCGCGGACGAACTCCAGCGGCGCCTGCTCGACTGGCTCGATCAGCCGATCCAGCGGGTCCATGGCCGGAAAGCCTCTCCGACCATCTCCAAGGTCCTCGAACGCGCCGCCTTCGCCGGAACCGCCGAGGTCGCGCACGGCCTCGCGACGGTGATGGCCGGCAAGGGATCGCCCCTCGATCCGTCTCTCGTGGAAGCGGTGGCCTGAATGTCCTCGGAACTCCTTTCCAAGCTCCTCGACCTGCTCGGCCCGAACGGGCTCGTGACGGAAGCCTCCGATCTCGAAGGCTATTCGATCGATTGGCGGCATCTGTTTCCCGGCAAGCCGCTTGCGGTGGTCCGCCCGGCGAACACGGCCGAGGTCGCGGGCGTCGTGAAGCTCTGCCGCGCTTACGGCACCGCCGTGGTGCCGCAGGGCGGCAATACCGGCATGGCGGGCGGCGCGGTGCCGGATGCGAGCGGGACGCAGGTCGTCCTCTCGCTGTCGCGCATGACGGCGCTGCGGGAGGTCGATCCCGTCGGCATGACGCTCGAAGCGGAAGCAGGCTGCGTGCTGAAGACCGCGCAGGACGCGGCGGCCGCGGTCGGCCGGCTGCTCCCCATCAGCCTCGCCGCCGAAGGCTCGGCCACCGTCGGCGGCGTCATCGCGACCAATGCCGGCGGCGTGAACGTGCTGCGCTACGGCATGGTGCGGGCGCTCGTGCTGGGGCTCGAAGTGGTTCTGCCGGACGGCAGCATCGCGGACGGGCTGCGCCGCCTGCGAAAGGACAATGCGGGCTACGACTGGAAGCAGCTCTTCATCGGCAGCGAGGGAACGCTCGGCATCGTGACCGCGGCGGTGCTGCGGCTCCTGCCGCAGCCGAAATCCTCCGTCACGGCGCTGATGTCGGTGCCCGATCCGAAGGCCGCGCTCGATCTGCTCGCCTGCGCGCAGGACGAACTCGGCGACACGATCTCTGCCTTCGAACTGATGGCGGGATCGTCGTTGAAGCTGGTGGAGAAGCATTTCGGCCTGCGCCGGCCTATCGCCGACGGCGACTGGTTCGTGCTGATCGAGGCGGCGTCCTCGCTTTCGGGTCTTCGCGAAGCGGCCGAAGCGGCGCTCGGCAACGCGCTCGAACAAGGCTTCGCCCTCGACGGCACGGTCGCGGAGTCCGGCCGGCAGGCCGCCGATCTGTGGCAGCTGCGCGAGCGCATCACCGAGTCCGAAGCCAAGGAAGGCAAGAGCGTGAAGCACGACGTGTCCGTGCCGATCCCGCTCATCCCGCAGTTCCTGGTCGAGGCGGGCATCGCGCTCGAGCGCGACGCGCCGGGCACGCGCGTGAACTGCTTCGGCCATCTCGGCGACGGCAATCTTCACTACAACGTGCTGATCGACGGACATGCGTCCGACGAGATCAACCGCATCGTCCACGACGTGGTGGACCGGTTCGGCGGAAGCATCTCAGCCGAACACGGCATCGGCCAGTACCGCGTCGCCGAATTGGAAAAGCGGCGTTCGGCCCCCGAACTGGCCATCGCCCGTCGCATCAAGACCGCACTCGACCCCGAGGACCTCCTGAATCCGGGCAAGGTCCTCTCCCGCGCCGAGCGCGCCTGACAAGGAGCGGAAGGTTCGTCATGGAAACCTTCGATTACGTGATCGTCGGCGGCGGAACCGCAGGATGCGTCCTCGCGGACCGCCTGACCGAGAACGGCCGCCACACGGTGCTGGTGCTGGAAGCGGGCGGGAAGGACGACGGGTTCTGGATCCGCATCCCCGCGGGCTTCAGCAAGCTCCTGACGGGCGCGCGCTACAATTGGCGCTTCGAGACCGAGCCGGAGGACAACACCTTGATGCGGCGCATCGTGGTGCCGCGCGGCAAGGGCCTCGGCGGATCGAGCCTCATCAACGGCATGATCTTCGTGCGCGGACAGGCGCAGGATTTCGACGCTTGGGCCCAGTCCGGCGCGATCGGCTGGAGCCATGCCGACGTGCTGCCCTATTTCAAGAAGCTCGAAACCTTCGAGGACGGCGAAAGCGAAACGCGCGGCGGCTCCGGCCCCATGCATGTGGAGCGCGTGAAGCTGAAGGCGGAACTCGCGGAAGCCTTCATTTCCGCGGGCGAGCAGGCGGGCTTCCCGCGCAATCCCGACTACAATGCCGGGTCGCAGGACGGCTTCGGCTATTATCAGGTCACGCAGAAGGGCGGTCGGCGCTGGAGCGCCGCAGACGCCTATCTGCGGCGGGCCGAGACGCGGCCGAACCTCTCGATCCGGACGGGAGCGCATGTCACCGGTCTCCGGCTCGAAGGCCGCAAGGTCACGGGCGTCGACTACCGGGTCGGCAAGCAGGCGATGTCGGTTGAGGTGCGCGGCGAGGTCGTGATGGCCGCGGGGGCGGTGCAGACCCCGCAGCTTCTCGAATTGTCGGGCATCGGCGACCCCGAACACCTCAAGTCCGTCGGCATCGAGGTGCGGCACGCGCTGCCGGGCGTCGGCAACAATTATCGCGACCATTTCTGCACGCGCATGAACTGGCGCGTGAAGCAACCGATCACGCTCAACGAGCAGGCGCGCGGACTGCCGCTCGTCGCGTCCGTGCTGCAGTATTTCGCGACGCGCACCGGCATCCTGACGCTCGGGACCGGTCTGGCGCATGCCTTCGTGAAGACCCGGCCGGAACTCGAAACGCCGGACGTGCAGTTCTTCTTCATGCATGCGAGCTACGCCAATGCGGCGGACCGTGCGCTCGACAAGCAGCCGGGCATGACCATCGGCGTCACGCAGCTCCGGCCGGACTCGGTCGGCAGCATCCACGTGAAGTCCGCCGACCCCTACGCCATGCCGTCCATCCGGCCGAACTTCCTCTCCGCGCGGGGGGATGCCGAGACGCTGATCGAAGGCATGAAGACGGCTCGCCGCGTCATCGACCAGCCCGCGATGGACCCCTATCGCGCCTATGAGATGAGCCCCGGCCCGACCGTCGTGACCGACGAGGACTGGCTGCATTTCGCCAAGTCCAACGGCCAGACGATCTATCACCCGATCGGCACCTGCGCGATGGGCATCGGCCCGCGCGCCGTCGTCGACCCGACGCTGAAGGCGCACGGGCTCGAAGGGCTGCGCATCGTCGACGCCTCGGTGATGCCGCTGATGGTTTCGGCGAATACCGAAGCCGCGGTTCTGATGGTCGCCGAGAAGGGCGCCGATCTCATTCTGCGCGACGCGCGGGGCGGGGCCTCCCGCGCCGCCTGAGGCGCGACGATAATCCGCTTGCGCTGAGACGCGCCGCCGGTCTTTCATTCCGACTGCGGCCCTCGTTGCCGCGCGGGCGGAGCGCGATGAGAACGGCTTTGATCACGGCGGGCCTTCTGGCCTGCCTCGGAGGGGCTTCCGCCCAGTCGATCCAGGAAACGGAGCCGTTCGCGACCTGCGAGTCGACGCGCTCCTTCCCCTCGTCGCGGACGGAGATGCAGTGCCGCATGGTCCGCCTCGACGCGGACCGCTGCCGCCAGTTCAGGCGCGTCAATTACATCGGCTGGCCCTATGAGGGCGATGCGCTGCGCAAGATGCAGGCGACCGGGGAGAAAAGCCTCGATGCCTTCGACCGGAAATGGCTGGCGGCCCATCTCGGCCGCAAGAAGGCCTGCGAAAAGCTTCTGATCCGCGTCGACGACGACTGACCGCGCGCAAACCGGCGCTGCGCCCCGTGCGTTCCTTCCGAAGCGGAGGCGCGGGATGGATCCGGTTTTCACGATCGTGGAAGGGGCGCTGGGGCTCGGCCGCGAGGCGCGCGACCTCGAAACGTTGCAGATGGTCCTTCGGGCCGGGGCCGTCTACGTGCTCGTCGTCCTGATGGTCCGTGTTTCGAAGAAGCGTTTTCTCGGGCAGGCAACGGCCTTCGACATGCTGCTCGTCATCATGCTCGGCTCGATCGCGAGCCGGGCCGTGACGGGAAACGCCCCGTTCGGGCCCGCACTGGCCGCGGTCGCGACGCTTCTGGCGCTGCATTGGATCTTTTCCTTCGTCGCGATGCGCTTTCACGCCTTCGGAAGCCTCATCAAGGGCGAGCCGCGGACGATCATCCGAGACGGCCGGGTGGACGAGGGGGCCTTGCGTCGCGAACATATGAGCTTGCGGGATCTCGAAGAGGATCTGCGGGCCGAAGGGCTCGTTTCCCCCGAAACGGTCGCCGAGGCGCGGCTCGAGCGCAACGGGCGGCTTACCGTGGTCGGAAAGCCGGACATCACGACCTGAAGCTGTGCTGCGGCTGCGGGTGTCACTAAGATCGGGGCATCCGAATCGGAGCCCCCCCGCCGATGAGCGAAGCCGTTCACGAAATCTCCCATGAAGCGACCCATGCCGCCGCGCACGGATCGCGATCCTTCGACCGCAAGGTCGGGCTTCTGATCTCCGTTCTCGCGCTGTTTCTCGCGATCGCGGAAATGCAGGGCAAATCGGCCCAGACCTCCGCCCTGGCGCTCAACATCGAAGCCGCCAATCTGTGGAATTTCTTTCAGGCCAAGACCGTCCGGCAGACGGTGCTGCGCACGGCCGCGGAAGAGATGTCGCTCCGTCCGGAGATCCCGGGGCGGCAGGCCCAGATCGACGCTTGGAAGGGCACCATCGAGCGCTGGGAGACCGAGCCTTCCACGGGCGAGGGGCGGCGCGAGCTGATCGCTCGGGCCAAGGATACCGAGCGCAGGCGCGATCTCGCCTTCGGCTCGCATCACGCCTACGAGATAGCCTCGCTCGTCCTGCAGCTCGGCATCGTCCTCGCATCCGTGACCCTGATCTCGGGGATTCTCGGCTTCGTCTATGCCTCGGGCGCCTTGGGCGTCGTCGGTCTCGGCATCCTCGCGGGGCTGCAGATCGCACCGGAGCGGATCGTCGCCCTCATTCCGCATTGAAGTTCCGGAATGCTCGTGACGGGTCGTCGCATCCGTTCCGTGCCGGAATGATCGGAACGGGCGCGTCCGGATCCTTTTGCCTGCGTTTAAGGCATCGGTACCGGCGCGATCTGCATGGCTCGAAGCGTTGACACCGGGCCTGCGGCAAGGTCGGTTGAACGACCGAAATCCAGTCACGGATTCCAATCGGAGCAGCACGAGAATGAGCGAAGCGCCTGCCGGAGAGCAACGACCCTTCCGGGTCGAAGAGGCCACGATCGACGAACTTCATGCGGCCATCCGCGACGGGCGTACCACCTGCGTCGACGTCGTCCGCCAGTACATCGCCCGCGTACGCGCCTATAACGGCGTCGCGTCGATGCTGGTCACGGAAGACGGTGCGGCCGTCGCGCCCGCGACCGGGACGGTGAGGGGCGGGGCGCCGCTCGAATTTCCTACCGAGACCGTGCCGGTCTCGAAGATCCTGCCCGACTTCGACCGTTATCGCGGCCCGCCGCTCGAATACGGCCGCATGGAGCCCACCGCTTCGGACCCGTCGGTCCGGCAGCAATACGGCATGATCGTCGGCATGCCCGACGCGCCGGGCGTGAACTCGCTCTCCACGATCAACATCCGCGGCGAACGTTCCGTCGTGTGCCGCGGCGAATACGACCGGCATCCGGACGACGGCCCGCTTCCCCCCGATGCGCCCGTCGTCTGCGAGATCTTCCGTCGGAACCCGGACGCGCTCGAACAAGCCGCGATGCTGGACGCGACCTACGGCCGGAACCCGCCTTTGGACGAGATGCCGCTGTACGGCGTCGTATTTTCGTTCAAGGACGCGTTCGACTGCAAGGACATGCGCTCGACCGGCGGCGCCGATGCGGCTTTCGACATGGACGCGCCCGCGCGCGACCACATCCTCGTGGAGCAGCTGCGCAAGAAGGGCGCGATCATCTTCGCCAAGGCGGTGATGACCGAATACAACGGCCGCGCCGGCGACCCCGGCGGTCCGCATGCCCCGGACAAGATCCTGCCCTCCGTGCTCGGCTATCAGCGCAGCACCTGGGGCGGAAATCCCTCGAACGCCTACGACACGACGCGCTCGGCCTCGCTCGGCTCGAGCTCCGGCTCCGCGCTCTCGGTCAGCATGAACATGTGCATGGCGAGCCTCGGCGAGGAGACGCGCGCCTCGTGCCGCGGGCCTTCCAACCACAGCGCCGTCGCGCTGATCTTGCCGCACAAGGCGCTGCTGGGCTTCGACGGCGGCGCCATCGGGGCCGACATCCATGTCGACCGCACCGGCATCCATGCGCGCCGGATCGGCGACGCGGCGAAGATCCTCGACGCGCTGAAGGATCCCGAGGAAGGCTATTACGACCCGCGCGATCCCTTCACGACCGTGCCGCGCTCGTCCGTTCTTGACGCCTACGGACCGCATGCGCGCGAGACCGGCGCGCCGGGCTCGCTGGCGGGGATGCGGCTCGGCGTGATCCGCGAGTCGATGGTCTATCCGGAAGGCTCGAAGACCGAAGAGCCGATCGTCACGGCGGCCGCGGCGGAGATCAAATCCGTTCTGGCCGGCCGGCTCGGCGCCACGCTCGTCGAATCCTCCGATCCGCTGTGGAAGCGGGACCGCGACGTCGAAGCCATGACCGTCGACTTCCGCGTAGCGCTGGCGCGACTGGTGCCCGTGCTGATGCCGGAACTTCTGTTCCGTCTCGGGCCGGACGGCACGCCCGTGTTCAAGGATTTCGAGGCGGCGATCGAGCCGACCGAGTTCATGCCGGGCAAGGTCTTCGGCAAGGGCCGGATGACGCCGATCGACTACATGGTCGCGATGGCCGACGGCGACATTCCCTCGCCGTCCAATCTCGACATCGCCACCATCCAGAACCAGGCGGTGTCGCCCGCCTTCCGGTTCCACATTCCGCAATATCTGCAGCGGCGGGCGAAGGACTGGGAGAAGCTCGGCTTCAAGGAGACGCTCGTCGACTTCCCCTCGTTGAATGCCCGCTCGAAATTCTGGGGCGACGACCAGCGCGCCGCTTTCCGGAATTGGGAAGAGGTCCGCGACATGCGCAATCCGCTCGGCGAGCGGCAGGGCGTGACGGAGCGGATCATGCTGCGCGAGCTGCTGCGTCGCGTGGACATGATGGTGATCTACGAGAACAAGCTCGACTGTTTCGTGCGTCTGCACACGCCGTTCCCGCCCGGCAAGATCGGCGGCGCCGGACAGCCGAGCGTCCGCGCGCCGGGCATGGCCAAGGACCAGAATCTACGGCCGGAAAGCTTCATGGGTCCGAATGCGGGCCTCACGGAGGTTCTCGTGCCCGCCGGTTACGTCCGGACCGTCTATGACCCGGTGTTCACGCTTTCGGACGACGGGATGCGCTACACGGAAGCACTGTCGGACGTGCCGACCGTGCTGCCCGAGCCGGGCCTGCCCTTCTCGCTCGTCTTCCGCTGCGAGCCGGGCAAGGAGGACGTGATCCTCAAGGTCGCCTCGGCCTACGAGGCCGCGTCCCGCAGGCGGGTGCCGCCGCCGCGCTTCGGGCCGTTGCAGGGCTGAACATGAAAAAGGGCGGCCCCGAGGGCCGCCCTTCGTGTTTCGGCGTCTTCTCGGAAACGCTCAGCCCTTGGCGGCGCGCTTGGCCGGCGCGCGGCGCGCCTTCGCACTCGTGTCCGCCACGACGGGCTTCCGGCCGAGGCCGCTGGCCCGCGCGAGTTCGGAGCGCTTCGCGGAGTAGCCGGGAGCCACCATCGGGTAGCTGTCGGGCAGACCCCATTTGGCGCGGTACTCTTCGGGCGTCATGCCGTAGGCAGTGCGAAGATGACGCTTGAGCGACGTCAGTTTGCGGCCGTCTTCGAGGCAGATGATGTAGTCGTTCGTGACCGATTTCTTGACGGGAACGGCCGGCGTCTTCTCGACCGGAGCCGTTTCGGTGACGCCGTTGGCGGATTTGGCGAGAGCCGCATGGACGTTGCGGATGACGTTCGCGATCTCGCTCGCGTCGATCTGGTTCTTGCTGACATAAGCGACGACGATATCCGCCGTCAGTTCGATCATATCGGTCTTCTGAATTTGTTCCGTCATGGCCTTCTCCGAAATTACCTTACGTAATGTAAGTCCGTTTCAATGCGTCTTCAATACGCCTTTTTCTTTAACGGCGCGTGAAAAGTGGATGAATGATGCACGTCTGAAAACCCTTGTCGAGTTGTTGTAGAGCGATAGGGAAACGAAATCGTGAATTCCGCTCCGGAAGTGCGCCGTGTCGACGCGCGGAAGATGAGCGATGACGCAGGCAGTCATCCAAGGTTGCATGATTTCCGGGCGCTCCCCGCAATACGGCGCTCGGCGCCGCGACTTCGCGCCCGTTCTGCTTTCGTCTCGACGCCTTTTCGGCTTCGCGTCTCGACGGGATCGCCGGACGGCCATGCGGAAACGGCTCTTGCGAAACGGGCGGCGACGGGTTCCGATCCGACGGAACAAGAAAAAGGCCCGGAGGAAACGAATTGGCCCGACTTCCTTATGCGGATCCGGAGGTTCCGGATCGCCGTGCGCTCGCGGATCGGATCCGGGCGGAGCGGGGGGACGTTCTTCACCTCTACCGCATGCTCCTGCACAGTTCGCCTATCGCGGAAGGCTGGCTGAACTATCTGACCGCCGTTCGTCAGAAGTGTTCGCTGCCGGGCGCGCTGCGGGAACTGGTGATCATGCTCGTCGCGCATCTCAACGGCGCGCCCTACGAGGCCGAGCAGCATGCGCCGATCGCGCTCAAGGAAGGCGTCACGCGCGCCCAGCTCGACGCTCTGGCCGATTGGGAAGCGTCCGACCTGTTTCCGCCGCGCGAGCGCGCCGTGCTCGCCTATACGCAGGCCATGACGCGGGACATCCACGTGCCCGACGCGATCTTCACCGAGGTCCGCAAGCATTTCGGCGAGACCGAACTCGTCGAACTCACGGCGACCATCGCGGCCTACAACATGGTCTCGCGCTTTCTCGAAGCGCTTCAGATCCATTCCGACGATCGTCCGTGACAGGGGCCATCGATCCGTTCTTCGCAGCCCTGATCGTCCGGATGGCGAGCGCGATGGCGCTCGTCGTGGCGGCTTCGCTGTTCGTCGAACGGAGCGGACCTTTCCTCGGGGCGATGGTCGCGACGCTGCCGCTCTCGGCAGGGCCGTCCTACGTCTTCATCGCGATGGACCACGATGCGGCCTTCGTCGCGCAATCGGCACTCTCGACCCTCAACACGAATGTCGGGACCGGCGCATTCGCCGCCGTCTACGCCCTGCTCGCCGCGCGGGTGGGCCTCGCGGGCGCGTTGGCGGGCGCCTATGCCGCCTGGGGCTCGATCGTCCTGCTGCTCGTGGGCGGAGGAGCCGGTCCTGCGACGGCCGTCGCGGCCAATGTCCTCGTCTATTGGGTCGGAATCCGCGCCACGCGTCTGGAACGCGGTGCGCCTCGACCGGCCCGGAGGCCGCGGCGTTGGTGGGAGATCCCGATCCGGGCCGTCGGCGTGATGGTCCTCGTGGCCGTCGTTGTCGTCGTCGGGCACCGGCTCGGTCCCGAGGCCGCGGGGGTCGCGGCGGCTTTCCCCATCATCATGACGAGCCTGATCCTGATCCTGCACACCAGCGTCGGCGGCGCGGCCTCCGCCGCGACGCTGGCGCATGCCTTGCCCGGCATGGTCGGTTTCGGCTTCGCCGCCTTGGCGCTTCACCTCACGGCGCAGCCGCTCGGCAGCGCGATCGCGCTCTGCATCGCTCTCGGCGTCTGTCTGGCCTGGAACGGGATGCTGGTTTCGGCGGTGCGGCGCAGGGTGCGGACGACCGATCAGGCCGGCGCCGTCTGACCGGACTGGGCGCTTTTGGCCCGCAGCGAGCGGACCATCGCGAGCTTCACCCCTGCGACATGTTCGCGCATGATGTTTTCGGCTCTGACCGGGTCCCGGGCCATGATGGCCTCGTAGATCCGGTGATGTTCCTCGTGTCGGCGTTCCAATTCCCGGATCTCGAGCGTCACGATGATGCGGTTCGAGACCCTCGGCTTCTCATAGGAGATCCGGATCATCTCGGCGAGCATCCGGTTGCGGGCCGCTTCCAGCACCGTGTCGTGGATCACGACGTTCACGTCGCGGAACTGCACCATGAAGTCGGGGCCCAGAAGTGCGGCCTCCGCGAGCGCCTTGTCGCCCTTCGCCAAGGCCGCTTCGAGTGCCGTTTCCTGATCCCTGGTCAGGCCCCGCTCGGCCGCGAAACGGGCGGCCAGACCTTCGAGCGCGCCTCGGATTTCATAGGCGTCGATCATTTCGGGAATGGGAAAGTCGCGGACCATGTAGCCGCGGTTCGGGGCGTAATCGACGAGGCCCGCGGCGGCCAGCGAATGCAGTGCGGCGCGGACGGGCGTCCGCGACACGCCGAGATGCTCGCTGAGGCGCACTTCCTGCAGGCGCTCGCCGGGGCCGAGCGCGCCGGACAGGATGTTTTCACGCAGCCAGTCGGTGACCGAAAGAGAACGCGTCACGCTCTGTTTCGACGTTTCCATGCCTGCATCGCCTCGAGCGCGCCCAATCCGGTCCAGCCTGTGCCGTTTTGTATACAGCCGCACGACGGACGGCGTCGATATCTCGTTCTTGTCGTTGAATGTATACAAAACAGGTTGACACGCAATCATCTGTATCCAAGCATGACGATATATCTGAAGCCCGCGCAGCTCTTCGGTCGAAAGGAGCGCGCGACCGGGAGCTGTTGAGATGGTCGATATCGGCGACGGCGCGATCGAGAAGATCACGGAAAACCGCAACGCTCATTACCAGCCCTACGGCTGGCACCATTGGCCGGAGAGCCCGTGGTTCGCGTATCAGTTCCGGCGCGGGCTGGGCGAGACTCAGGAAGGCGGCGGCTCCGTCTCCGAGGTCTTCATGGCCGCCTCGAAGATCATCCCCGGCGACGAGGAGAGCTGGCACAAGGAGTGGCAGGCGATCGGCGATTTCAACTGGAATCGCGGCGTCGACGAGGAGAAGGCGGGCCATATCCGGACCGCAATGAACTGCTATCTCCGTGCGGCCGACTATTACCGTCAGGCCGAATTCTTCCTGCAGCCCGACGATCCGCGTCGGCTTCCCACCTTCGAGAAGATGGAAGCCTGCTCGAAGAAGTTCCTGTCCTATCTCAACCCGCCCGGCTTCGCTGTCGACATTCCCTATGAGGACGGCAAGCCGATCTGCGGCTATTTCGTCCGCGCGCCCTTCCCGGGCAAGAAGCTCCCCGTGCTGATCTGCATGGGCGGCCTCGACTCGATCAAGGACGAGATGTGGTTCATGCAGGCGCACGGCGCCCTGCAGCGCGGCATCTCGGTGCTGATGATCGACGGCCCCGGCCAGGGCGGCACGCTGCGCCGCCACAAGGTCTACACCCGTCACGACTCCGAAGTGCCGATCGGCAAGGTGATCGACTGGCTGGAGACGCGCGACGACGTCGACACCAAGCGCATCGCGCTCTGCGGCTCCAGCTTCGGCGGCTATTACGCTGCGCGTGCGGGCTGCTACGAGCCCCGTCTGGCCGCGGTCATCTCGCACGGCGCGATCTGGGACGTGTCGGAACTCTGGGCGGGCAAGCCCGACGATTTCGGCCTCGCGATGCATATCCGTTTCGTCTTCGGCGCGAAGACGATGGCGGAGGCCTCCGAGATGATGAAGCCCTTCACGCTCGAAGGGCATCTCAAGAACATGAAGTGCCCCTACCTGATCCTGCACGGCGGCTACGACGTGCTGACCATGTCGGCGGCGACGAAGACCTATGAGAGCGCCAAGGCGAACGGGGTGGACGTGACGCTCCGCTTCATCACGCCGGAAGAAACCGGCGCGGAGCATTGCCAGCACGACAATCCGACCATCGGTCAGGAAATGCTCGCCGATTGGCTCGCGGACAAGTTCGGGATCGACCAGCGCGAGCTGCTCAAGACCGGCTGGAACCCGCTGATCTGAATCGCGCGATGAACAGGGCGAAGACGAAACTCGCGGAAGGCGGTGCGCTGCTGTCGGTCAATCCCGGCGGCACGGCCCTTCCCGTCGTCGACGCGGCCGCCAAGGCGGGCGCGGACGTCCTGTTCATCGATTGCGAGCGCTCGGCGGTCTCGGTCGAGGGCGCCTATGCGATGGCGCGCGCGGCGCGGGCGGCGGGGCTCGTCTCCGTGCTGCGCAGCCATTCCCGCGAGACGGCGGATCTCGTGCGTTACTTCGACTGCGGCGTGGACGGCATCGTTCTGCCGCAGGTGGAGACGGCGAAGCAGGCGGCCGATCTCGTCGCCGTGGCGCGCTATGCGACGCGCGGCCGCGAGGCCGAGCTGCTGCTGATCCCGCAGATCGAGACGGTCGCCGCGGTCGAGGCGCTCGACGAGATCCTCGCCGTGCCCGGCGTCGATCTCTTCCTGATCGGCCCCAACGATCTCGCCCATTCGATGGGCTTTCTCGGCGATACCTCGCGTCCGGAACTGATCCGGACGGTGGACGACGTCGCCGCGCGGATCCGCGCAGCGGGTCTCCGTTTCGGCCTCCCCGTCAATGCCGCGAATATCGGGGCTTGGACGGGGAAGGGCGCACAGTTCCTCTTCACGACGCTCGAACAGTTGCTCGGTCTCGGGGTCGCCACGCTCAAAAAGGGCAGCGCATGACGACCGTCCGGACCAAGCCGATCATCCGCGTCGCGCTCGAAGGGCATTGCCCGACGATGTCGCTGACGGAGGTGAAGGTGCGCGGTCACTCCTTCGTGATCGACGAACCGCCCTATCGCCACGGGACCGATGTCGGCCCCACGCCGCTCGAAACCATGCTGGGGGCGCTCGTCGCCTGCACCAACGTGATCACGCGGCGCGTCGCGCATGAACGCGGCATCCCGCTGACGATCGCCAAGATCGAACTCGTCGGGCATCTCGATCACCGCGGCATCGACGACGAAGTCGAAGTTCTGGTTCCCTTTCCCCGCATCGAACTGGGCGTGAAGGTCCGCACGCAGGCGTCCGAAGCGGAAATCGAGGACATGCGGGCTGAAATCGCCCGACGCTGCCCTATGTCCGTCATATTGAGGCAGGCGGGCAGCCGCATCGAAGAAACCTGGACCGTAGAACGTTCATGAGGTCGCCATGCCGATGATCCCGCGCGAGCGCATGCCCTTCAGCGCCATCGTCGACCGTCCGCCGCTGAAGCTGGACGGTCGCGTGATCGTCTGGACCATCGTCAACCTCGAGGTGTGGGACATCTCGCGGCCGATGGCCCGTCAGGTCATTCCCGCCCCGACCGGGCAGGTGCTGCTGCCCGACGTCCCTAATTGGGGCTGGCACGAATACGGCATGCGCGTGGGCGTTTGGAGGTTCTTCGACCTCTACAAGCGTCTCGGCATCAAGCCGACGCTTTCGGCCAATGCGCGCATCTGCGTCGATTACGAGCGCGTCGCCCGAGAGGCGCTCGATGCCGGCTGGGAATTCATGGGCCATGCCTACGAGCAGATGCCGATCCACAAGGTCGAGGATCAGCGCGGCATGATCTTCAAGGCCATGGACACGATGGAGAAGTTCACCGGCACGCGTCCGGTGGGCTGGCTCGGGCCGGGCCTGACGCAGACCTACGAGACGCCCGAGATCCTCGTCGAGGCGGGCGTCAAATACACCGGCGACTGGGTGTATGACGACGAGCCGACCGTGATCAACACGGACAACGGCAAGCTGGTCACTCTGCCCTATTCGGTAGAACTCAACGACATTCCGATGATGATCGTGAAACATCACGAGTCGGATTACTGGCTCAAGCGGATCAAGGACTGGTTCGACCGCCTCTATGCAGAGGGCGCCGAACGGCCGAAGATCATGCCCATCGCCATCCACCCCTATGTCTCGGGCCAGCCGGACCGCATCGGCTATCTCGAGCAGGTCTACGAATACGTGAACCGGTTCGACGGCGTGGTGCACATGAACGGCGCCGAGATCCTCGACTGGTACACCGCGCAGAGGCCCGTGAAGTGAACCTCTTCCAAGTCCTCAACGGCGTCACCTTCGCCGCCCTGTTGTTCATCGTGGCGAGCGGGTTCACGCTCATCTTCGGTCTGCTCCGGATCGTGAACCTCGCCCACGGCGCGCTTTATCTTCTGGGCGGCTATTTCGGCTATTCGATCGCCTCGTGGAGCGGCAGCTTCGCGATCGGCATCGCTGGCGCGATGGCGGGCATCGCGATCTTCGGGCTTTTGCTCGAAGGCGGCCTGCTCCGCTTCGTGCGCGGCCATGAACTGCGGCAGGTGCTGCTGACGGTGGGCGTCGCCTTCGTCATCAACGACATGGCGCTGGTGGTCTGGGGCGGCGACAGCTTCACGGTTCCGATCCCCGACTTCCTGATGGGCGCCGTGCAGATCGGCCCGGTCTTCTATCCCAAATACCGCGTTTTCGTGTTCGGCGCGGGCGTGCTCGTGTTCGTCCTGCTGTGGCTCCTGATGAACAAGACGCGGCTCGGCGTGATGATCCGCGCGGGCGTGGACGATGCCGAAATGGTCGAGGCCTGCGGCATCAACATCCGCAAGATCTATCTCTGGACCTTCCTGCTCGGGGCGGCGCTGGCCGGTCTCGGCGGCGTGATCGGCGGAGCGTTCCTGTCGCTCTACCCCAGCGCCGACGCGGAAATCCTCGTGTTCAGCCTCGCGGTCGTGATCATCGGCGGCCGCGGCAGCCTGCCCGGCGCGGCGATCGGCGCGCTTCTGGTCGGCCTGCTGAACAGCATCGGTCAGGTGATGTTCCCCGAACTCGCCTATTTCGTCATCTTCGGCCCGATGGCGGCGCTGCTCGCGTTCCGTCCGCTGGGCCTGTTCGGAAAGACGGCCTGAGATGAGCACGCTTCTCTCGTCCGCAGCCCGCACCGCCTCGCCGCGTTCGGCCTTGGGGCTGCTCGTCGCGATCATCGCGGTCATGGCGCTCATGCCGACCTTCCTGCCGACCTATCACGTGAGCGTCCTCACGCAGATCCTGATCTTCGGCGTGTTCGCGATGTCGATCGACATTCTCGCGGGCTATGCGGGGCGGACCTCGCTGGGCCATGGCGCGATCTTCGGCACGGCCACCTACGTCGTGCTCTACACGGTCACGCAATACGGCTTGCCGCTTTGGGCCGCGATCATCATTTCGGTGCTCGCCGCGACGGTGCTGGCCGCGATCTTCGCGGCTCTCGCGATCCGGACCACGGGCGTCTACTTCCTGCTGCTCACCCTCGCGCTCGGCATGATCGTGTGGGGCATCTGCCTGCGCTGGAGCGTGGTGACGGGCGGCGAGAACGGCATCCGCGGCGACATCCGGCCCGTCGAGATCGGCGACGCGCTGAGCTTCTACTACGTCACGCTGGTCTGCACCGTGGTGCTGACCTTCGCGATGTGGCGGTTCATCCGGTCGCCCTTCGGGCTGACGCTGAGCGGCATCCGCGACAGCGCGGGCCGCATGCGCAGCCTCGGCTACGACGTTTCGCTGCACCTCTTCCTCGGCTTCGTGATGTCCGGTTTCTTCGCCGGACTCGCGGGCGCGCTCTATGCCCTGTTCAACAACTTCGTCAGCCCCTCGACGGTCGCGCTCACGCAGTCGGTGACGGGTCTGCTGATGGCCATCGTCGGCGGCGTGGGCACGCTGTTCGGCGCTCTGATCGGCTCCTTCGTGATGATCACGCTGGAGAATTTCGTCAGCTACTACACCCAGCGCTGGCCGACCGTGCTCGGCCTCGTCTTCATCTTTACGATGATCTTCGCGCCGGCGGGCGTGCTCGGAACGATCCGGGCGCTCCGCAGCCGTCGCCGGGGATGAATATCTGTCACGCGAACCTCGGAGGGATACGAGTATGGATCGCAGGACGTTTCTGAAGACCACCGCCGCGGCGGTGGGGGGCGCAGGTCTCGGCCTCGCCCCGATGCGCAGCGCCTTCGCACAGACCGCGCCGATCAAGATCGGCCTTCTGGCGCCGCTGACGGGCGTGATCGCCGCCGGCGGCAAGGAAGTCGTCGAAGGCTTCCAGATGTACTGGCAGGAAGTGAACGGCGAGATCGCCGGCCGCAAGGTCGAAGTGATCGTCGAAGACGACGCTTCGAACCCCGACACGGCTCTGCAGAAGGCGCGCCGCCTCGTCGAGCAGTCGAAGGTCGACTTCCTCGTCGGCAACATCCTGGCCAATACCGGCCTGGCCGTCGCCAACTACGTGAAGGGGACGGGCACGCCCTACTTCATCCCGGTCATCGCAGCCGACGACCTCACCCAGCGCCAGCGCATCCCGCACGTCATCCGCATCGCGGGCTACAGCGCCAGCCAGAACAGCCGTCCCTTCGCGGATTGGGCGTTCAAGCAGGGCTACCGCAAGGTCGCGACGATCTCGCAGGACTACACCTTCGGCCATGAGCAGTGCGGCGGCTTCGCCCAGACCTTCACGGAGCTGGGCGGCACGATCGTGCAGCAGTTCTGGCACCCGCTGAACACGTCCGACTTCAGCCCCTATCTCGGCCAGCTGGCCGGCCTCGGGGTCGACGCCGTGTTCGCGATGGAGACGGGCGCCGACGCGACCCGCTTCGCCAAGCAGTTCGCCAGCTTCGGCCTGAAGGGCAAGCTGCCGATCCTCGCCGCCCAGAACATGACCGACCAGTCGGTGATCCGGACCCTCGGACCGGAAGCCGAGGGCCTCGTCTCCGCCGCGCATTTCTGCGAAGGCGCGCAGGAGCCGGCGACCGTCAAGTTCGTGAACGATTACGAGAAGAAGTTCGGCATCCTGCCGTCCATCTACGGCTTCTCGCATTACTCGGGCGCGATGTGGCTCGCCGAGTCGATCAAGAAGATCGGCGGCAAGATCGAGGACCGCGACCTGTTCCTCAAGACGGTGCGCGAACTCGAACTGACCGGCTCGCCGCTCGGCAAGGCCGTGAAGCTCGATCAGTACGGCAACCCGATCTACGACATCTACATCCGCAAGGTGGAGAAGCGCGCGGACGGCAAGCTCTGGAACGTGCCGGTCACGACCTATCCGGGCGTGTCGCAGTTCTGGAAGTACGACCCCGAGACGTACATGAAGCAGCCCGCCTACTCGCGCGACTTCCAGGGCATCAAGAAGGGCTGACCCTTCCGATCCCCGGATCGCCTCATAACGACGCCCTCTCCCGTACGCGGGGGAGGGCTTCTCCCGGCCCTTGCGGCCGCCGACAACTTCCAGGCAGCTTTCGTGTCAGAACCGATCCTCAGACTCGAGTCCGTCGCCGTGGCCTTCGGCGCTCTGCGCGCGGTCGACGGCGTGACCACCACGGTCTCCCGCGGCGAGCGTCGCGCGCTGATCGGCCCGAACGGTGCCGGCAAGACGACGCTCTTCAACGCGATCACCGGAATGCACCCGCCGACCGAAGGGCGCGTGGTGTTCGCCGGTGAGGACGTGACGCGGATGCCGCCCGAAAAGCGGGCCGCGCGCGGCATGGCCCGCACCTTCCAGATCACCAATCTCTTCAACCAGCTGACGGTCGAAGAGAACATGCTGCTCGCGCTGCGCGGTCTTTCCCCGCGCAAGTTCTCGATGTTCGGCAATCGCGATCTCGATGCGGAGGAGCGGGAGCGTTCCGACCGTGCGCTCGATCGCGTCCGCCTCGGCGCCAGGCGCGATACCGCCGTGCGCGAACTGTCCTACGGCGAGCAGCGCCAGCTCGAACTCGCGCTCTCGCTCGTGATGAAGCCGAGCCTTCTGCTTCTCGACGAGCCCGCGGCCGGCCTTTCGCCGACCGAGCGCACGATCGTGGTCGAAATCATCCGCGAACTGCCGCGCGATCTCACGCTGGTGCTCATCGAGCACGACATGGATCTCGTGCTCGGTCTCGTCGACAACGTCACCTGCCTGCATGAAGGCCGTATTCTGGTCGAGGCTCCGCCCGCGGAGATCGCCGGGAACAAGGCCGTGCAGGAGGTCTATCTGGGCAAGCCGCGCCATGCTTGAGGTCCGCGATCTCCATTCCTATTACGGCGACGCCCACGTCCTGCACGGCACCTCGCTCGAGGTCAGCCCGGGCGAGATCGTCGCTCTGCTCGGCCGCAACGGCATGGGCAAGACCACCCTCATACGCTCCATCATGGGCCTGACGCCGCCGACGGTGCGTTCGGGCGAGGTGAAGTGGAAGGGCGAGACCATCACCGGCCTGAAGCCGCACGAGATCGCTTCCAAGAAGATCGCGATCGTGCCGCAGGGCCGCCGTCTCTTCTCTTCGCTGACGGTCACGGAGCATCTCACGATGCTCAAGAGCCCGCGCGTGAAGGAAGGCTGGACGATCGAGCGCGTGTTCGACGCGTTCAAGCGTCTGGGCGAGCGGCGCAACCACCGCGGCAACCAGCTTTCTGGCGGCGAGCGCGGCATGCTGGCCGTCGCCCGCGCGCTGATGCAGGACCCGGAACTGATCCTGATGGACGAGCCCTCCGAAGGTCTCGCGCCCGTGATGGTGCAGAGGCTCGAAGAGGTCATCATCGATCTCGGCAAGACGGGGCTCGGCATTCTTCTGGTCGAACAGAACCTCTATTCGGCGCTCGATGCCGCGAGCCGCGTCTACATCATGGAGACGGGCAAGGTGGTGCATTCCGGCACCACGGCTGCGCTGAAGGCCGACATGAGCACGGTCGAGCGCTGGCTCGGGGTGCACGGCGGATGAGCGAGGGGCCGGCGTCCCTGCTTGCCGGCACGGCGGGCGATCTCAACGCCGTACCGCCCACGGCCGAACGGACCGAGCGCTTCGTCGAGATCGTCGCGGCGATGAATGCGACCATCAGGAAAGAGGCCGACCGCCTTCTGACGCTGGATTCGGATCCGCGGAGCCTCGAAGCGCTCTTCGCGCGGTCGGGGGACGTATCCCGATGAGCGATGCGACCTTCGGCATGGGCCTCGTCGAGCTTTCGGCCGCCCTGCGCGACGGCTCCGTCACGGCCGAGCGGGCGACCGAAGAGGCTCTGGCGCGACTGGACACTCAGGGCCGCCGATTCAACGCCGTCATGTCCCTGCGCCGCGATGCGGCACTGGAACAGGCGCGGGCCGCCGACCTGGCGCGACGCGACGGACGGACGCTCGGCGCGCTCCACGGCGTGCCGCTGGCGCACAAGGATCTCTTCTACCGGAAGGGCGAGGTCTCGACCGGCGGAAGCCTGATCCGCAAGGAGTTCAGGGCCGAAAGCACGGCGACCGTCCTGTCCCGCCTCGATGCGGCGGGCGCGGTCGATTGCGGGCGTCTGCATCTCGCCGAATTCGCGCTCTCGCCGACGGGCTTCAACGGCCATTACGGCCACGGCCTCAATCCGTGGGATCCCGCGCGCTGCTCGGGCGGCTCGTCCAGCGGGTCCGGGGCCGTCGTCGCGGCCGGGATCGTCACCGGCGCGCTCGGCACCGATACCGGCGGTTCCATCCGCCACCCCGCCGCGATGTGCGGCGTGGTCGGGCTCAAGCCAACTTGGGGCCGGATCCCGGGCGAGGGCGTGATGCCGCTCTCCCATTCGCTCGACTGCGTGGGCCCGATGGCCCGGACGGCGCGGGACGCGGCGCTGCTCTTCGATGCGATCGCGGGCGACGGCGCGCGCGGCTTCGCCGCCTGCGACGGTGCGGTGTCGGGCCTCTCCGTCGCTGCAGTCGGCGGCTATTATGCCGAAGCCGCGTCCGCGGAGGTCGCCGCCGCGCTGGCGGAAGTCCGCCGGGTCTTCGCGGATCTCGGCATGAGCGTCCGCGAGACGACCGTGCGCGACATGGATTTCGCGAATGCCGGCGCGCATCTCGTGATGACGGTCGAGGCCGCGACGCTGCATCGGCGGTGGCTGGCCGAGCGGCCGCAGGATTATGCGGATCAGGTCCGGGCGCGGATCGAGCCCGGCCTGTTCTATCCCGCCACGCGCTATGTCGAGGCGCTGGCGCTGCGCGGCCCGGCGACGGAGGCCTTCCTGAACGAGGCTTTCGCGGGCGCGGACATCGCTCTTCTGCCAACTCTGCCCTTCGCGGCGCCGACGATCGCCGAGACGACGGAAGGCTCGCCCAAGGACGTGGCCGCCAAGATCGCTTCCGTCACGCGCTACACCCGCGCCGTGAACTATCTGGGCCTCCCCGCGATCGCGGTGCCCTGCGGGTTCGATGCGCACGGGATGCCGCTGTCGATGCAGCTGATCGGCCGCCCCCATGCCGAGGCGACGCTTCTGAAGATCGCCGACGCCTTCCAGCGCGTGACCCGGCACCACGAGAAGAGGCCGCCCGCCCTCTGAGGCGGGCGGGTCATGTCACTCCACCACGACCTTGGCGATGCGGGCCACCTCGGCCCATTTCTTCACCTCGTTCGCCTGATAGGCCGCGAAGGCCGCAGAGTCGCGCACATTGAGCGCGATGCCCTGCTTGATGATCGCGTCCTTCACCGCAGGCTTTGCGAGTGCGGCGATGATCTCTGCGGTGAGCCGCTCGCGCGCGGCGGCCGGAATTCCCGCGGGAGCGAAGAGCGCCAGCCAGGAATCGCCCTCCGCATCCGGAACGCCGGTTTCGCGGAGCATCGGCACCCCGGGGAGCAGATCCGACCGGTTGCCGGAGGCGAGCGCCAAGGCCTTCATCAGGTCGCCCTGGATCTGCCCGAGGACGGAGGGCAGTGTGGCGAAGGAGCAGTCGATGCGGCCCGCGGCGATCTCCTGCGCGAGCGGCGCGGCGCCGCGGAAGGGGACATGCACCATGTCCGTCCCGGTGCGCACCTTGAACAGCTCCATCGTGAGATGGGAGCCCGAACCGGGGCCGGTCGAGCCGTAATTCAGCTTGCCGGGTTCGGCCTTCGCGCGGCGGACGAGATCCTCGACCGAGACGGCGAAGTCGTTGCGCACCACGAGCACGTGCTGGAGATCCGCGATGCCCGCCAGCGGCACGAAATCCTTGATCGGATCATAGCCGCCGCCGTCCTTCAGCAGCGAGATGTTGGTCGCGTGCGTCTGGTTGTTGCCGAGCACGATCAGATGACCGTCGGCCTCGCCCTTCGCCACCCGGCGCGAACCGATGGAGCCGGAGGCGCCCGGCACGTTCTCCACGATCACCGTCTGGCCGAGCGGACCCGCGATCTCCTGCGCCACGATGCGGGCCGCGGCATCCGTCGGTCCGCCCGCCGGATAGGGCACGACCATGGTGATCGTGCGGCTCGGCGACCAGGTCGCGGCCGAAGCGGAGCGGATGAGTGCGGGAGCGGCGACGGTGCCGGCAAGAGCGCCGAGCAGGCGGCGGCGGGTCAGGATCATCGAAGAATTCCCCACGGCACGGCGCGCCGGAGGGCGGTCGCGCGGACGCCCTCACTTCAGCGGTGCCGGTCCTGAAAATCAAGGTCGCTCCGAAGGCGGCCCGGGGGACCGGGCCGCCCGGAGTTCACTCCGCGGCTTCGGCCGGGCGACCGGCGTCGATCATCTCCACGATGTCCTGCGGGGAGATCGGATGCTTGGTGATGCGCACGCCGAAGGGCGACAGCGCGTCTTCCACCGCCGAGATGACGGCCGCTGTCGCGGGGATCGTGCCGCCTTCGCCCGCACCCTTCACGCCCAACGGATTGCGCGGGGAGGGCGACTCCATGTGCACGATCTCGATGCGGGGCATCTCGGTCGCCAGCGGCAGGAGATATTCGCCGTAGTTCGTGGTCAGCGGCTGCCCGCTCTCGTCATAGATCATGCGTTCGAAGAGAGCGTTGCCGATGCCGTGCACCACGCCGCCGCGGATCTGGCCGTCGACGAGCATCGGGTTGATCAGCCGGCCGCAATCATGCGCCACCACGTAGCGCAGGATCTTCACGGCGCCGGTCTCGATGTCGACCTCGACCTCGCAGAGGTTCGAGCCGTTCGCGAAGGTGAGTTCCCGCGCTTCGTAATAGGAGGTCGCGGCGAGGCCGGGCTCGATGCCCTTCATCATCGGGGTGCCGAACAGGCCGTTGAGCTTCAGCGCGATGTCGCCGAGCGCGATCTTGCGGTCGGTTCCCGCCACGCGGACGAAGCCCGCCTCGAGCTCCATATCGGCTTCGGCCGCTTCGAGAAGCTGCGCGCCGACCTTGATCGCCTTGGTGCGGACCTCGGACGCGGCCATGTGGACGGAGGACCCGCCCACCACCGCCACGCGGCTCGCCACCGTGCCGATGCCCAGCGGGAAAGCCGCCGTGTCGGCCGCCTCCACCGTCACGTCCTCGATGCGGACGCCGAGAAGATCGGCGCAGATCTGGGCGAAGACCGTCTTGTGGCCCTGGCCCTGCGCTGCGGCGCCGGTCTGCAGATGGATCTTGCCGTCTGGCTGCACGCGGACCGTCGCGCCTTCGAAGGGCGCGAGGCCGGTATCCTCGACATAGCTGCCGATGCCGAGACCGAGATAGCG
Organism: Hyphomicrobiales bacterium; assembly: GCA_027483895.1. Taxonomy (GTDB): domain Bacteria; phylum Pseudomonadota; class Alphaproteobacteria; order Rhizobiales; family Beijerinckiaceae; genus JAIXZO01. The sequence goes on from JAIXTP010000013.1 coordinate 94,523, forward strand.
GCCTTCGGCGCGTGCGGCGGCCTGTCGGGCACGGAAATCGGCGCCGTAATGCTCGAAGGCCATGTCGAGGCAGCGGCCGTAGTCGCCGCTGTCATAGGCCACGGCGGAGCCGTCGCGCGCCTTCATGCCCGTGGTGTAGGGCATCTGCTCGGTCTTCACGAAGCTGCGGCGGCGCACTTCGGCCGGATCCATGTTCAGGTTCCGGGCGACGAGGTCGGCCGCGCGTTCGAGGATGAAGCAGGTATTGGGGCGGGCCGCGCCGCGCACCGGCGTGTTCGGCACCATGTTCGTGAAGATCGAATGGATCGTGACGTCCACGCAGTCGAGCGCATAGGGGCCGGGGAAGGACGCCATGCCCGTCGCGGGCAGCACGATGCCGTAAGGGATATAGGCGCCGTTGTCGTGCAGGCCGGTGCCGCGGAAGCCGAGCATGCGGCCGTCCGCATCAGCGGCCACCTCGTATTCCCAGATCTGGTCGCGCTGCTGGGTGGTGGCGACGAAATGCTCGCGCCGGTCCTCGATCCATTTCAGCGGCTGCTTCAGATGAAGCGCGGCCAGAGCGAGCGCGTATTCCTCGGCATAGACGACGGCCTTGGGGCCGAAGCCGCCGCCCACGTCGGGGGCGACCACGCGGACGCCGTTCTCTTCGAGGCCCAGATATTCGGCGAGATACCGCCGGACCATGTAGGGAACCTGCGTCGAGCTCCACATCTCGAAGCGGCCGCCCATCGGGTCGGGACGGACCACGACGCCGCGGCATTCCATGGAGTGGCAGCCGCCGCGGTGCAGTTCGAGACGCTCGCGGAAGACGTGCGGCGCCTTCGCGAAGATCCCGGCCGCATCGCCGAAGCCGCCCTTGAGCGTGGCGATCAGATTGTCCGGCGAATCCTCGTGCGCGAGGGGCGCTCCGGGCTGCAGGGCCCGGTCGAGATCGACGGAGGCGGGCAGGGGGTCGAAATCGACCATCACCATCGCCGCCGCATCCTCGGCCTGCGCGCGCGTCTCTGCCGCCACGACCGCGATCGTGTCGCCGACGAAATGCACGGAGCTGCGTGCCAGCGGATACTGGGTCTTCGCCTGTTTGATGATCGGCGCCGGGACCGGAAGGATCATCGGCTTCGCCGCGGCCTCGCCGAGATCCTCCGCCGTCAGAACGGCGTGGACGCCCGGCATTCCGCGCGCGGCCTCCGCATCGATCGAGACGATGCGGGCATGCGCGTGCGGGCTGCGCACGAAGGCGACATGCAGCATGCCGGGGATCGCGATGTCGTCGACGTAAGTGCCGCGACCGGTGATCAGCTTGGGATCTTCGAGTCGGCGGACCGAGGCTCCGAAATAACGCACGCCCATGGTCGTTCTCCTCAAGCGCCCTGACGCATCGTGGCGGCCGCCGACAGCGCGGCGTCCACGATGGTCTCGTAACCGGTGCAGCGGCAGATATTGCCCGAGATCGCGTCACGGATGCCCGCTTCGTCGATCGAGGGGTTCTCTTCGATCACGGCCGCCAGCGTCGTCAGCATTCCCGGGGTGCAGAAGCCGCATTGCAGCCCGTGCTTCTCGTGGAAGGCTTCCTGGATCGGATGCAGCGTCCCGTCGGGCTCGGCGAGGCCTTCGACGGTGCGGATCACCATGCCTTCGGCCTGCACGGCCAGCATCAGGCAGGAGCGGACCGGCACGCCGTCGGCGATGACGGTGCAGGAGCCGCAGACGCCGTGCTCGCAGGCGAGATGGGTCCCCGTGAGCCGCAGATCCTCGCGCAGGAAGTCGCCCAGATGCTTGCGGGTCGACACCTCGCGCTCGACCGTGCGGCCGTTCACCACGAGGCGGATCCGCCTTTTTTCCTCGATCCCGTCCATGTCGTTCTCTCCCCCTCGGACCGCGCGGGTCCGGGTCCTGATCCTGTTGTCGCGGTCAGCCCTTCGCGCGGGCGGCGGCCGAGGTCAGCGCACGGCGCGTCAGCGTCGCGGCCAGCTTGCGGCGGTAGTCGCCGCTGATCTGCGCATCGCTCATGCATTCGATCGCCTTGGCGCAAGCCGCGGCCTCGGCGAGAGTGGCGGCGTCCGGCGTGCGGCCGACGAGAAGCGCCTCGGCTTCGCGCAGGCGGACCGGCATCACGTCGACGCCTGCGAGCGAGATCGCGGCGCGCGCGATCTTTCCCGAAGCGTCGAGCTGAAGCAGGGCGCCCGCGCAGACGATGGCGTAATCGCCGTGGCGCCGCGCGAATTCCTCGAAGCCGTAGCCGTGCGGGCCGTCCCAGGTCTTCAGCGTCACGGCCAGCAAGGCTTCATCGGGCTCGAGCGCGGGCGTCATGTAGCCCAGCACCCAATCATGGATCGACACGTCGCGGTCGCCGCGCGGGCCCGAGACGTGCAGCACCGCATCATAGAGAGCGGCGACGCAGGGCTGTTCCGACGACGGATCGAGATGGCAGAGGCTGCCCCCGAAGGTGCCGCGGCTGCGCGTCTGCACGTGCCCGACCCATTGAAGGGCCTCGACGAAGACCGGCGCGTGGCGCGCCGTCAACGGATCGCGTTCGACCGCGCGCTGGCGCGTCATGGCGCCGATGCGCAGGCCGTCCGCGGTCTTCTCGATGCCGGAGAGACCGTCCACGCGATTGATGTCGATCACGTGGTCGGGCATCGCGTAGCGCATGTTCAGCATGGGCATCAGCGACTGGCCGCCCGCGAGGATGCGCAGGTTCTCGAGCGAGCCGAGCAGACCCTTGAGTTCCGCCACGGAGCGCGGGTCGTGATAGGCGAAGGGCGGAGCCTTCATCGGTTCACCTCGTCTCTTCGTCGTTGCCGCCGCTGCGGCTGAATTTCGATTTGATCACGCCGCCGATCAGTTTCATCGCGGAAAGTTCGCGCGCGGCGGCGGGGGCCGCTTCGCCCTCGCCGTTCTCCGCCGCGATCTCGGCGCGCAGATTGGCCGCGAACTGATCGACGATCTGCGTCGCGATGTCTTTGATGAGCCCGGTCGCACGGCCGTATTGCGCGACGGCGCCGACGAGCTGGATCTCCGTCGCGACGTTCACGCGCGTGCCGCCATCTTCCTCGACGAGCGCGAAATCCGCGGTCGCGGAGGCGCTGCCGCGACCCTTCTGGTCGGCGCCCTTGGCCACCACGCGGGCGGTGCGCGCCGCCTCGTCGATGCCCGTGATGCTCGCTTCGCCCGCAAAGGCGAGCTGGACGGGGCCGACCTTCACGGTCGCTTTGCCCTTGTAGCGGTTGTCGCCGAGATCCTCGGTGAGCGAAGCGCCGGGAACGCAGGGCGCGATGCGCGGCACGTCGAGCAGCAACGGCCATGCGCGGTCGGGCGGGACGGGAACGGTGAAGCTGACGTCGATCTTCATGGGGCTCTCGAACGGAACGGTGGAAGACTAGGGCACCACGGACGTGCTGGAGAGGGCCTTCATGACCCTTTTCTCCGCACGCTCGACATGGCGGGCGAGAAGGCGGCCGGCGGCGCGGCCGTCACGGGCCTGCAGCGCGTCCACGATGGCGGCATGTTCGGCGACGAGCGCGTCGGTGTTGCGGTCGGTCTCGCCGCGCAGGCCGGTGAGAACGAGCCGGTCGAACTGGTCGTTCAGATTCTTGGCGACGTCGCCCATCCGCTTGTTGGGGCAGAGATCCAGCACCGCCGTGTGGAAGGCGTGGTTGTAGGCGACGAACCCGGCTTCCCCGCCCCATGCGTCGCAGGACCGGAACCGGTCCAGATCCGCGAGGGCTGCCTCCGACGCCCGGGCGGCCGTCAGCTCCGCGCAGGCGGGTTCCAGCATCGAACGGAAGGCGAAAAGCTCGGCCGCGTCCGCGATCGAGACCGGGGCGACCCGATAGCCCTTGCGCGGTTCGACCAGGACGAGCCCCTCGGCGGCCAGGCGGGAAAGGGCGTCCCGGATCGGGCTCTTGCTCACGCCGAAACGTTCCGCGAGCACCCCTTCATAGAGCGTCGCGCCCGGAGGCAGCGCGCAGGAGAGGATCTCGCGACGCAGCATGTCGTGGATCGTTTCGCGCCGGAGTTTCGGGTCTATTTCGAGCAAGCTGATATTTCTCCGATGCGGAATCGATACCGCCGTGAAAAAGGCTTCGCAAGGAAAAACAGGAAAAATCCTCACCTGCATTGACCATCGAAACCGTCGACAGATATCTTAGCCGCAAGCGTCAGAAACGCAGAAGAATCGGAGGAGTCCCCCTATGCAGCACGTTCTCTCGACCGGCGCGGTCGTCACCGGAGCCCGGACGGGGCAGGGGCCCGATCTTCTGATCCTGCACTCGCTATTGACCGATGCGGGCGCGTTCGACGCCGTGCTGCCCGAACTCGCGCGCGACTACACGGTGACGATCGTCAACCTGCCGGGCTTCCGCGGCTCGACGCCGATCCCGGCCTCGATGGACGCCTATGTGGCGTGGATCGAGGAGGCGGCGACCGCGTTCGGCATCAAGGGCTCGGCCCTCGTGCTCGGCAACGGCTTCGGCGGCACTCTGGCGGTGGCCTATGCGCTGGACCGCCCGGCGCGCGTGTCGAAGCTGGTGGTCTGCGATGCGGCGGCGGGCTTCCCCGAGCAGGGCAAGCAGGCCTTCCGCGTGATGGCGGAGAAGGTGAAGGCGGGCGGGCTCGGCTCGGTGGCGGAGATCGCGGCCAACCGCGTGTTCCACGCCGCCTATATCGAGAAGAATCCCGGCGTCATCGAAGAGCGGCGCAAGGCGCTGATGGCCATTCACCCGGACTCGTTCCAAGCCGCCTGCAGCATGCTGATCGATTGCGATCTCGTGCCGCGGCTGAAGACGATCGCGGTGCCCGCGATAGTGATCTGCGGCGAGCTCGATCAGGCGACGCCGCCCGCGCTCGGGCGCGTCATCGCGGCCGAAATCCCCGGCGCGCGCTATATCGAGCTTCCCGCCACGGGCCATTGCCCGCCGCTCGAGAACCCGGCGGCCTTCCTCGACGCCTTCCGGTCCTGATCGGGCCTCGGGCCGCGGCCTTCACCGCGGCCTCGTCCCCGGCTGACGCATTCGCGCCGGGGAGCAGGGATGGTGGAATTCCGATGTGAATTCCGTTCACGCGGGAATGCGGAGGCGCGATCAGAACAGCGCCTCTCCCGCGACGAGCGCCATGATCAGGAAGATCAGGAACAGCGCCAGCGCGATGAAGAAAAGGATCTTCGCGATCCGTCCGGTCGTCGCGGACAGACCGGTGAAGCCGAGCGCGCCGGCGACGATCGAAATCACGAAAAAGATGAGGGCCCATCTCAGCATGTCGGTTCTCCCGCCTCGCCCGAAAGGACAATGTGCGGCCGTTTCGGATGGTTCCTGAGCTTCAAGGTCTCCTGAAGAGCCTCTTCCAGCCGGCGTCCCTGCTTCCGTGCCGGCGGACGGGGCCGAACATCTTCGATCCCGTGCTCGTCTTCACGAGGCGGATCGTCCGGGTGTGGAAGGTCTCCAAGCCCGACCGATGCGCGATGGACAGGACCGTCGCCGCGTTCAGGTCCTCGTCGAAGAGCTTGAGCATCGCGGTCTGATTGTCGTCGTCGAGTGCCGAGGTCGCCTCGTCCATGAAGACCCAGTCGGGGCGATGCAGCAGGAGGCGGGCGAAGGCGATCCGCTGCTGTTGGCCCAGCGACAGCGACTTGTCCCAACGCTCGTCGCGATCGAGGGATTCCATGAATTCTCCGAGCCCCACGCGGCCGAGGGCCGCTTCGACCGCCTCCGGCGGAAAGGCGTCGGGCGCAGCGGGGTAGCAGATCGCCGCGCGCAGGCTCCCCAAAGGCAGATAGGGCCGCTGCGGCATGAACATCTGCCGGTCCGCCGGGGGCAGAAGGACGCGCCCGGATCCCCAGGGCCAAAGGCCCGCGACGACGCGGAAGATGGTGCTTTTCCCCGAGCCCGACGGCCCTTCGAGCAGAACCCGTTCGCCCGTCCGGATCTCGGCATTCGCTTCCTCGACGACGATGCTGCCGTCGATCAGCGCGATCGCGACATGCTCGAAGGCGAGAAGCCCCTCGGGATGCGGTTCCAGCGCGATGCGGTCCGCGGTCGTGTCCTCGTCGACGGCGGCCAAGGCGTCGCGGAACATCGAGACGCGGTAGACGGCCGAGCGCCAGTCGGCGATGCGGGGAAAATTGTCGACGAACCAGCGCAGCGAGGTCTGCACCTGGTGGAAGGCGCCGACCACCATCATCAATTCGCCGAAGCTCATGCTGCCCAAGAAGAAGGCCGGAGCCGCGGCGATGATCGGCACCACCATCGCGACCCAGCCGTAGCCCGACGTGATCCATGTGAGCTGCGAGAGCGCCGCCGACACCTTGCGGGTCGCGCGCAGCACCGTTTCCAGCACGAGATCGAGGCTGCGTCGCTCGTCGGGTTCGCCGCCGTAGAGCGCGACGCCTTCCGCATTCTCGTTGACCCGCACCAGCGCGAAGCGGAGATCGGCCTCGCGGGCATAACGCGCAGTATTCAGCGGAATGAGCCTTCGCCCCACGAGCCAAGTGAGACCGGAGCCGATCCCCGCATAGCCGATCGCGATCCAGACCATATAGGCGGGGATCACCACGCCCGCCCCGAACACGCGGAATCTCAGATCGGGCGACAGCTGCCATAACACCGCGACGAAGGTGAGCAGCAGCATCGCCGATTGCAGGATGCCGACGCTGAGCTCCGTCGTGAGTTCGGAGCAAAGCCGCGTGTCCTCCTGCATCCGCTGATCCGGCGCCGAACCCTGCTCGCCCATGAAGGGCAGGCGGTAGGCCCGCCCCGGCGAAAGCCATCGGTCCATCAGGGCGCGGCTCAGGCCCGCCCGGAACCGGATCTTGAAGAGCTCCTGAAACCAGGTCTGGGCGACGACCGCGACCAGGAGAAGCCCGACGATCACGAAGAACAGGCCGAACAGCGGAAGGAAGCGGGCGAGATCGCGGGCCTCAAGGGAGTCGAAGAAGGCGCCGTTCCACGTGTTCAGCGCCACCTGCCCGGCCATGTTGAGCACGAGCACCGCGACGATGCCGAAGGCGAGCATCAGCAGTTTGCGCCGGTCGGGACCCGTTGCGGCGTCCGCGAGCAAGGCGCGCACGTCGCGGATGAACGACGGCGCGGGCAGGGCGGCGCCGTGGTCCGCGGCGCCGGACGGCGGGCGCTCCGCTAGCTTCCCCTCATCGACCCTGTCGTCCACTCCGGCCTCGCGATCGCGTCCGATGCTCAACGCCGGAGCGCACGCTTCGGTTGTCGGAACGGAAAAGACGAGAAACCGACCGAAAAGACGCTCTTCCTTGACTCTGATCAACGTCCGCGCCGGCCCGATACGCAATGTCCCCTACGGGAATCGACCGGAGTTCGGTCGAGACCTTTCGTCGGTATTTTCGGCCCGAGCGCGGGCTCGAATCCCGCGCAACGGGACATAACTCGGAGAGGCGACATGGCGAACGCTGCCGGCGTCGGCAAGACGCTCACATTCGGAGAAGGAGGCACCGCGGCCGCATTGGCCGCGCTCGCCGTTCTCTCCATCATCATCACGGCGAACGCCTGGACGCCCGAATACGGGTTCCACGCCTTCCTCTTCTTCCTCGGCAGCATCGCGGGCGTCTTCGCGATCTTCAGCCGGTATCATGCGCGTCCGGCTGCGCCCGTCGCGCAGGAGATCGACGGCAAGCCGAACTACAACATGGGGCCGGTGAAGTTCGCCACGATCGCCGCCATGGTGTGGGGCATCGCGGGCTTCCTGATCGGTGTCGTCATCGCCGCGCAGTTGACCTGGCCCGCGCTGAACTTCGATCTGCAATGGATCAATTTCGGCCGGATGCGTCCGCTGCACACGTCCGCGGTGATCTTCGCCTTCGGCGGCAACGTGCTTCTCGCTACGTCCTTCTACGTCGTGCAGCGCACCTGCCACGCGCGCCTCGCGGGCTCGATCGCGCCGTGGTTCGTGATCCTCGGCTACAACTTCTTCATCGTCATCGCGGGCACGGGCTATCTGCTCGGCATCACGCAGGGCAAGGAATACGCAGAGCCCGAATGGTATGCCGACCTCTGGCTGACCGTGGTGTGGGTCGTCTATCTGCTCGTCTTCCTCACGACGCTGTGGAAGCGCAGGGAACCCCACATCTACGTGGCGAACTGGTTCTACCTCGCCTTCATCGTCACGATCGCGATGCTGCATCTGGGCAACAACGCGACGATCCCGGTCTCGATCTACTCGCCCAAGTCCTACATCGTGTGGTCGGGCGTGCAGGACGCGATGGTGCAGTGGTGGTACGGCCACAACGCGGTGGGCTTCTTCCTGACCGCGGGCTTCCTGGCCATCATGTACTACTTCGTGCCCAAACGGGCCGATCGTCCGGTCTATTCGTACCGGCTGTCGATCGTGCACTTCTGGGCGCTGATCTTCCTCTACATCTGGGCCGGTCCGCACCACCTGCACTACACGGCGCTGCCCGACTGGGCGCAGACGCTGGGCATGGTCTTCTCGATCATCCTGTGGATGCCGTCCTGGGGCGGCATGATCAACGGCCTGATGACGCTCGAAGGCGCGTGGGACAAGCTCCGCACCGACCCCGTGCTGCGCATGATGGTCGTGTCGGTCGCCTTCTACGGCATGTCGACCTTCGAAGGTCCGCTGATGTCGATCAAGGCGGTGAACTCGCTCAGCCACTACACGGACTGGACGATCGGCCACGTGCATTCCGGTGCGCTCGGCTGGGTCGGCTACGTCTCCTTCGGGGCGATCTACTGCCTAGTGCCGTGGCTGTGGAACCGCTCGCGGCTCTACTCGCTCAAGCTCGTCAACTGGCACTTCTGGATCTCGACCATCGGCATCGTCCTGTACATCTCGGCGATGTGGGTCGCGGGCATCATGCAGGGCCTCATGTGGCGTGCCTACACCGCGCTCGGCTTCCTCGAATACTCGTTCATCGAGACGACCGAAGCCATGCACGGCTACTACGCCATCCGTACGCTCGGCGGACTGCTGTTCCTGACCGGCGCTCTGATCATGGCCTACAACCTCTGGATGACGATCCGTTCGTCGGAGCTCGCCGAGAGCGCCGCCGCTCGTCCCCAGATGGTTCCGGCCGAATAAGGGGGGAGTTCTCCGATGTCCGCATGGGCCAAGCACCAGGTCTTCGAGAAGAACTCGTTGATCCTTCTTGTCGGCATTCTCCTCGTGGTCGCCATCGGCGGCCTCGTCGAGATCGTCCCGCTCTTCTACCTGAAGAGCACCATCGAGAAGGTGGAGGGCGTCCGGCCCTACACCCCTCTCGAGATGGCGGGACGCAACATCTACGTCCGCGAGGGCTGCTACAATTGCCACTCGCAGATGGTCCGTCCGCTGCGTGACGAGGTCGAGCGCTACGGCCACTACTCGCTGGCGGCCGAGAGCATGTACGACCGCCCGTTCCAGTGGGGTTCGAAGCGCACGGGCCCGGATCTCGCCCGCGTCGGCGGCAAGTATTCGGACGAATGGCAGCGCGCCCATCTCGTGAACCCGCGCTCGGTGGTGCCCGGCTCGATCATGCCCGGCTATCCGTTCCTCGCGGAGCGCGAGCTGGACGTGAAGCACATCGCGCAGGACCTGAAGGTGCAGGCGCTTCTCGGCGTTCCCTACAGCGACGAGATGATCGCCAAGGTCGAGACCGACATCGTCGCGCAGGCGACGGTGGACGATCCCGGCGCGGCCGAGCTGGTCAAGCGCTATCCGAAGGCGATCGCTCGCGACTTCGACGGCAACCCCGCCCGGGTCACCGAGATGGATGCGCTCATCGCCTATCTGCAGATGCTCGGCACGCTTGTCGACTTCAAGACGTACGACCGCAAGGCCAACGTCCGGTAACGGAGCTCCCCCATGTCGACCTACGAAACGCTTGCGTCCTTCGCGCAGACCTGGGGCCTGATCGGCTTCGTGACCCTGTTCGGCACGGTGCTGGTCTATGCCCTGAAACCTTCGAACCGGGACCGCTTCGAACAAGCCGCCCGCGTGCCTCTGGAAAGGGACTGATCCATGGCCGCCGAACACGACACCGTCGACAAGGTGACCGGAAAGAGCACGACCGGTCACGTCTGGGACGGCATCAAGGAACTGAACAATCCGCTGCCCGCCTGGTGGCTGTATCTGTTCTACATCACGATCGTCTGGGGCATCGGCTACGTGATCGCCTATCCGGCGATCCCGCTCGCCACGACCTTCACCAAGGGTCTTCTCGGTTACGCCTCGCGCGACGTGATCGAGCAGGACATGGAAGGCCTCAAAGCGATCCGCGGCGAGAGCATGATCCAGCTCGCCTCCGCGGAGCCCGCCAAGATCGTCGCCGATCCGAAGCTGCTCGGCGTCGCCCGCGCGCTCGGCAAGGCGGCCTTCGGCACCAATTGCGCTCCTTGCCACGGCCAGGGCGCGCAGGGTGCGCGGTCCTACCCGAACCTGAACGACGACAACTGGCTGTGGGGCGGCACGCTCGCCGACATCAAGCAGACCATCACGCACGGCATCCGGAACGAGAACGCCGAGTCCCGGCAGGGCAACATGCCCGCCTTCGGGCGCGACGGACTCCTCCCGAAGGCCGACATCCCGCATGTCGCCGCTTACGTGCAGAAGCTCGCGGGCCGCAAGGTCGACGGCAATTTCGATCTGAAGAAGGGCGAGAAGCTGTTCGCCGAGAACTGCGCGGCCTGTCACGGCGACGCGGGCAAGGGCATGATCGAGGTCGGCGCCCCCAACCTCGCCGCCGACATCTGGCTCTACGGCGGCGATCACGCGACCATCGTCGAGACGCTTACCAACGGCCGCGGCGGCGTGATGCCCGGCTGGAGCGGTCGCCTCGACGCCGCGACGATCAACGCGCTGACCGTCTACGTGCATACGCTCGGCGGCGGCCGCTGAGCCCGAAGAACCGTCGCCCCGCGGTTTCGGCCGCGGGGCGGTTTCCAAGAGAGCAATCCCCCGTTCCCCCGAAAGGGCAAGCTCCGTCATGAGTGCTGCAGAACGACTCGAAGAGCCCGAAGACGAAGTCCCGCTCTATGCGAAGCGGCGCGAGGTGTACCCTCAGGCCGTCTCGGGCGTGTTCCGCTCCATCAAATGGACGGTGCTCTGCGTCACGCTCGGCATCTATTACTTCCTGCCTTTCGTGCGCTGGTATCGCGGCCCGAACGCGCCCGATCAGGCGGTGTTGATCGATTTTCCCGCGCGCCGCTTCTACTTCTTCTTCATCGAGATCTGGCCGCAGGAATTCTATTACCTGACGGGCCTGCTCGTGCTGGCCGCGCTGACGCTGTTCCTGATGAACGCGCTCGCGGGCCGGGTCTGGTGCGGCTATCTCTGCCCGCAGACCGTCTGGACGGATCTGTTCTATGCCGTCGAGCGGATGATCGAGGGCGATCGCCGCGAGCGGATGAAGAAATCCCGCGAGCCGTGGGATCTCGAACGCATCGCCGAGAAGGTCCTCAAGCATTCCGTCTGGCTGATGATCGCCTGGTGGACCGGCGGCGCCTGGGTGCTCTACTTCTCCGACGCTCCGACGCTGGTGCGCGATCTCGCCACCTTCCAGGCGCCCGTCGTCGCCTATGTCTGGATCGGCATCCTGACCTTCACCACCTATACGCTCGCGGGCTTCATGCGCGAGCAGGTGTGCCTCTATATGTGTCCGTGGCCGCGCATTCAGGCGGCGCTGACGGACGAGCACGCGCTCAACGTCATGTACCGCTACGACCGCGGCGAACCGCGGATGTCGGTGAAGAAGGCGGAGCAGGCGAGGTCTTCGGGCGAGATCGTCGGCGATTGCGTCGACTGCAATCAGTGCGTCAATGTCTGCCCCACGGGCGTCGACATCCGCCACGGCGCGCAATTGGGCTGCATCCAATGCGGCCTCTGCATCGACGCCTGCGACAACGTGATGGCGAAGGTCGGCCGGCCGACGGGCCTGATCGGCTACGACACCGACGCCAATGCCAAGCGGCGCGAGGAACGGCAGGAGCCCGTCTACCGCATCGTGCGGCCGCGCACCGTGCTCTATGCGGCGCTCATCGTCGGGATCGGCGCCTTGATGCTCGTGAGCCTTCTCGGCCGCGCGAGCCTCGGCGTGAGCGCCCTGCACGACCGCAATCCGCTGTTCGTGAAGCTCGCGGACGGCTCGCTTCGGAACGCGTATACGGTGCGGCTGATCAACAAGACGCTGGAAGAGCGCGTCTATCGGCTCGAGCTCGTCGGCCTGCCGCAGGGCACGCATATCGAGGCGGTCGGAACGACCGTTTCGGGCGAACGCAGCGTGCTGGCCGAAGTCGGCCCGGACCGGACGCGCGAATTGCGCGTGCTCGTCACCGTACCGAAGGGCATCACCGAACCTTCGGTGCCGCTGTCCTTCCGACTGACCGACATCGCCACGGGCGCGCAGGCGACCGTCGAGGACTTCTTCAAGGGACCCGGGAGCGGACAATGAGTTCGACCGACATGAACGAAGCGGGCGGGCGTCCGCTGACCGGCCGCAAGGTCCTGGCCATGCTCGTCGCCTTTTTCGGCGTCGTGTTCACCGTGAACTTCGTGATGCTGAGGCTCGCGACGGGGACCTTCGGCGGCGTCGAGACCGACAGCGCCTATAGGGAAGGCCTCGCCTTCAACGGGCAATTGGCCGCGGCGCGGGCGCAGGACGAGCGGGGCTGGAAGGTCGACGCAGCGCTGAGCCGCGGCGCCGACGGCGTGCTCGTGCGGATCGACGTGAAGGACAAAGCGGGACTCGGCGTGACGGGGCTCGACGGCAATGTCGTGCTGGCCCGCCCGGCCGACCGCCGCGAGGATCGCAGCGCCGCCCTGTTGAGGGACCCCGACGGCCGCTATCAGGCCGTGCTGAAGGATCTCGACCCGGGGGCGTGGGATCTCGTGATCCGGTTCGACCGTTCCGGCGAGCGCCTGTTCCTTTCCAAGAGCCGCGTCATTCTCAACTGACACCTGAAAGGGTCGCACGTGTCCCCCGCGATCGACCTCTCGGCCTTCGTCGAGACCGCCCCCTCCGGCGAGCATCGCCTCGATCTCGCCGTCGAGGGCATCACCTGCGCCGCCTGCATCGGCGACATCGAGCGCGGTCTCGCGCCGTTGCCGGGCCTCGCCTCGGCGCGCGTGAACTACACGCATCATCGGCTGACGCTGATCTGGGGCGAGGACGGGTTCGATCCCTCGGCCGCCGTCGCCCGGCTCGCACGGCTGGGCTACAAGGCGCATCCCTTCCGCCCGTCGCGGCAGGAAGAGATCGAGGCGGCGGAGTCCCGCGATCTGCTGCGCCGGCTGGCCGTGGCGGGCTTCGCGGCCATGAACATCATGCTGCTGTCGGTCTCGGTCTGGTCCGGCAACGTCACGGATATCGGCGACGAGACGCGCGATCTCTTCCACTGGCTGTCGGCGCTGATCGCGCTGCCGTCGGCGGCCTATGCGGGCCGGCCGTTCTTCGCGAACGCGCTGCGCGCGCTGCGGAACCGGTCGATGACGATGGACGTGCCGATCTCGCTCGGCGTCACCCTCGCGCTCGGTCTTTCGCTCTATGAGACGATCCACTCGGCGCATCACGCCTATTTCGACTCGGCGGTGATGCTGCTGTTCTTCCTGCTGCTCGGGCGGGTGCTCGACCAGTCGATGCGGCGGCGCACGCGTGCGGTCGCGGACAATCTGATGGCCATGCGCGGCGAGACGGCGGTGCTGCTCGGCCCCGAGGGCGCGCGCGAAGTGCCCGTCCGGGCCGTCCGCCCCGGCGACGACGTTCTCGTGCGTCCCGGCGACCGCGTGGCGGTGGACGGCGTCGTGATCGAAGGCACGTCGGAGATCGATGCGAGCCTCGTCACCGGCGAGACCGCGCGCGAGCCCGTCCGGGCGGGGGCGCAGGTCTATGCGGGGACGCTCAACGTCTCCGGCGCCCTGACCGTTCGGGCGACCGCGCCCGCCGACTCCTCGCTGATCGCCGAGGTGAACCGTCTCGTCGCCGATGCGGCCGAGGCGCGCTCCCGCTATCTGCGGCTCGCCGATCGCGCGGCACGGATCTACTCGCCCGTCGTCCACGTCACCGCTCTGCTCACCTGCATCGGCTGGCTCGTCGCCGGAGCGACGCTGCATGACGCGCTGGTGATCGCGATCGCGGTGCTCATCATCACCTGCCCCTGCGCGCTGGCGCTCGCCGTTCCTGCGACGCAGGTCGTCGCGGCGGGATCGCTGTTCAAGGCGGGCGTGCTTCTGCAGTCCCCGGAAGCCGTCGAGCGTATCGCCGCCTGCGACATGGTCGTGTTCGACAAGACCGGCACGCTCACGCTGCCCGAACCGCGGATCGCGGATCGCGAGCGGCACGACCCGGAACTGCTCGGCGTCGCCGCACGGCTGGCGCTGTCGAGCCGCCACCCGCTGGCCGTGGCGCTGGCCGCGGAGGCGCGCGGCGCCGTGCCTTATGCCGGCGTCGAGGAGCGGGCGGGGGAGGGGGTCGTCGCGACGATCGACGGCGTCGAGGCGCGCCTCGGCAGCCCGGTCTTCTGCAGCCTCGAGGACGAAGCGGCCGAAATCCTCGCGGCGGATCCGGAAGCCACCGCCATCGCCTTCCGCATGGGCGATCGCGGCGAAGTCTTCGCGCTGCGCCAGGCGCTCCGCCCCGACGCCCGCGAGGTCGTCGAAACGCTCCGCAAGGCCGGGTTCCGGATGATGATCCTGTCGGGCGACCGCGAGGGGCCGGTCGCCGCCGCGGCGGCCGCCTCAGGCATTGCCGAATGGCGCGCCCGCTGCAAGCCCGCCGACAAGATCGCCGTGCTCGAAGCGCTCAAGGCCGAGGGCCGCAAGGTGCTGATGGCGGGCGACGGCCTCAATGATGCGCCGGCGCTCGCCGCGGCCTGGGCCTCGATCTCGCCCGTGACGGCCGCGCATGTGGCGCAGGCCTCGGCCGATGCGCTCTTCATGGGGGAGAGGCTCGCCCCGGTGGCCGCGGCGGCCTCCATCGCGCGGCGGGCGCTGTCGATCATGCGCCAGAATCTCGGGATCGCCGTGGTCTACAACATGATCGCCGTTCCGCTGGCGATGGCGGGCCATGTGACGCCGCTCATCGCGGCCGCGGCGATGTCGGGGTCTTCGGTGATCGTGACGCTGAATGCGCTGCGGGCGCGACCGGATCGTTCCGCCTCGCCCGCGCGTTCTACGGCGGAAACGGCGCGGGCCTCGGCGCCCGCGGTTCAGGCGAGGCTCGGAGCATGACGGTTCTTCTGTATCTGGTGCCGATCGCGCTCGGCCTCGGTCTTCTCGGTCTCGCGGCCTTCCTCTGGTCGCTCAGGAGCGGCCAATACGAGGATCTCGACGGGGCGGCCGTCCGCATTCTCGACGACAGCGACGTGGAGCCGCACGATCCCGCGCCGAGGGCCTGACCGTCCGATGCGGTAAGGGGGGCTTAACCACGTTCCCCGGCAAAGCTTTCTCCGGCGCTACCCGCAATTTACCATAACGGAATGACGCCCCAGGACATGCGCGCCGGTTCGGAACGGGGATTCCGAGCCCCTCCTCCGAGGGGGCCGGACCTGCACGGCTCGATCCTGCGTGCGCGGATCGAGGACGCGGAGCGTTCGCGCGTCATCGCCGAACTGCGCGGGGCGGAAATCGCGCGGCTTCAGATGCTCCACGAGCTGCTCAAGCCGGTCTTCGCCGAACTGCCTCCGGATGCCGACCTCTTCGATCAGGGCATCGTCCCCGGCGATCGCCCGCGGCTCTATGTGGACATGGTCTCCTTCGTGGAGATGGGCCGCGACCGGAAGGTCTACCGCTTCATTCAGGACACGCGGCGCGGGCGGATGCTCGTCGGCGAGACCGAGGGCGTCAATCTGATGGCGCTGACGGTCACCGAATATCTCGCCCGTCGCATCGTCGAGCGCGAAAAGGCCGTGGGCGACGAGATCGTCCGCGTGGCGGGACCGCGGCGCGCCTCCGAGCGGCCGGCGCCGCAGACGCATGAGACGAAGGATGCCTTCCACGATGAACCCGCGGCTTCGCCCGCGGCGGGAGCCGCGCCCGCGCCGGCGGATCAGGCCATCGCCTTCATGAGCGGGATCGTGGCCGGTGCCGGCAGCGTCTTCCTCTATGCGTGGTGGGTGTCCGGCAAGCTCGGGCCCGTGTTGCGCTCCTTCGGCAACTGAGCGTCAGAGCGGGATCGGACCGATCTCGCCGATCGTGCCGTCCGGCCCGAGGCCGCGCGTCAGCCCCGAAATCTCGATTCCGGTCTCGGTCATGTCGATCGAGAAGAGATGGTAGCCC
Source organism: Hyphomicrobiales bacterium (assembly GCA_027483895.1). Lineage (GTDB taxonomy): Bacteria > Pseudomonadota > Alphaproteobacteria > Rhizobiales > Beijerinckiaceae > JAIXZO01. Next base: position 110,753 of record JAIXTP010000013.1, read on the forward strand.
GCGCGGTGGGTCAGCGTGCCGCCGCAGGCGGAGGCCGAGGGCGCGCCGACGACCGGAATGCGACGGCCGCCGGGGCCGTTCACATGGGTCGCGGAGATCGTGTGATTGTGGCCGTGGAGCAGCAGCTCCGCGCCGGTCTCGGCGAGGATGTCTTCGAGAGCCGCGGCATCGGTCAGTCCCCGGCCGGTCTTGGCGCCGCTGCGATGCGGGGGATGGTGGATCAGAATCACCCGGGCGAGGCCCTGCCCGCCGAGGAAGCGCAGGACGTCCCGGAGCTTCGCGCGCTGCTCCCGGCCGAGCGTGCCGGAGGCGAGGAAGGGCGCGGTGGGAACCCCCGACGACAGGCCGACCAGCGCGACGGGACCGACCATCCGCACGAAGGGAAAACCCTCGAAACGACCGTTTTCGGACGTCATCCAAGGCGAGAGGAAGCGTTCGATGTCGGCGAGCGCGGTCTTCACATAGGCGTCGTGATTGCCCGGCACGAAGCTCGCCCGATCCGGCGTGCCCAGCCTTTCCATGAAGCGCCGCGCTTCCGGAAATTCCGCATGCAGGCCGATATTCACGAGGTCGCCGGTGCAGGCGACGTGATCGGGAGCCTGCGCCAGCATGTCCTCCACGATCATGTCGAGGATGGCCATGTCATGCGTGCGGTTCCGCCCGCGGCGCCAATTGGCGTAGCCCGTCAGGCGCTTGCCCGTCAGTTCGCGGAGGCGGATCTGGGGGAGCGGGCCGAGATGGGGATCGGAGATATGAGCGAGCCTGAACATCGCTCCACCTCTCGCCTCGCCTCCGTCCGGCGTCAAGCGTCCCGGAGCATCCTTCGAGACGGGATGAGGGGCGCTTTTCTCCGTGATGGTATCGGGCGCCGCCCGGGACGGCGCGGCGCGACCGAGCATGGACGATGCGGTCGACGCATGTTAGACGCGAACCCGCGTCGGGCTTCGCCCGGCTTCGAGGAGATCAGGCGTCCGATGCTGCTGCGACGACGAGACGGAACGGTCCGCATCTGACCGCCGCGCCTTTCGGGGCGCCGACCGCCCAAGCGCCGCTCGTCGGCCGAAAGCTTTCCTCATGACCGATCTTCCTCTCGTCATCCGGCCCGAACTTCCGGCCGACACCGCCGCGGTGGACAAGCTCCACGAACGCGCCTTCGGCCCCGGCCGCTTCGCACGCACGGCCTATCGCCTGCGCGAGGGCGTGCCGGCCGCGCCCGGCCTGTCCTTCACCGCGCTGGTCGGCACGCTCATCGTCGGCTCGATCCGGCTGAGCCCCATTCTCGCGGGCGGGCGTCCGGCGCTGCTGCTCGGCCCGCTCACCGTCGACCCGGCCTTCATGAGCCGCGGGATCGGCATGCGGCTGCTCGAACGCTCCATCTCCTCGGCGAAGGAGCAGGGGCATACGCTGATCTTCCTCGTGGGTGACGAGCCCTATTATGCCCGCGTCGGCTTCAAGAGAGTGCAGGACGGCCGCTTCTCGCTGCCGGGACCGGTGGATCCCGCACGGTTCCTGATGCTCGACCTCATGGGCGATCTGCCCGCCGAGGCAGGCGGCATGCTCAGCCCCGCGCCCGCCGTCTGAAGCCCGCTTCGCCGAGCCAGGCGAGAAGCAGGCTCGCCATCAGCAAGGCGAGCCCCGTGACGCCGAGAAAGACCGACCAGACGCCCACGCCGCGCACGGCATAGGATTCGTTGTCGCGCAGACCGATATGGTCCGTGCCGCCGTAACGCACGGTGTTGCGCAGCGTGAGGATGGTCGGGATCCGGGGTGCCTCTTCCGCGCTGCGTGCGATCCGGCGGACGGAACCTCCGGTCGCTTCCGCCAGCGGCGCGAGAAGATCGGTCGTGGAGACGACCTCGCGATATTCGCGCGGGTTGGTCGGCCCGATCCCGGCGAATGCGGTGAGCTCTCCGTCGCGGATGCGGTGGAGGCCCGTCTCGTCCGTCTCGATCTCCGCCCGCCAGAGCCCCGGCCCGGCGGCCGCGAGGTCAGCCGCGCGCTCGCGGCCGGACGGCATGGTGACGGTGACCGGCTTCGCACCGTCCGCCATGGTCTGCCGCTCGATCACGAGGCGGCCGCCGACGGCCTTGGCCCGAAGCGCCTCCTCTTCGAGATCCGGCTCCTTCATCAGCCAATGGCCGGTGCGCCGAAGCAGATCGAGATGGGGGCCGCCGCCGCGATATTCGCGCGCCCAAAGCCAGACATGGTCGGACAGCAGCAAGGCCACGCGCCCTTTGCCCTCGCGTGAGAGCACGAGCAGCGGCTTGTTCTCCGCGCCCGAGAGAACGGGCATGCCCGCCTTCACCGTGGCGGGGATCTGACGCATCCATTCGCCCCATTGCGGCGGATCGCTCTCGCTGCCGGGAAGCCCGCGGGTGACGGGATGCCGCCGTCCCAAGTCGGTCAGACGCGTGAGGAACGGGTCTTCGACCACGGTTCCGTCGGGCTCGGCCGGCAGCACGGCGGCGAGCGGCGTGCCCGCGAGGCCCGTGCGGTTCCTGAATTCCGGTCCGGCCGCCACGAGCACGGCGCCGCCCTCGCGCAGATAGCGCACGATGTTCGTGAAATAGACCGAGGGCAGGATCGACTGGTTCGCGTAGCGATCGAAGATGATCAGGTCGAAATCCTTGATCTTCGTCTCGAACAGCTCGCGCGTCGGGAATGCGATCAGCGAGAGTTCGTTGATCGGCGTTCCGTCCTGCTTCTCCGGCGGGCGCAGAATGGTGAAATGGACGAGATCGACCGCCGCGTCCGATTTCAGCATGTTGCGCCAGGCGCGCTCGCCCGAATGCGGGCGGCCCGAGACCAGCAGCACCTTCAGCTTGTCGCGCACGCCTTCGATGGTGACGACGGCCTTGTTGTTCACCTCGGTGAGTTCGCCCGCCGCCGCATCAACGGCCAGTTCGACGACGTTCGGGCCGCCGTGCTCGACGGGCACCGGGATCCGGACGGTCTCGCCCGGGCGCACGCGCCGCTCGGCGATGGGCCGGCCGTCGAGCGCGGCGGTCAGGCGGACGGGGCTGCCGTCGCCGCCCGTTTCCCGCACGCGCAGCCTCACCGCCTGCTCCTTGCCGACGATGCCGAAGCGCGGCGCGTCGACGAGTTCGATCCGGCGGTCGCGTTCGTTCGGCAGGCCGGTGATGAGCGCGTGGACGGGCGCCCGGAAGCCGAGCGCCGCGGCCGAGCCGGGGATGTCGTGGACCTGACCGTCGGTGATCATCAATGCGCCGGCGATCCGCTCGGGAGGAACGTCCGAAAGCCCGCGTTCGAGAGCTGCGAAGAGTGTCGTGCCCTCGTCTCCCGCATCGCTCGCCTCGATGATCCGGAGTTCGAGCGAAGGGATGGAGGCGATCCGGCGTTCGATCTCCGCCCGGACGGTCTGCGTCTTCGCTTCGCGATCCGCGAGCTTCTGCGAGCCGGAACGGTCGACGACGAGCGCGACGACATCCTTCAGCCGGTCGCGCTCCTCGTTGACGAAGGAGGGGTTCGCCAAGGCCGCGAGCAGCGCGACGAAGGCCGCTGCGCGCAGAACCGCCCCGCGGCGGCGGGCGAGAAAGGCGAAGACGAGAGCGAGGATGCAGACCGCCGCGACGGCGATCAGGACGGACCAGGGAACGAGCGGCGTCCAATCGAGCTTCGGCACGGCCTATTGCCCCAACCGTTCGAGGAGGGCGGGGACGTGCACCTGATCGGCCTTGTAATTGCCGGTCAGCGCATACATCGCGATGTTCACGCCGGCGCGCAGGGACATTTCCCGCTGCCGCTGCATCTGCTGCACGACGGGATTGAGGGGTTCGCCCCGCGTTCCGATCGCCCAGGCGGAAGCCCAATCGTTGGAGGTGATGATGATCGGCGAAACGCCGTCGCCCGCGCGGGCGGGCCGCTCGGCATCGGGGCCCTCGCCGCGGGGCAGCGCCTCGATATAGGTCTTCCCCTCCGCGAAGCGGCCGGGGAAGGTCTCGATCAGATAGAAGGCCTTGGTGACGACGTGGTCCGGCGGGACGGGTTCGAGATCCGGCACCGCCATGCCCGCGAGAATGCGCCTGAGCAGGCGGGTTTCGGGCGTGATCGATCCCCCGCCGAGCGCCGTGCCGGCATCGCGCGTGTCGAAGATCACCGTGCCGCCGTTCTTCATGAAGGCGTCGACGGCCCGGACGGCCGCGACCCCGGGCGGCTCGCGACCCGCCACCATGGGCCAATAGATGATCGGATAAAGCGCCAGATCGTCCCGCGCGGGATCGACCCCCGCCGGCTCGCCGGGTTCGAGCGACGTGCGTGCGGCGAGATAGGCATTGAGTCCTGCGAGCCCCGCGCGGCTCGTCTCGTCGACGGCGGCGTCACCCGTCAGGACATAGGCGAAGCGCGTGGCGGAGGCCGCGTCGCGCTCCTTAAGCCCGATCGGCGGGCGATCTTCCCGCGGCTGCGACTGCGCCGAGGCCGGGAGGACGTAAAGCCCGGCGGCGAAAAGGACGATCAGCACGGCCGCCGCTTTTGCACGAAGCGGCATCCGGAGCCCGCCTGCCAGCGCCGCGGCGATCAGCGTATCGAGCGCGAAGAGCACGGCTGCGGCGGTCAGCAGCCACGGCCGGAGATCCACCGGCGGGTCCTGCTTCAAAGGCTCGATGCGTGCGCCGAGCGGCGCGAAATCGAGCCGCCGAAGCACCGCGTCGGGCGCGAGAACGTTCACGGCCGTCGGCGCGTCGCGGTCGCCGTACCAGCCCGGCGGGTGATCGCGGGAGGCGACGAGCGCCGGACCGGGCGCGATCGGCCGCGCCGTCGGGGGCGGCAGTCCCGGTGAGCCGTAACCGTCGAGCGTGAGGAAGGGGGCCGTCGTGCGCCCCCCGGCCGCGGGATCCGGAGCTTGCGTCGCGGCGGAGCCCGCGAGCGCGACGATGCGCTTGAGCATGTCCACGAAGAGGCCCGACAGCGGCAGGTTCGACCAGCTCGTATCGGCGGTGACGTGAACGAGGATCACGAGACCCGCGCCGCGCTTCTCGGCGGTCACGATCGGCGTTCCGTCCGCCAGCGAGGCCCAGGTCTTGCGGGCGAGATCGGGCTCCGGCTCGGCTAGAAGCTGCCGGCCGACGGCCACGTCCTTGGGCCGATCGATTCCGTGGAACGGGCTCGTCTCGTCGAAGGGGCCCAAGGCCCGTGGCGTTTCCCAAGCGAGCGCGCCGCCGAGCGACCGGCCGCCGCGGCGGAGCTTCACGGGGACGAGATCGTCGCCGCCCGCGGCAAGGCGCGGGCCCGCGAAGCGCAGCAGCACGCCGCCTTCGTTCACGAAGCCTTCGACGCGCCGCCGCATGTCGTCGGGCAGAGCGCCGACATCGGCGAGCACCAGAACCGTGGCCTTTTCGTCGAGAAGGCCGCCGATCGACTCGATCGTCCCCTCGCGGGGGACGCGGACCTCGGCGAAGGGTTCGAGCGCACGCCGGACGTAATAGACGGGCGAAAGAAGCGGCTGCGACACGTCCGTCGTCACGCCCGAGACGATGCCGACGCGGCGCCGACGATGCGTCTCGTCGAGCAGGGCCGTCGCCCCGGCGGAGCGGAGGCCGAGCACGTCGAAGCGGGCGATCTCGTTACGTAGTTCGAGGGGGAGCGCGACATTCACGCGGCCTTCCGCGCCCGAAAGCACGAAGTCCGTCTCCGCGAGCAGCCGGCCCTTGAAGTCGAGCGCCCGCAGGCGTCCGGCGGACGAACCCTCGCCCGTCCGTATCAGGCGGACGGCGACGCCGGCCGTGCCGTTCTCGACCCCCGCGAGCGCCAGAACCGGCTCGGAATCGGTGATCACCGCGGCCGTGCGCCGGCCGAGAGCCGTCCGCAGCACCTCCGGAACGGCTTCCTCTCCGACGCTCGTCGCATCCGACACCCAGACGAGATCGGCGGTTTCGTTCTTGGCGAGGAAGTCGGCCGCCGCCGTCAGGGCGGGCAGGCGCGCCGGGGTGTGGGGCACGGGCGCGAGAGCGCGCAGGCGGTCGAGGGCCGTGCCCGCATCCGTCGGCACGGCCGCGGGCGTCCGATCTCCCGTCGCGAGCAGAACGACGGGCCGGGCTGCGGTGCCCGCCTCGCGCAGCAACCGTTCCAGAACCGCACGGCGGTCTTCCCAGTCGGGGGCCGAAGCCCAGCCGTTGTCGACCAGAAGCACGAGGGGCGTACGGCCGGCCGCGGCATCGACCCGGCGCGGATTCCAGACCGGTCCTGCCGCCGCGAGGATCACGCAGGCCGCGATCAGGACGCGCAGCAGCAAAAGCCACCACGGGGTCCGTGCGGGCTTCTCCTGCTCGGGCAGCAGGTCGAGGATCAGGCGCAAGGGCGGGAAGGGGATCACGCGCGGACGCGGCGGGGTGACGCGCAGCAGCCACCATAATGCGGGCAGCGCCGCGATCGCGGCGAGAACGAGGGGCGAGGCGAAGGCCAGCGGCAAGCCGAACATCACGCCGGCCCTCCGCGGGCGCGGGCGACGCGGGATGCCAAGGCGAGCAGCGCCTCGGAGGCCGGCCTATCCGTCCTGTGCACGAGAAGCGACCAGCCGCGCCGTCTGCAGGCGTCCGCCAATGCCGCGCCGTGGGCCTCCATCCGCATGCGATAGGCGGCGCGGAACGCGCCCGCATCGCCGACCTCCATCCGGGCCGAACCTTCGGTGCCCAGCAATTCCGCCTGTCCCTCGAAGGGGAAGGTCTCTTCCACCGGGTCCACGATGCGCACGAGATGCCCGCGCGCGCCTCGGGCGGCGAGGCCCTCGACGGCGGCGGCGATCTCGGCGGCGGGGCTGAGACCGTCGGTCAGCAGCACCGCTTCCGATAGGGCGGGGAGGGGGAGGGCCTCCGGGAGTTCGGCTGCGGCCCCGGCCGCGTCCATGGCCAGGGCTTCGGCCAGCCGTTCGACGACGGTGCGCGAGGCCATTGTCGGACCCGACCCGAGCAGCCCGACGCGTTCGCCGCCGCGCACGAGCAGATCGGCGAGGGCGAGCCCGAGCACGACCGCGCGGTCGAGCTTGGGTGCCGCCGCGAGCGAGGAGGCGAAGGCCATCGAGGGCGAGCGGTCGATCCAGATCCGGATGCTGTGCGCCGCCTCCCATTCGCGCTCGCGCACGAAGAGATGTTCGTCGCGGCCCGAGCGCCGCCAGTCGATCCGGTGCGCGGGTTCGCCGGGCATGAAGGGGCGGAACTGCCAGAAGCTTTCGCCCGCGCCGGGGCGTCGTCGGCCGTGGATGCCGTGCGCCACCGCGGTCGCGATCCGGCGGGCTTCCATGGCGAGGCGGGGAAGGCGGCGTGCGAGATCGAGGGCTCCGCTCGTGCGCTCGGGCCCGATGCGTCGTTCCGTGTCGTCGAGGACGCGGACGCGCGGGACGGCCATCAGCCGATCCTTGATTTCAGCCGGCCGATCAGACCGGCCAGCGTCTCGCCTTCCGCCCGCGCGGCGAAGGTCAGCGCCATGCGGTGTTTCAGGACAGGCTCGGCGAGGGCCGCCACGTCGTCGAGCGACGGCGCGAGCCGTCCCTGCAGCAGCGCGCGGGCGCGGACCGCCAGCATCAGGGCCTGACCGGCGCGAGGGCCGGGGCCCCAGGAGAGATGCCCGGCGACGTCGGCAGGGCCTTCGCCCGGGCGGGCGGCGCGCACGATGTCGAGAATGGCGCTCACCACGCTGTCGCCGACCGGCAGACGGCGGACGAGCCGCTGGATCGCGAGAAGATCGTCGGCGGTCATGGCGCGTTCGGCTTCGGCCTGCGCGTCGGTCGTCGTCTCCAACAGGATGCGCCGTTCGGTCGCCGCATCGGGATAGCCGACGTCGATCTGCAGAAGAAAGCGGTCGAGCTGGGCTTCGGGCAGAGGATAGGTGCCTTCCTGCTCGACCGGATTCTGCGTCGCCAGCACATGGAAGGGGCGGGGCAGTTCGTGGGTCTCGCCCGCGACCGTGACGTGCCGCTCCTGCATCGCCTGAAGAAGGGCGGACTGGGTGCGCGGGCTCGCGCGGTTGATCTCGTCCGCCATCAGCAATTGCGTGAAGATCGGCCCCTTGATGAAGCGGAAGGCGCGGCGCCGGTCGGCGCTCTCCTCCAGCACTTCCGAGCCGAGAATGTCGGACGGCATCAGGTCGGGCGTGAACTGCACGCGGCGTTCGTCGAGGCCCAGCACCTTGGCGAGGGTCTCGACGAGCTTCGTCTTGGCGAGACCCGGCACGCCGACGAGCAGTCCGTGACCGCCCGACAGGATCGTGACCAGCGCGTTCTCGACGACCTCGGTCTGCCCGAAGATCACCGCGCCGATGCGGTCGCGGGCGCGCCCGACGCGCTCCACGGCGGCTTCGGCCTGCTCGACGATGCCGTCTTCGAGATCGGCGTTGCCGGCCGGGGGGGCGGAGGTCACGTTCATCGGGTCACCATCGGCTCCGGCCCTCGTCGGAGGGCCCCGTCGCTGATCATCGGCCGCAAGGGCGTCATCGACAAGGTTCGGAGCGGGCCGGGGCGAAAGAAAGGCGAGGTCCGCGCGCTCAATCCGCGCTGGGAAGCCGCCGCATGGTGAACTCGATCCGTCCGTCGTCGAGTTCGCGCCACCATTCGATTTCGGTCATGTAGGCCGCCTTCGGGAAGCGATGGAGCATTTCCCGGGCCTTTTCGCGGGCTTCATCGCGCGGAAGCGTGAACGTGTCGCGACGCCATTGATCGGCCGCGGCATGATCCTGCGTGCGACCGCGCGCCGCGCGATCGCGACGTTCCGCAAGCCTCCGGGCGACGTCGCCGGGACGGGACAGGGTCGAACTCATCAGGGCCGAGATCCGCTATGGATGCCTGTGGAAAGGTTACCCGTGCGGCCGGAAAGAGTCGAATCAGGCCAGAAGCTTGGCCGCCGCCCTTCGTGCGATGTCGGAGATCGCCGCGGCGTCCCCGGGGAAGTCGCGCGCGATCCATTCGGCCTCGGCCTCGGCGATCGCGCGGCCCATCAGCGGCCCTGCGGCAAGCCCCAGCGCGAGCATGACGGCACCCGAGAACGGCGACGTCGCCGGCGCGCTCGCGATCAGCGCCTCGGCATCCTGCGGCGCCTCCGTCTCACGCCGACGCGCGGCGCCGACGAGGGTTGCCGCGAAGGCGGCCTCGCGCCCGTGTCGATAGGCGACGCCCCGCAGCGCGCGCCCCGAAGCGCCGCCTTCGATCTCGGCCGCGGCCCGGGCCGTGGCTTCCAGACGCGCGGTCTCCTCGTTGGACAGCCGCAGCCGGTCGCGGAGGGCGTCGGCCTCGCCCGGCGCCGGTGCGAGCAGCGCGAAAAGACGAGTCCCGGCATCCGCTTGCGGCGAGATGCGGAGAAGGGCCGCGAGGTCGGACACCGCGCAGGGGCGCCCGACGACGAGCGCCAGAAGGCCCGCTTCGTCCATCTCGGAGAGCGTTTCGGCGGCCCGCCGCGTCATCAAGAGCTTCAGCAACTCCGCCCGCACGCGCTCGCGCGAGAGCTGATCCAGCCCGCCGCGTTCGCGGACGCAAGCGGCGAAGCCCTCGGGGTCGAGCGATCCTTCCGCATATTCGGAATGGAAGCGGAAGAAACGCAGGATGCGGAGATAATCCTCGCGGATCCGTTGCACGGGATCGCCGATGAAGCGGAGGCGGCGGGCCGCGAGATCCGGCAATCCGCCGACGAAATCGTGGATACGGCCGTCGGCATCCGCATAAAGCGCGTTGATGGTGAAGTCCCGCCGCCGCGCGTCATGCGAAAAGTCGCGGCCGAAACGGACCACGGCCCGGCGCCCGTCCGTCTCGATGTCCTCGCGCAGCGTCGTGATCTCGAAGGGCCGGCCGTCTGCGACGATGGTGACGGTGCCGTGCTCGATGCCGGTCGGCACCGCCTTGAGCCCCGCATCGCGCGCCCGTTCGAGAACGGTCTCGGGCAGCGCGGTGGTGGCGATGTCGATGTCGCTCGCGGCCCGGCCGAGAAGGGCGTTGCGCACGCTGCCGCCGACCAGCATCGCGCGGTCCCCGTCGCGCTCGACCGCGGCGAGCACGCGCCGAAGCGCGGCGTCGCGCCCGAGCGCGTCCGGCAGGCGGTCCGGGATCCCGGTCACTTGAAGCCCCCCGGCACCAGTTTGCCGTTTTCGGTATGAGCGGGGACATAGGATCCGCTTTCCCGCTCGGCGGTGAACCCCGTCCAGGCCAGCGCGGCGGCCACGAGCAGCAGCCCGATGAGTGTGAGGATCGCGCCTCGACCGTCCCAATGCGCGAGATCGTGCGGTGCCTTGCGCCGGAAGATCAGCCAGAGCGCGAAGGCCGCGAAGGGCAGCAGGAACAGGGCGATCTCTTCGATCAGGGAGCGGATCATCGCAGATAGAGCTTCTCGTAGAGGTTCCGCAGGATGCCCGCGGTGACCCCCCAGATATAATGTTCGCCGAAGGGCATCGCGAGATAATGCCGCGTCATGCCCTGCCATTCCCGCGAATGGCGCTGGTGGTTCTCCGGATCCATCAGGAAGCCGAGCGGCACCTCGAAGGCGATGTCGACTTCGGCCGGGTCGATGGCCAGGTCGAAGCCGGGCGTCACCATCCCCAGAACGGGTAGGATGCGGAAGCCGGTCGAGGACAGATAGGGATCGAGATAGCCGAGCGGACGGACGAAACGGCGCGACAGCCCGATCTCCTCCTCCGCCTCCCGCAGGGCGGTCGCCACCGCGTCCGTATCGGACGGGTCGATCTTGCCGCCGGGAAAGGCGATCTGCCCCGAATGGTCGCGCAACTGGGCCGAACGCCGGGTCAAGAGCACCGTTGCGCCTTCGTGCCTGTCGACCACGGGAACCAGCACCGCGGCGCGCCGATGGCGCCGGCCGTCCGTCGGGGCGAGCATCGGCGCATGGTCGTGGTCGCCGTGTTCGGGAAACCGGTCCGGCTCGAACACGTCGACGGGCGCTTCTGTGCTCAGGGTTCCGAGCGCGCGGGCGACGAGTTCGTCCGCGAACAGGATCCGCGATCGCGCCGGGGAGGGCGTTTCAGAGATCTGCAAGATCCGCCGCCTCGATCATCGGAAAGAACGCCCCGCCGGAGGCCACGCCGAACATGAGCTTTCCCCCGGTTTCCCGTTCTTCGCCCAGCGCGACGAGATCATAGAAGACGGGCCGCGTCACGCGTGCCCAGAGATCGCCACGCACCCGCAGATAGGGCCTGAGGCCGCCGGTCGCCTCCTTCTCGAAACGCATGGGATGATCGGCGTCGACACTCACGCGGTCGTCCACATTGGTGCGGAATTCGAGAGTCCTTTCCGCGCCTTCCCCCTGCACGTTCATCTCGACCGCGAGGAAGGGCGCGTCTTCCACGGTGATGCCGACCCGCTCGACCGGGGTGACCAGCACGTAACGGTCGGGGTCCTTGCGCAGGATCGTCGAGAACAGGCGCACGAGGGCCGGCCGACCGATCGGAGTTCCCGCGTAGAACCACGTCCCGTCCGCCGCGATGCGCATGTCGATGTCCCCGCAGAAAGGCGGGTTCCACAGATGCACGGGCGGCGGGCCCTTCCCGCCCGCCGCGCCGGCCGAGGCGGTCAGCGCGTCGAGGGATGGCGCGGGAGAGTCGGAGTTCATGGAGAAAGGATAGCCGGTTGCGGACGCGGAGGCGAACGGCGGTGTGAAATGAGAGGGGGTCGGACGCCCCGTTTCACGGCTTTCAGCCGCTCGGTAAAAAATGTCATAACTACTTAATAAATTTATGCTTTATGGTTTTGAAAGGGGCACTTTTCCTTGTCTCGGAGGGGGAGAAATGCTAGTATTTTCAGAGTGATTTTCCGTCAGAAAGGCATTTGTTTTGACCGCTCAGATTCCCGAAATTCTTCTGCACCGCGGCAAGCGCCTTCGCCTCATGGGACGGCCCCTCGAGGGCTATCTGCGGCGGCTGCGGCGGGGCCGGAGGCCGGTATTCGCCGCCTCGAGCACCGCGCTTTGGAGGGGTTATGTCGGCACTTGGGAAATACGCGACGGGATGCTGACGCTCGTCGACTTGGTCGGAAGCCTCGTTCAGGGCGAGACCATCGTGCAGGCGGATCTCCGGACGGCCTTTCCATGGGCCGGGGAGGCGATTCCGGCGACGTGGGTCACGGACGCGTTCCGCTGCGTGGAAGGGCGTCTCGTGAGCTATGTGCATGCCGGGTTCGGAAGCTCCTATGAGCGGGACCGGATGTTCGAATTCGAAAGGGGGCGGCTCGTGAGCGAGGTCGTGACGCTGAACCCGCCCGAACCCCTCATGTACCGGATCCGCGATGACGGCGGCCGCGTCTTCCTTGGCGGAGACGCGGAGACCGACGATCCGCTGAATGGCGAGCCTTTCGAGCGCGTCTACGATCTCGTCTGGTCGAAGCGGCCGGACGACGCATTCGGCGACGACGACGAGAACGAAGAGAGGGTCGATATTGCAGCGTTCATCGCCTTCGGCCCGACATGAGGCGGAAAACGCTCGAACCCCGGTGAGCTTCGCTCTTACGGCCAGCGTACGGTCGGCGGCATGCTCGACAGGATGCTTTCCACATTGCCGCCGGTTTTCAGGCCGAAGATCGTGCCGCGATCGTAGAGGAGATTGTACTCGACGTACCGGCCGCGGCGGATCTGCTGCTCCTCGCGGTCGGCCTCGGTCCATGGCGTCGACATGTTCCGCCGGACGATCTCCGGATAGATGCCGCGGAACGCTTCGCCGACGGCGCGGGTGAAGGCAAAGTCGGCCTCCCAATCGCCGCTGTCCTGATAGTCGTAGAAGATCCCGCCGATGCCGCGCGGCTCGTTGCGGTGCTTGAGGAAGAAGTACTCGTCACACCACGCCTTGTACTTCTCATAGGGCGCGATGGCCGCATGGGCGTCGCAGGGCGCGCGCATCGCGGCGTGGAAGTCGACCGAGTCGCGGTCGTCCTGCGTACGGCGCCGGTTCAGCACAGGCGTGAGGTCCGCCCCGCCCCCGAACCAGGCCTTGGTCGTGACGACGAAGCGCGTGTTCATGTGGACCGTAGGCACGTGGGGGTTCCACGGATGAGCGATCAGCGACACGCCGGTCGCGAAGAAGCGCGGGTCCTCGGCGGAGCCGGGGATCTGGCCGCGGAACTCCGGCGCGAACTCGCCGAAGACGGCGGAGACGTGCACGCCCACCTTCTCGAAGACGCGGCCGTGCATCAGGGCCATGGTGCCGCCGCCGCCGGGCGCGCCCGAATGGTCGGTCCGTTGCCACGGCTTGCGGACGAAGCGCCCGGCGCCCGGGGCCTCCGGAAAGAACGGCCCCTCGGCCTCGTCCTCGAGACGTTCGAATTCGCGGCAGATGGAGTCGCGCAGCTCCGCGAACCAGGCGGATGCGCGCTGCTTGCGATCTTCGAGCATGGAGTCGGTCACGAGAATTCTCCGGACGCGGAGGGCGGAAAGCCGTCCGTTTGGCGCAGAGCCTCGCCCAGAATCAGCGAAGCCGCCACTGCGACGTTCAGGGAACGCAGTCCCGGGCGCATCGGAACGGCGATCCGGGCGTCGGCCGCGTCGTGCACGGCGTCGGGAACGCCCGCCGACTCGCGGCCCATCAGGATCACGTCGTCGATCGAGAAGGCGAAGGCGGGATAGGGAAGGGAGCCGCGGGTGGTCGCGAGCACGAGTCGAAGGCCCGCGTCCTTCCGCCACGCGTCGAAACGCGCCCAAGAGACGTGCCGGACGATCTCCACGGCATCGAGATAGTCCATTCCGGCGCGGCGGAAGGCGCGGTCGGACACGGGGAATCCGGCCGGTTCGATGATGTGCGCCTCCACGCCCAGACAGGCGCAGGTCCGTAGGATGGTCCCCGCGTTCTGCGGGATGTCGGGTTGATAGAGCGCGATCCGCATCGAAGTCCCTTGTTCCCGAACGCGTGGAAAAGGCGGGCGGAACGGGGCCCTATCCGCATTCCGAACTATGGACAAGGCCGCAAGCCCGTGCGAAACAGCCGCCGCGCGGCGACTCCCGGTCGCATTGTGCGCCCCGTCTGCGTGGCGTTCATAGCGATCCGCGAGCGACGCATCCGTTCAAAAACTCCGCCCGGCGCGCAGCGGCGTCCGGGCGCAGGACGCGAGGATCACGGACGTGGCGACAACGGCTGCCGAACCCACACGGCGGGACTTCCTCTTCATCGCGACCGGCGCCGTCGGCGCCGTCGGCATCGCCTCGGCCGTGTGGCCGTTCGTAAGCCAGATGGCCCCCGACGCGGCCACCGTGGCCGCGGGCGCCCCGGTCGACGTCGATCTGACCCCGGTCGCCGAAGGTCAGATCCTGAAGCTCTTCTGGCGCGGCAAGCTCATCTTCGTGCGCCATCGCTCGGCGCAGGAGATCAAGGACGCGCAGTCGGTCGACGTCGCGTCGCTCCGCGATCCGGAGGCCGACGCCAAGCGCGTCAAGGCCGGCAAGGATCAGTGGCTGGTCGTCTACGGCAACTGCACCCATCTGGGCTGCGTGCCGCTCGGCAACGAGGGCGCCTACAAGGGCTGGTTCTGCCCGTGCCACGGCTCGGTGTTCGACACGTCGGGCCGCATCCGTCAGGGGCCCGCGCCGACGAACCTGCCGCTGCCGCCCTACGAATTCGTCTCCGACACCAAGATCCGGATCGGCTGAGGCGAGAGCCTCGTCGAGCGTTCAGGACACCGCGGAACCATACCATGGCCGGACATTCCACCTACGTTCCCAAGACCGCCGTCGGGCGCTGGTTCGAAAGCCGGCTGCCGATTGTCGGGTTGATCCACTCCTCGTTCGTCGTGTTCCCGAACCCGCGGAACCTGAACTATCTGTGGACCTTCGGCGGCATCCTCGCCTTCATGCTCGTCGCGCAGATCGTGACCGGCATCACGCTGGCGATGCACTACACGCCTCATGCGACCATGGCCTTCGGCTCCGTCGAGCACATCATGCGCGACGTGAACTACGGCTGGCTGATCCGCTATCTGCATGCGAACGGCGCTTCGATGTTCTTCGTCGCCGTCTACGTGCACATCTTCCGCGGCATGTATTACGGCTCCTACAAGGCGCCGCGCGAGATCCTCTGGATCCTCGGCGTCATCATCTTCCTGCTGATGATGGCGACGGCGTTCATGGGCTACGTGCTGCCCTGGGGTCAGATGTCCTACTGGGGCGCCACCGTCATCACGAACCTCTTCTCGGCCTTCCCGGTCGTGGGCGAGACCATCGTGACCTTCCTGTGGGGCGGCTACTCGGTCGACAACCCGACGCTGAACCGCTTCTTCTCGCTGCATTACCTGCTGCCCTTCATGATCGCGGGCGTCGTCGTCCTGCACATCTGGGCGCTGCACGTTCCGGGCTCCAACAACCCGGCCGGCATCGAGAAGAAGACGGACAAGGACACGCTGCCCTTCCACCCGTACTTCACCGTGAAGGACGCGCTCGCGCTCGTCGTCTTCATCATGCTGTACTGCTGGTTCGTGTTCTACACGCCGAACTTCCTCGGCCACGCGGACAACTATATCGAGGCCAACCCGGCCGTGACGCCCGCGCACATCGTGCCGGAATGGTACTTCCTGCCGTTCTACGCGATCCTGCGCGCGATCCCGGACAAGCTGATGGGCGTGCTCGCCATGTTCGGCTCGATCGCGGTGCTCGCCTTCCTGCCCTGGCTCGACACGTCGAAGGTCCGTTCGGGCAGCTACCGTCCGATGTTCCGCTTTTTCTTCTGGCTCTTCGCCGTCAACGCCGTGATCCTCGGCTGGCTCGGCGCGAAGCCGGCGGACGGGCTCTACGTCATCGCTTCGCGGATCTGCACGGCCTACTATTTCGGCTATTTCGCGATCCTCTTCATCCTCGGCTTCGTGGAGAAGCCCTCCAAGCTGCCGGCCTCCATCGCGGAGTCGGTGCTCGGGCGGCAGGGTTCGGCGGCAGCGGTCGGCGCTTCGGCGGCGGCCGAGCCGAACACCAAGGGCTGATCGGGGCCAATCGGGGACTATGAAGATGAAACTCGCTATGCTCCGCACCCTCGCCGTCGCCGCCGGTCTGGCCTTCGCCGCTCCGGCGTTCGCCGCCGGCGAGACGCCCGTGCCGCCGCAGAACGACTGGACGTTCAACGGTCCGTTCGGCCGCTTCGACAAGACCCAGCTGCAGCGCGGCTTCAAGGTCTACAAGGAGGTCTGCGCGGCCTGCCACTCGATGGGCCTCGTCTCTTTCCGCAATCTCTCGCAGGAAGGCGGCCCGGGCTTTACGGCGGGTCAGGTCAAGGCGCTCGCCGAGACCTATCAGATCAAGGACGGCCCGAACGATGCGGGCGACATGTTCGAGCGTCCCGGCCGCGCGGCCGATCGCTTCCCGGCGCCGTTCCCGAACAAGCAGGCCGCGGCGGCCGCCAACGGCGGCGCCTATCCGCCCGACCTGTCGGTGATCGCGAAGGCCCGCACCTACGAGCGCGGTTTCCCGTGGTTCGTGTTCGACATGGCGACCACGTTCCAGCAGCAGGGCGTCGACTATCTCGTCGCGCTGCTGACCGGCTACGAGGATGCGCCCGCGGGCGTCGAAGTGCCGGCCGGCAAGTACTACAACAAGTACTTCCCGGGCCACATCATCTCGATGCCCAACCCGCTCTCCGACGGCGCGGTCGAGTATCCCAAGACGGCCGACGGCCGCCCTCAGGCGCCCGAGACCGCGCGCCAGTACGCGAAGGACGTCGCCGCTTTCCTGATGTGGGCCGCCGAGCCCCACATGGAGGCCCGCAAGGCGCTGGGCTTCAAGGTCCTGTCCTTCCTGCTCCTGTTCGCCGGCCTGCTCTACTTCACCAAGAAGAAGATCTGGTCGCGCGTCGAAAGCGCCGCGGCTCACTGAGCCCGCGCCTCACGGCGAAGATATCGAAGGCCCCGGGACACCGGGGCCTTTTTTCGTTTCGGGGAGCGCCCGGCCGGTCCAGGCCTTGGATTGCTTCGCTCCGCTCGCAATGACGGGTCACCGACGTCCTCGTGTCATCCCGACCGCAGCGAAGCGGAGAGCCGGGATCCAGGGGGGCTCCCTCACACGCGGCTCGGGCCCGGGTCTAATGCGGCCGCGCGACGCGCGAAGCCCTGACTCCGGGCTGGAAGACGCTCCCGCTCCGGTCTAGCCTCCGTCCTCGTTGCGAAGGAGCATTCCATGACCAAGGCGGTTCTCGGCATCATCGGCGGCTCGGGCGTCTATGACCTGCCCGGATTGCAGGACGTCCGCGAGGAGGCCGTCGCTTCGCCCTGGGGCGAGCCGTCGGACGCGCTTCGCCGGGGACGTATCGGCTCCACCCAGATCGTCTTTCTGCCGCGCCACGGCCGCGGCCACCGTATCCCGCCGTCCGAGATCGATGCCCGGGCCAATATCGACGCGCTCAAGCGCGCGGGCGTGACCGACATCGTCTCCTTGTCCGCCTGCGGCAGCTTCCGAGAGGATCTGCCGCCCGGCAGTTTCGTGCTCGTCGACCAATTCGTCGACCGCACGCACGGGCGCCCGTCGAGCTTCTTCGGCACGGGCTGCGTCGCGCATGTCTCGATGGCGCATCCCGTCGGGCCGCAGCTCGTCGCCCGCGTCGCGGCGGCGGCGCAGGCGGAAGGCATCCCTGTCGTTCAAGGCGGGACCTATGTCTGCATGGAGGGGCCGCAATTCTCGAGCCGCGCCGAGAGCCTCACCTACAAGTCGCTCGGCTACGACGTGATCGGCATGACGGCGATGCCCGAAGCCAAGCTCGCCCGCGAGGCGGAGATCACCTATTGCACCCTCGCCATGGTCACCGATTTCGACTGCTGGCACCCGGGCCATGACGCGGTGGACGTAGCGAGCGTGATCGAGGTGATGCACGGCAATATCGGAAAGGCCCGCCGCATCGTCGCCCGCCTCGCGGCGGATTTTCCGGCCGAGCGCGAAGAATGCCCGGCGGGCTCGCATCGCGCTCTCGACCACGCGGTCATGACGGCGCCCTCGGCGCGCGATCCGAAGCTTCTCGCCAAGCTCGACGCAGTGGCCGGCCGGGTGCTCGGCTGATCACCAGCGCATCATGCGGCCGTGCTCCATGAAGCCGATCCCGAACAGGCCGCCGAAGACGAAGGCGACCAGGGCGAAAACCGCCCAGATGAGGAACAGGGCAGGGACCAGAGCGAGCCCCGCCTTGACGAAGAAGAGCACCAGTCGGCCGAACGGCACGTCGATGTCGACGATCCGCATGTTCGGGGACGGGGCGTCTGGTCGAATGTCCGTCATCGGATCCTCCGGGGTGGAAGGCTTCGGCACTGCGGTTATGATGCGCCTCGGACCGCTTCCCGACCATCAGTGATGACCCCATGAGCCCGATGCTTCGCGACGATCTCTCCGCGGCCGTGCGTACCATCCCGGATTATCCGAAACCGGGGATCCTGTTCCGCGACATCACCACGCTGCTCGGCGACGCGCGCGCTTTCCGCCGTGCGGTGGACGAGCTCGTGCAGCCCTTCGCGGGCACCAAGATCGACAAGGTGGCGGGCGTCGAGGCCCGCGGGTTCATTCTCGGCGGCGCGGTGGCGCACCAATTGTCCGCGGGCTTCGTGCCGATCCGAAAGAAGGGGAAGCTTCCGCATACCGTCGTGTCGATCGCCTATTCGCTCGAATACGGGCTCGACGAGATGGAAATGCATGAGGACGCGGTCAGCCCGGGCCAACGCGTCATTCTCGTGGACGACCTGATCGCGACCGGCGGAACCGCTTCCGCGGCCGTGCAGCTCCTGCAGCGCATCGGTGCCGAAGTTGTCGCGGCCTGCTTCGTGATCGACCTGCCGGATCTCGGCGGAGCCGACAGGCTCCGCGGCCTCGGCGTCCCCGTCCGGACCCTGATGGCCTTCGACGGGCACTGATGCGGAAAACGCGCATGTCGATCCGCACGTGACGCTCTAAAACGATTGAACGAATGACCGGCCCGCGCGAGGCTCGGCAAGGGAGGATGACGATGATCGAAGATCTCAAGAACAAGGTCGTGCTCGTGACCGGCGGTTCCACCGGCATCGGCGCTGAAGTCGCCAAGGGCTTCGCCGCGAACGGCGCCAAGGTGATGGTGCACTACAATGCGAGCGAGGCCGAGGTGAAGGCCGTTGTGGACGCGATCCGCGCGAAGGGCGGCGAAGCCGATCTCGTGAAGGGCGACGTGATCGACCGTTCGGTTCCCGCGAAGATCGTCGAGACGACGATGAAGCGTTTCGGCCGCATCGACGTGCTGGTCAACAATGCCGGCGGCATGCTGGGCCGCGTGAAGCTCTCGGAAATCACGCCGGAGCATTACGACCGTGTGATGAACCTGAACGTGTGGTCGCTTCTCGCCTTCTGTCAGGCCGTCCAGCCGATCATGAAGGCGCAGGGCGGCGGCAACATCATCAACGTGACCTCGATCGCGGCGCGCAACGGCGGCGGCGGCGGTGCGGAACTCTATGCCGCGTCGAAAGGCTTCGTCTCGACCTTCACGCGCGGCATGGCCAAGCATCTCTGGCCCGACCGGATCCGCGTGAACGGCGTCGCGCCCGGCACCATCGCCACGCCCTTCCATGATCGCTGGTCGACCGAGCAGCATCTCGACTTCGCCAAGAGCACGATCCCGATGGGCCGGCTGGGCACGTCCGAGGAATGCGTCGGCGCCTTCCTCTATCTCGCCTCCGATGCGCTCTCCGGCTACGTGATCGGCCAGATCGTCGAGGTGAACGGCGGCCAGTTGATGCCGTAATTCCCGGAACGGCCGGAATTGCCCGTTCTTTGATGTGATTCCGGCCTTTCCCGATATTGTGACGGTCGGGTGAAGGCTGCTAAGAGCCTCGCAGTGTTCCGAACGGTCGAGCCGTCGCCCGACCGCCGACCGCTCGCGAGAGGCCGTCCATGAAAGCTGCGATCAAGCTCGTCGCCGGTAATTCCAACCGTGCGCTGGCCGAGGCCGTCGCGACCTATCTCGAAATGCCGTTGACCAAGTGTCAGGTCCGGCGCTTCGCGGACATGGAGGTCTTCGTCGAAATTCAGGAGAACGTCCGCGGTCAGGACGTCTTCGTGATCCAGTCCACGTCGTTCCCCGCGAACGACCATCTGATGGAACTCTTGATCATCATCGACGCGCTGCGCCGCTCCTCGGCGCGCCGCATCACGGCCGTGCTGCCCTATTTCGGTTATGCTCGTCAGGACCGCCGCGCCTCCGGCCGCACGCCGATCTCGGCCAAGCTCGTCGCCAACCTGATCACGCATGCGGGCGCCGACCGCGTCCTGACGCTCGATCTTCACGCGGGCCAGATCCAGGGCTTCTTCGACATTCCGACCGACAACCTGTTCTCCGCGCCGCTGATGGCGCGCGACATCAAGGACCGGCTCGAACTCGGCAACGTCATGGTCGTCTCGCCGGACGTCGGCGGCGTGGTGCGCGCCCGCGCGCTCGCCAAGCGCATCGATGCGCCGCTCGCCATCGTCGACAAGCGCCGCGAGCGCCCGGGCGAGAGCGAAGTGATGAACATCATCGGCGACGTGTCCGGCCGCTCCTGCATCCTCGTCGACGACATCGTCGACTCGGGCGGCACGCTCTGCAACGCGGCCGAGGCGCTGCTGGCCAAGGGGGCCAAGGACGTCTCCGCCTACATCACGCACGGCGTGCTTTCGGGCGGCGCGGTCGCGCGCATCGCCTCCTCGAAGCTCAAGGAACTCGTGATCACCGACACGATCATGCCGACCGAGGCCGTGAAGGTGGCGCGCAACATCCGCGTCGTCTCGGTCGCGCAGCTGATGGGCGAAGCCATCGGCCGCACGGCGCTCGAGCAGAGCGTGTCGAGCCTGTTCGACTGATCCCGGCCGCCGGCGCGAGGGCGGGAGGTTTGCCTCCCGCGCCGTTCTCGGCTATACGCACGCCCGCGCCCGTCTGACACCCTTGGAGGCTCGGGCGCTCGTCAAAGGGCCGCTTCGGCGGCCTTCGTCTTTCAAAGGAACCGACCGATGGCCATGAAGAATCTCAAGGCGACGGCGCGCGCGACGAGCGGCAAGGGGGCCGCCCGCGAACTCCGCCGTCAGGGCAACATCCCCGCCGTGATCTACGGTGGCGGCGAAGCCCCCATGCCGATCACGCTCGACTACAAGACCGCTCACAAGCTGATCTACGCCGGTCACTTCCTGACCACGCTGTTCGAGATCGACGTGGACGGCACCAAAGTGCGCGCGATCCCGCGCGACTACCAGATGGACCCGGTCAAGGACTTCCCGCTCCACGTCGACTTCCTGCGCCTCAAGGAAGGCCAGAAGATCAAGGTCGAAGTGCCGGTGCACGTGATCAACCAGGACGCCTCGCCGGGCGTGAAGCGCGGCGGCACGGTCAACATCGTCCTGCACGCCGTCGAGATGCTGGTTCCGGCCGAAGCGATCCCCGAGGCGCTCGAAGTCGACCTCAAGGGCATCGAAATCAACCACTCGATCCACATCTCCGCGATCAAGCTGCCGGAAGGCTGCAAGCCGGTGGACAAGGACGACTTCACCGTCGTCACGATCGTCCCGCCGTCGGGCATGAAGGACGAGGACGCCGCTCCGGCCGCCGCCGAAGCCGCCCCGGCCGCTCCGGCCAAGAAGTAAGGCTCCGGCCTCGACTTCGAGACGACCATGCGAGCGGGCCCGGGCCCGCTCGTTCCTTATCGGGCGGACCCTGCCATGCTGCTCTTCGTGGGCCTCGGAAATCCCGGTTCGCGCTATTCGGGCAACCGGCACAATATCGGCTTCATGGCCGTGGACGAGATCGCGCGAGTCCATCGCGCGGCTCCATGGCGGCGGCGCTTCCAGGGCGAGGCGACCGAAGCGACGATCGGCGGCGAGCGCGCGATCCTTTTGAAGCCCGAAACCTATATGAACGAGTCCGGCCGCGCGGTGGGGGAGGCGATGCGCTTCTTCAAGATCGCGCTCGCGGACGTCGTCGTCTTCCATGACGAACTCGATCTTCCGCCCGCCAAGATGCGGGTGAAGCTCGGGGGCGGCAATGCGGGACACAACGGCCTGCGCTCGATCACGGCGCTCTGCGGCAACGACTATCGCCGCGTGCGGCTCGGCATCGGCCATCCCGGCGCGAAGGAACTCGTCCACGCCTATGTGCTGAACGATTTCGGCAAAAGCGAGCGCGATTGGGTCGACGACCTCTGCCGCGCCTGCGCCGACCATGCCGAGTTCCTCGCCGAGGGCGACGACGCCGGCTATCAGAACAAGGTCCACCTCGCCATGGAAGGGCGGGGCTGGGGCGAGGTGAAGCGACTCGGCGAGAAGTAGGGCGCCTCCTCTTCTTGCCTTTTCAACCGTTCGCCTCCATAGGCGGACCCGAGATTTCGACCGAAGGCGGTACCACCCATGGGCTTCAAATGCGGCATCGTCGGCCTGCCGAACGTCGGCAAGTCGACCCTCTTCAACGCGCTCACCCAGACGGCGGCGGCGCAGGCGGCGAATTATCCGTTCTGCACCATCGA
>JAIXTP010000023.1 GCA_027483895.1 Hyphomicrobiales bacterium
CACGTCGAGCTCGGCCCCGGTCCCGCCGCCCGCCTCCGCCCCGAGCGCGTCCTTCTCGGCCTGCAGGTCCCGCATCCGATCCTTCATCACGCGCCCGTAAAAGCCGTCCTCGGTCGCCTTCATCGATCCTGCGGTCCGCCGATCGATGTCGGCCATCAGGCTGCCATAAGCAAGACCGCCCGCGATCTTGCCCTTCAGCACGCGTCCCATCTGCCCCCGAACCCTCTTCTCGCCGAGGTCTTCGAGCAGATCCGGACTATCCCGCCGGCCGAACGGCCTCAGCTCGGTCCATGCGGCTTCGAACCGGATCCGCCCAGGGGAACGGTCAGCGTGAAGATCGCTGCGTTGCCGGCGAGTCGGTTCTTGGCGTCGAATTCATGCAGGAACCGGAACGACGTCAGGACCGGAACTTTCCCGATCTGGAAATTGTAGGTCAGGTTCGGACCGATCGCGGAGACGCGCCCCTTGAAGGAACCCAGAACCGCGCCCGCGCCGCTGTCGCCGGTGATCTGTCGGTAATGATAGCCGGTGACCCCCAAGGCGAAGGATTTCGAGAAGTGCTTCATGGCCGCACCCTCGACATGGAATTCGGTGCCGGTCTTGTAGCGCGTATCGGGGTTCTCGCCGTTGAACGTGATGCCCGGCGCGAGCGACAGCTCGAGACCGTTCGTGGTGTTCAGATAAGTCATCGCGCCGGTGACGTCCGCGGCCCAGCGGTTGAAGCCCATATTGACCAGATCGGCCTTGGCGTAGCTGCCGACGGGAATGTTGACCATTCCCGACAGCTTCCAATGGAAGAATCCCGAGTTCCAGCCGATGAAGGCCACCGCCAGCGGGTCGCCGAAGGCCAGCGTCTCGTCGGACGTCTTCAGCGTTCGGCCGGTCTGCAGAATCGTTCCGTTCGGCAGCGTCAGGCTCGACCTCGCGTTCAGGTTGACGTCGACGTTCTGATACCCGGTCGGCGCCAGTACGCCGAAGCCGACATGTCCTCCCGCCACCGTCTCGGGCACGACGTAGAGAAACGAGAAGACGTTGATGCCGACCCGCGCGCGCACCTTCAGATCGGCTTCTCTCTGCAGCACTCCGACGCTCGGAAACGTGCTCCCGACCTGACCCAGGGTCCGGCTGACGGCCGCGGAACCTGTGGCCTTGCCGTCGTAGTAATAGCTGAGGGACGAAAAATAGAATCCGGGCGGGGGCGTCATGCCGGCCATCGAGGCCGCGGCCCCGAGGAGATAGACGCTCTTGCCCTCTTCGGCTGCCCGGACAGGGCCCGAAAGCAGCAGAGGGATGCCGACGGCCGCGAAGAGGATGCCCTTGTTCGCCTTCATGTCATGCTCCTGAGATGCCGTTCGTCGGATTTCGGAACCGTTCGGGAGAGGACGCGCGAGCCCGCTCCGCGGTGCGTCGCGGGCCTTGCGGCCGGTCTCATCCCGCCTTCCCGCACAGCAGAGACTCGGACGGCAGGACTACGTTGCGGGTCCGGGCGTACTCGTCCCAGTGCCGCAACAGTCGCGCCTTCACGTCCGGTTCCTTCGCCGAAAGGTCGTTCGTCTCGGCCGGGTCGCGGGCAAGGTCGAAGAGCTGCCATTCGTCCGGCCCGGCCGGCCGGCAGAGCCTGAGCAGCTTCCAATTCCCTTCGCGGATCGCCCGATTGCCGAAAGCCTCCCAGCCGAGCCAGTCCGACGGTTCCCGAACGACGCCGATCGTATCATTCAGAAGCGGAGCCAGCGACTTGCCCTCGAGGGGGGCGATCGGCCGATCGCGATGGGTCTGCGGATAGGCGACGCCGGCGGTGGCGAGGATGGTCGCCGGCACGTCCATGACGTGGGTGAGGGCATCGGAGATCCGCCCGCTCCCGCTCACGCCGCGGCCGGCGACGATCATCGGAGCGCGGATGCCGCCCTCCGATACATAGCCCTTGAACATCCGGAAGGGCCCCGCGCCGACCTGCGCCCAGGCGGCGCCGTATTGGATGAAGGTGCCCTTCCGGCCCCAATTCTCGAAGGTGCCGTTGTCCCATGGCGGACCCATCGTCACCGAGGTCCCTTCGGGTCCGTTGTCCGAGAGGAAGATGAAGAGCGTATCGTCGTAGAGGCCGGTATCCTTGAGGTGTCGGACGAGTTTGCCGATGTTCGCGTCCATGTGCTCGACCATGGCCGCGTAGAGTTCCATTCTGCGGGCGGATCGGCGCTTTTCGTCCGGCGACAGAGTTTCCCACGGGGGTATGTTCGGCAGGCGCGGAAAGACGGTGGCCTCGGGATCGAGAAGGCCCAGCCGCTTCATGCGTTCGATGCGCGCGGCCCGGACAGCGTCATAGCCCTGATCGTAACGACCTTTGTACCTGTCGAGCCATTCTTCCGGCAGCTGGAAGGGATCATGCGGCGCCTGATAGGCCATATAAGCGAAGAACGGCTTTCCGTCGGCGCGTTGCTCCTCGATGTTCCGGATGATCGCGGCCGTGTAGTCGTCGCTCGAATGGAAGCCGGGCCGAAGCTCCCCGAGCGGCCGGCCGTTCCGCGTGTAGAGCTGCTTCTCCCCTTTCGCACCCCACATGTCGTCGAAGTGGCTGCCGCCTCCGGGGATCAGCGTCAGGTCGCGCTCGAAGCCCCGCGCGGCGGGGAAGTGTTCGGGCTCCTCGCCCATGTGCCACTTGCCGGCCATGTAGGTGTGGTAGCCCGCGTCCCGGAGCAGGGCCGGAAGCGGAGCGACGCGGTCGTTCAGATAGCCCTCGTAGCCCGGGACACCCTTCTGATTCGAGGCCGTGAACTCCGCCATGGCGCCGAGCCCCGCGAGATGATTGTCGACGCCGCTGAGCAGCATGGATCGCGTGGGCGAACAGGTGGGAGCGACGTGGAAATCCGTGAAGCGGATGCCGACCGCCGCAAGGGCGTCGATATTCGGCGTGCTGATCTCGCTGCCGAAGGCGCCGATATCCGTATAGCCCGCGTCGTCGGCAACGATCAGGACGATGTTGGGCCGCTTTTGCGCGTCGGCCTCCGCCAGGCCGACCGCCTTCCACGCCAGCAGGACGGCGAGCGCCGAAAGGCTGCGGCCGATCTTTCTCCAGAACCGTCCGAGCCCGTCATCCCCGATCATCGAAAGCATCGTCATCTCCGGATGAAACGTTTCTGAACCCCGCGAGATCCTCGAAACGGTCTGCATGGACCGCAGAGCTTTCGCCTCGTCCCCGCCTGTTTAGGCCCCGTCCGAGCCGGCCGCTTGACATTCGGGGTCACGCGACCGCCTGCCCGAAAGGAAGGTCGCCTCGTCAGCGAGCGGCATCTCTCGCGGCCCTGAGCCGCTCCGAAAGACGCGCGAGGGATGCATCGTCCGGCTGCAGCCCGCTCAAGCGTTCCGCGAGCGGCAGGGCCCGTTCGAGATCGCGTGCGGCCAAGGCATGCTGCAGAAGGGCGGTGATCAGCTCGATATTCGCGGGGCGAACGGCCGCGGCTTTCTCCAGCACGGTCAGCGCTTCGGCCTTGCGTCCGAGAGCGTCGAGAGCGGTTGCGTAAACGAAGGCGTAGCGCGGCCGGGTCGGGTCGAGTTCCGCCGCCCGTCGCAGGAAATCCGACGCCTCCGCATAGCGCTTCATTCGGATCAGGACGAGGCCGAGCGCATGGTGGGCTGCCGCCGCGTCGGGCGCCTCCGCGATTGTCCGCCGCAGCAGCGCCTCGGCGTCTCCGTCGCGCCCCGTTTCCCTGTACAGATCGGCCAGATCGATGCGCGGTCCGATCGTGAAGCCGAGCGCGAGCGCGGCGAGGTATTCGCGCTCCGCCTCCGCCGTTTTCCCTTGCCGACGGTAGAACCGGCCGAGATCGGCGCGCGCCTCGGGCCGATCCGCATTGAACTGCAGGGCGGCGACATATTCGGAGGCCGCCGCTGCGAAGGCCCGTCGATCGGTCGCATCGGCCTCGGGCGGCGGCCCTTCGGGCGCGAGCGCGGCGGCCTGCAGCCGAACGGCCCGAACGGGATCGGAAAAGAGCGGGCTCGCCCGTCGGCGTCGCTCGTCCGCCGGTCGGCCTTCATGGGCTTCGAGCGCCGCGATCCTGACCATGGGGTCGGGATCGGCCAACCCGTCGCGCAATGCGGCCTCGACCGCTGCGGAGGGCCGCCCGCGCAAGAAGACGAGCGCGGTCGCCCGCGCGACGGCCGGCGTGTCGGCATCCGCAACGACCCGCAGCAACAGATCGCGCGCCGTCGGATCGTCGACCGCGGCCGCGTGAAAGGCGGGCGCGTAGGTCTGGAAACCCTTTCGGACCGGTCCGTGCCATCCCTCGATCGCTCGGGCCGCCCACACGGCCGGCTTGTCGCGATGGCAGTCGGTGCAGGTGTTCGAGACGCCGATCGAGACGGAGAGATCCGGTCGCGGCACGCGGAAACCGTGATCGTGGCGGACGTCCACGACCATGTAGGTCCGCTTCGGCATGTGACAGCCGATGCAGTCGGGCGCGTTCGGCCCGGGCGCATGCCCCGTGTGCTCGGCGCGGGCGAACTTCTCCGGGGCGTGACATTGCGCGCAGACATCGGCCCCGGCGGCCTTGAGCTTGCCTCCGTGCGGATCGTGGCAATCGCTGCAGACGACCCCCTTCGCATACATCTTGCTCTGGCGGAACGAGGAGTCGTTGAACACCTCGTCCCGCATCTGGCCGTCGGCCTCGAAGAGATCGGGGGTCAGGAAAACGGGCCGGAAGGAGTCGGCGAGCGGCCGGCCGGGCCCGTGGTCCTCGGCGAAACGGCCGCGGCGCGCATGGCAGGTGCCGCAGGTCTCGACTTCGTCGCCGACGGGACGCGAGACGCCGCGCGAGGGGCTGCCGGTGGCGGGATCGGGGGTCCGATCGGGCGACGTGCGCCGGGGGGCGACGCTCGCGAAGCCCTTTTGGGGCGTCGCCTCGGGCCGACCCGTGGTCGCCCATGCGACATGTCCCGCCGCCTTGCCGTGGCAGGCCTCGCAGCCGACGCTGATCTCGGAAAACGTCGTCGCGAAGCGGTTCGTCGCCGCGTCATAGCCCTTGCGGACGGACGTCGAATGGCAATCCGCGCACATGAAGTTCCAATTCTGACCGGGCCCCGTCCAATGCAGGGCATCTCCCGGCGGAACGGGTTCGTCCGGGTGCAGATGGATCCAGCGCTCCTGCCCGGGCGTCGTCACCCATGCGAAGGGCAGGACCTGGACGCGGCCGTCCGGAAAGGTCGTCAAATATTGCTGAAGCGGCTCGATGCCGAAGGCGTAGTCGACGACGAACTCCGCAGGCTTTCCGTCGGCGCCTTCCGTATCCACGATGAAGCGGCCGTCCTTGCGGAAGAACCGGGCACGCGTGCCGAAATGCTCGGCGCGGGCATCGTCGAAATTCCCCGACACGGTTTCGGGTCCGGCCGGCTGCATGGCACGGGCATGCTGCGAAGCGCGCCATGCGCGCGTCTCGGCCTGATGGCACCCGGCACAGGACGCGGATCCCGCATGCCCCGGCTCCGCTTCGGGCGACAGGATGCCTATCTCGACGGGGGTCGGTCGATTTCGCTCGCGCACGGCTCCGACGGCGATGACGACCGCCGCGCAGGCGAGCGCCGATCCGAGCATCAGCGCCTTCGAAAGGCCTCGGACGGTCGCCCCGGAGACGGACGGGGACGTCCCGAGCGGTCGCCTTTTCTCCACTACCGGCTCCCGCTCAGAACCGTTCGCGACGTGGACACGACCACGCCGGGCAGGAGAATGCCGAGCTGCAGGAAGTTCGCCGGTCCCGCCCGTCCGTCGCCCGCGGGCGTGCCGATGCCTTTGGCGAGAATGGCCGGCAGGCTCGGCCCGATGGCGGCCAGAGCGGCGAATTTGCCGTGATTCATTACGTCGCTCGAACTCACGCTGCTGAGATCGAGCACGACCGCTCCCATGGCCTCCAATTCGTCCGCCCGATCGTTCATGCCGAGCCGTTTCTGGCCTCCTGCGATGAGCGAAGAGGCCTGCAGCGCCCGGTCGTCGCGCGACAGAACGATGAAGAACGGCTTCTTCGGCACGCCGAAGCGACGCATCTGGGATTTGAAGACGTCGAGATCGATGTCGGGGGCCGCCAGAATGACGGCTCCGAGCTTGGAGGCCGGAGGCAGATCGCCGGAAATCCGGATCTGCCGGAGCGCCTCCAACGTCGCCCAGTTCCCCATCGAATGGGCGACGATGTTGACCTGCTCGGCACGGCTCGCGAAGGCGATGCGGATCGTCCGCTCCAACGCGTCCCGCGCGACCGTCGCGCTGTTGTTGTCGTAGACGTAATCGAGAATTCGTCCGCGGGACGCCCATGAGAAGAGAACGGGAACGGCGGGGGACCCGACATCGTGGACGATCTGGGTGAGCCGCAGAACGCCTTCAGCGAAATGCGTATTGTAGCCGTGCACGAACAGCAGGATCTTCCGGTCTCCCGGGCGACGCGCGGCGAGCTGCTCGTTCAAGGCCGCGATGAAGGCCCGTTCGCTCGGCAGATAGGACGCTTCGCGGGCGACGAAGTGCAGCGCGGGATCGGCCGGCGGAGACGAGGGCGCTTCCGTCTCGCCCTGCCGATGCGCGGGCGGGACGGACATCGTGACGCGGGCGAAATCGAGATCTTCCGCGCGAGCACCGCTGAAGAGCGTTCCCGGTCGGGCATCTCTCCGGCGGGTCGTGGCGACGAGCAGCTGGTGCTCCTTCGCGCCGGGGACTTGATCGGCGACCGGGAGCAGGGCGACCGCGTCCGGTCTGGACGCACAGCCCGCGGTGAACGCGGACGCGATCAGGAGAATCGCGCCGGCCCGAAAGCGCCCGAAGCGTCGTGGCGCCGAACGCGGCGCGTGAGATCGGAGCGACGCGCTCCCGACGTGAGCTTGGTGCCGGTCCATACGGGCTCCGCTCTTCATGGTCGAACCGGCGGTCATGACGCCCGCGCGCGAGCCGATGCCGTCGAGGTCAGGGACCGGCGGCCGAGTGTGGTCCGCCGCCCGAACCGTCGCTTGACGTTTCGTGCCAAGCGCGACCGGCCGACGGACCGGAACGGTCGCCGGTGTTGATCCGACATGCGGTTTCACCCGGCACAAGCCTTCGTCTGCCTCTCCAGGCCGAGGGACAGGTGCCGAAAGATCGCGCGAAAGCCCGCGTGAATGCGGAAAGCTCGCTGTAGCCGAGTTCCGCGGCGATCTCGGTCAGCGACATCCCGGTGTCGTTCAAAAGTCGCTTGGCAAAGGCGAAGCGGACCTCGTCGGCTATCGAATGATAGGTCCTGAAGCTTCTCGCGAGTTCGCGATGCAGGGTACGCCGGCTCATTCCGAGAGCCCGGGCGACGGAATCGGCCGAAACGTCCATGCCGGCCGCCAGACGACGCCCGATCTCGACAGTGACGCGGGCGACCGGATCGCCGTGCGTGATCGGCGGAAGTCTCCCGGAGGCGTCCCCGGTCGGCATCGATGCGTGTCGCCGAAGCGGAAGGGTCAACCATCGGCGGTCGAAATGCATCCGCGCCGTGGGCTCGTCGAACGAGACCGGGCACTTGAACACGCGCGCATAAGGACCTTTGTCCCGGGGGACTCGTCGCGGCAGGCAGACGAGGGAGGGCGCGAAGGCCGGTCCGCAGAGTTCCGTCAAGATGCACATCGCCGCCGCCATCGCACCGTCGATGATCGTCTGGGCGGACACGACCTCGGGATCGATGACGGTGTAACTCAACGCTATGTCGTCGGCTTCGTCGATCGCGATGATCGCGCCTCTGTCATGGGCATCGAAACGGGCCGCGACGTGCCGGAGCGCTTCGCCCGCGTTCTGCGCGAGCGCCGCATCACGCCCTGCCGCGCCGAGGGTCCGGAGGTCGGCCGTACGGCCCACCAGCAGGCCGAAATGCTCGCATCCCGTCGCATCGGCCGCATCGGACGCCAGATCGGCCAGTGCCGCATAGGCGATCGATTCATCGGGATCGTCGAATCTTGCGATATCGAGCCCGTGGGCCCCGAGGAAAGCCGCGGGTTCTATCCCGAAGCTCCGCAGAAGAGCCGGAACGGCTACCCCCAAGCCGAGCCTGATCATCGGTTTTTCGCGCACGCCACCCGCAGACGCCATGCCGTGCTCCCCTCCCCGGAACCTTAGGAAACGAGCGGGGCGGCACGGCGTTCATTCGGGATGAGGCGCGGTACCGAAATAGGCCGACGCTTCGACGGTCGATCCGGTCCTCATCGTCCGTCGGCGCGCATTTACGGCCGAAGGGAGAGCGTCGGACCGCACTGCGCTTGCGTCCGTCAGGGCACGATCACGGTTCCGGAAGACGGCGGGACGACGATCACGGGGCGGCGCACCGGTGCGACGACGACGGGTCTGCGGCGCACGGGAGCGACCGCGGGCCGACGGACGGCTACCGCACCCCGCGGTCCGGCGCATGCGGCACCTCTTGCACCCCGCACGCAGGCAGCCGCTTCGGCTTGCGTGGATGCCGTCGTCATAAACGTCGCAGCGGCGAGGAAGGCGAAGATCGGAAGGCCCGTAAGGATCGTCATCCGTCGCATGACCGGACTCCTTGACCCAGGTTCCATGAACGGAACGAGCCGACGTCGGCGGTACCGTCATCGATCTTAGTTACGTCGAGGAACGGCCTGGCGCTTGACATTCGGGGTCACGCACGTCGCCGAATGAATGCCCGTGACGTTCGTTCGCCCGCTTCCGCGGCTGCCAAGCCGGGCCGCCGGCTCACAGTTCACGCGGATGAGATCCGCGCGGGGGCGCAAAGAGGAGCGCCGGGGTCGATCCGAGGTGCGCGCGGCCTTCCCCGTCAGTGCAGGATCTGGCTGAGGAACAGCTTGGTCCGCTCGTGCTGCGGGTTGCTGAAGAATTCGTTCGGCGTGTTCGCCTCCACGATCTGCCCCTGATCCATGAAGATCA
>JAIXTP010000006.1 GCA_027483895.1 Hyphomicrobiales bacterium
GAGATGAAGCTCCGCGGCCATTACGAGAAGCCGTCCGAGAAGCGCGCCCGCGAAAAGGCCGAGGCCGTCCGTCGCGCCCGCAAGCTCGCGCGCAAGAAGATGCAGCGCGAAGGCCTGCTGCCGGCGCCGAAGGCGAAGGCGCGCTGACGCTCCGCCGATCGACCGGATCTTCCGGTCTTTCGGTACCGATTTCGGCGCCCCGGCTCGGCCGACGGGCGCCGTCGTCGTTTTACGACCGACCCGTTTCCGTTCCTTTCAGGATCCCTCGCGGAGGCCTCCGATGATCGTAGCCGCGTCGCCTTCCGGTCTCCGCGCCCTTCGGGCCGGGCTCCTCGTCGCCACAGCGCTGTCTCTGGCGGGCTGCGGTTCTCTCGGCGGTCGTTCTTCCGGTCCGGTCGGCAACGTGGCCGAGATCCAGACGGACGCGAAGGCCGATCAGGGCACCAATATCGAAGCCCTGAGCGACGTGATCCGGCGCAATCCGCAGGATGCGGTCGCGCTGAACCTCCGCGGCGCCGCCTATGCCCGCATCGGCCAGTATCGCGAGGCGACGGCGGACTTCACCCGCGCGGTCACGATCAATCCGAACTATGCCGAGGCCTATACCAACCGCGCGCTCGCCCAGCGGCAGCAGGGCCGCAACGATCTCGCGATGCAGGACTTCAACGCGGCGATCCAGGCCAACCCGAACTACGATCCGGCCTATCTCGGACGTGCCAATCTGTATCGTGCGCAGGGTCAGTTCGAACCCGCGCTGTCCGACCTCAATTATGCGATCCGGCTGAAGCCCGAATCCGCGCAGCTCGTGCATGCGCGCGGCCTCATCCATCAGCGGCAGGGCGATCATCAGCGGGCGGTGAACGACTTCGACGCCGCCATCGACCGCAACCCCTTCGTCGCCGCGCCCTATCAGGCGCGCGGCCAGAGCCTCACGGTACTCGGCAAGATCGATTCCGCGATCGAGGACTTCAACGCCGCGCTCAACGTCGACAACCGCAACCCGGACGCCTGGGTCGGCCTCGGCGTCGCCTATGAGCGCAAGGGAGATCGCGGCAAGGCGCGCGAGAGCTTCCAGCGGGCGCTGATGGTGGAGCCGGACAACGCGGCCGCCAAGGCCGGGCTCGGCCGCGTGCGCTGAGGCGCGGCGCCTTCGTCGCGGGCATGAAAAAAGGCGGGATGCCGAGCATCCCGCCTTTTTCGTTGCCGGACGGCCGAGGCCCCGTCAGTGGGCCATCGCCTTGTTGATGTCTTCGACCATCTTCTTCGCGTCGGCGAAGAGCATCAGCGTGTTGTCCTTGAAGAACAGCTCGTTCTCCACGCCCGCATAGCCGGAGCCCATGCCGCGCTTGATGAACAGCACGGTCTTGGCCTTCTCGACGTCGAGGATCGGCATGCCGAAGATCGGGGAGGTCGGGTCGGTCTTCGCCGCCGGGTTCGTCACGTCGTTGGCGCCGATGACGAAGGCGACGTCCGCCTGAGCGAACTCGCTGTTGATGTCTTCGAGTTCGAAGACCTCGTCATAGGGCACGTTCGCTTCGGCCAGCAGCACGTTCATATGGCCGGGCATGCGGCCCGCGACGGGGTGAATGGCGTATTTCACCTCGACGCCTTCCTTCTTCAGGTTGTCGGCCATTTCGCGCAGCGCGTGCTGGGCCTGCGCCACCGCCATGCCGTAGCCCGGCACGATGATGACCTTGGACGCGTTCTTCATCATGAACGCCGCGTCGTCGGCCGAGCCCTGCTTCACGGGGCGCTGTTCCACCTCGCCCTTGCCGGCCGAGGCGGTTTCGCCGCCGAAGCCGCCGAGGATGACGGAGATGAAGGAGCGGTTCATGCCCTTGCACATGATGTAGGACAGGATCGCGCCCGAGGAGCCGACCAGCGCGCCGGTGATGATCAGCGCCATGTTCGAGACGGTGAAGCCGATGCCCGCGGCCGCCCAGCCCGAATAGGAGTTGAGCATGGACACCACGACGGGCATGTCCGCGCCGCCGATCGGGATGATGATCAGCACGCCGAGCACGAAGCTCACCAACGTGATCATCCAGAACACCGTGTGGCTCTCGGTCTTCACGAAGATGCCGATCAGCACGATCAGCAGCGCGGCGAGGCCGAGATTGATGACGTGGCGCTGCGGCAGCATGATCGGCTTGCCGCTCATGCGCCCGTCGAGCTTCAGGAAGGCGATGATCGAACCGGTGAAGGTGATCGCGCCGATCGCCACGCCGAGCGACATTTCGATGAGGCTGGCGGCCTTGATCGAGCCCGGTGCGCCGATGCCGAAGGCCTGCGGCGCATAGAGCGCGCCCGCCGCCACCATCACGGCCGCGAGGCCGACGAGGGAGTGGAAGAAGGCGACCAGCTGGGGCATCGCGGTCATGGCGATGCGCTTGGCGACCAACGCGCCGGCGCCGCCGCCGATGGCGATGCCGAGGACGAGCAGGAGCCACGCGCCCATGCCCGCCGGGACGGCGACGAACAGCGTCGTCACCATCGCGATGCCCATGCCGATCATGCCGTAGAGGTTGCCCTGCCGGCTGGTGGCGGGCGACGAGAGGCCGCGCAGCGCCATGATGAACAGGGCGCCGGAGACCAGGTAGAGAAGAGCTGCGAGATTCGCGGACATCGGTGCTCAGCCCTTCTTCTTGTACATCGCGAGCATGCGTTGCGTGACGAGGAAGCCCCCGAAGATGTTCACGCTCGCAAGGATCAGGGCCACGAAGCCGAAGCCGCGGGCCCAGACGGCGCCTTCGCCGACGGCCGTGTTCACGCCGACCGCCAGAAGCGCGCCGACCACGATCACCGAGGAGATCGCATTGGTGACCGACATCAGCGGCGTATGCAGCGCCGGGGTCACCGACCACACCACGTAGTAGCCGACGAAGACGGCCAGCACGAAGATGGCGAACTGGAAGACGAAGGGATCCACCGCGCCGCCGGTCGCGGCGGAAGCGGCGGCGCCGGCGACCGAAGCGGCCTGATCGGCATAGCTCTGGGCAGCGTCGGCGGCCTCGCGGGCGAGACGCGCTGCGGCCTGGGCCTTTTCGAGGATCTGTTGGGGAGTCTCGGCCATGGTCGCCTCCGTCACGCCGTCGCTGCGGGCTGGAAGTTCGGGTGCACGACGGCACCGTCGCGGGTGAGGTTCGTCGCCTTCACGAGTTCGTCTTCCCACTTCACGGCGAGGGACTTCGAACCCTTGTCGATCATGGTCTCGAGGAAGGCGAAGAGGTTCTTCGCATAGAGGCTGGACGCGGTGGCGGCGAGACGGCCCGGCACGTTCAGATGGCCGACGATCTTCACGCCGTTGGCGGTCGTGACGGTCTTGCCCGCTTCCGCGCCCTCGACATTGCCGCCGCGCTCGACGGCGAGGTCGATGATGACCGAGCCCGGGCGCATCGAGGCGACCATCTCGGCCGTGATCAGGCGCGGGGCCGGGCGGCCCGGGATCAGCGCGGTGGTGATCACGATGTCCTGCTTGGCGACGTGGGAGGCGACGAGCGCGGCCTGCTTGGCCTGATACTCCTTCGACATCTCCTTGGCGTAGCCGCCGGCGGTCTCCGCGTTCTTGAACTCCTCGTCCTCGACCGCGACGAATTTCGCGCCGAGCGACTCGACCTGTTCCTTGGTCGCGGGGCGGACGTCGGTGGCGGTGACCACGGCGCCGAGGCGGCGCGCGGTCGCGATGGCCTGCAGGCCCGCGACGCCGACGCCCATGATGAAGCACTTGGCCGCCGGAACGGTGCCCGCCGCCGTCATCATCATCGGAAGAGCCCGGCCGTATTCCTCGGCCGCATCGATCACCGCGCGGTAGCCCGCGAGGTTCGCCTGCGAGGAGAGCACGTCCATGACCTGCGCGCGGGTGATGCGCGGCATCAGTTCCATGGAGAAGGCCGCAAGGCCCGCATCGGCCATCGCCTTCAGCGCGTCGCCGTTGCCGTAGGGGTCCATGATCGCGAGAACCATCGCGCCTTTCGGCATCAGGCCGATCTCGGCCGTGCTCGGGCGGCGGACCTTCAGGACGATCCCGGCGTCCTTGAGCGCCGCCTTCGCCGTCTTGGCGATGCCGGCACCCGCAGCGACGTAGTCTTCGTCCGTGATGCCGGAACGGATGCCCGCTCCCGCTTCCACGGTGAAGGTCGCCCCGAGACCGATCAGTTTCTTGACCGTCTCGGGCGTTGCCGCGACGCGGGTTTCGTTGGGGTCGCTCTCGGTGATGACGGCGATGCGCATCAGGGACTCCGCTATGGGACGTTCGCCGGAGGCAAACGCCTGATCGGGATTGTCGGGTCGGTCGATCTTGCGATCAGAGAAGCGTCACGGCCATGAAGACGACGATGCCGCACACGACGATCGTGCCCCACTTCGTGAACGTCACGAACCGGTCGTAGGTCCGCTCGTGCTCGGGGTAATCCATCGCGGACGCGGACTGCTGCTTCGTGGCCATCGGGCTTCCCTCATTCGACTTTAGGCAAAACTACGGACGGCTTTATCGCAAGCTCCGAAGGCAGGCAATCATTCGCAAGGCTGAAGCTCGCATTCGGACCGCGACGGAAACTGGGTCATTCGCCCGCAAAAGCAAGGGCCAGGGCCGATCCGAGCGAGCCGATCACGATGCTGCCGAGGCTCAGGCCGCACAGAGCGAGGAACGGAGTCCTGAACGGGACCGTTCCGCCGACGGCCGCCGCGGCCGCAGAGACGCCGAAGATCAGCACCGGAATCATCAGCGGCAGGACCAGAACGGCGAGCACCAGACCGCCCCGGCGCAGCGACGCCGTCAGCGCCGCGCCGACCGCGCCGATGAAGGTGAGGGCGGGCGTGCCGACCAGAAGCGTCACGAACACGGCGCCCATCGCCTCGGGCTCCAAGGCGAGCAACAGTCCCAGAAGCGGCGCCGCGAGCGCCAGCGGAAGGCCGGTGACCGCCCAATGCGCGATCCCTTTGGCGAGCACCAGCATCGCGAGCGGCATCGAGCCCGTCATCAGCAGGTCGAGCGAGCCGTCCTCCTCGTCCGCTTGGAACAGCCGATCGAGCCCGATGAGCGTGGCGAGCGTCGCTGCGATCCACAGGATCGCGGGACCGATCCGGGACAGAAGGTTCAGATCGGGCCCGATCGCGAAGGGCACGATGGTGACGAGGATCAGGAAGAAGGCGAGCCCGGTGCCGCCGCCGCCGCCGATTCGCGCGGCGATGCGGATGTCGCGCCGGACGAGAGCCGTGAACGCCTTCATGCCGCGCCCCCCAGCCGGAGCGAACGCGTCGGGATGCCGGTCTCGGCATGCGTCGCGAGCATGATCAGTCCGCCCGCGGCCAGATGTTCGGCGCAGAGCCGCCGCAGCGTGTCCTGCGAGCCCGCGTCGAGCGCGTTCGTGGGTTCGTCGAGCAGCCACAGCGGACGACGCGCGACGAGAAGGCGGGCGAGGGAGAGCCTGCGGCGCTGGCCGGCCGACATGTAGCCGGAAGGCAGGTCGGCGGTATGCGCGAGGTCCACGACGTCCAGGGCCTCGTCGCAGCCGAGCCCGCCGCCGCCGAGATAATCCGTCCAGAAGGCGAGGATCTCGAGCGGCGTCAGCGCGGGCTTCAGCGCGTCCTTGTGGCCCATGTAATGGACCCGCTCGGCCACCACCGCGTCGGTCACGTCGTCTTCGAGCGAGATCGCGCCCGCGCTGGGGCGCAGAAGCCCGGCGACGAGGCGCAGCAGGGTGGATTTTCCCGCGCCGTTCGGGCCGGTGACGGCCAGCGCCTCGCCGGGGGCGAGGGAGAAGGTCAGGTCCCGGAACACGGTCCGTCCGGAGCGCTCGCAGGCCAACCGTTCAGCGATGAGACGCATGGGATGCGGGACCGTCCGAAAATGCCGTGGAGAACGCGGCGATACTTTCGTCCCTGTAGCGGCTTCGCTCGAAATTTTCTATAGAGCGCGAAGGCTGCGCCGATGCGCTTATCCTAGCGCGGGGAACTCGGGCACTCCCGGGGCGGCGCGTGCGTCGAGCACATCAGGCCGATGCGTACCAGAACCCCGAGAGGATTCCAGCCGTGACCACTTCCCTGGACAGCTTCAAGAGCCGCAAGAAGCTCAAGGTCGGCGCCAAGACCTACGTCTATTATTCGCTCAAGGAGGCCGAGAAGAACGGCCTTCAGGGCATCTCGCAGCTTCCCTTCTCGCTGAAGGTGCTGCTCGAGAACCTTCTGCGCTTCGAGGACGGCCGCTCCGTCACGAAGCAGGACATTCTCGCGGTCGCCGAATGGCTCAAGACCAAGGGCAAGTCCCAGCTCGAGATCGCCTTCCGCCCGGCCCGCGTTCTGATGCAGGACTTCACCGGCGTTCCGGCGGTGGTGGACCTCGCGGCCATGCGCGACGCGATGAAGACGCTCGGCGGCGACCCCAAGAAGATCAACCCGCTCGTTCCCGTCGATCTCGTCATCGACCACTCGGTCATCGTCGACGAGTTCGGCACGCCCAAGGCGTTCAAGCAGAACGTCGATCTCGAATATGCCCGCAACGGCGAGCGCTACCGCTTCCTCAAATGGGGCCAGCAGGCCTTCGAGAACTTCTCCGTCGTTCCCCCCGGCACCGGCATCTGCCATCAGGTGAACCTCGAATATCTCGCCCAGACCGTCTGGACGCGTAAGGAGAAGGTCAAGAACGCGAAGGGCAAGACGGAGACCGTCGAGGTCGCCTATCCCGACACGCTCGTCGGCACCGACTCGCACACGACCATGGTCAACGGCCTCGCCGTGCTCGGCTGGGGCGTGGGCGGCATCGAGGCGGAAGCGGCCATGCTCGGCCAGCCGCAGTCCATGCTCCTGCCGGAAGTCGTCGGCTTCAAGCTGACCGGTAAGGCGAAGGAAGGCATCACCGCGACCGACATCGTGCTCACGGTCACGCAGATGCTCCGCAAGAAGGGCGTCGTCGGCAAGTTCGTCGAGTTCTACGGCCCCGGCCTCAACTCCATGACGCTCGCCGACCGTGCGACCATCGCCAACATGGCGCCCGAATACGGCGCGACCTGCGGCTTCTTCCCGGTCGACGAGGAGACGCTGTCCTATCTCGCCACCTCCAGCCGCAAGGCGCAGCGCATCGCGCTGGTCGAGAAGTACACCAAGGCGCAGGGCCTCTACCGCACCCGCTCCACGCCGGATCCGGTGTTCACCGACACGCTCGAACTCGACCTCGGCACCGTGCAGCCCTCGCTCGCCGGTCCGAAGCGTCCGGAAGGCCGCGTCGCGCTCGACTCCGTCAAGACCGGCTTCGCCGCCGCGATGGAGACCGAGTACAAGAAGGCCGCCGAGATCGCGAAGCGCGCCAAGGTCGAAGGCAAGAACTTCGACATCGGCCACGGCGACGTCGTGATCGCCGCGATCACCTCCTGCACCAACACCTCCAACCCGTCGGTGCTGATCGGCGCGGGCCTGCTCGCCCGCAACGCGGTGGCCAAGGGCCTCGTGACCAAGCCGTGGGTGAAGACCTCGCTCGCGCCCGGCTCGCAGGTGGTGGCGGAATA
>JAIXTP010000019.1 GCA_027483895.1 Hyphomicrobiales bacterium
AGGAACACCGCGCCGAACAGCACCCATTGCAGCTCCAGCCACGCATTCGACGACTGGTCGAACACCTTCCGGATGATCGCATTCACCGTCGAAACGACGACCGCAACCAAGATCAGCCAACTGAACCACCGGCCGATGCGGGTCGATACGCCGTCGATGATCCTGCTCAAGGAAAGGAGTGCCGTCACGGTAGATCCCCTGAACCGTGCCGCCCGCTCCTGATCCCGGAGGGTTTGTGCCTTATGGCGGCAGCAATGAAAGTCGGAGCCCCGCCTTTCGCGAGCGAAGCCGAGAGCGCGCGTATAGCACCGGACGCGGTCGCTCACCAGATGCCGGGGCGGAGGCCCCGCTGGCGGCCGGCCCGTTTGCACCGGAAATGACGAAATCGGGGTGGGGCCGGGTCAGCGGCGGGCGGCGCGCTCGCGATGCAGCGTGTAAAGCCCGCTGCCGACCACCAGAACGGTTCCGGCGACGGCCTGAGCATCCGGCACCTCGCCGAACACCGCGAAGCCCACGACCCCCGCGAAGACCACGACGCTGTAGCGGAACGGGGAGACGACCGAAGCCTCCGCCTTCCGATAGGCCGCCACGATCATCACATTGCCGAGTGCGACGAAGATGGCGGCTCCGAAGAGTTCCAGCGTCGGTCGCGGCAGCAGGGGAACCCAATCCTCGAAACCGAGGGCCGCTCCGCCGAAGATCACCGTGACGGCGGTGGTGAGGGCCACCACGCTGTTGGGAATGCCGGGCGGGATCGTCCGCGTGAAGACGTCGCGAGCGGCGACCAGCGCGGCGCAGAGGAGGGCGAGCAGCGCTTCGGTCCGGAAGGCCGCGGTGCCCGGCTTCACGATCAGGAGGACCCCGACGAAGCCGACCAGCACGGCCGCCCAGCGCCGCGGACCCACGCGCTCGAGCCCCAGGGCCGCGCAGATCACGGTGATGAGAATGGGGGACGCCTGAAGGATCGCCGTGGTGTCGCCGATCGGCATGCGCGTGATCGCGATGATGAAGGTCATCGCCACCAGCGCTTCGAGCGCGCCGCGCACCAGCACCCGCGGCTTCAGGGCGAGGCCGACATCGCCCCCGGCCCCCGAGCGCACGACGATGGCGAGCATGAACAGCGAGGCGAAGATGCCGCGCACGACCATGATCTGCCCTGGCGGGTAGGCGGCGCCCGCGAGCTTCACCAGCGCGTCGTTGAGGATGAACAGCGACATCGCCGCCACGGTGGCGATGATGCCCTGCCGATTGTCTTCGGCGGTGGGGGCGGGGCGCCGTGCATCGGCCATGCGGGAGACATCCGGGTCGCCCGGATCAGCTTCCGGGTCCCGACCCCATATCAGGCGGCCGCCGGAATTCCCACGGCCCGGATCGAGGCGGCCCCATGCGTGCCGCGCATGGTCCTCAGCCGCCGGTCACGCTCATATGGCGCCCCACCGCCGGCCGCGAGGTCGTCCGGTCGATGATGAAGTCGTGGCCCTTCGGCTTGCGCGCGATCGCGGCTTCGACCGCCGCGAGGAGCGGAGCGTCGTCCTTGCTCGCGCGCAGCGGCGTGCGCAGATCCGCGGCGTCCTCCTGCCCCAGGCACATATAGAGGGTGCCGGTGCAGGTGACGCGGACGCGGTTGCAGCTCTCGCAGAAATTATGCGTGAGCGGGGTAATGAAGCCGAGCCGTCCGCCCGTCTCGCGGATCCGGATATAACGGGCGGGGCCGCCGGTCCGGTAGTCGATGTCCTCGAGGGTGAAACGGTCCATCAGCCGCGCGCGCAACTGCGAGAGCGGCCAGTATTGATCGAAGCGCGAGGGCTCGATGTCGCCGAGCGGCATCACCTCGATGAAGGTCAGGTCCATGCCGCGGCCGTGCGCCCATTCGATCATGGACTCGACCTCGTCGTCGTTCACGCCCTTGAGCGCGACCGCATTGAGCTTCACGGAGAGGCCCGCCGCCTGCGCGGCGTCGATGCCCGCGAGCACCTTGCCGAGATCGCCCCAGCGCGTGACCTTTTTGAACTTGTCGGGGTCGAGCGTGTCGATCGACACGTTCACGCGCTTCACGCCGCAATCGGCGAGCTCGGGCGCGAAACGGGCGAGCTGCGAGCCGTTCGTGGTGAGCGTCAGCTCTTCGAGCGAACCTGCGACGAGATGGCGCGAGAGCGAACGGAACAGCTTCATGATGTCGCGACGCACCAGCGGCTCGCCGCCGGTGATGCGCAGCTTGCGCACGCCGCGGGCCACGAAGGCGCTGCACAGCCGGTCGAGTTCCTCGAGCGTCAGCAGGTCCTGCTTGGGCAGGAAGTTCATGTCTTCCGACATGCAGTAGACGCAGCGGAAATCGCAGCGGTCGGTCACCGAGACCCGCAGATAGGACAC
The DNA here is from genome assembly GCA_027483895.1 of Hyphomicrobiales bacterium. Taxonomy (GTDB): domain Bacteria; phylum Pseudomonadota; class Alphaproteobacteria; order Rhizobiales; family Beijerinckiaceae; genus JAIXZO01. Next base: position 2,371 of record JAIXTP010000019.1, read on the forward strand.
GGTCCTGCCGAACGGGTCGACCAGCGGAAGGGAGGCTGCCCGGGAGTCGCTGACGGAGGTCATGGTCGTTTCCTGTTTTCGACTATACATCGTGCCCGAAAAGGTCCGGGTCAATGCGTTGCCCGGCCGCGCGCGGGACGAAAGATGCAGACCATCCGGAACTGGCCCACCGAACTCCGCCTGTCGAAGGATCGCCGGACGCTCGCCGTCGCCTTCGAGGACGGCAGCCGCTTCGAACTCGCGGCGGAATATCTCAGGGTCACGAGCCCCAGTGCCGAGGTGCAGGGGCACAATCCCTCCGAACGCAAGACGGTGCCCGGCAAGAAGGAGGTCGAGATCCTCGGCGTCGAGCCCGTCGGGCGCTACGCGGTGCGGCTGCGCTTCGACGACATGCACGACAGCGGCATCTTCACCTGGGACTATCTCCACGAGCTCGGGACGAAGCATGCGGAGAAATGGGCTGCCTATTGCGACGAGCTGGCCGCCAAGGGCCTGAGCCGCGAGCGCGCCCGCCGCGGCTGAACCTGCCTCGAAAGAAAAAGGCCGGGCGGATGCCCGGCCTTTTCGAATTCGACATGTCCGCGCGGTCAGCGCAGGACGATCACGCGGGTGCCGACCTTCACACGCTCGTAGAGATCGGTCACGTCCTCGTTCATCATCCGGATGCAGCCGGACGAAACGGCCTGCCCGATGGTCTCCGGCTCGTTGGAGCCGTGGATCCGGTAGAGCGAGGAGCCGAGATAGAGCGCGCGGGCGCCGAGCGGATTTTCGGGGCCGCCCTTCATGTAGCGCGGCAGGTCGGGGCGACGCTTCAGCATCTCCGCCGGCGGGCGCCAATCCGGCCATTCCCGCTTCTGCGTGATGTTCATGCTGCCGCCCCATTCGAAGCCCGGACGACCCACGCCGACGCCGTAGCGCATGGCCTTGCCGCCGTCCATGACCAGATAGAGCCGGCGCTCCGCGGTGGAGACCACGATGGTTCCCGGAGCATATTCGCCGTTGAACTTGACCACCTCGCGCCGGACGGGCGTGGCCCGCGGCTGGACGTCGTCCCCGATTTCGTAGGGACGGCCCGTCAAGGGGTCGATCGTGGCCGACGCGGGCGAAGCCGCGAAGGCGATGAGGGCGCCAAGGACACCGAAGGCGATGCGACGCATGGAGACTGCAACCTCGAACCGAGAACCTAAAGGATGACCTCCGCTTGGAGGATGCTCCGGAATACGTCCGGTGAAGCCCCGAGTTCAACACGATAAGGACGTTGTTTCGCCCGGAACGAATCGATCATGGGCGGAGCGTTGCCGGAAGGTCACACACGACGCTACGTAAGTTGCGCCTTCCGGATAGCGCGGAAGAGTTCCGAACCGCTTGACGCGGCAGGCGGCTCCCCCTACAAGCCGCGACGGTTCGGGCGCGTAGCTCAGCGGGAGAGCACTCCCTTCACACGGGAGGGGTCACAGGTTCAATCCCTGTCGCGCCCACCATTTTCCTCCGATCATGATCAGGTCTTGCTTGGGCCTTTAAAGTCGACGGCCTCGCGGCTGCGAGGTCGCGAACGCGCCGCATGAAAAAGCCCGACGACCTTGCGGACCGCCGGGCTTGATCGTCTTGGAGCGAGTGAAAGGGTCAGAAGCCCATCGAGTACTTCACCATCGAGGTGATAGACGGGTCGGCCGAGTAGGCCTGCTGGCGCACGGAGACCTGAGCCGAGATCGACTGGTTCGCCGCCACTTGGTAGCCCACGCCCGCCGAAGCCGAAGCCCTGAGACGGTTCGGGTGGGAGTTCGTGGTCACCGAGAAGGTCTCGAGGTCCGTGATGGCGCTGGTGCCGGTGTAGCGGTCCAT
>JAIXTP010000012.1 GCA_027483895.1 Hyphomicrobiales bacterium
CGATCTTGGCGAGGCGGTTCTTGGCGACCTTGACGGTGGCGCCGGCCTGCTTCATCTGCGCGCGCAGCTTCTGCATGTCGGCGACCGTGAGGCCGGCATAGTGGGCGACGACGACGACGCTGGTCTCGGCGAAGACCGAGTTCAGCGTGCCGACGAGCTCACGTTTGGCCGCTTTATCCACGGGGCTCTCTCCGGTTGGCGGGGACATGACGTCCCGCCGGTTGCAGTTTGCCTCTCGATCCCGAAAGATCTCGAAGCGCTTCCGACGTTCCTGTCCCCGCGCGGTCCGGACGGATCCGTCCCGCGGCCGGTCGAAAAGGTTCGAACCGATCCGGCATTCGCCGGGAAATTCGGTCTTACCCGTCTGTGCAGGCCCTCGAAGGATTAGACGACGACCGGGGTCGGCGTACCTGCAGTCTCGGACAGGACATAGCCGGCCATGGCAGAGAGTCTCCCCTCGGCCCTGCCGGCTTTCAACCCGGTTTCCCGGGCCGAACCATGGACCGCGACGGAATGCACCGTCACGATCGATGAATGATGAGCGGCTTCATTAGCCCTCTTCGCATTCCATGCCAAGAGGAAATGCGCGGCGAAACGAAGGTCATTTCGGGGCGATGCGGCCGGCCGCGCCGACCCCGCCCCGAAATCCCTCTCCGTCGCGCCGCGCGACAGAGCCTCGCGGAAGGCCCGTGACCGCGTCCCGATCAGTCGATCTGAACGCCCGTGGCCTTGGTGATCGGCCCCCAGGTCGCGAGCTGCTCGGCGACATGGGCCGCCAGCTGCTCGGGGGTCGAGAAGGTCACGGTCATGGTGAGCTCTTCGAGCCGCTTGAGAAGCGCGGGATCCTGAAGCGCCTTGCCGACCTCGGCATTGAAACGCGCGACGACCGCCTTGGGCGTGCCGGCGGGCATGAAGAAGGCCTGCCAAGAATAGGTCTCGTAGCCCTTCAGCCCCTGCTCGTCCAAGGTCGGGAGATCGGGGAACTGCTTGACGCGCTGCTTGGTCGTGACGCCGAGCGCCCGGATCTTGTCCGACTTGATGAACTCGGCCGAGGACGGGAGATTGTCGAACATCACCGGGATCTGGCCGCCCACGAGGTCGTTCATCGCCGGGCCCGCGCCGCGATAGGGCACGTGGGCCATCCTGGTCCCGGCCATCCGGTTGAACATTTCGCCGGAGAGATGAAGCGGGGTCGCTACGCCGGACGAGGCGTAGCTGAACTTGTCGGGCTGCGCCTTCGCGAGCGCGATCAGCTCCTGCACGTTCTTGGCGGGCACCGACGGATGCACGACGAGAACGTTGGCGATGTTGCCGACGAGCGCGACGGGCTCGAAGTCCTTCACAGGGTCGAAGGCCGACTTCTTGGCCATCAGCGGGTTGAGCGTGTGCGTGGAGATCGTGCCGTAAAGGACAGTGTAGCCGTCGGCCGGCGATTTCGCGACCGCAGCCGCCCCGATATTGCCGCCCGCGCCGCCGCGGTTCTCGACCACGACGCTCTGGCCCATCTGCTCGGTGAGCTTCTGCGCGAGGATGCGGGCGACGAGATCCGTCGATCCGCCGGCGGCGAAGGGCACGACCATGGTGATCGTACGGTCGGGATAGGTCTGGGCGGACGCCGCGCCCGCGATGACCGCCATGACGCCGCCGAGTGCGCCCATGACCATGCCGCGTCTGATGCGATTCACGATGCATTCTCCTCCGACAGGAACTCGGAGGAGGAGATTAGCGCGGCGCGGCCCGCGGGCAACCGCGCCGCTCGACCGCGGATCAGCGCGCGGTCGGCATCACCTTCTTCACCGGACCGCGCGGGCGGCCGGACTTCTCGGCGATCTCGCGATCCTGCGCTTCGATGATCGCGCGGATCTCGCGATCGCCCCCGACGCCCTCGATCTGGGCGCGCGGGATACGGCGGTTGGAGCTCTGCGAGCCGTCTTCGTAGATCACGTCGTAATAGACGAATTCCGTGTCGTTCCTCGTCTTGCTCTTCTTGGCCATGGCGGGCTCCTCCGATGAGAACCGTCCCGCGAACGCAACGCGCGACGAAAAAAGAAAGGCCCCGCCGGGGCGGGGCCTTCCGATGATCTGGAACGGGCCGATCAGCCGTTCAACGAACCGAGGTCGACCTTCACGCCGGGCCCCATCGTCGAGGTGACGGCGACGCGCTGGATGTAGGTGCCCTTGGCGCCGGTCGGCTTCGCCTTGGCGACCGCGTCCACGAAGGCGCGGATGTTCTCGGCGAGCTTTTCGGAGTCGAAGGAGGCCTTGCCGATGCCGGCATGGATGATGCCGGCCTTCTCGACGCGGAACTCGACGGCGCCGCCCTTGGCGGCGGCGACGGCGGCGGCGACGTCCATGGTCACCGTGCCGACCTTCGGGTTCGGCATCATGCCGCGCGGGCCGAGCACCTTACCGAGACGACCGACGAGCGGCATCATGTCCGGGGTCGCGATGCAGCGGTCGAAGTTGATGTTGCCGCCGTTGACCTGTTCGAACAGATCCTCGGCGCCCACCACGTCCGCGCCGGCCGCCTTGGCTTCGTCGGCCTTGGGGCCGCGGGCGAAGACGCCCACACGCACCGTACGGCCGGAACCGTTCGGCAGGTTGCAGACGCCGCGGACCATCTGGTCGGCGTGGCGGGGATCGACGCCGAGATTCATCGCGATCTCGATCGTCTCGTCGAACTTGGCGTTCGCGCGGTCCTTGAGGAGCGCGAGAGCTTCGTTCAGCGGGTACAGCTTCGTGCGGTCGATGCCCTCACGAGCGGCCCGGATGCGCTTTCCGTTGTTCGCCATGATCAACCCACCACCTCGAGGCCCATGGAACGGGCGGAACCTTCGATCATCGCCATGGCCGACTCGACCTGGTCGCAGTTCAGGTCGACCATCTTCGCGACGGCGATCTCGCGGATCTGAGCGCGGGTGACCTTGCCGACGAAGCCGCCGCGACCCGGGGTCTTGTGGCCCGAGGCCGGCTTCTTGCCGAGCTTCAGATTGGCCGCCTTCTTCAGGAAGAAGGTGACCGGGGGCTGCTTCATCTCGAAGGTGAAGGAGCGGTCCTGATACGCGGTGATGATCACCGGGATCGGGGTACCCTTTTCCATCTGCTGGGTCTTCGCGTTGAAGGCCTTGCAGAATTCCATGATGTTCAGGCCGCGCTGACCGAGCGCGGGACCGATCGGGGGCGACGGGTTCGCCGCGCCGGCCGGCACCTGAAG
>JAIXTP010000016.1 GCA_027483895.1 Hyphomicrobiales bacterium
ACCTTGCGCTGGTCGTTCATCACGTCGTCGTATTTCAGGATGTTCTTGCGGATGTCGAAGTTGCGGACTTCGACCTTCTGCTGGGCCTTCTCGATCGCCTTGTTGATCCAGGGATGGATGATGGCCTCGTCTTCCTTCAGGCCGAGCTTCTGCAGCATTCCGTCCATGCGGTCGGAGCCGAAGATGCGCATCAGGTCGTCCTGAAGCGAAAGATAGAATTTCGAGCGGCCGGGGTCGCCCTGACGGCCGGAGCGGCCGCGCAGCTGGTTGTCGATGCGGCGGCTTTCATGGCGCTCGGTGCCGAGCACGTAGAGGCCGCCCGCGTCCAGCGCCTTCTTCTTGAAGGAGGCGATCTCCTCGCGGATGGCCTTTTCCTTGTCGCTGCGGTCCTCGCCCTCGACCGGCTCGCCGAGTTCGCGAAGGATGCGCATGTCGGCATTGCCGCCGAGCTGGATGTCGGTGCCGCGGCCCGCCATGTTCGTGGCGATGGTGATGGCGCCCGGTACGCCCGCCTGCGCCACGATGAACGCTTCCTGCTCGTGGAAGCGTGCATTGAGGATGGCGAAGAGCTTGGCGTTCTTGCCGGATCGGGCTGCGGCGTAGAGCTTTTCCAGCGCCGCGGCGTCCGAGAAGTCGATCGGCTTGTAGCCGTGCTTCGTCAGCGCCTCGCCGAGCATCTCGGACTTCTCGATGGAGGTCGTGCCGACGAGGATCGGCTGGCCGCGCTCGGATGCGTCGTCGATCTCGCGCAGGATCGCCCGGAACTTCTCCTGCTCGGTACGGTAGACCTCGTCGTCCTCGTCGATGCGGGAGACGGGGAGGTTGGTCGGGATCTCGACCACCTGCAGCTTGTAGATGTCGAGGAACTCGTCCGCTTCCGTCGAGGCCGTGCCGGTCATGCCGCCGAGCTTGCCGTAGAGGCGGAAATAGTTCTGGAACGTGATCGAGGCGAGCGTCTGGTTCTCGGGCTGGACCTGGACGTGTTCCTTGGCCTCGAGCGCCTGATGCAGCCCTTCCGAGTAGCGGCGGCCGGGCATCATGCGGCCGGTGAACTCGTCGATGATCACCACTTCGTCGTTGCGGACGATGTAGTCCTTGTCGCGCTGGAAGAGCGTGTGGGCCCGGAGCGCCTGATTGACGTGGTGGACCAGCGTCGCATTGGCCGCGTCGTAGAGCGAGCCTTCCTTCAGAAGCCCCGCTTCGGCGAGCAGCTCCTCGATGCGCTCGTTGCCCGCTTCGGTCAGCGAGACCGCGCGCTGCTTCTCGTCGAGATCGTAATGTTCCTTGCCGAGCTTCGGGATCAGCGCGTCGATGGAATTGTAAAGTTCCGACCGGTCGTCCAGCGGACCCGAAATGATCAGCGGCGTACGCGCCTCGTCGATGAGGATCGAGTCGACCTCGTCCACGATCGCGAAGTGATGGCCGCGCTGAACCATCTGGTTCAGCTCGTATTTCATATTGTCGCGCAGATAATCGAAACCGAACTCGTTGTTCGTGCCGTAGGTGATGTCCGCCGCATAGGCGGCCGCGCGCTGCTCGTCGTCGAGACCGTGGACGATGACGCCGACTTCGAGACCGAGGAAGCGATAGACCCGGCCCATCCATTCGGAGTCGCGGCGGGCGAGGTAGTCGTTGACGGTGACGACGTGGACGCCCTTGCCCGCGAGCGCGTTGAGATAGGTCGGCAGCGTCGCGACGAGCGTCTTGCCTTCGCCGGTCTTCATTTCGGCGATCGCACCCTCGTGGAGAACCATGCCGCCGATCAGCTGCACGTCGAAATGCCGCTGCCCGAGAACGCGCTTGGCCGCTTCGCGGACGGTGGCGAAGGCCGGAACCAGAAGCTCGTCCAGCGATGTGCCGGCGGCGATCCGTTCCTTGAACATCGCCGTCCGCGCACGAATCTCGTCGTCCGAAAGGGCCGCGAGTTCGGCTTCCATGGCGTTGATCGCCGCGACCTTGGGTTGATAGGTCTTCAGGCGGCGGTCATTGGCCGAGCCGAACAGTTTCTTGGCGATTGCGCCGAACATCGAGAACCCTTCCGAGACCGGGCCGCGGGCCCGGAGACCCGCGAAGCATGCTTTCCGAAGCGGCTTATAGCGGGTCGCGCGCTCGGACGCATCCCGGCCTTTGGTGCCGTCGTTCTTTCAGGTAGGCGTCGGAAGCTCCGGATGCAAACGACGATCGGCCTGTCCCGCCCGAGCTCCGGGACGCGACGGTTTTGATGTCTGCGCCGGTGAAGTTATAGTCGCAAGCGTTTTTCATCCTCTGCATTTCGTTCGAATTCGGATTGCGAATGTCTTTTCTCTCTCCGGTCGAGCCTGCGCCCGCGATCGCCCGAACGTCCGGATTTGCCCGCGAAGCCGCGGCCTTGGTCCTGCTGACCGCCCTGACCGTCATCGCCCGCATCGGAATGCTGGGCACGGCAGAGGTCTGGTGGGAGGACGAGCATACGTTCGGCCTGATGGCGCAGGACGTGCTGAGGGGCAATCTTCCTTACGTCGAAGCCTTCGACAACAAGCCCCCGGTGCTGTTTCTGCTGCTGGCCCTGTTCCTGAAGATCTTCGGCAACGACTTCATCGGGCTGCGTGCCTTCGGCGACGTCTCGGTCTTCGTCACCGCCGTCCTCGTCCGGGCCATGATGCGGCCCGTCACGGGCGAGGGGGCCGCCTTGCTCGCGGCCGTCGTCCTCATCGGCCTTTCGGCCTTTCCGATCGCTCAGGCCACCTTGTCCGAATGGCCGGCCATCATGTTCGTCACGGCGGCGTTGCTCTGCGTCCTGCGTCGCCCGTCGTCGGCTCCGGCGGCTTTCGGCTCCGGCATTCTGATGGCCTTCGCCGTCCTGACGAGAACGAATCTCGCCTTCGCCGCCGTCGCCATGGGCGGCGTTCTGGCGGCGTCGCCGTTTCTGCGCGGGCCTTATCCGTTGCGTTCGCTCGCCGCGTTCGTGGTCGGCGGGCTCGTGCCGCTCGCGGGGCTCTTCCTGCTCTACGGCCTCGCCGGGCGGCTCGATCTCCTGATCCTCGGCATGATCCGCGTTCCCTTGTCCTATACGGACGGCGCCGAACATCTCCGGTATTTCCTGTTCACGTTCACGGAACTCAGGGCGATGCTCTTCGCCCGTCCCCTGACGACGGGACCCCTCGCGTTCGTCTGTCTGACGGCGTCGCTCCTGCTCCTTCTCCGTCGCGTCGGCAGGTTCCGGTCCGCCGATCCCGCGCCCGTCGCCGCAGATCGATGGCGGGACTCCATGATCGCCGCGGTCGGGCTGGCCGTGCTGCTGTCGGTCCTCCGGTCCGGCGGCGCGGGGGCGCATTATCTGGTGCAGCTCTTTCCGTTTCTCGCCTTCAACGTGGCGCGTATCGTCGGGCCGTCGGGAACGGATGACCCTGTGCGCCCCATGACGGCCGCCGCCGGCCTGCTCGCCGCGCTTCTGCCGATCGCACCCGTCGCACCTCTCTCGATCGCGGCTCTTCGCGACCCCGTCGGACAGGTCCACGACACGCCGCAATGGCGGGCGAGCCGTTTCATCGCGGGGGATCGGCGGCCGGGAGATCGGGTCTGGGCGCTCCACCAGCATGTCGTACTGGTGCATCTCGACGAGCCGCCGATCGCCCGCGTGGGGGTGCATCCCGGGAACATGACCGTCTTGCGGATCATCCGCCCTCTGGCCGAGGCCGGCTATGCACCGGCCGAGCCGCTCTGGGCCTATGCTGCGCTCGGTGCCCGCTATGTGATCGCCCCGCGCGGCTTTCTCACGGGCGAGCGATCCATCTTCTATCTCGATGCCGATCAGGCCGTCCGCCTGCGCGCGATGTTGGCACGGGATTACGAGGTCGGTTTCGCCGAGGACGACGTCGAAGTCCTGAAACGTCGTGACTGACGGCGATCGGGCCTCTTGCCGGCGGCATCCGCTTGCGTCACTTCTGCGGCTCCGGGCGTTCGTACGAACGCCGTCCTCTCGCCGGAGCCTCGTCCGCCATGACCGTCTGCTGCCGTTCGACCCAGCGTACCACCCGGGGGGCCGTCCTGTCGGCCGCGCTCGTCGGCGGTCTGGCCATCGTTTCCGTGTTCTCGGTCGCCGCGCGTGCGGCGGACAAGCCGGTCGCGAAGGTGGACGGCCTGATGATCCTCGAATCGGATCTCGCGCTTGCGGCCGAGGATCTCGGCGGCGGACCGGTCGAGCAGAACCGCGACCAGCTGATCGGCTATCTCGGCGACATCGCCATGGGCGCCAAGGCGGCGACGGATGCCAAGATCGGCGACAGCGAGGAGTTCAAGCGCAAGCTCGAACACAATCGCCGCAAGCTCCTGATGGAAGAATATCTCACCGTCGAGGCGAAGAAGGCCGCTACGCCGGAGGCCATCAAGAAGCTCTATGACGAGACGGTGAAGTCGCTCCCGCCGGAACAGGAAGTCCGCGCGCGGCACATCCTGCTGGCCAGCGAAGACGAGGCGAAGAGCGTCGTCGCGCGGCTCGGCAAGGGCGAGGACTTCGCCAAGCTCGCGGCCGAACTGTCGAAGGATCCCGGCTCCGGACAGACGGGCGGCGATCTCGGCTTCTTCACCAAGGAGCGCATGGTCCCCGAATTCTCGGAAGCCGCGTTCAAGCTCGAGGTCGGCGCGCTTTCCGCGCCCGTGAAGAGCCAGTTCGGCTGGCACGTCATCAAGGTCGACGAGAAGCGGACCAAGCCCGTTCCGGCGCTCGACGACGTGAAGGACCAGATCGCGCAATATCTCGAGCGCAAGGCCCAGCAGGACATCGTGCTGGCCCTGCGGGCGAAGGTTAAGATCGAGCGCCTCGACCAGCCCGAGAAGAAGGACGAGCCGAAAAAGCCCTGAGCTCCGGCTCTGCCGACGCCTTCGCCGAACGAGAAACACGGAGCAACCGAGCCCATGGCGACCGCCGTCTCTCCCCTCGCGCCCAAGATCTTCCCGGACCTGCCGCCCGTCGAAGGCGTGCGCTTCGCGACCGCGGAGGCGGGGATCCGCTACAAGAACCGCACCGACGTTCTCTTGATGGCGGTCGATGCGGGGACAGAGGCGGCGGGCGTCTTCACCCGGTCGAAATGTCCTTCCGCGCCGGTCGACTGGTGCAGGAAGGTTCTGGCCGAGACGGGCGGCAAGGTCCGCGGCCTCGTCGTGAATTCCGGCAATGCCAACGCCTTCACGGGCAAGACCGGTGCGGACGCTGTGCGGCTGACGGCCGACATCGCGGGCCGGGCGCTCGGCTGTCGGCCCGAAGAGGTCGTCCTCGCCTCCACCGGCGTGATCGGCGAGCCGCTCGACGCGCGGAAATTCGACGGCGTGCTGGCCGACTGCGCGAAGCGCGCCGCGGCGCAGCCGTGGATCGAGCCCGCCAAGGCGATCATGACCACGGACACCTATCCGAAGGTCGCCACCGCCACGGTGAAGATCGGCGGCGTGCCGGTCACCATCAACGGCATCGCCAAGGGTGCGGGCATGATCGCGCCGGACATGGCGACGATGCTCTCCTTCGTCTTCACCGACGCACCGATCGGCGCGCATGCGCTGCATTCGGTGCTGACGAAGTTCACCCAGACCTCGTTCAACGCGATCACGGTCGACAGCGACACCTCGACCTCGGATACGCTGATCCTGTTCGCCACCGGCAAGGCGGCCGCCCGCGGTTGCCCGCGGATCGACTCGGCTTCCGACCGGCGCCTGACCGGTTTCAAGCGCGCCTTGCGCGCCCTGCTGCTCGATCTCGCGCATCAGATCGTGAAGGACGGGGAGGGCGCACGCCATTTCGTCTCGATCACGGTCGAGGGCGCGACCACGAACGCCTCGGCCAAGCGCATCGCGAAGTCGATCGCGGATTCGCCTTTGTTCAAGACGGCGATCGCGGGCGAGGACGCCAATTGGGGCCGCATCGTCGCGGCCGTCGGCAAGGCGGGTGAGCCCGCCGACCGCGACCGTCTGGCGATCTGGTTCGGCGACATCCGCGTGGCCGTGAACGGCGCCCGCGACCCGAACTACAGCGAGGAGGCGACCTCGGCCTATATGAAGGGGCAGGACATCGCCGTGCGCGTCGATCTCGGCCTCGGCCGCGGCCGCTTCACCGTCTGGACCTGCGATCTCACCAAGGAATATGTCGAGATCAACGGGGACTATCGTTCTTGAAACTCCTGCTGGTCGTCGCCTGCGCCCTCATCGACAAGGACGGCCGCGTGCTGATCGCACAGCGGCCCGAAGGCAAGGGCATGGCGGGACTTTGGGAATTTCCCGGCGGCAAGGTCGAGGCGGGCGAACGGCCCGAGGAGACGCTGATCCGCGAACTCCGGGAAGAACTCGGCATCGAGGTGAAGGAGCCCTGCCTCGCGCCGCTCACCTTCGCGAGCTTCCCCTATCCCGACTTCCATCTCCTGATGCCGCTTTATGTGTGCCGGCGCTGGGACGGCACCGTGATCGCCAAGGAACATTCCGCGCTGAAATGGGTCCGCCCGCAGACGCTGCGCGACTATCCGATGCCGCCGGCGGACGAACCGCTGATCCCGGCCCTCATCGATCTCGTCGGCGCCCATCCGGTCGGTGCATGAGATGACCGCCATGCCCGCCGCCGGTACCGCGGAGGCGCCCGTCTGGCGCCTCATCCTCCGGCTCGCGATCAATTCTCTGTTCTGGAGTTCCGGCTACATCTTCATGAAGGCGCTCACCGGTGACGTCTCGCCGGTGGGGCTTTCGGCAGCCCGCGCGACCGTGGCCGCGTCCGCGCTCGCGCTCTGGTTTCTGGCGAGGCGGGAGGATCCCCGACCGAAGCGTCATGAACTGATGCCCTGGGCCGTGCTCGGCACGCTGAACGGCTGGCTTCCGAACATCCTCACGGCCTATGCGCTGACGCAGATCACGGCGGCTTCGAGTGCGATGATTCAGGCGTCCGGCCCGCTGATGGTGGCGGTGATGGCGCATTTCGCCTTCGTGGAGGAGCGGCTCACCCCCGGCCGGATCGGCGGCGTCTGCCTCGGCTTCGTCGGCATGGGGCTTCTGATCGGCCCGGCGGCCTTCGTGGAAGGCGGCGCGAGCATGCTGGGCGCGCTCGCGATGACGGGCGTGGCCTTCTGCTACGCGGTCGGCGGCATCTATGCCCGCAGGCTGCGGGGCTTGGAAGCGCGGCGCATGGCGCTCGGCCAGCAGGTCGCCTCGGCGACGGCCGCGTTGCCGCTCGTGCTGGTGCTGGAAGGGTCGGGCGCGCTTGCGAGCTTCGCGGCGCATCCTTGGGAGCTGATCGCCCTGGGCACGCTGTCGACCGCGGTCCCGATCACGATCTTCATGGGCACGCTCGTCCGCCACGGCCCGACCAAGGCGGCGATGGTCGGCTATCTCATGCCGGTCTTCGCCACCGTCCTCGCCATCGTCTTTCTCGGGGAAAGCGTCGGTCTGCGCGAGATCGCGGGCGGTGCCGTGATCCTGATGGGCGTCTGGCTGGTCTCGGCCTCGAAGCGCTGATCAGCGCAGGAGAGCCGAGAACTTCGCGCGCATCCCTTCCGGCATGGAAACGGGGCGTTCGGTGGCCCGGTCGACGAGCACATGGACGTAGCGGCTCTGCGCCAGCGTCTCGTCCCCCCCTTCGCGGAAGACGCCGATCGAATAGATGACCGACGAGCTGCCGAGCTTCTCCACCGCGATGCCGATCTCGACATTCTCGGGATAAGCGACGCCTTCGAAGAACAGGCAGCCGGTCTCCACCACGTAGAAGATCTCGGTGCTGCGCGCGATGTCGATCAGGCCGTTCTGCAGCAGCCAGCGGTTCACGCCGGTGTCGACCCAGCTGAGATAGACGACGTTGTTGACGTGCCCATAGGCGTCGTTGTCCTCCCACCGGCTCGCGACGGGACAGAACCAGCGGAAATCCGAGCGCTTCAGGCGGGCAGGGCGGCTCATCGCGCGGCGGCCTTCGGTTCGGGCGTAAGGCCCGTGAGGGTCTGGGCGAGGAAGAGGCCGCCATGCATGAGGCCGCCGCCGTCGATGCCGTGGCCGATCCCGAAGGACAGATGCCACTGGCAGGGGATCTCCGCCTTGGCGAGATCGTCGGCGGCCGCGAACAGCGCATCGAGCGGGATCACGTCGTCCTGATCGCCGTGCACCAGCAGGATCGGGGGCTTCCCGGTGGCCTCGCCCAAGAGTTCCGGAGCGACCAGCGAGCCCGAATAGCCGAGCAGGGCGGCGGGCGCGCGCTTGCGGCGCAGCCCGACATGGAGCGCCATCATCGTGCCCTGCGAAAAGCCGACCAGCGCCAGCTTCGAATCGTCGAGACCGTGCCGTTCGAGTTCGCCGTCGAGGAAGGCGTCGAGACCCGGTCGTGCGGCGATCGCGCCCCGCCGACGCTCGTCGGGATCGCGGAAGGTCAGGCCGAACCATTGCCGGCCCATCGGCGACATGCCGCAGGGTTCGGGCGCATGCGGGGCGACGAAGGCGGCGTCCGGGAGCCAATGCTGCCACTGCCGGCCGATCTCGATCAGGTCGTTCCCGTCGGCGCCGTAGCCGTGCAGAAAGACCACCAGATGCTTCGCCGTGCCGGATTTCGGCGCGATCCGCGGTCCGTCGATCTTCGTCGCCATCTCGTTCTCCCGGGCAGTCTTCGTGCTTGTGCCCGACGCCCCTCGTGCGATCAAGCCGTCCGGCCGGGATCGGGCATGCCGCTCCGGCCCTTCACCACGCCGTAATAGCCCCAGAGCAGCTTGGCCGCCACGCCGCGCCAAGGGCGCCAGGCCTCGGCGAGGGCCGCGAGTTCCGCGGCCGCGGGTCTAGCGGGCAACGCCCGACCGATCCGCGCGGCTTCCTGCAAGGCGAGGTCGCCCGCGGGGAACGCGTCCGCATGGCCGAGGCAGAAGAGAAGATAGATGTCGGCCGTCCAAGGACCGATGCCGCGGACCGAGACGAGCCGTGCATGCGCCTCTTCCGCGCTCATGCCGGACAGAGCGTCGAGCGGCAGCGCGTTCGAAAGCACCGCCTCGGCCGCCGCACGCAGGGTCCGCATCTTGGGCGCGGAGAGGCCGCAGCCTTTCAGATCGGCGTCCGAAGCATCGCGCATGTCCTCGGCCCGGAGGTCCGGAAAGCGTTCCGTCACGCGCCGGCGGATGGCCTCGGCGCTCGCGGTCGAGACCTGTTGCGAGATCACGACGGCGACGAGGCCCGCGAAGCCGGGCTCGCGGCGCCGCAGCTTCAAGGGGCCCGTCGCCTCCAGCATGGCGGCGAGGGCGGGGTCCCTCGCGGCCAGTTCTTCGGCGCCCTGCCGGAGCGTCCGTTCGTCGAGCTGCATGGTCATGCCGACAGTCTGCCTTTTTTCATGCGGGATTGCAGGGCTCCCGCACCGGCCTTTATCGTCCCTGCCCGTGACGCCCGTTCTCCGCTTCGCTCCCAGCCCCAACGGCCTGCTCCATCTCGGGCATGCCTTTTCCGCGCTGACCAACGAAAGCATCGCCCGCCGGCTCGGCGGCCGCTTGCTGCTGCGCATCGAGGACATCGACATCGGGCGCAGCCGGCCGGAATTCGTCGAGGCGATCCGGGACGATCTCGCTTGGCTGGGCATCCGCTTCGACGGCGAGATCCGGCGCCAATCGGAGCATTTCGACGATTATCGGCGCGCGGCCGAGAGGCTGCGGGAGCGTGGGCTCCTCTTCCGTTGCGGCTGCACGCGCGCCGAACTCTCCGCCGCGGCCGGCCTCGATCCTCCCCGGGATCCCGACGGCGCGCCGCTTTATCCGGGCACCTGTCGCAGGCATCCTCCGCCCCTCGAAAGGCCCTGCGCCGAGCGCCTCGCCATGGACGTCGCCGGTGCGCGGGCGAGCAGCCCGCTCTTCTGGACGGCCTTTTCCGATAACGGCGAAGAAGAGCGGCGCGCCGATCCGTCCCGCTGGGGCGATGCGGTGATCCTGAGAAAGGACGTCCCCGCGAGCTACCATCTCGCCGTCGTCGTCGACGACGCGTTGCAGGGCGTCACCCATGTCGTCCGTGGGGCCGATCTCGAGCCCGCGACGGATCTCCATCGGTTGCTGCAGGAGCTGCTCGGCCTGCCGACGCCCCGCTACCATCATCACGGGCTGATCACGGACGCCGCGGGCGAGAAGCTCGCCAAGTCGCGGATGTCGGAGCCGTTGCGGGCGCATCGCGAGAGAGGAACGAGCCCGGCGGAGATCCGCCGCATGTTCGGATTCGCTCAGAACCCGACGCCGAGCACGTAGAGCCAGAAGGTCGAGGCGAGAAACGAGAGCGCCGTCGAAAGCGTGATCGAACTCGCGGCGATGCCTTTTCCCGCGCCGTATTGGGCCGCGAAGAGATAGCAGTTGATGCCGACGGGCGACGAGGCGAACAGCACCGCCACGCCCCCCCATGCCGGCGGAAGATCGAAGACCCGCGTCGCGAGCAGGAACACCAGCGCCGGGTGGATCAGCAGCTTGAAGACGGTGATCGTCATTGCCGCCCCGGTCCCCTCCCGCGAGCCGTAGCGATGCAGCGCCATGCCCATCGCGAAGAGCGCCGTGGGAATCGCCGCCTGGCCGATGCCGTCCGTCACCGTTCTGACGAGCGGCGGCAAGGAGAAGCCCGCGAGCCGGAGCACGGCGCCCGAGATGATGCCGATCAGGATCGGATGCGTGGCGAGCTGGCGCAGGATCCGCGTCCAATGCGTTCCTCGGCCTTCCGCCAGAACGGTCGCCGAGGCCAGCATGACCGGCAGATGCACGGCCACCAGCAGGAACAGCGGCACGGCGCCCGCCTCGCCATAGGCCTGCAGGATCAGCGGAATGCCCACGAGCGCGGTATTCGACTGCGCCGCCGAGAAGCTGCCGACGACCCGCTCGATGCCGTCCATTCCGAACGCACGGCCGAGCACGAGCGAGGCCGCCGTCCAGACGATGAAGGTTCCGCCGAAATAGGACAGCCAATAGCCCCAAGGCTGCACGGCCGGCATCTCGACGCTCATCAGCGTCTTGAAGAGAAGGCAGGGCACGCCGACCGAATAGACGAATTCCGAAAGCCCGTCGCAGCTGCGGTCCGACACGTAATTCGTCAGCCGCGCCGCGAAGCCCGCCGCGATCAGCGCGAAGACGGGCAGGACGATCATGAGGACGTTGAGCATCGGATCCCTGCGTCGACTTTATCGAACGACGCGTTCCGTAAGGCGCGAATCCGACGGGGCCTTCTTCATCAGCTCGTCGATCCGGCTCTTCTCGGTCTTGAATTCCGCGATCTGGCGATTGTCCAGTTCACGGCCCTGCGGGATCCGGATCGTCATGGGATCGACGAAACTGTCGTTGACGAGGACTTCGTAATGCAGATGCGGCCCGGTCGAAAGCCCGGAATTGCCGAGATAGCCGATCACCTGCCCCTGCCGCACCTTCGTGCCTTCCGTAATGCCGCGCCCGAAGGCGGACATATGCGAATAGGTCGTCACGAAATTGTAGGCGTGCTGGATCTCGACGCGGCGCCCGTAGCCCGAATCCCATTCCGCCTTGATGACCGTGCCGTCGCCCGCCGCGATGATCGGCGTGCCGATCTTGTTGGCCCAGTCGACGCCCGTATGCATGCGCGAATAACGCAGGATGGGGTGATAGCGGGATCCGAAGCCCGACCGGAAGATGCCCTCCGAGATCGGCTTGCGCAGCAGGAAACGGCGGCTGGAGCGGCCGGTCTCGTCGAAGAAGTCCGGCGGCGCATCGGCGACCGAGGCATAGCGGTAATAGCGCTTCGTCGTCCCGGCCACGGACAGGCTCGCATAGAGCAATTCGTGCCGACCCGCATTCTCCTCGTCCTCCGCATAGAAGACTTCGAAGGAATCGCCGCCCGACACGCGGCGCTGGAGATCGGTGTCGAAGAAGAACACGCGGACGAGCTGCTCGACGACGGGGCGCGGGATTTCGTAACGCGCGGCCGTTTCATAGATGCTCTCGTAGAGCCGAACGCCTCCGCCGTCGTCTTCCTCCTCCTCGTCCTCCGTCGCGGCCGCCTGCCGCGTCGGCGTGCCTTCCTGCTCGGCGGGGGCCACCGAAACATATTGGCTGCGGTCGTTGAGCGCCGCGATGGCGACGGGGCGGTCATCCTCGAGCACGATGGCACGGAGCAGCACCGCTTCCGCGCGCGCGGCGCCCGGCACGGCGACGAGAAGCTTCACCCGCTGGCCTTCGCGGACGGTCCCGTCCTTCAGCCGGACAGCGACGGCCGCAAGCGCGCTGCGGGCTTGCGCGAGACCGATCCCGTTCCGGACGAGAGCCTGCTCGAAGCTCTCCCCGCGGCGCATCACGACGAGGCGTTCCTCGGTGGTCGCCGCCGCGCCCGCGGAGGCCGAGGTCGTCGACTTGGCGACGGCCGTCACGTTTTCGGGAACGACCGTCACCTGAATGTTCGAAAAGCCGCGATCGGCGGCTGCGTCGGACTGCGGTGCCGAACCCGGAACCGGCATCGCACGGGCCAGCATCTGCTGCGGCGCAAGGCCGAGGGTCGGGCTGCGCAAGGCCAGAAGGGCGAGGCGTCGGGCTTCCTCGACCTGCGTTTCGATCTGTTGCTCGGTGAGGGCGAAAGGCGCGAGGGTGCGGGACGTCTCGGCGGCCAGCGGACGGCGCTGGACGGAAACCTCGCCCTCGCGTTCGGGCGCGGGCGGCGGCTCCGGCCCGCGGTCGGCCACGACCGGGCCGGAGGCGAACAGCCTTTGAGAATCGAAGCGCGGAACATCCGTCGCGAAGTTGCCGGTCGTCAGAGCCAGCGTCGTGGCGAGCCGCACATAAGGTTTTTGGCGGATCACCTCCCGGTCGCCGACGCGGATCGGCGTGGGGGCCTTGAAGGACTGCCGGGCCGCGGCGATGTCGGGGGCCGTGATCAGGCGGTCGGCGCGGAGCGGGACCCCGTCGACCGTCGCGACGGCCCGCACCGGCGCGGCCCGTTCGGGCGCAAGGGCGACGAAGCTTCGGCTGTCGAGAGAGGCGAACAGGGCCGAGCCGATCAGAGCCAGACCGCCGATCCCCGAGAGCGCCGTGGCGAACAGCCAGCGCAAGCTCACCGTGCGACGGTCGAAGGGCAGGCCTTCCGTTTTCCCGGAGAGCGGCGCGGTCGTACCGAGGTCGAGCCCGACTTTTCGGCCGGTGTACCGTGCTCGTCCGATCGTTCCTGCGGCTGCCGTCATACGCTCCGGTCGCTCCGTTCCCTCCGCCCGCGGCGTCGGCCCCGACCGGAGCCGGGCGGCCGGAGAGTGGCGAAGCGGGGCCGCTCCGTCAACGCGCGCGCGTGGATCTTCTCTTCCCGACGCTTCCGGCGGGCGGAACGTCGCCGAGGCTTTCGCCGATCACCATGGCGAAGGTGCGGCAGGGCGAGGGACAGGAACGCAGAAGCATTCTTCCTCGAAAAACGGCTTCAAACCGCCTTACGCCGGTGGATAAAGCGTTGAAAGCAATGAAACTCCGCGGGTTTCCCGAAGCTCGGGCGAGAAAATCCGCAATCGGCGAAAAAATCCGATTTCCTCGTGTTGACTCGTGTCAGGGGTGCCGCCTATATAGCGCCAACGACGGCGGCGCCGCGGCCACTTGGGTGGGATGCGGGGCCGGTTCGGTTGTCTTCTAGGATCTTGGGCGATTGGAT
>JAIXTP010000030.1 GCA_027483895.1 Hyphomicrobiales bacterium
CCCCCCTCGAAGACTGCATCCGCCGCGACCCCAAAGGCCTCTACGCCAAGGCCGTCAGAGGCGAAATCCCCAACTTCACCGGAATATCCAGCCCATACGAACGCCCCGAGTTCCCGGAACTCAGACTCGAGGGCGCGGGCGAAGGAGCCGAAAGCTCGGCCGCCCGCGCCGTCGAACTCCTCGATCACGCCGGAAGGCTGCAGCCGGACGGCTGAAATGCATGCCGATCCTTGCCGCCATGCGGATGCGCAGCATTATCCCGAACTGGACAACGGGCGCCGAGGAACTAGTTTGCCGCCCTGATTTTCCTTGATGGACGAGCATCCCATGCGCATTCCGGCGGTACTCACGGCTTCCCTCGCGGCCCTTCTGGTCACGGCCTGCGGGGATGCACAGAAGGGCGGCCAGCCTCCGGCCCCGCCCCCGCCGACCGTCACAGTCGCCAAGCCCGTCAAGAAGACGATCACCGACCGCGACGAGCATGTCGGCCGCTTCGCCGCCGCCGAGAGCGTGGAGATCCGCGCCCGCGTCTCGGGCTATCTCGACGACATCCATTTCCGCGACGGCCAGAACGTGAAGAAGGGCGAACTGCTCTTCACCGTCGACCGCCGGACCTACCAGACTGCCGCCGAGCAGGCGAAGGCCGACCTCAACCGCGCCAAGGCGCGGCTCGAAAACGCCGTCGCCGACCTCGCGCGCTCCGAAAAGCTCATCGGCTCGGGCAACGTCTCCGAGCAGCTCTACGATCAGCGCCTCGCCGCCAAGCGCGACGCGGAGGCCCAGCTGCAGTCGGCCGAGGCGCAGCTGCGCCGCGCCCAGCTCGATCTCGACTTCACCGAACTCCGCTCGCCCGTGGACGGCCGCATCGGCGACCGCCGCGTCTCGGTCGGCAATCTCGTCACCGGCGGCACGGCGGGCTCAACCACGCTGCTCGCCACCGTCGTCTCGATGGATCCGATCTATTTCGAATTCACCGTCGACGAGGGCAGCTATCTGCGCTTCATGCGCATGACCGGCGCGGACAAGCGCGGCATGACCGTCGATCTCAAGCTCCTCGATGACCGCGACTATTCCGCCCGCGGCACGATCGACTTCATCGACAACGTCGTCGATCCGTCCTCCGGCACGATCCGCATCCGCGCCACGTTCCGCAACGAGAACGGCCTCTTCACACCCGGCATGTTCGCCAAGGTGCGCGTCGCGACCTCCGCGCCCTATGAGGCGCTGCTCGTGCCCGACACGGCGGTCATGTCCGACCAGTCGCGCAAGGTGCTGATGTCGGTCACCCCCGACAACACGGTCGTTCCCAAGCTCGTCGAGCTGGGCCCGGTGCAGGACGGCCTGCGCGTCATCCGCTCGGGCCTCGGCCCGGACGACACGATCATCGTCAACGGCCTGCTGCGCGCCCGTCCGGGCGCCAAGGTCACCCCGCAGCCGGCGGGCGCGGGCGGACCGCCCGGGGCCCCCGGCGCGCCCGGAGCTCCCCCGGCCGCGGCGAAGTGAGGGCGACGCCATGAAGTTCGCCCATTTCTTCGTCAACCGGCCGATCTTCGCGTCGGTCCTGTCGATCTTCCTCGTGATCATCGGGGCGGTCGCCTATTTCCGCCTGCCGGTCGCGCAATATCCGGAAATCGCGCCCCCGACCGTCTCCATCAACGCGCAATATCCCGGCGCCTCGGCCGAGATCGTCGCGGCGACGGTCGCGGCCCCCATCGAGCAGGAACTCAACGGCGTCGACGGGGCCCTCTATATCGGCTCGAACTCGACCGACGACGGCCGCGTCAACGTCTCCGTCACCTTCGCGCTCGGCACCAATCTGGAGCAGGCGCAGGTCGAGGTGCAGAACCGCGTGCGCCTCGCCGAGCCGCGCCTGCCCGAAGAGGTGCGCCGCCTCGGCGTCACCGTCCGCAAGAACTCGCCCGACCTGATGCTGGTCGTGAACGTCTTCTCCCCCGACAATTCGCGCGACCAGATCTGGCTGTCGAACTACGCGAACGTCGAGATCAAGGACCGGCTGCTGCGCATCGACGGCGTCGGCTCGATCACGGTCTTCGGCAGCCGCGACTATTCCATGCGGATCTGGCTCGATCCCGACCGTCTCGCCTCGCTGTCGCTCACGCCGGCCGAGGTCGTGGGCGCGCTGCAACGCCAGAACGTGCAGGTCGCCGCGGGCGTCATCAATCAGGAGCCGATGAAGGATCCCGGCGCCTTCCAGGTCACGGTGCGCACGCAAGGGCGCCTCGTCGAGCCGGAGGAATTCGCGGGCATCATCGTCCGCACCGACAAGCAGGGCCGCCAGATCCGGTTGAAGGACGTGGCCCGCGTCGAGCTCGCCGCTCAGGACTATTCCACGAAGTCCTATCTCGGTCGCAACGAGGCGGTCGGCATGGGCGTGTTCCAGCGCCCCGGCTCCAACGCGCTGAAGACCGAGGCCGCGCTGCAGGCCGCCATGCGCCAGATCGCGGCGACCTTCCCGCAGGGCGTCGCCTACGACATCGTCTACAACCCGACCCGCACCATTCAGGAGTCGGTCGACGCGGTCATCCAGACGATCTTCGAAGCCGTCATCCTCGTCGTGCTCGTGATCGTGCTGTTCCTGCAGACCTGGCGCGCCGCGATCATCCCGATCCTCGCGATCCCGGTCTCGCTCATCGGCACCTTCGCGGTGATGGCGGCCTTCGGCTTCTCCATCAACAATCTCACGCTGTTCGGGCTGGTGCTCGCCATCGGCATCGTCGTCGACGACGCGATCGTCGTGGTCGAGAACGTGGAGCGCAATCTCGCCGCCGGCATGAGCCCGAAGGAGGCGACCCACCGCACCATGGACGAGGTGGGCGGAGCGCTCGTCGCCATCGCGCTCGTGCTCTCCGCGGTGTTCATCCCGGTGGCCTTCATCACCGGCATTTCCGGCCAGTTCTACCGCGCCTTCGCGCTGACGATCGCGGCCGCCACCATCATCTCGGCCTTCAACTCGCTGACGCTCTCGCCCGCCATGTGCGCGCTGCTGCTCAAGCCGCACGCCAAGGGCCCGGTGCGCGAGTCCTTCCTGATCCGGCTGGTGCACCGCTTCTTCCGGCTCTTCAACAAGGGCTTCGACTCGCTCTCCTGGGGCTATGAGGCGCTCACCCGCAAGGTCGTCCGCTTCGCCGTGCTGATGCTCGTCGTCTATGCGGGCCTCATCGCGCTCACCGCCAAGGAGTTCCGCGAGGCGCCGCGCGGCTTCATTCCGCAGCAGGAACGCGGCGTCTACATCGTCGCCATCCAGCTGCCGCCGGGCTCCTCGCTCGCGCGCACCGACGCGGTGGTGAAGCGCGCCATCGGCATCGTGCTGGAAACCCCCGGCTTCAGGAACGCGGTCGGCATCGTCGGCTTCTCGGGCGCCACCTTCACCAACGCGCCGAACCAGGCGGCGATCTTCGCGGCGACCGACGACATCAAGTCGCTTGCCGCGCGCGGCTTCACCCAGCAGCGCATCCTCGGCACGCTGTTCCAGCGCATGGCCCCCATCCAGGAGGCCTTCATCATCCCGCTCGCGCTGCCGCCCGTGCAGGGCATCGGCAATGCGGGCGGCGTCCGCATGATGGTGCAGGATCGCGGCGGTCTCGGCAGCACCGCGCTCGTCGAGGCGCTGGGGCTGATGCAGCAGCGCGCCGCGCAGCTGCCCTCCGTCCAGCGGCCCTTCGCCACCTTCGAGACGCGCACGCCGTCCTTCTATCTCGACATGGACCGGGTGAAGGCGCAGATGCTCGGCATCAATCTGGCCGACGCGTTCAACACGCTCTCGGTCGCGCTCGGCTCGGCCTACGTCAACGACTTCAACCTGATCGGCAAGACCTTCCGCGTCACCGCGCAGGCCGACGAGCCCTTCCGCAACGACC
This sequence comes from Hyphomicrobiales bacterium, assembly GCA_027483895.1. Taxonomy (GTDB): domain Bacteria; phylum Pseudomonadota; class Alphaproteobacteria; order Rhizobiales; family Beijerinckiaceae; genus JAIXZO01. The sequence continues at coordinate 3,879 of JAIXTP010000030.1, forward strand.
CGCAGGACATCCTGCGCCTGCGCGTGCGCAACGCGGCGGGCGACACGGTGCCCTTCGCCGCCTTCGCGACGGTGCAGGAGACGGCGGGTCCCTCGCGCGTGCCGCGCTACAATCTCTATCCGGCGGCCGAACTCGACGCGAATACCGCGCCGGGCTTCTCCGCGGGCCAGACCATGGCGGCGATGGAGAAGCTCGCCGCCGAGGTCCTGCCCCCCGGCATGGGCTATGAATGGACCGGCATCGCCTATCAGCAGAAGATCGTCGGCGACACCGGCCTCTTCGTCTTCCTGCTGGCGGTGGTCTTCGTCTTCCTCGTGCTGGCCGCGCAATACGAGAGCCTCACGCTGCCGCTCGCCGTCATCCTCATCGTTCCGATGTGTCTTCTCGCGGCCATCGTGGGCGTGCTGTTCCGCGGTCAGGACGTGAACATCCTCACCGAGATCGGCTTCGTCGTGCTGATAGGCCTCGCCGCGAAGAACGCGATCCTGATCGTGGAGTTCGCCAAGCAGCTGGAAGAGCAGGGGCGCGACCGCCGCACGGCGGCCATCGAGGCGGCGCGGCTTCGTCTGCGGCCGATCATCATGACCTCGCTCGCCTTCATCCTCGGCGTGGTGCCGCTCGTCATCGCCACCGGCGCGGGCGCGGAAATGCGCCAGTCGCTCGGCACGGCGGTGTTCTTCGGCATGATCGGCGTCACCGTCTTCGGCCTCGTCTTCACGCCGGTCTTCTATGTGCTCAGCCAAGGCCTCGGCGCCGTCCTCGGTCGTCTGGTCCGCCGCGGCAAGAGCCCGGATGCGGGCTCCGCCCCGCACGGCGCGCATTGAGGGAGGGATCCGTGGGACCCGTCTCCGACCCCGCCGCGATCCCGATCGGCGTGCTGACCGTCTCCGACCGTGCGAGCCGCGGCGAGTACGAGGACAAGGGCGGCCCCGGCATCGTCGCGGCGTTGTCCGACATCCTCGCCTGCCCGTGGCGCGCGGTCGCCCGGGTGGTGCCCGACGAGCGCTCCGCCATCGAAGCGGCGCTGATCGAGCTGGCGGACCACGAGGGCTGCTCGCTCGTCCTGACGACGGGCGGCACGGGCCCCGCGCCGCGCGACGTCACGCCCGAGGCGACCGAGGCGGTGTGCGAGCGCATGATGCCCGGTTTCGGCGAGCTGATGCGCACCGCAAGCCTGCGCGAGGTGCCCACCGCGATCCTGTCGCGTCAGGAAGCGGGGTTGCGCGGCCGCAGCCTGATCGTGAATCTCCCGGGCAAGCCCTCCGCGATCCGCTCCTGTCTCGACGCGGTATTTCCTGCGATCCCCTACTGCCTCGACCTGATCGGCGGCGCCTATCTCGAAACCGACCCCGCCGCCTGCAAGGCCTTCCGCCCGAAGGGGTGAGTCCCCCCGCCGTCATTGCGAGGAGCGCAGCGACGAAGCAATCCAGAGAACGGCGGGCGTGGAGCGCTATTCCCGGCCGTGTTCCGGATTGCTTCGCTTCGCTCGCAATGACGGTGGAGGCATCCCTCCCGGTCATCCCGGCCGCAGCGCAGCGGAGAGCCGGGATCCAGTGAACCGTGAAGCCGCTCGGCGCCCGACCGCTTTCTGGATCCCGGGTCGGCTCCGCCGCCCGGGATGACACCCCCTCCGTTTGACATTGCGGCGCACAACGTCCATATCCGGGGCACAGCGTCGGCTTCGGCAACAAGGACCGGCGTGAACGGACCCTCGGGGTTCCGTCCTGCCGAAGCCGGGACAGTCAGTGTCCCAGACCTTTTCCAGACATCCCAGGATCACGCGGGGAGTCGTCCTCCGACCGGCTCGTGCCGCGGCGAGGACACGTCCGACTCCGTCCCGACCGCGCGGGAATCGTCCCGCGCGTCACGATCCCGTGAAGGACATCTCCTTGACCGATTTCAAATCCCTCGGCCTCGCCGAACCGCTTCTCAAGGCCCTCGCCGCCGAAGGCTACGAGACCCCCACTCCCATCCAGCTGCAGGCCATCCCCCTCGTGAAGGACGGCCGCGACATCATCGGCATCGCCCAGACCGGCACCGGCAAGACCGCCGCCTTCGCGCTGCCGATCCTGCACCGCATGCTCGAGGATCCGCGCCCGACGCCGAAGCGCTCCTGCCGCGTCCTCGTCCTGTCGCCGACGCGCGAGCTGGCCAGCCAGATCTGCGAGAGCTTCCGCGCCTATGGCCGCTTCCTGAATCTGTCGAGCCGCGTCGTCTTCGGCGGCGTGTCGATGAACAACCAGATCCGCGATCTCGTGCACGGCGTCGACGTCCTCGTCGCCACGCCGGGCCGGCTTCTCGACCTGATCCGCAATCGCGCCTTCCGTCTCGACGATCTCGAGACCTTCGTGCTCGACGAAGCGGACCAGATGCTCGACATGGGCTTCATCCACGACATCCGCCGGCTCGTCGCCCTGCTGCCGAAGGAGCGCCAGACGCTCTTCTTCTCGGCCACCATGGCCAACGAGATCGGCAAGCTCGCGGATACGCTCCTGAAGGATCCCGCCAAGGTCGCCGTGACGCCCGTCGCCACCACGGCCGAGCGCATCTCGCAGAGCGTCATCTTCGTCGACGGCCCGCGCAAGCAGGCCCTGCTGCACAAGCTCCTCGAAGACGCCTCGATCGAGCGCGCGCTGGTCTTCGCCCGCACCAAGCACGGCGCGAACAAGATCGCGGGTCGTCTCATGGATGCGGGCCACCCGGCCGCCGCGATCCACGGCAACAAGAGCCAGGCCCAGCGCGAGAAGGCGTTGGCCGACTTCAAGGCCGGCCGCTCGCGTCTTCTGATCGCCACCGACATCGCCGCCCGCGGCATCGACGTCGACGGCGTCACGCACGTCATCAATTTCGACCTCCCGAACGTGCCGGAAAGCTATGTCCACCGCATCGGCCGCACCGCGCGCGCCGGGGCCGAGGGCATCGCCATCTCCTTCTGCGCGGGCGACGAGCGCGCTTATCTGCGCGACATCGAGCGCACCACGCGCATGAAGGTGCCGGTGATCGAAAGCCCGCTCGGCGCGGGCGAAGGTCTCGTCACCTCGGACCGCGACGATCGTCCGGCCCGTCCGCAGCAGCACCGTCGCCCGCAGGGCAACGGCGGCGGCCGCAATCACGGCCGGCCCGCCGGTCAGGGTCAGGGCGGCCAGCGCCGCGACGAGCGCGCCGCCCGTCCGGGCGAGCCCCGGCGCGACGAGCGCACTCCGTCCCGCGGGCCCGGCGACGGCCGCAAGGACGCGCGCCCCGCGCGTCAGGACCGCAACGGCGATCGCCGCATGGAAGACCGCTGGGTCCGTCCCACCGGCGCCCCGCAGGGCGAGCGCGGCTCGGGCCTCGGCTCCCGCCGCCCGGCGCCGCGCCGCGACGGCCGCTGATCCTTCCGCCGAACATGAAAAAGCCCGGGCATGCCCGGGCTTTTTTGCGTCTCGTCGGGAGGCTCAGAAGGCCTTGAAGGTGATGATGGTGTGGGTATCCACGATGTCCGGGATGACCTGCACCTTTTGGCCGACGAAATGGCCGATATCGATGTCGTCATCGACATGGAACTTGGCGAGAATGTCGTAATTGCCCGCGATCGAATAGATTTCCGAGGCGATTTCCGCATCCGCGAGCCGGCTCGCCACGTCGTAGGTCTTGCCCAGCCGGCATTTGATCTCGACGAAGAAGGTCTGCATGGCGCGCGCCTCGTGCCCGTTGTCCCGTCCGTCCCTCATAACCGACACCCGCCCCGCCGTCATCCTTCGAGACGCGCCGCTCCTGTCCCGCCGCGCTCCCTCCGTCATTGCGAGGAGCGAAGCGACGAAGCAATCCAGCGGACGCCGGGCATGGAGCACGACGCCCGGCCGTTCGCTGGATTGCTTCGCTCCGCTCGCAATGACGGGTCGGATCATCCTCCGGTGTCATCCCGGGCGGCGCAGCCGACCCGGGATCCAGTGAACGGGGGAGCGCCGAGCGGTTTGACGGTTTTCTGGATCCCGGCTCTCCGCTGCGCTGCGGCCGGGATGACACCGGGCTTCAACCCGTCATTGCGAGCGAAGCGAAGCAATCCAGCGGCTGTCGGGCAGTGCCCTCGATGCCGGATACCACGCGCGCCCCCGGCCACTGGATTGCTTCGTCGCTTCGCTCCTTGCAATGACGGGGGAAGCGGTGTCATCCCGGGCGGCGCAGCCGACCCGGGATCCAGGGCGATGGTCGGGCAGCGAGCGGCGTATCGTTGTTCCGGATCCCGGCTCTCCGCTCCGCTACGGCCGGGATGACACCGAGGGACCGTCCCCGGAGCGCTCCCGCATCCTGAGGAGCGGCGCGCGGCGCCGCGCCCCGCACCCTCAAACGTGCAGCTTCTTCTCGACCGCCTCGCGGTCGGCGGCGAGTTCCGCCGTGGTGCCGGTCCACACCACATGGCCCTTTTCCAGCACCACATGCCGGTCCGCGATGCGCATCAGCGCGTCGAGCGACTTGTCGATGACGAGGATCGACTCGCCCTCCGCCTTCAGCGCCGCCATCACCCGGCGGATCTCCCGACGGATCAGCGGCGCCAGTCCCTCCGTCGCCTCGTCGAGGATCACGAGCTTCGGATTGGTCATCAGCGCCCGGCCGATCGCCAGCATCTGCTGCTCGCCGCCCGAAAGCTGCGAGCCCATGTGCCGCCGCCGTTCTTCGAGCCGCGGAAACAGTTCGTAGACCCGCTTCGTCGTCCACCGCGCCGCGCCGAAACGGCTGGCGGCGGTCGCTACGAGGTTCTCCTCGACCGTCAGCGTCGGGAAGACCTGCCGCCCCTCCGGCACCAGCCCGATGCCCGCGCGTCCCGCCTCATGCGCGGGCAGCCCGTCGAGCCGCCGCCCGTCGAATTCGATCGTGCCCGCCTGCGGGGGCAGAAGGCCCGTGATCGCGCGCACGGTCGTGGTCTTGCCCATGCCGTTGCGGCCGAGCAGCGCCACCACCTCGCCGTCGCCCACGTCGAGATCGACGTCGAACAGCACCCGCGCATCGCCGTAGCCCGCCGAGAGGCCGCGCACCTTCAGCATGCGTCCTCCTCGCCCTCGCCCAGATAGGCGGAGCGCACCAAGGGGTCCGCCCGCACCTCGTCCGGCGTGCCCGTCGCCACGATCCGGCCGTAGACCAGCACGGAGACCCGGTCCGCGAGGCGGAACACCGCATCCATGTCGTGTTCCACGAGCAGCATCGGGATGCGCCCGCGCAACCGCCCGATCAGCTTCACCAGCGCCCGGCTCTCGTCATGGCCGGTGCCCGCGAGAGGCTCGTCGAGCAGCAGGAGCTTCGGCTCGAGCGCCAGCGCCGCCGCGAGTTCCAGCGCCCGCCGCTCGCCGTGCGACAGCGCCGAGACGAGCACGTCCGCCCGGTCCCCGAGGCCCACTTCGGCGAGCCGCTCGCCCGCCTCCGTCCGGCAGCGCCGGTCGAGGCCGGGGAGGGGGAAGGGCATCAGCCGGCCCGCGCTGCGCGCGCGGATCGCCAGCGCCACGTTCTCCCGCGCCGTGAGGTCGGCGACGAGCGCGCTGATCTGGAAGGTCCGCGCCAGCCCGCGCCGCGCGCGCGCCGCGGCGGGCAGGTCCGTCACGTCCTCGCCCGCGAGGAACACGCGGCCCTCGTCCGGCACGATGCGCCCGGCGATCTGGCCGATCAGCGTCGTCTTGCCCGCGCCGTTCGGGCCGATCAGGGCATGGATCTCGCCCGGCCGCACGTCGAGCGACACGTCCTCGGACACGACGAGCGCGCCATAGGCCTTGGTGATCCCCTGAAGCCGGAGCACGGGCGTCATTTCGCGCTCCGGTCGAGAAGACCCGCTATGCCGCCGCGTGTGAACAGCACGGCCAGCACGAGGAGCGCGCCGAACACGATCTTCCAATGCTGGGTGGCGAGCGACAGCCCCTCTTCGAGCGCCAGCACCGCGAAGGCGCCCGCCAGCGCCCCCCAAGGCGTGCCCGCGCCGCCCAGGATCACCATCACGATGAATTCGCCCGAGCGCTGCCACGCCATCAACGCCGGGCTCACGAAGGAGGTGAGATTGGCTATCAGCACGCCCGCCCCGCCGCACAGCACCGCCGAGAGGACGTAAGCCGCGAGCCGCACGCGGTCGACGTCGTAGCCGAGCGCGGTCACCCGCTCCGGATTGTTGCGCGCCGCCCTGAGCGCCGCGCCGAAGGGCGATGCGGTGACGAGCCGCACGATCGCCACGCTGAGCAAGAGCCCCGCGAGGATCACGAAATAGAGCGTCCGGTCTTTCAGCGCCGCGCGCCCGCCGATCGAGGCGCGCGACCACAGCGTCAGCCCGTCCGATCCGCCGTATTCGGAGAGTGCGTTCGCGACGAAATAGGCCATCTGCCCGAAGGCGAGCGTGATCATGATGAAGGCCACGCCCTTGGTGCGCACCGCCACCGCGCCCGTCACCAGCGCATAAAGGCCCGCCGCCGCCATGCCCGCCCCGAGCCCGACGAAGAAGTCGTCGACGTTCTCGGCCAAGAGGATGCCCGCAGCGTAAGAGCCGATGCCGAGAAAGGCCGCGTGGCCGAGGCTCACGAGCCCCCCGTAGCCCAGCACGAGATCGAGCGCGACCGCGCAGATCGCGAAAGCCATGATCCGCGCCGTATAGGTCAGCACCCATCCCGGCAGGCCGAGAAAGGGCAGGGCGGCGAGCAGTGCGAAGATGCCCGCGAGGATCAGGAGGTCGCGCGTCGTCCGGCTCATCCGGCGCTCCGCGAGGGGAAGAGGCCCGCGGGCCGGAAGGCGAGCACGCCCGCCATCAGCACATAGATCGCCATGGAGGCGAGCGCCGGGCCCACGCGGTTCGCGGTCGGCGCCGAGACGACGAGCTTCAGCAGATCGGTCGCGAAGGAGCGGCCGAGCGTGTCGACGAGCCCGACGATCAGCGCCGCGAGGAACGCGCCGCGGATGGAGCCCACGCCGCCCACCACGATCACCACGAAGGCGAGGATCAGCACGCCGTCGCCCATACCCGGCTCGACCGAGAGGATCGGCGTCACCATCGCGCCCGCGAAGCCCGCGAGCATGGCGCCGAACGCGGTCACCGCGGTGAAGAGCCGGCGTACGTCGATGCCGAGCACCGAGACCATCGGCGCATTGGTCGCGCCCGCGCGCACCAGCATGCCGAAGCGCGTCCCGTCGATCACGAGCCAGAGCAGAAGCGCGGTGCCGAGCCCCGCCCCGATGATCGCGAGGCGATAGACCGGCACCAGCAGCCCGTCCATCAGCAGTACCGAGCCCGAGAGCAGGTCCGGCACCGGCACGCTGATCGGCGCCGCGCCGAAGGCGAGCTTCACCGCTTCGTTGAGGATCAGGATCACGCCGAAGGTCGCGAGCACCTGGTCGAGATGGCCTCTTGCATAGAGAGGTCTGAACACCAGCCGTTCCAGTACGAGCCCCAGCAGCAGCGTCAGCGGCAGCGCGAGCGCGAGTCCGGAGAAGAAGCCGCCCGTCACCCTCGCCAGCACGGCCGTGAGATAGGCGCCGAGCATGTATTGGACGCCGTGGGCGAGATTGATGAAGTCCATCACCCCGAACACGAGCGTCAGCCCCGCCGCCACGAGGAACAGCATCAGCCCGAACTGCAGGCCGTTCAGCGTCTGGACCGCGAGGAGGGTGAGGGACATGGCTCTCGGAGCAAAGAGGTTCGGAACAGCAGCGACGGTTCGGTCTGAGCGCCCCTTCTCCCCTTGCGGGAGAAGAGCCTGCCCCGGACCGGATCCGGGGTGGGCCGCCGCAGGCGGACCGGATGAGGGGTTCGGCGAGCTGCCGCGGATGCATGAAGGGGCGCTTCGCGCGCCCCCTCATCCGCCCCGCCGGGCACCTTCTCCCTCGGGGGGAGAAGGGAAGCCGCTCAGTTCAGCGCGCAATCCTTGGCATAGACGTCGCCATAGGCCGAGAACACCTTCTCGACCGGCTCCGTCTGGAACTTGCCGTCGGCGCGCTTCACCACCTTCACGACGTAGAAGTCCTGAACGGGGAAGCCGTTGGTGTTCATCTTGAACGGGCCGCGGATCGAGTCGAACTGCGCCGTGCGGAAGGCCTTCTGCATGGCCTCCTTGTCCTTCGGCTTGCCGCCCGAGGCCTTCACCGCCGCGTCGATCAGGAGCGCCGAGTCATAGGCCTGCTGCGCGTAGAGCGCCGGCACATAGCCGTATTCCTTCTCGAAGGCTTCCACGAAGGCCTTGGAGGCGGGCAGCGTCGAACCCGGGGCCCATTGCGCGCCGCCCATCAGGCCCACCGCCGCGTCCTGCGTCGCGGGCAGGGTCGTCTCGTCGATGGTGAAGGCCGAGAGGAACGGGATCTTGCCGGAGAGGCCCGCCTGCGTGAACTGCTTCACGAGGTTCACGCCCATGCCGCCCGGCATGAAGGCGAAGACCGCGTCGGGCTTGGCCGCGGCGATCTTGGCGAGCTCCGCCGAGAAATCGAGCTGGCCGAGCTGCGTATAGATCTCGTCGGCGATCTCGCCCTTGAAGTGCCGCTTGAAGCCCGCCGCCGAGTCCTTGCCGGCCTGATAGTTCGGCACCATCAACACGACCTTCTTGAACCCCTTGTCCTGGGCGTATTTGCCCATGGTCTCGTGGTTCTGGTCGTTCTGGTAGGACGCTGCATAGAAGAAGGGCGAGCAGGCCTTGCCCGCGAGCGGCGAGGGGCCGGCGTTCGAGCTGACGAGCAAGGTCTTCGAATCGAAGACGGGCTTGGCGATCGCCATCATCACGTTCGAGAAGGTGACGCCGGTCACGATGTCGACCTTGTCGCGCTCGATGAGGCCCTGCACCTTCTGCACGGCCACGTCGGGCTTCAGCTCGTCGTCGACCACGACCACCTCGGTCTCGAGGCCGCCGAGCTTTCCGCCCTTCTGCTTCAGCGCGAGATTGAAGCCGTCGCGCTGATGCTGGCCGAGCACGGCCGAGGGGCCGGACAGCGTCACCATCATGCCGATCTTCAGCTTTTCCTGAGCGGCGGCGGCGCCGACCGAAAGCGCGAGGGCCGCCGTGGCGGCGAGCGCGAGGGTGAAACGCTTCATCAGACCCGTCCCTATCCGTGGCCGCCGCGGCGGCGCTCGTTGTCCTGCGGAGCCTTGCCGCTCCGTTCCCGATGGATTTGTAGGGGGCGGATCCCCTTCCGTGAAGGCCGAAAAATCGTCAGGCCGCGCCGCGGGCGAGTTCCGCGACGCGCCGCGTCATCGCCGAGGCCGGATCCGCGAGCGCCCCCGGCGCCGTGAAGTGGTTCCGCCCCGCCAGCGCCTCGACCCGCGTCGCGGCCCCGCGACCGGCCCAAGCCTCCGCGATCGTGCGGCTGTGGCGCGCATATTCGGCCGTCTCGTCGCCGCCGTAGACGGCGTCGAACACCGCGCGCGCGGGCGGCGACCACAGGCAGGGCGAGAGCCGTTCCGCTTCCGCCGCGTCGAGCTTCCAATCCGCATTCATCGCGAGCCTCACGAGCGGCGAAAGATCGTAGAGCCCCGAAATGCCGTAGCCCGCCGGCGCGAGATCGGCGGGCAGCGCCGGGTCGATCGCCTTCCAGTCCGTCGCCACGAGGCAAGCCGCGAGATGCCCGCCCGCCGAATGGCCCGCCACCGCGAAGCGCCGCCCGAAGCGGCCATGAACGGCCTTCGCCGCCGCCCGCACGTCGTCGAGCACCTCCTGCATCGAGGCTTCCGGGCAGAGCCGGTAGCTCGGCAGCACCATCGTCACGCCCTGTGCGTTCGGCCCGCGCGCGAGATGGGAGAACATCGCGCGGTCCATCGCGCGCCAATAGCCGCCATGGACGAAGAACAGGATCGGCCCCGAATCGCCCTTCGCGCCGGGGCCGAACACGTCGAATTTCTGCCGTTCATGCGCCCCGTAGGCGATGCCGAGCAACGCCTCGCCCCGCGCCTCCGCCTCGGCGCGATAGGCCGGCGCATCCGCCTGCCAGCCCGCGATGATCGCGGGATGCTCCGGCACGTTGCCGCGATTGTCGTATTGGCGTTCGAGTTCTGCGTCGGTCATGCGGCGGTCCTCGTCTTTTCTTTCTCGTCGCGGCGGCTTTCGACCGGCGCGAGACGCCCGCCGTCGAAGCTCGGCTTCACCAATTCGGCCCGCCCGGTCATGAGCAGCGCGGCGAAGAGCGGCACGAGACGCAGCTCGTAATAGCCCCGCACCGTCTCGCGCCACCAATAAGCGAGATCGCCCGTCCGGCCCTTCAGCCGGAACCCGTGGATGTCGGATTCGGCGTTCACGCCCTGCTGCATCAGCGCGGGCTCGAAGGCGAGCGGCTCGAGCCGCCCGAACAGCGGCGAACCGTTGGGGTTGAAGAGCAGGTGATCGACCGGCAGCCGGACGCTTTCCGTCGCCTGCCACATCATTTCCGCGGCCTCGCGCGAGATCACGTATCCGGCCGCGCCGACATATTTCGAGCGGATTCGACGCAGCCGCCTTCCGCCGAAGCCCGCGACCGCCGGCTCCATCACCACCTTGTGGCGCCGGTTGCCGAACCGTTCGAGCTTGATGAGCTTCGTCCCTTGCGGGATCCAGTCGTCGGAGGCCAGGAAAGCCCCTGCGTCCTCGGCCAACGCTACGTCGTCCTCGAGCACAGCAGCGTAGGGCGCGTCGCCGTCCGCGATCATCCGCCAGACCTTGCGATGGCTCAGCGTACAACACAGGTCGCCATCGGAGAGCGTGCCGAGCGGGCCCGGCTGCGCAAGCGAGCGCAGCATGTCCATGGGCGCGGTCGCTGCATCCACCGCTTCGCAGAAGTCGAGCCTGATCCCGGCCGCCTCGGCCTGCCGTTCCATCGACGCGCGCCGATCTTTTCGACGCGCGAGATTGATCACGTAGATCCGCAAGCGGCCCGTCCCCCTCGGCGGGGAACCGCGCCCCGCGCGCCGGACCATGCCCGAGCTTCGCCCGTTCGGCCAGCCCCGCTCAGTCCGCGCTCAGGAAAGCCTCGACCTCCGCCCGCGTCGGCGTGCCCTTGCGTCCGCCGAATACCCGGCACTTCATCGCGGCCGCGGCATTGGCGAAGCGGATGCAGGTCTCGATGTCGCGCCCCTCGGCGAGCAGCAGCACGAAGGCGCCGTGGAACACGTCGCCCGCCGCCAGCGTATCGATCGCCTCCACCCTCAGTGCGGGCAGATGCCGCACCGCCCCGGCCTCCCGGTCCCACCACAGGCAACCGTCCGGCCCCACCGTCACCGAAACGAAGCCGTCATGTCGCGCCGCGATCCGTTCGAGCGCCCGGGCGGGATCGTTCTCGCCCGTGAAGCCCAGCGCGCCTTCGTCGGAAAAGACGGCATGGGTCGAGAGCGGCAACAGTCTTTCATGCACCTCCTGCGGGCCCGTATCTCCATCGAGCACGGCCGGGATCCCCGCAGCCCGCGCCGCCGCGAGCAACCGCGCCGCGCCCTCCGGCCAGCGCACGTCGACCAGCACGGCATCCTGACCCTCGACGACCTCCGCACCGAAACGCGGCTCCGGCGCCCAGAGGCCGGGGTCGTAATAAGGCAGCACGACCCGCTCGCCCGCCCGGCCTACCAGTACCGTCGAGAGCGTCGAGCGCGCCCCCGCGATCCGCTCGACCCGGCTGCAATCGACGCCCGCGGTCTCGAAATCGCCGACGATGAGATCGGCGTCGGCATCCTCGCCGACGCGCGAGATCAGCCCGGCCTTCCCGCCGAGCCGCGCAATGGTCGCCGCAGCGCTCCCCGCCATGCCGTGCGCCGCGCGCACCATGTCCGAAGGCAAGAGCTTGCCCGGCCCCTGCGGCAGAGCGTCGAGCTTCAGGATCGTGTCGAGCGTCGACGAACCGAGGCAGAGAATGCGGGGCGGGGAGGCGGTCACGTCAGGCGGCTTCGTCGGACTTGTTCATGACGGCCCGTGCCGCGCGGACGAGAAAGCCCGAACGCGTCATGCCGTGCGACCGCGCGTAACGGTCCATTTCCGCCAGAGCGTCTTCCGGCACCGTGATGCTCACCCGGACGGCCTTCGTCGCCCCCGCCGAGACGGGGACGAGCAGCGCGACCGCATCCCGGTCCTCCGGGTTCGCCATCACGCTCTCGAGAGAAGACGGATCCGGCAGGGCGGCCCCGTCCTCGATCATGCCGTCGACATGCAGCTGCAGCGCCTCATGGGCGAAAGCGCGCGCCTCGTCCAAGGAGCGGCCCGCCGTGACGCAGCCCGGAAAATCCGGAAAGGACACGCCGAAATCACCCTCCGGCTCCTTTCGGATCAGAGCGATGTAATGTCTCATCGATCCCTCTCCTCGAACCTGAAGCCGGCCTGCTTCTCGATGGACCGGAGGGTTCCGAGCGGAATATCCCGCTTCGGATGGACGAGCGTCACCCGTCCCGGCTTTTCGGGATGCTTGAGCTGGATGTGCGATCCGACCTGATTCACGCGATACCACCCGTCGGCCAGAAGCAGCTTGAGGACGGTGCGGCTGTCCATGCATATGAATATGCATAAGTCTATGCCGAAGCAAGATCGGCTTCGAGCATCGTCAGGTCATGCCACCGCCTGCAGTCCCTTCCGGGCCACGAGATTGAGGAGTTTCAGAGATGCGCCGCGCGGATGCTTTTCGCCGCGTTCCCACTGGCTCACCAGCCCGGTCGTGACGTTCAGATGCCGGGCGAAGACGGCTTGGCTCGCCTTTTCCCGCAAGCGGATCTCGCGGATCCTCTCCGGAGAGAGCGGTTCGACAGGGGTCAGACAGAGCGCATCGAAATCCTTCATCGTGCGCTTGTCGAGCACACCCGCTTCCTGCAGGCCCAGCGCCGTCTCGTGGATCGCGGCAAGGGCCTCGTTCCGATAGGTCTTACGCATTTCCCGCCTCCGGGCACTCGATCGCGAAGATCGTTCCGTTGTGCTTCGCGGCGTCCAGCGCCGCCTCGTCCATCTCCAGCATCACCGCCGCCAGTTTCCGGAACGCGGCCCTTTCGCTCGGGCCGATATCGGCCAGATCCTTCTTCGCATAGCCGTGAACGAAGACGGCTCGATCTCCGCGTCTGAAAAGGACGATGCTTCGGAACCCGCCCGATCGTCCTTCTCCCGGACGAGCGATCCGCTGCTTGATCACGCCGCCGCCGAGATCGGCGTCGATCAAGCCTTTCCCGGCGCGCCGCGCGGCATCACACAGCGTTTCGTCGCTTATGCCTTCCCGATCCGCGAAACGGGAAAAGGGCTTGGTCCTGAAGACGCGCACGCCCGACTCCCGATCACCGATCAGGCATGCAGAATATGACACCGAGTGCTATGGTGCAATGTTTCCGTCCGGAGCCGCCGCCCCCCTCAATCCTTCTTCAGCGCCTTGCGCACCGCGGGCGCCGCGGCGACGAAGCCGGTCTCCGCATAGGCCTCGTGGTTCTTCTCGATCCGTTCGAGGTCGTAGAGATAGTTCACCATCACCCCGTGGCTTTCCGCGAGGCCCTTGGGCGAGACGTCCCCGAACAGGTCGATCCTTTCCAGCCGCGCGCCGTTGCCGAGATGGAACCGCGCCACCGGGTCCACGGGCCGCCCGCCCGCCGTCTTCGCTTCGAGAAAGTAGCGCGCCGCCGCCCGCATCAGCGCGGGAGAGGCCGCGCGGCGGAGGTCCTCGTCGGCGGTCATGCCGTCGGCCGCAAGCGCATCGAGCGCCGCGGCATCCTCCGGCCCGAGCCACGCCGCGCCGTCCCCGCGTTCCGTCTTCAGCCAGCGCGCGAAGCCCGGCACCGGCGACAGCGTCACGAAGATTTCGAGGTCCGGCAGATCCTTCTTCAGTTCTTCCGCCACCTGCTTGATCAGGAAATGGCCGAAGCTGATGCCCTTGAGGCCCGTCTGGCAGTTCGAGATCGAGTAGAACACGGCCGTCCGCGCCTCGCGCGCCGCCAGCGGCGGGCGCTCGGCCGCCAGCAGCGGCCCGATTGCGTCCGGAATGTCGCGCGTCAGCGCCACTTCCACGAAGATCAGCGGCTCGTCCGCCAAGGCCGGATGGAAGAAGGCGAAGCAGCGCCGGTCCGCGGGCTGCAGCCTGCGTCGCAGATCGTCCCAATCGCGGATCGCGTGCACCGCCTCATAGGCGATGATCTTTTCGAGGATGTGCGCCGGCGTCGTCCAGTCGATCCGCTTCACCACGAGGAAGCCACGGTTGAACCAGGACGTGAAGAGATGCACGAGGTCGCGGTCCACCACTTCGAGAGCGGGCCGCGCCTTCAGCGTCGAAAGAAGATGCGTGCGCATGTCCACGAGCGATTGCGTGCCGCCGGGCGCCAGATTGAGCCTGCGGAAGAGTTCCTGCCGCCGCGGTTCGCCTTCCAGATGCAGCTCCTGCGCGGTCTCCTCGCTCGGCGCCGCCGCATAGGCGTCGATGGCGCGCTTGAGCCGCACGGGATCGACCCCGAAACGCCCCGCCAGCGCGTCGAAGAACACGATGCGTTCTTCGGCCGAGAAATGCGCATAAGCCTGCAGGATCTCGCTCGCCCGCGCGGTGCCGGAGGCTTCGCCGCGATGCGAGAGCAGATCCTCGGCGAGCGCGATCACCGCCTCCGGCGTGCGCGTCCTCCGGCCGATCTCGCCCCGGCGCTCGATCAGCCGCCGCCCGCGTTCCGAGATCGTGGCGAAGAGTTCGCCCAGCATGCCCACATTCATGGCCTTCTCCGCCTGTTCCGAAGAAAGGATGATGACGAAGAATGACGACGGCAAGACGAAGCCGGGTCCTGCGAAAGGGCAGGGTCAATGCACCGTGAAGTTTCCGGTCAGACGACCCGGTCCCCGCGCTTGAGCACGATCGGCGCTCCCACGGGCACGCGGTCGAAGAGATGCACGATGTCCTCGTTGAGGAAGCGGATGCAGCCGGAGCTGTCCTCCTCGCCGATCGACCAGGGCTCGTCCGTTCCGTGCAGGCGGAACAGCGTGTCCCGGCCGTTCTGGACCACATAGAGCGCCCGCGCCCCCAAGGGGTTGAGAACCCCGCCGGGCATGGTCTTCGGCAGGGTCGGGTCTTCCGCCAGCATCCGCGGCGTCGGCGTCCATGAGGGCCAGCGCGCCTTGCCGCCCACGACGGCCGGGCCGGTCCAGGACTGTCCTTCTTCGCCCACGCCCACGCCGTAGCGAAGCGCGCGACCGCCCTTCAGCACGAGGAAGGCATGGCGCGCGTCGAGATCCACCACGACCGTGCCGGGCTTTTCCGGGCCGCCGTAATCCACCTCCGTCCGGCGGTGGCGGTGCGGCAGTTTGGAGAGATCGACCAGCGGCACGTCATAGGGCTCGTCCGGCATGAAGCCGACGAGCCAGTCGTCGAGTTCTTCTTCCGCGAGTTCCCGCGCGCGGCGCTTCCGCTCGTTCTTGGGCGGAGGACCGGACAATTCCGTCGGCACGCCCGCGCAGGCCGACAGCATGGTCGCAGCGAGCAGCAGGAAGGCACGGCGTGCGGGACGGAGCGCGTCGCTCATGGGGAAGGGGGGCTCTGCGATTGGACGGACGCAATGAGGCGCCGGAGAGGTCCGTGCCCTCCGGCGGCGCCATCCGATCCGATTCGAACTTCGCCGTCGACCGGCCGCGCTCCCGCTCAGACGCGGAGGCGACCGTCCTTCTTCACGATCACCGTCGTGCCGACATTCGCCCGCTGATGCAGGTCGTAGATGTCCTCGTTCAGCAGGCGCACGCAGCCCGAGGAGACCTGATGGCCGATGGACCACGGCTCGTTGGTGCCGTGCAGGCGGAACAGCGTGTCCTTGCCGTCCTGGTAAAGATAGAGCGCGCGCGCTCCCAGCGGGCTGCCGACGCCGCCTTCCATATATTCGGGCAGGCCTTTCAGCACCGTCTTCATGGTGCTGGTCGGGCGCCAGTCCGGCCACACGCCCTTGCGGCCGACATAGGCCATGCCGCGCCAGGAGAAGCCCTGCCGGCCCACGCCCGCGCCGTAGCGGATCGCCTTGCCGTCGGGCAGCACGAAATAGACGAAGCGCTTGTCGATCTCGACGACGATCGTGCCGGGCTTTTCGGGGCCGGCATAGCTCACCGTCTGCCGGGCCAGCTCGGGATCCATCTTGGACCGGTCGACGAGCGGAATGTCGTAGGGATTGTCGGGGATCGAGCCGATGTACCAGTCCTCGAGATCCTCCATCGCCTGCTGCCGCGCTGCGGCCTTCTTCTCGGCGGGGACGGTCTTGGCGTCGGGCTCGGGCGTCCCGACGGTCTGGCAGCCGGCCGCGAAGGAAGCGAGGCCGAGCACGAGGGCGCGGCGCGAAAGGAGCGGGAGGTCCGACATCGGGGGGTTCTTCTCGATAGGCTACGCGAAACGGGGCGGACGACCCGAAGCGCCGATTGACGAGCCCGGAATCACCGAGACGGCTTTTCGGGGTTGAGGCGCCCCGCGTCAAGGGGACCGGGCGCCGAGATGGCGCCCGTCCAGCCCGCATTTCCGCCGCGGGTCGTCTCAGCGTTCCGCGAAGCAGTAGAGCAGGCCCGCCCCGCCCGTGCCGCGCAGGGCCTGCAGGCTGCATCCGCCGCGCGAAAGATGCGAGGAGTTCCAAGACTTTGCGGGCGGGCTTTCGTCGAGCCCCGCGCGGTCGTGATGGCCCACGGTGGCCGCGCCCTCGGTGCCGCTGCGGGTCCAGTTGCCGCAGGTCCGGTCCTCGCCCGGCGGGAAGGCCGTTCCGTCCGGTTGCGAGCCGGTCAGGATGTCGTGTTCGTTCGGCGTGTCGCCGCGGCCCTTGATGCCCATGCCCAGTTCGTCGAGCGCCGTCGCCTTGGTGAGGTTGTTCGACGGCCCGTGCAGGTCCTCGACCGATCGTGCGATCATATCCCCCTTCGCATTCTTCCACGGCCCCGGCCCGATCCTGTCGCGCGCGTTCACGGCGGGCTTGTCGGCGGTGGCCTGCGTCGAGAGATAGGCCCGCCAGGTCTTGCCCTTCACGCCCGCGCTTTCCGCCAGCCGCGTGCAATGCGCGTCCGCCCCGTCGAGCCCGCCGAGATTTCCGCCCTGTCCGGTCCCGGTGCTCGTCACGAAGAACGTCATCTCCGCCTGCTGGGCCGGGGCCGGAAGCGCCGCCAAGGAGACGAAGGCGAGGGCTGCGGCGGGCAAGGCCGTTTTCGAAAGCGCGGATCGGGGCATGGCGCACTCCTTCTGATGCGCCCCTCGGGCGCGCGGTCTTGCGAAACGCGCGAAGGCCCCCGCGGGATGCGCGACCGATCGGATGATCGCCCTTCGCGTGAAGAAGCGCACGCGGGATCGGTCCGCCCGCCGCCGCGGTTCAGCTCCGCGGGTCTTCCAACCCTTCCCTCACGACGGCCCTTTCGCCGCGACGGAAGGCGATGAAGCCCGCGATCGTGCCCGCATGCCGCTCCATGCGTTTCCGGTTGAAGGTGATGGCAGCGCCGATCCATTTGAGGCCGGAACGGATGACCCGCGGCCACGGATTTTCGCCGATCCCCCATTTCCGCAGCACATAGGCGCGCGACCATGCGAGGTGGAAGCGCGACCGGAAGATCCGGGACGGCGCCGGCGCCGAAGATCCGCCCCGCACGTGCCGCACGACGGCCTCATGGACATAGACCAGCGAATGCCCGGCCTCCGTGACCCGGCGGCACAGGTCGTCGTCTTCGTAGAACAGGAAGATCTCGGGATCGAACCCGCCGAGCCCGAGGATCACGTCCCGCCGCACGAGCCAGCAGGCACCGGAGAGGAACGGCGTGCAGCAATCCCCCTCGGGCGTCCATTTCGCGCCGATGTCGTTGCGGAGCGCGGCGGCCAGAAGCGATTTGTTCGAAAAGAACACCCGCCCGTCCGGTTCGATGATCCGCGGCCCGAAGATCGCGGCGTCAGGATAGCGCTCGGCCGCCGCCAGCAACGCCTCGACCGCGCCCGCATCGAAGGTGAGATCGGGATTGGCGAGCAGCACCAGCGGCGTCTCGGCGGCCTTGAGGCCGGCATTCATCGCCCGCCCGTAGCCTTCGTTCCGGTCATGCCGGATCACGGGCACGTCCGCGCGCTCCGCGATGGCGGCGGAAGCGTCGCTCGAGGCGTTGTCGACCAGAAGAAGGGATGCGTCGCGCCCGCCGACCGAGCGCAGGCAGCGGCCGAGCACAGCGGCGCTCTCGTGGGAGACGACGACGGCCGTCAACCTCCGGGCACGACGGCCCGGCGCCGATGCCTCCGTGCTGCGAGACGCGACTCCCATGGACGGGAAACGCGCGCCGCCGCACGAAGTTCGCTACGCCTTGAGCGGTTGCCCCGAACGGCCGAAAGGAGGTCGGCGGACGGTCAGGCCGCAGCGCCCGCGGCAGGATGGTTCTCGAGGAACCACGCGTAAGCCTTGCGCAGACCTTCTTCGAGCTCGATCTCGTGCCGCCACCCCATGCCGTGCAGCTTGGACATGTCGAGCACCTTGCGGGGCGTGCCGTCGGGCTTGGAGGGGTCGAAGACGAGTTCGCCCTCGAAGCCCACGACGCGCAGGACCTTCTCGGCCAGTTCCCGAATCGTCACGTCCGTCCCGGTGCCCACGTTCACGGTCTGCGCGGCGGAATAATTCCGCATCAGGAAGACGAGCGCGTCCGCAAGGTCATCGACATAGAGGAATTCGCGCATCGGCTTGCCCGAACCCCAGACCTCGAAGGCGTTCGCTCCCGCGCGCTTCGCCTCATGCGCCTTGCGCAGAAGCGCCGGAACCACATGGCTCGACATCAGGTCGAAATTGTCGTTCGGGCCGTAGAGATTGGTCGGCATCGCCGAAATGAAGTCCACGCCGTATTGCGCCCGGTAGGCTTCGCAGAGCTTCAACCCCGCGATCTTGGCGATCGCGTACCACTGGTTGGTCGGCTCCAGCGGCCCCGTGAGCAGCACGTCCTCGGTCAGGGGCTGCGCGGCGTCGCGGGGATAGATGCAGGACGAGCCGAGAAACAGCAGCTTCTCGACGCCCGAGCGCCGCGCGGCCTCGATCACGTTCAGCTCGATCGCCAGATTGTCGCGGATGAAGTCGGCCGGATAGGTCGCGTTGGCATGAATGCCGCCGACCCTCGCCGCGCAGACGAAAACCGCGTCCGGGCGGTTGTCCTCCATCCAGCGCTCCACGTCCGCCTGACGCGTCAGGTCGACGACGCTGCGCGGAGCGGAGAGAAGCGTGCAGTCTTCGCGGGCGAGGCGGCGGACGACCGCGGAGCCGACCATGCCCCGTTCGCCCGCGACCCAGACGCGCTTGCCGGAAAGAGAGTAGGGCGTCTCACTCATTGAAGCTGCCCCGCGCTTCGAATTCCCGCTTCACCGCCGTCAGGTCCGAGGCCACCATTTCGCGGATCATCTCCTCGAAGGAGATGCGCGCCTTCCAGCCCAGCTCGCGTTCGGCCTTGGACGGATCGCCGAGCAGCAGATCCACTTCGGTCGGGCGGAAATAACGAGGATCGATGCTCACGAGGATGTCGCCCGAAGCGGCGTCGCGGCCCACTTCGTCCACGCCCGCACCTTCCCAGACGATGCTGCGCCCGATCTCGGCGAACGAGACTTCGATGAGCTTGCGGACCGAGTGCTTCACGCCCGTCGCCAGCACGTAGTCGCCCGGCGCGTCCTGCTGGAGCATCCGCCACATGCCTTCGACGTAATCCTTG
This sequence comes from Hyphomicrobiales bacterium, assembly GCA_027483895.1. GTDB lineage: Bacteria > Pseudomonadota > Alphaproteobacteria > Rhizobiales > Beijerinckiaceae > JAIXZO01. The sequence goes on from JAIXTP010000030.1 coordinate 23,432, forward strand.
GCATGGCCCCAGTCCCGCTCGGCATCGAGATTGCCGACCCAGAGGCGCGAGCTGTAGCCGAGATGGATCGCGGCGACCGCGCGCGTGACCTTGCGCGTCACGAAGGTCTCGCCGCGCAGCGGGCTCTCATGGTTGAACAGGATGCCGTTCGACGCGTGATAGCCGTAGGCCTCGCGGTAGTTCACCGTGATCCAATAGGCATAGAGCTTCGCGGCCGCATAGGGCGAACGCGGATAGAACGGGGTCGTCTCGCGCTGAGGCACTTCCTGCACCAGGCCGTAAAGTTCGGACGTGGACGCCTGATAGAAGCGCGACGTCGTGCCGAGGCCGAGGATCCTCATCGCCTCCAGAAGACGCAGCGTCCCGATGCCGTCGGCATTGGCCGTATATTCCGGCGTCTCGAAGGAGACGCGGACATGGCTCTGCGCCGCAAGATTGTAGATCTCGTCCGGACGGATTTCCTGCAGGAGGCGGATCAGGTTGGTCGCGTCGGTCAGGTCGCCGTAATGAAGATGAAAACGGCTTCCCGCGTCGTGCGGATCGCGCACGAGATGGTCGATCCGGCTGGTATTGAAGGACGACGCCCGGCGCTTCACGCCGTGGACGGTGTAGCCCTTCGCCAGAAGCAGCTCGGAGAGATAGGCGCCGTCCTGGCCCGTGACGCCGGTGATGAGGGCGGTCTTCGCCATTCCGTATCCTTCCTGACTGCGGGGGATCTGCTTAGCTTCCGCGTCGGGCCCGAGCAAGGTCGAGAGACCGCTCCGGGGTCGATACGCGCAGCGTCCGGGCGTCGTGTTTCGGACCCTTGCGTCGGCGCAGATGTCGCGTGGCGTTCACGGCCGCACAACGAAGCCAGCCGAGACCGCCCAGATCGGTGATGTTGTAGACGAGCCGCTTGATCACGCCCGCGAGGTTTTCCTTCGGCATCGCGAATTTGACCGGCGCCGGCCGCAGCCCGCGGTCCTCCATCGCATCGATGCTGGAATCGAAGATGTTGGACGTCACCGGCGCGGGGACGATCCCGTAGGTGTCCAGCCCGAAGATCCACGGCCGACGCAGATCCTCGTCCACGGCCCGAATGCGCGGGCCCGTCGCCGCGAGAAACTTCCGCGCGCCGTGCCGGCTGATTAGATAGGCGCCCGTATTGTTGGGAATCTTCGAATATTTCACGAGTTCCCGCCCTCCGAGCCGTCCGAGCGGCAGATAAGCGCGCTTGGGCGGGTTCGAGAGCCGCACGATATCCCATTCCGGCGGCAGCACGTCGCCGAGGTCGTCGAGCAGATCCGTCAGATCGTCGGACAGCAGCAGATCGTCTTCGAGCACCAGCAGGGCGTCGCCGATCCCGCCGTAGGCCAGCAGCCGCATCAGCGCGAGATGGCTCGCATAGCAGCCGATTTCCCCCGGCTTCAGCTTGCGCCGCGTCTCGGCCGTTCCCAGCGGGGCCTCGAATTCGGCCGGAAGACGACGGCCGTCGACGGCCGCGAAACGCTCTACGCCAAGCCCGATCTTGGCCGCTTCCGCCTGCATATGCTCCCAGCGCGAGACGTCCCGATCGAGATTGATCACGAAGGCGGGCGTTCCGGTCACAGGACGGTCCAGTCTTTCGGAAAGAGATCGCGCACGTCCGGGCGCGCGTCCCAGCTCGGCGAAAACCAGTCGCGCGGCGCCACGGTCGTGCCTTGTCCCCCCAGATAGGCCGCCCACCAGCTGAAGGTGGAATTGGCGATCACATGATGCCGGCACCGGCTCATCAGGTGGAAATCGTCCGCAGCCGTCGTGCCGCGGACATGGACGAAGCCGTCTCCCCCGAGGAGCGCGCGGGCCTGATCATGATCGTCCGAAAAGATGAAGAACCGACTGCACCCGGTCTCCCGACGGATTCGTTCCACCGCCTCGACATAATAATCGGCCTGCAAAAGTCCGTGCCGACGAAGCGCTTCCGGGTCTCCGGCGTAATCGCCGCGCCGGACATGGACCGATGCCGCTTCTCCCGACAGGATTTCGCGAAGGGGGGCTTCGGCCGCGGGGCTCAGCGCCGCTGAGAAGTCGAACGCCTTCCTGACCCGTTCTTCGGCTCCCGCGAAGAACAGCGGGGACTGGAAATCGCCGATCAGCAGACACCGGGCCGGAACCTCCGCAAACCCCGGATCATAGGCGAAACCCGGCTGGCGATAGACGCTGCCGGTCCAGGACGATGCACGCGGCAGGCCCGCGAAGGTCTCCCGGAACCGCCTTTTGATTCGATGGGCGGTCGGTCCGTAGAGCAGTCGCGCGGTTCTGAAATCGGACGACGACGCGTCGAGAGCGTATCGCCTCGCCGATTTCGTCTTATCGAAGAAGGAGACGTCGAGCACGGGTTCGCGCCCGTATCTGGCCGCTGCAGCGATCCCCGCCGCCGCCTGAAACAACTGATTTCCGAGCCCGCCGCTCAGTCGTACCGCGATCTCGTCCGTGTCATCGTTCATCGTCGCGGCCGGAGATCGGATCTTGGCGTGCGTCATCGCGGATTGTCGTCTACACGGAAATCGTGGATGGGACCACATGAGAAGCGCAGGCCCGAGCATTTGACCGTTCCGCACGAAGTCAGGGAAAGACCCGCCGTCACCATCGGCATCCCGAATTACGGGCGCCCCGACGGGTTGCGGCGCTGCCTCGAAAGCCTGTCGGCACAAACGTTCCGGGATTTCGAAATCATCGTCTCGGACGACGCTTCGCCCGATCCCGCCGTCTCCCTCGTCATCGAAGAGTTCGCGCGCCGCGATCCGCGCGTGAGGGCCGTCGTTCATCCCGCCAATCTCGGGATGTTCCGGAATTTCCGTTTCGTGCTCGACGAGGCGCGCGGCGAATTCTTCCTCTGGTCTTCGAACGACGACCATTGGGCGCCGGACTTCCTCGAACGGACCATGGCCGCGGTCCGGCCGGGGATCGGAGCCGTTTCGGGGGGCGTCATCCATTTCAACGATCAGGGTGTTTCCGGCCGCCGTTTCGATCTGTCGCGCTTCGCCTGCGAAGGGCCCGACGCCGGAGTGTTCGAGGCCTTCGTGGAGGAGCCGGAAATCCTCGGGAAATCGCATCTGCTCTATGCGCTGTTCCGCACGCGGACGCTGCGCGAGGCGGCCGATGCGGTTTCTTTCGGCGCGCATGACCGGTGGAGCGAGGACGTCATCGTCTCCGCCGCCGTTCTTGCGCGATCCGGCCATGTCGCCTGCCCGGAGGCGCTGCTCTACAAACACAGGCGCGGCAGGAAGCTCGATTTCCTCCCGGGCCGTTTCGTCGCCGATGCCGGCTTCCCTTTCCGGGGATATGCCGACTACCGTTCTGGCCTTCTGGCGGCCGCCGCGGACGAGGCCGGGCGCAGTGCCGTCGAGCGCATCATGCTGCGGAGGCTGATCTTCAAGCTGGCGGTGTCGTCTTGGCGAAAGCCGCTCGCCCGTCTCCTGGGAAAACTTCTGCCCCCGCGCTCGCGCGCGGCTTGAACGCTTGCCAACACCGCATGCCGGGCCGCAAAACTGCGGTTGAGACTGCCGCTCCGCAGAATCGCGAAGGAAACTGAATTTGCGTCGGGTCGCTTTCGATACGGTCTACGGAGGGCGAAGCCACTTCCGGCTCTGCGATCCGACCTCGAGCGATCGCTTCGCTCCGCTCGAGGATCTGCAGGATCCCGACTGGCTCGTCGTCTATGACGACCCGACCGCGGGCACGGTCACGCGCCTGCCCGTGTCGAGGCGGATCCTGATCGTCACGGAGCCGCCGGGGATCAAGGTCTACAAACCCCGCTTCCTCGCGCAGTTCGGTGCCGTGATCAGTCCGGTGCCGGTGCCGGGCTTCGAGGGGACGGTCATCCGGAGCCATCCCGGAATTCCATGGTTCTACGGCGTCACCGCCGAGGGCGGCATCGACGGCCGCCCGCTCGATCTCGCCGACATGGCCGCGATGCCGCCGCCCGAAAAGCCGTATGAGCTGTCATGCGTGGTCTCGCGGAAGGCCACGACGGAAGAGCACCGTTGGCGCCTGCGGCTCGTCGAAGAACTGGCGAAGCGGCTCGGATCGCGTCTTCATCTCTTCGGGCGCGGCATCAAGGAGATCGCCGACAAGCGGTCTGCCATCGACCCCTACCGCATGCATCTCGTGCTGGAGAACAATCGGCTTCCGCATTTCTGGACGGAGAAGGTCGCCGATGCCTGGCTGGGGCGCGCGCTGCCGCTCTATTGCGGTTCACCCGACCTCGATCGCTATTTCCCGGAAGACTCCTTCGTCCGTCTGCCTTTCGGCGATCTCGGCCGTGCCGCCGACGTGGTTGAGCGGGCCGTTCAGGAGGAGGCTTGGCGGATGCGGGCGGACGCCGTTGAGCGGGCGCGGCGCATTCTTCTGGAGCGTCAGACGGTCTTCGACGTGATTTCGCGGGTGGTCGATCTAGTCGAGCCTGCTGCATTCGACGCGAACCGCGAGGCAACGGTGATCCGTTCCAATGCCGATTTCGCGGGCCTGCTCATCCGGTTTCGGCGCATCACGCGGCCGTTGCGACGCAGGCTCCTCTTCAAGACCTCCTGAGGCCGAAGCACCTCAGAGCCGCTTGAGGACAAGCGCGCGCAGCTTGCGCAGCGCGAGGGCCACGTCGTCCCGCGGGCAGCCGGCCGCTTCGAGGTCGCGGCCGATCGCGAAGAGCGAAGCGATGCGGCCCAAGGCTCCCCGCTCCGGAAAGGCTTCGAGCGCGCGCGTCACCGCGGCGAAGCGGGCGCGGGCATCATCCGGTAAGGCGGGGTGTTCGGCGAGGAAGCGGAAGCCCGCGGTTGTCTCCTCGAATTTGCCGCCGCGTGCGCTCCCCTCGCCGCTGCGCGCGGGCGAGCCGATCCGGTTGACCTGATTGGCCCCGTGGATCCGGTGATGGGTGATCGCTTCGGGGACATGGACGAGACCGCCCGCGAAGGAGGCCGCCGCTCCCAGAACGGCGTCGAATAAGGGCCGCTTCGCGAAGGATTCCTCGCGCACGATGTTCCGCCGGACGAGCAGCGCATGGCCGGACACCGTATTGGCGAAGACGAGGCGGATGCGGCGCTCGCCCGTAACGGGCGGCCCGATATGGTCGAACAGTGTGCCGCCGATTTCGCGGTCTTCCGCATCGATCAGCACCGAGGTGCCGTAGACGGCGGCTGCCGTTCCGAGGCCCTCGATCGATCGCGCGAGCTTGTCCCGCGCCCAGAGGTCGTCCTGATCGGAGAAGGCGATAAGCGCGCCGCGCGCACGGCGCAGGAGGCTTTTCAGGCTCTCCGCCTGCCCGAGATTCACCGCGCCGAAACTCGGCAGGACGCGCGGATCGCGAGCGGCGGCGGCCCTTACGATCTCCGCAGTCCGATCCGTCGAGGCGTCGTCATGGATCAGAAGTTCGAAATCGCTTCGGCTCTGCCCGAGGATCGTCTCGATCTGGCGTTCCAGAAAGGCCGCGCCGTCGAAGGCGGGCAGGAGAATGGACACGGACGGCAAGTTCGATCCCCGCATGCC
>JAIXTP010000009.1 GCA_027483895.1 Hyphomicrobiales bacterium
GCGTTCACCACCTACGGCACCTGCGGCATCAAGGTCTGGATCTTCAAGGGCGAGATCCTCGAGCATGACCCGATGGCTCAGGATCGGCGCATGAACGACGAAGGCGGCCGCTCCGGCGGACGCCGCGATCAGGCGTGATCCGCGGGTAAGGAGTCGAAACAATGCTTCAGCCCAAGAAGACCAAGTTCCGCAAGCAGTTCAAGGGCCGTATCTCCGGCACCGCGAAGGGCGGGACCAATCTGGACTTCGGCCAGTTCGGCCTGAAGGCCCTCGAGCCCGAGCGGATCACCGCCCGTCAGATCGAGGCCGCGCGTCGTGCGCTGACCCGTCACATGAAGCGTGCCGGTCGCGTGTGGATCCGCGTGTTCCCGGACGTCCCGGTCTCCTCGAAGCCCGCCGAAGTCCGCATGGGCAAAGGCAAGGGCGCGCCGGAGTTCTGGGCCTGCCGCGTGAAGCCGGGTCGCATCATGTTCGAGATCGACGGCGTGTCCGATGAGATCGCGCGTGAGGCGCTCACGCTCGCGGCCGCCAAGCTGCCGATCAAGACCCGCTTCGTCCAGCGCATCGCGGAGTGAGGGGAAACCGATGAAGAACGATCAACGGAAGTCCGATCTCGCCGCGATGTCGGTCGATCAGCTCCGCGACGAGCTGCTGAAGCTCAAGAAGGAGCAGTTCAACCTGCGCTTCCAGAAGGCGACGGGTCAGCTCGATAACACCGCCCGCGTGCGTGAGGTTCGGCGCGACATCGCTCGTGTCCGTACCTATGCCCGCAACAAGGCCGCTTCGGCGGGCCAGGTCTGAGGAGAGAGCGATGCCGAAGCGCATACTGCAGGGCGTCGTCGTCAGCGACAAACAGGATAAGACGGTCGTGGTGAAGGTGGAGCGTCGCTTCACCCACCCGCTGTTCAAGAAGACCGTTCGTCGCACGAAGAACTACCACGCCCACGACGAGGCGAATAAGTACAAGGTGGGCGACGAGGTCCGGATCACCGAATCCGCTCCGATTTCCCGCCTGAAGCGCTGGGTGGTACTGGACGAAACCGTTCAGGCGTAATACACACCGCGCCTCTACCAAGGCATAGGGGACATCAGATCCCCGTCAGGCGAAGTCCGGCAGGTCGCCATCAACTCTGCCGGAAACCGGTCTGAGACACAGAAAGGATCAAGGCCATGATCCAGATGCAGACGAATCTCGACGTCGCGGACAATTCCGGCGCCCGTCGCGTGATGTGCATCAAGGTCCTCGGCGGCTCCAAGCGGAAATACGCTGGCGTCGGCGACATCATCGTCGTTTCCGTGAAGGAAGCGATTCCGCGCGGGCGCGTGAAGAAGGGCGACGTCATGAAGGCGGTCGTCGTTCGCACCGCGAAGGACATCCGCCGGGCCGACGGCTCGGTCATCCGCTTCGATCGCAATGCCGCCGTTCTGATCAACAATCAGAAGGAACCGGTCGGCACGCGTATCTTCGGACCGGTGCCCCGCGAGCTCCGCGCGAAGAACCACATGAAGATCATTTCGCTCGCGCCGGAGGTGCTCTGATGGCTGCGAAGATCAAGAAGGGCGACAAGGTCGTCGTTCTCACCGGCCGCGACAAGGGCAAGACCGGCGAGGTCGTGCAGGTGATGCCGAAGGAAACGCGCGCGCTCGTGCGCGGCGTGAACCTCGTGAAGCGTCACACCAAGCAGTCGATGAACCAGGAAGGCGGGATCATCTCCAAGGAGTCCCCGATCGACCTGTCGAACCTCGCGATCGCCGACCCCAAGGACGGCAAGGCGACCCGCGTCGGTTTCAAGATTCTCGAAGACGGCCGCAAGGTCCGTTTCGCCAAGCGTTCGGGGGACCTGATCGATGGCTGATACCGCTCTCGAGCCGCGCCTCAAGAAGATCTACACGGACGTCGTTCGTCCGAAGCTGATCGAGGAATTCGGCTACAAGAACCCGATGCAGGTGCCTTCCATCGAGAAGGTCGTGCTGAACATGGGCGTGGGCGAAGCCACCGCCGACACCAAGAAGGTGCAGACGGCCGCCGCCGATCTCGCGCTCATCTCCGGCCAGAAGCCGGTGGTGACGCGGGCCCGCAAGGCCATCGCGCAGTTCAAGGTCCGCGAGAACATGCCGATCGGCGCGAAGGTCACCCTTCGTTCGGCCCGCATGTACGAGTTCCTCGATCGTCTCGTGACGATCGCTCTTCCCCGCGTCCGCGACTTCCGGGGCCTGAACCCGAAGTCCTTCGACGGCCGCGGCAACTACGCTCTCGGCATCAAGGAACATCTCGTGTTCCCCGAGATCAACTACGACAAGGCGGAAGCCGTGTGGGGGATGGACATCATCATCTGCACGACCGCCACGTCCGACGACGAAGCCCGCGCCCTGCTGCGCGCCTTCAACTTCCCGTTCCGGCAGTAAGAGCCCCGCTCTTAGACGCGGACACCAGGAGAAACCAATGGCGAAGAAGAGCTCGATCGAGAAGAACAAGCGCCGCATGAAGATGGCCCAGGCTTACGCCGGCCGTCGCGAGCGCCTGTTGGCCGTCGCCAACGACGAGTCGAAGTCGATGGAGGAGCGTTTCACCGCGCGCCTCAAGCTTGCGGAACTTCCGCGCAACTCGAACCCCACCCGCATCCGCAACCGGTGCGAAGTGACGGGTCGTCCGCGCGCCTTTTACCGCAAGCTGAAGATGTCGCGCATCGCGCTGCGCGAACTCGGTTCGAAGGGCCTGATTCCGGGCCTGACGAAGTCGAGCTGGTGAGGAGGACCGACAGATGGCTGTGAACGATCCCGTCGGTGATATGCTCACCCGCATCCGCAACGCGCAGATGCGCCGCAAGACCAAGGTCTCGACCCCCGGCTCGCGTCTTCGGGCGCGCGTCCTCGACGTGCTTCAGTCGGAAGGCTACATCCGTGGCTATTCGACCACCGAGTACGGCAACGGCCGTACCGAGTTCGAGATCGAACTGAAGTATTTCGACGGCGAGCCCGTGATCCGGACCATCGAGCGCGTCTCGAAGCCCGGTCGGCGCGTCTATGCCTCCGTCAACGCCATGCCGCGCGTCGCCAACGGCCTGGGCATCACGATCCTTTCGACTCCGAAGGGCGTGATGGCCGACCACGAGGCTCGCGAAAAGAACGTCGGCGGCGAAGTGCTCTGCACGATCTTCTGATCGTCGGAGCCCAACGCAGTCACGGAGAGAGACACATGTCCCGTATCGGTAAGAAGCCCGTCCCGGTCCCGGCCGGCGTCACCGCTGCCGTCGAAGGCAACTTGGTGAAGGCCAAGGGCGCGAAGGGCGAACTGTTCTTCAACGCTCCCGACGACGTCGTCGTGGCGTTCGCCGACGGCGCCATCGCCGTCACCCCGCGCGACGACTCGAAGCGCGCCCGTGCGATGTGGGGCATGACCCGCTCGCAGGTCGCCAATATCATCGAGGGCGTCACCAAGGGCTACGAGAAGAAGCTCGAGATCAACGGCGTCGGTTACCGCGCCGCGGTCGCCGGCAAGGTGCTGAAGCTTGCGCTCGGCTACAGCCACGACGTCGATTACGAGATTCCCGCAGGCATCACGATCACGACCCCCAAGCCGACCGAAATCATCGTCTCGGGGATCGACAAGCAGCGCGTCGGCCAGACCGCCGCGGAGATCCGTGAGTTCCGCGGTCCCGAGCCGTTCCTCGGCAAGGGCATCAAGTACGCCGACGAGTTCATCTTCCGCAAGGAAGGCAAGAAGAAGTAAGGGGGCTCGCGATGGCGAACAAACTTCAAGGCACCGATCGCCGCCGCGCCCGCGTGCGGCGTGCTGTGAAGGCGGCGGCCAACGGCCGCCTCCGCCTCAGCGTTTTCCGCTCCTCGAAGCAGATCTACGCGCAGGTGATCGACGACGCCCAGGGCGTCACGGTCGCGTCCGCGTCGACGCTCGAGAAGGACATGCGCTCGTCGCTCAAGACGGGTGCGGACGTGGCTGCGGCTCAGGCCGTCGGCAAGCTCGTCGCAGAGCGTGCCAAGGCCGCCGGGGTGACCAAGGTCGTCTTCGACCGCGGTTCCTACATGTATCACGGCCGCGTGAAGGCGCTGGCCGATGCGGCCCGCGAAGGCGGTCTGGACTTCTGATCGCGACGGCGCGGGAAGTCGTTCCGCGCCGCGCACCCTGGGATCAAGCGAGCGGGGCCCTTCGGGGCCTCGCGTTCGAGTGAGAGACACCATGGCAAGAGAGCCTCAAGGTCGGCAGGATCGCGAAGAGCGTGACTCCGAATTCGTGGACCGTCTGGTCCACATCAACCGCGTCGCGAAAGTCGTGAAGGGCGGCCGTCGTTTCGGCTTCGCCGCTCTCGTCGTCGTCGGCGACCAGAAGGGCCGCGTCGGCTTCGGCCACGGCAAGGCCCGTGAAGTGCCGGAAGCCATCCGCAAAGCCACGGACGCCGCCAAGCGCGCGCTGATCCGCGTGCCGCTGCGCGAAGGCCGCACGCTGCATCACGACGTTCAGGGCCGTCACGGCGCCGGCAAGGTGGTGCTCCGCGCAGCTCCGGCCGGTACCGGCATCATCGCGGGCGGCCCGATGCGCGCCGTCTTCGAGTCGCTCGGCATGCACGACGTCGTGGCGAAGTCGCTCGGCTCGTCCAACCCGTACAACCTCGTCCGTGCCACGTTCGACGCGCTGAAGCGGGAAGACTCCCCGCGTTCGGTCGCCGCGCGCCGCGGTCTCAAGGTGTCCCAGCTCCAGGCCCGTCGCGGTGAAGCCGACGGCGCCGGCGCCGACGCGTAAGGGAGGCAGGAATGAACGCGAAGTCCGCGAAGCCTGCCAAGACCCTCACGGTCGAGCAGGTCGGTTCCCCGATCCGCCGCGAGGCCAAGCAGCGTCAGACGCTGGTCGGTCTCGGCCTGAACAAGATCCGTCGCCGTTCGACCCTGCCCGACACCCCCGAGGTGCGCGGCATGATCGAGGCGGTGAAGCACCTCGTGCGCATCGTGCCCGCCGACGCGGCGCGGTGAGGAGGACGACATGAAGCTCAACGGCATCACCGACAATCCCGGCGCCAAGAAGTCCCGCGTCCGCATCGGCCGGGGCATCGGCTCCGGCTGCGGCAAGACCGGCGGCCGCGGCGTCAAGGGTCAGAAGGCGCGCTCCGGCGTCCGCGTGAAGGGTTTCGAGGGCGGCCAGATGCCGCTCTATCGGCGCCTTCCGAAGCGCGGTTTCTGGAACCCCTTCTCGAAGGACTACAACGAGGTCAATCTCGGCCGCATTCAGGCCGCCCTCGACGCGTCGAAGCTCGACGCGAAGGCTCCCGTGACGATCGAGGCGCTCGTCGCCGCGGGCGTCTGCGCGAAGCCGCGCGACGGCGTCCGGATCCTCGGGGCCGGCGAACTGAAGGCGAAGCTCGCCTTCCAGGTCGCGGGCGCGTCGAAGTCGGCCGTGGCCGCGATCGAGAAGGCCGGCGGTTCGGTCACGATCCTCGCCGCCGCGACCGAAGCGACCGCTTGATCCGTCAGGGTCTGCGCAAGCACGAAATCGAGCCGGGCGGCGGTGCCTACCGCACCGCCCGGCTTTTTGCGTCGTGACGGGTCGTCCGACGCCTGACCTTTACCGGAGCGATCGATGGCATCGGCAGCAGAGCAACTCGCGGCCAACCTGAATTTCGGGGCGCTTGCGAAGGCGGACGAGCTCAAGAAGCGGATCTGGTTCACGCTCGGCGCGCTGCTGGTGTACCGGCTCGGCACCTACATCCCGATCCCCGGCATCAACCCGGATGCGCTGGCCGACGTCTTCAAGACGCAGCAGCAGGGCATTCTCGGGCTGTTCAACATGTTCTCGGGCGGCGCCGTCGGCCGCCTCGCGATCTTCGCGCTGAACATCATGCCGTACATCTCGGCATCGATCATCATCCAGCTGCTCACCTCCGTCGTCCCGTCTCTCGAGACGCTGAAGAAGGAAGGCGAGGCGGGCCGCAAGATCATCAACCAGTACACCCGCTATCTCACGGTGGTGCTGGCGACGTTCCAGGCCTACGGCATCGCGGTCGGCCTTCAGGCGTCCTCGAACCTCGTGGCCGAGCCGGGCCTGTTCTTCCTCGTGTCCACCACGATCACGCTCGTCGGCGGCACGATGTTCCTGATGTGGATCGGCGAGCAGATCACGGCGCGCGGCATCGGCAACGGCTCCTCGCTCATCATCTTCGCGGGCATCGTGGCTGAGCTTCCGGCCGCGATCGCCGGCACGCTCGAACTCGGCCGTCAGGGCGCGATTTCGACGGCCGTGATCCTGCTGGTGATCGTGATGGCCTTCGGCGTCACCGCCTTCATCGTCTATATGGAGCGCGCGCAGCGCCGCCTGCTGATCAACTATCCGAAGCGTCAGGTCGGCAACCGCGTCTATGAGGGGCAGACCTCGTTCCTGCCGCTGAAGCTCAACACGTCGGGCGTCATCCCGCCGATCTTCGCCTCCTCGCTGCTGCTGCTGCCCACCACCATTGCGGGCTTCTCGGCGCAGTCGGGCGGTACGGGCTTCCTCGCGACGCTTTCGGCCTATCTCGCGCACGGCCGTCCGCTGTTCATGGCGCTTTATGCCGCGCTCATCATCTTCTTCGCCTTCTTCTACACCGCGATCGTGTTCAACCCGGTCGAGACGGCGGACAATCTCAAGAAGCACGGCGGCTTCATCCCCGGCATCCGTCCGGGCGAGCGCACCGCCGAGCATATCGATTGGGTGCTGACGCGGATCACGGTTCTGGGCGCCGCCTATCTCACGATCATCTGTCTCTTGCCCGAACTGCTGATTTCGCAATTCGCCCTTCCGTTCTACTTTGGCGGAACGTCGCTCCTCATCGTCGTGAGCGTGACCATGGACACGGTCTCTCAGGTCCACGGCCACCTGCTCGCTCATCAGTACGAGGGGCTGGTGAAGAAGGCGAAACTGCGGGGGAAGCGTCGGTGAGATTGATTCTGTTGGGCCCGCCCGGCGCGGGCAAGGGGACGCAGGCCGTCCGCATCGTCGAGAAATACGGCATCCCCCAGCTTTCGACCGGCGACATGCTCCGCGCGGCCGTGGCCGCGGGCACGCCCGTCGGCCTCAAGGCCAAGGCTGTGATGGAGTCGGGCGGCCTCGTTTCGGACGAGATCGTCATCGGCATCATCAATGACCGCATCGAAGAAGCCGACGCCAAGAAGGGCTTCATCCTCGACGGCTTCCCGCGCACCGTCGCGCAGGCCGAGGCGCTCGACCGGATGTTGGCCGACAAGGGCCTCAAGCTCGACGCCGTGGTGGAGCTGGTCGTCGACCAGGCCGCGCTCGTGGGCCGCATCGTCAACCGCGCCGCCGAGGCGAAGGCCGCGGGCCAGCCGGTGCGCAAGGACGACGATCCGGAAGTCTTCAAGACCCGCCTCGACGCCTACAACCGCGATACGGCGGTCGTGTCTCCCTATTACGCGAAGACCGGCATGCTGAAGACCGTCGACGGCATGAAGCCGATCGACGAGGTGACCAAGGCGCTGTTCGCGATCCTCGAAGGCGCGCGCGCCACCGCGTGAGGCGGGGAGGGGCCGGAGGCTCCTCCGAGGTCGAAAGTTTCGGAAGCCGGGTGGTGAGAGCCGCCCGGCTTTTTTCTTTGCCGGTTAGGTCCGGCGGTTCAGGTCTTTCAACGCGCGGGCCGTCGCCCGTGCGCGCGCAGGATCTCCGCTGAGGCCCATTCGTCGGCTTTCCACGTCGGAAAGATACTCGGCCAACCGCTCGACAGTCGCCTGCTCTGCCAAAAGCCGGCGTAACTCGGGGATGTAAGCGTCGTACTCGTCCGACGCTGCGGGCTCGTCGGCGACGCCTATCGGATCCCAGTACTTCAGTAGGACCGTACGCACTTGAGTACTGAGAATTTCGCTCATGAACGGGGCCTATCGGACGGATGCGATTGTTTCGGGCCGGATCTAAAATCACGCGGGCCGAGTTCGAAAACTGTTGAATACCGTCGCACAACGTTGTGCGCAGCGCAGTGATCTCTATGCTTGGGATGACTGCGGAGACAACCCGGCCTCGGATTCGCACCCGACTCCCCGGCGTGTCCAACCGTCAGCCTCATGGCCCGAGCCGCTTCGCCCCGAGACTCAGCTCGGATAAGCGGAACCGCATCGGGACGCGACATGAGGACGTGACCGAGGCGGGGCTAGCACCGCCGAAGTCGGCCGATCTTGTCATCAACGGCGGCAAATCCGTTGGATGACCGCGAAGAACTCGTAACCCTTGCGGTTGCGGCGCGTCGCGACCTGGAGGTTAGACCCATGCGGTCAAAGTTCCATGTCGTTTTGAAGGCTGAGATCGATGTGGCGGCATGCCTCCGGGCTGTCGGCGTGATCTTGTACCTTCTCAGCTGAGGTGGTCGGGGCGGCTTTGCCGCTCCGACTTTCTTCGCTGTCGCGCTTGACGGATACCATCCTTTCCCTTAACGCACGGCCATCCGGAAACGTGATCGGTCGTCCGGAGCTCCTCGTCGGGGCTCGGGTCGGTCCTTTTCGTGTTTTCGACCGTGCATGGGCCGGCCTCCACCGGACGCACGGGCAACAGCAAGAAGCGCCGGGTTCCGCCCGGCCCACATGGAGACGGCAATGGCCCGTATCGCAGGCGTCAACATCCCGACGAACAAGCGCGTCGTCATCGCGCTTCAGTACATCCACGGCATCGGCGCCAAATTCGCCGAAGAGATCTGCCAGAAGGTCTCGATCCCGGCCGAGCGCCGCGTGAACCAGCTGACCGACGCCGAAGTGCTTGCCATCCGCGAGACGATCGACCGCGACTACATGGTCGAAGGCGATCTGCGCCGCGACGTCGCCATGAACATCAAGCGCCTGATGGACCTCGGCTGCTACCGCGGCCTCCGTCACCGCCGCAGCCTGCCCGTCCGCGGCCAGCGCACGCACACCAATGCGCGCACCCGCAAGGGCAAGTCCAAGCCGATCGCCGGCAAGAAGAAGTGATGCTTCGGCGCGCGAGCGCCGGAGGATCATCCCGGACGGCTTAGCCGAGCCGGGATCCGGAATACGGGGAGGGCGCTTCGGCTCCCTCCCGGACCACCTCCCATCCCCAGCGCCCGGCATGACGGGCGCGCTCGAAGGATCGAAAAGACATGGCCAAGGAAGCCGCCCGCGTCCGTCGTCGCGAACGCAAGAACATCGTCTCCGGCGTCGCCCACGTGAACGCCTCGTTCAACAACACGATGGTCACCATCACCGACGCGCAGGGCAACACGATCGCCTGGTCGTCGGCCGGCATGATGGGCTTCAAGGGTTCGCGCAAGTCGACCCCCTATGCCGCCCAGGTCGCTGCCGAAGACGCCGCCCGCAAGGCCGCCGAGCACGGCATGCGCACGCTGGAAGTCGAAGTGACCGGCCCCGGTTCCGGCCGCGAGTCCGCGCTGCGCGCGCTGCAGGCGGCGGGCTTCACCGTCACCTCGATCCGCGACGTCACGCCGATCCCGCACAACGGCTGCCGTCCGCGCAAGCGTCGTCGCGTCTGATTTCGACGCATGAGAATGCGCTTCTCGGGCCGACGGGCCCGAGGGGCGTTTCCCTTTTTCCGATCGTGAACGCGTGGCCAGGGTCGACGGACCGATATGCCCCGCGCTCCTCATGAAGGACCCGGACCCGTGATCCAGAAGAACTGGCAAGACCTGATCAAGCCGACCAAGCTCGACGTCACCGCCGGCGACGACGCCCGTCGCCTCGCGACCGTCGTGGCCGAACCGCTCGAGCGCGGCTTCGGCGTGACGCTCGGCAACGCGCTGCGCCGCGTGCTGCTCTCCTCGCTGCAGGGTGCGGCCATCACCTCGGTGCAGATCGACGGCGTTCTGCACGAGTTCTCGTCGATCCCCGGCGTCCGTGAGGACGTGACGGACATCGTCCTGAACATCAAGGCGATCGCCATCAAGATGCAGGCCGAGGGCACCAAGCGCATGACCCTGCGCAAGCAGGGCCCGGGCGCGGTCCGCGCCGGCGACATCGCGGTGACGGGCGACATCCAGGTCCTGAACCCGGAACTCGTGATCTGCACGCTCGACGAGGGCGCCGAGATCCGCATGGAATTTACGGTGAAGACCGGCAAGGGCTATGTCCCGGCCGACCGCAACCGTCCCGAGGACGCCCCGATCGGTCTCATCCCGGTCGACAGCCTGTTCTCGCCGGTCCGCAAGGTCTCCTACAGCGTGTCGAACACGCGCGAAGGCCAGATCCTCGACTACGACAAGCTGACGATGACGGTCGAGACGAACGGCTCGGTTTCTCCGGATGACGCGGTGGCCTATGCCGCCCGCATCCTGCAGGACCAGCTCGAAGTCTTCGTGAACTTCGAAGAGCCGCGCCGCGAGGAAGACAAGCCGGCCATGCCGGAACTCGCCTTCAACCCGGCGCTGCTGAAGAAGGTCGACGAGCTCGAGCTGTCGGTCCGTTCGGCGAACTGCCTGAAGAACGACAACATCGTCTATATCGGCGACCTGATCCAGAAGACCGAGGCGGAGATGCTCCGCACGCCGAATTTCGGCCGCAAGTCGCTCAACGAGATCAAGGAAGTGCTCGCCGGCATGGGCCTCCACCTCGGCATGGAAGTGCCCGGTTGGCCGCCGGAGAACATCGAAGAGCTCGCCAAGCGCTTCGAGGAACATTACTGAGAGCCGGCGGGCGGACGGCATCGGTCGTCCGCTCACCGTCAATGAAGACCGGCCGTACCTTGGCACGGCGGCCGGATAATCCCTGAGACAGGAGAAGAGCCATGCGTCACGGTTTCCGCGGTCGTCGCTTCAATCGTTCGGCCGAACACCGCAAGGCCATGTTCATGAACATGAGCCAGGCCCTCATCAAGCACGAGCAGATCGTCACGACGCTGCCGAAGGCGAAGGATCTTCGCCCCGTCGTCGAGAAGCTGATCACGCTCGGCAAGCGCGGCGACCTGCATGCGCGCCGTCAGGCGATCGCGCAGATCCGCGACGTCCAGCTCGTCAAGAAGCTCTTCGACGTGCTCGGCCCGCGCTACAAGGAGCGCAACGGCGGCTACACCCGCGTGCTGAAGGCGGGCTTCCGCTTCGGCGACAACGCGCCGATGGCCGTCATCGAGTTCGTGGACCGCGACGTCGACGCGCGCGGCCGTGACTCGGGCCCGACCATGAAGACGGAAGTGGTCGAAGCCGCCGAGTGAGGCGCTTCCCTCTCCGGAAAGTTCGAAGGGCGGCCGAGAGGCCGCCCTTTTTCGTTGCCGCTCGGCCCGTCAGCGGACCTTGGGCGTGAGCAGCTTTTCCGGCCGCCTCTCCCGCGCCGTATCGAAAAGCGAGAAGGTGCGGTTCACGTAGTTCGTCACCGTTGCGCAGGTGTTCACGTAATCCCGCAGCACGGGCGTCATCTCGGCTTCGACGAGCTTGACGGGGCGGGACGGGTCCATGTGCTCGAAGCGGCAATAGAACCAGGGTTCGCCGCGCTTCAATTCGAGATCCTGCGACGTGTCGTGCCATTCGAAGGCCCACATCAGATGGCGCGGCCACACGTCGATCGGAAAGCGACCTCCGATGAACAGGCCCGGCCATTGCGGCGAGCGGTAATGGGCGAAGGGCGGCATCTGGTTCATCCAGATCGGCTCGTCCGTCACGAACAGATAGGGCGCGGAGATCTGGATCACGGGCTTCGCGGGGTCGCGCCATTCGCGCTGCGGCACGAGATGCACGATCTTGCTCAGATAGTTCGCGCGTACGGGCGAACGGTCGCCGAGAGCGTTCACGAGCACCGGCGCGCCGGTCTTCTCGTCCTTGCCCAGACGGATGCGCAGGTCGTAGGGCGAGGACACCTCGAAGATCCGCGCTTCATAGTCCAGCATGGCCGGGCAATAGCGGAGCGATTTGACGTGGCGCACATCGGATTCAGGGCGCGAGAGGCGTTTGGGTGCGGGATAGATCACGCCGCCCTTGTCCGCGTCGACGATCCAGCCGACTTCTGCGATGCGGCTTGCGGGGCGGACGGGGCAGCGACCGAAAAGGCCTGAAACGGCGCCGCCGAGGCGACCGAAAAAATTGCTCATGGGACGGGCCCGAAAGAAAAGATCCGAAATGAAGCCCTACGGCTTCGGTAATCATCCCACTTAACATGCGGATCTTGCGCGTGCATTAACCGAGCGGGGGCTGCGCGCTCTCATGCTTCCGTCGCGGTTCATCCGGCGGGCGGCGCATGCTAACACGCGCCCACGGAGCATTCCCGGCAGCGCCGGATTTCGGAAGGATCGTCTCGATGAAGGACATTCTGGAACGCCTCGACGCCCGCCGTGCCGAAGCGCGGCTCGGCGGCGGCGCCAAGCGCATCGAGGCCCAGCACGCGCGCGGCAAGCTGACGGCTCGCGAACGCATCGAACTCCTTCTCGACAAGGGCTCGTTCGAGGAATTCGACATGTTCGTGCAGCACCGCTGCGCGGATTTCGGCATGCAGGACCAGAAGGTCCCCGGCGACGGCGTCGTGACCGGCTGGGGCACCATCAACGGCCGCACGGTCTTCCTGTTCGCCAAGGACTTCACCGTGTTCGGCGGTTCGCTGTCCGAAACGCATGCCGCGAAGATCACCAAGATCCAGGACATGGCGCTGAAGATGCGCGCGCCGATCATCGGCCTGTTCGATGCCGGCGGCGCACGCATTCAGGAAGGCGTGGCGGCGCTCGGCGGTTACGGCGAGGTGTTCAAACGCAACGTCCTCGCCTCGGGCGTGATCCCGCAGATCTCCGTCATCATGGGGCCCTGCGCGGGCGGCGACGTCTATTCGCCCGCGATGACCGACTTCATCTTCATGGTGCGGGACACGAGCTACATGTTCGTGACCGGCCCCGACGTGGTGAAGACGGTCACCAACGAGACGGTCACGTCCGAGGAGCTCGGCGGCGCCAAGGTTCACACCTCGAAGTCCTCTGTCGCCGACGGCGCATGGGACAACGACGTGGAGGCGCTGCTGCAAGTCCGCCGTCTCATGGACTTCCTGCCGGCGAACAACACCGACGGCGTGCCCGTCTGGGACTCCTTCGACCTCGGCGAACGGATCGACGATTCGCTCGATACGCTGGTGCCGGAAAACCCGAACAAGCCCTACGACATGAAGGAGCTGATCCTGAAGGTCGTGGACGAGGCGGATTTCTTCGAGATTCAGGAGAATTACGCCAAGAACATCATCACCGGTTTCGCCCGCATGGAAGGCCGCACGGTCGGCATCGTGGCGAACCAGCCGATGGTGCTGGCGGGCGTGCTCGACTCCGACGCCTCGCGGAAAGCGTCCCGTTTCGTGCGGTTCTGCGATTCCTTCGAAATTCCGATCGTCACCTTCGTCGACGTTCCCGGCTTCCTTCCGGGCACGGCGCAGGAATACGGCGGCCTGATCAAGCACGGCGCGAAGCTGCTCTTCGCCTATTCGCAGGCGACCGTGCCGCTGGTGACCGTGATCACCCGCAAGGCCTTCGGCGGCGCTTATGACGTCATGGCCTCCAAACATATCGGCGCCGACGTGAATTACGCCTGGCCGACCGCGCAGATCGCCGTGATGGGCGCCAAGGGCGCCGTCGAGATCATCTTCCGCGCCGACATGAACGACCCGGACAAGATCGCGGCGCGCACGAAGGAATACGAGGAGCGCTTCCTGTCGCCCTTCGTGGCTGCCGAGCGCGGCTATATCGACGAGGTCATCATGCCGCACTCGACGCGCCGGCGCGTGGCGCGTGCCTTGGCCATGCTCGCCGCCAAGAAGGCGGAGCGGCCCTGGAAGAAGCACGACAACATCCCGCTCTGAGGCGGCGGCCTCGCTGCGAGGCCGTCACTCCCTCATACGCGCTCCGTCATTGCGAGCGGAGCGAAGCAATCCAGGAAGGGCCCGGCGTTGAGCGCGATGGCCCGAGTCTCTGGATTGCTTCGTCGCTTTGCTCCTCGCAATGACGCGGAGCGGACGCCTTCAGGCCTGCATCCACTCGCGAGCGATGTCGATGTCCGTGCGGGTGAGGCCGTGCCCCGTCGGCAGGATCTCGTGGCGGACATCGGCGCCCGCTGAACGCAGCGAGTCCGCCAGAGCGGCGGCGTTCTCCGCGGGGATGATCGGGTCCATGGCGCCGGACACGATCAGCACCCGCTTGCCCGAAAGATCCGCGCGCGGCGGATAGGGCAGGGGAACCATGGCGCGGAAAAGAATCGCGCCGCCCAGAACCTCCGGCCGCAGATGCAGCAGCGCGGCGGCGATGTTGGCGCCGTTCGAGAAGCCGACGGCGACGGGGAGGGGCAGATCGTGCTGCGCCCGCATCGCGGCAGTGAAGTCGGCGAGCTCTTCCGTGCGGCGTTCGACGTCGGCATGGTCGAAGACGCCCTCCGCCAGTCGCCGGAAAAAGCGCGGCATGCCCCCTTCGAGGACCTTTCCGCGCGGCGACAGAAGCGCAGCGCCCGGCGCGATCATGGGCCCGATGGGCAGGAGATCGTTCTCGTCCCCGCCCGTGCCGTGAAGCAGAAGCAGGGCCGCTGCATCCCGAGTTTCAGCGGGCTGAAAGCGATGGATGAAGTCTGCGGTCGTCATGGCGTCTCCGATCGGGCCTGCCGGATATAGGCCGGCCCGGGCTCGAGGGCACCCCGGTGACATAGCCTTAACCACGGATTCCGATCGGGCGTTTGCGTTAACGGGGTGAGGCGCGATCACCGGTTAACCTTGCTTCATTCGGGCCGCGAAGGAGGGCGCCCATGATGATGAACAGGATTGCGGGAATTGCGGCACGCATCATGGTCCGACGGGTCGCGACGGCGGAAGACGTGTCGCTGCTGAGGGATCTCACCCTGCCGGGCGGTTTCGTGACCCGGGACGAGGCGGCCGACCTCGTGAGGATCGAACGGCACGTCTCGGCGCTTCACGAAAGTTGGGGACAGTATTTCGTCGAAACGCTCGGCTCCCACCTCGCTTGGGAGACGCGCCCCATCGGGCGGCTGACCGAGGCCGATGCATTCTGGTTGATCGAGAGGGCCGGCCTTCACAGGGCGGGACCCACGCGGAACTTCGCCGTTCTCATCGAGCGCTGGGTCGCCGAAGGCGTGGCTCTGCCGGACAATTTGTTGCTTTGCATCGAGACCAAACGCGAGAACGCGGCCTGACGTTTCGGGATCCGTCTTTGGACGCAGTGGCGTATCCCGCTTTTTAGGCCTAGAAGGCCCGCAACGGAGCCTTTTCGGGTCGGGTGCGCATGTTCAAGAAAATCCTTATCGCGAACCGCGGCGAGATCGCTTGCCGCGTCATCAAGACGGCGCGCCGCATGGGCATCGCCACGGTCGCGGTCTATTCGGATGCCGACAAGGACGCCCTCCACGTCGAAATGGCCGACGAGGCGGTGCATATCGGCCCGGCTCCCGCCGCTCAGTCCTATCTGATCATCGACAAGATCGTCGAAGCCTGCCGCGCCACGGGCGCGGAAGCGGTTCATCCGGGCTACGGCTTCCTGTCCGAGCGCGCGGCCTTCCCCGAGGCGCTCGCCAAGGCGGGCATCGTCTTCATCGGCCCGAACCCCAAGGCCATCGAGGCCATGGGCGACAAGATCGAATCGAAGAAATTCGCGAATGCCGCGAAGGTCTCGACCGTGCCGGGCTATCTCGGCGTGATCGAGACGCCGGACCATGCCGTGAAGATCGCCGACGACATCGGCTATCCGGTGATGATCAAGGCGTCCGCGGGCGGCGGCGGCAAGGGCATGCGCATCGCCTGGTCCGCCGACGAGGTGGCGGAGGGCTTCGCCCGCGCGAAGTCCGAAGCCGCGTCGTCCTTCGGTGACGACCGGGTGTTCGTCGAGAAGTTCATCGTCGACCCGCGCCACATCGAAATTCAGGTGCTCGGCGACAAGCACGGCAACGTGATCTATCTCGGCGAGCGCGAATGCTCGATCCAGCGCCGCAATCAGAAGGTCATCGAGGAGGCGCCGTCGCCGCTCCTCGACGAGGCTACCCGCCGCAAGATGGGCGAGCAGGCCGTCGCGCTGGCCAAGGCCGTGGGCTACGATTCGGCCGGCACGGTGGAATTCGTCGCCGGTCAGGACAAGTCGTTCTTCTTCCTCGAGATGAACACCCGCCTGCAGGTGGAGCATCCCGTCACGGAAATGATCACCGGCATCGACCTCGTCGAGCAGATGATCCGCGTGGCGGCCGGCGAGAAACTCACGCTCGCGCAGAACGACGTGAAGCTGAACGGCTGGGCGGTCGAGAGCCGCGTCTATGCGGAAGACCCGACCCGCAACTTCCTGCCTTCGACCGGTCGTCTCGTGACCTATCGGCCCCCGGCCGAGAAGTCCGAGGACGGCATCACCGTCCGCAACGACACGGGCGTATTCGAGGGCGGCGAGATCTCGATCTTTTACGATCCGATGATCGCCAAGCTCGTGACGCATGCGGCGACCCGCGAGGAGGCCATCGAGGCCCAGGCGCGCGCGCTCGACGCCTTCGCGATCGACGGCATCCGTCACAACATCCCGTTCCTCTCCGCGCTGATGGAACATGAACGCTGGAAGGCCGGGCGGCTTTCGACGGGCTTCATCGCCGAGGAATTCCCCGAAGGCTTCAAGCCGATCCCGCCGCAGGGCGAAGTCGCCCACGCCTTCGCTGCGGTGGCGGCGTTCATCGACGACAAGATGAACGGCCGCAAGCGCGGCATCTCCGGGCAGATGCGCTCGGCCCGTCCGGTCGCGTTCGACACCGATCGGGTGGTGATGCTCGGGGAGGAACGCTTCGAGGTCTCGGTCGCCCATCGCGACGGCGCCTTCGTCGTCGGGTTCGGCGGTCGGCACGAGCACGTCGTGACGAGCGATTGGCGGCCGGGCGATCCGGTGTGGTCGGGCGCCATCGACGGCCGGACCTTCGTGATGCAGGTGCGCCCGATCCTCAACGGCGTGCATCTGGCCCATGCGGGCGCCGCCGCGCCGGTGCGCGTCTACACGCGCCGCGAGGCCGAACTCGTCGCTTTGATGCCCGAGAAGGTCGCGGCCGACAGCGGCAAGCAGCTGCTCTGCCCGATGCCGGGCCTCGTGAAGGCGGTCAGCGTCGTCGAGGGGCAGGAGATCAAGGCCGGCGAGATGCTCTGCATCGTCGAAGCCATGAAGATGGAAAACGTGCTGCGCGCCGAGCGCGACGGCACGGTCAAGAAGATCCACGCGAAGGAAGGCGACAGCCTCGCCGTCGACGCGGTGATCATGGACTTCGCCTGAGGCGCTCCCGGACGGCGCCCGCCCGGGAGCCGTCCGCTCAGCCCGCGGCTTCGCGCGGGGCGTTCAAGGCGTCGTTCGTCCCGAGCAGATGCAGGTTCTTATGCCGGATCGCGGCTGCGGCATCGTCATAGAGGAACGGCAGGAAGGCGAAGCGCCGACCCGCCGTGACCTTCGAGACGGCGTGAAGCAGCGAGCATGAAAACACGACGGCGCCACCCGCCGGCATCTTGTATCCGCGCGATCCGTATTCCGGAAACGAGACCTCTCCGCCTTCGAACGCGTCGTTCAGATTGATCGACACGGCGAAGCGGCGATGCGCCGTTCCCGCGGTGGTGTTGTCGCGATGCGGCCGGAAGTGACCGCCGGTCTCGGAGTCGTAACAGCCGACGAGGTAGCGCTCCATGCGCGTCACGTCGAACTGATGGACCTTCTTGATCTCCGGTTTGACGCGTCGGGCGATGCGGGCCTGGATCCTGCGCTGCAGGTCGAGATCCTCGATCATGTAGTCGGACCGTCTCTTGTGCGAGAAATCCATGACGCCGACGGTCCTGCCGTCGATCTGCTTCATCACGCCCGATTCGGTGCCGCCGCCGCGTTCGTAGAGCTCGATCAGGTGGCGACAGAATTCCGGCTCGAAGACGTTCGAGATCAGAAGGACAGGGGCGGAGACCTGCAGGCCGGGAGCGTGGTCGACCGCTGGCAGGGAGCGCAGGATTTCGGCGACCGCGTGTCGGCCGCCGTCCTCGTCGCGCATCGGCACGACGGCGCGGACCCGGAGATTCGGGTCGATGACGTACCAGAGCGGCCGATAGGAGCCGGGAGCAAGCGCCGCCTTGTAGAGGCGGCTTACGCTGAGATCGAAGTCCCAGAAGAAACGGATTCCGGGGACGCTTTCGCGAACCCGGCCTTCGTCCCGATCGCTCGGATCGACGGTCACGCCGAAGAAACAGACCTTGTCGTCGTCGAAGAGCGCGCGCTCCTCCTCGAGAAGCTTCAGCGCTTCCCGCGCATGGGGAAGCGATGCAGACCCGAAAAAGCCCAGCACGATGTACCGGCCGGCGGTCGTGTCGAAGACGAAGCGCGGATTGACGGGCGAGGCTTGGGTGAAGAAGGGAGCCGAGTCGCCCGGCAGCAGGATGTCGGATGGAAACGACATTGAGAAAAATGCCTTATTGAAAAACGCCGCCTATTCTAACGCGGTCGTGGCCGGTTCGCCAGCGCCGCGACGGACCTGCATCGGCCCGACGGAGCGTTCATGCCCCTTTATTTCGCCTACGGCTCGAACATGGATCGCGTCGCGATGGCCGAGCGCTGCCCGCGGTCCGTGGCGGTCGGCCTCGCGCGTCTGCCCCGTCACCGCGCGTTCATCACCGCGGACGGCTATTTCTCGATCGTGCGGGATCCGAAGCGGACCGTGCAGGGGCTGCTCTGGGACGTGCCCTTCGCCGACATCCCGGCCTTGGACCGATACGAGAGCGTCTCCTCCGGGCTCTACACGAAGATCAGCCAGCCGGTGATCATCGAGGGCGGATCGAAACGGGCGCTCGTCTATGTCGGGCGCTCCGGCAAGCCGGGCAAGCCGAAGCCGGGCTATCTGGAAGGCGTGCTGGCCGCGGCCCGAGACCTGGGTCTGCCGGGCGATTATCTGCACGAGCTCGAACACGGCGAACCCGCGCCGCGACGTCCCGGCACGCCCTTGTTCAAGGCGCCGATCTGACCGCGATGCTGTCCGCCCTTACCGTGGGGCCGAAGATGCTCTCGAAGGCCTTCCGGAGCTCGATGTCGGCATCCGGCATGGTCACGGGCAGTCCGAGGTCGACGAGGCTCGTCACCCCGTAGCGGCGCTCGCTGATGCCGCAGGGCACGATGCCGCCGAAATGGGCGAGATCCGGCTCCACGTTCAGGCTGATGCCGTGGAAGCTCACCCAGCGGCGGACGCGGATGCCGATCGCTGCGATCTTGTCTTCGAATCCTTCGCCTCTGTCGGGCCGCTTCACCCAGACGCCGACGCGGTCTTCCCGCCGTTCGCCCTTGAGGTTGAAGCCGTCCAGCGTGGCGATGATCCAGGCTTCGAGCGCGGCGACGAAGGCGCGAACGTCGCCGCCGCGACGCTTCAGGTCGAGCATCACATAAGCCACCCGCTGGCCGGGGCCGTGATAGGTGAACTGTCCGCCCCGTCCCGTGCGGAAGACCGGGAAGCGCGCGTCGCGCAGGTCGGAATCCTCGGCCGAGGTACCCGCCGTGTAGAGGGGAGGGTGCTCGACGAGCCATACGGCTTCCGCCGCCGTGCCCGCGGCGATCGCCTCGGCCCGCGTCTCCATTGCGGCGACGGCGGCGTCGTAGTCGGTCGGCCCGTCGGAGACGATCCATTCGACCGCCGGGGCGCCCGGGGCGGCTTTGAGATCGGACCGCAGATCGTTCCGCATGCGCGGTTTTTCGGAACTTTCCATGGCTTTCGTTTGGCCCTCCGCCCCGTCCGCGTCAATCCGGGTCGAAATCGGACCGCTTTCGCTTGCGGCGCCGGAATCGATCTGTTACACGCTGCCTCGCTTCGGTCGGGCGCAAGCCTCGAAGCACCCGCGGTCGTGGCGGAACTGGTAGACGCGCTAGCTTGAGGTGCTAGTTCTTTAACCGGAGTGGAGGTTCGAGTCCTCTCGACCGCACCAAATTCGGACGCATATCCAGAGCGGCGGCCCGGTGAACAACCGGGCCGCCGTTTTCGTTTCGGAGGGGTGTCCGGCGTCATTGCCAAGCGGTCCGGGCGCCCATAGAACCCTTTCGTTCCTCTCCCCGAATCCCGGGCCGCGTATGCTCGACGTCGAAGACTCCGCGACCGACACGGCCCTGCCCCTCGTGCTGCGCGACGAGGACGGAGAGGTGCGCGCCGATTTCGTCGTCGAGGTGGCGCGCGCGATCGACGCCGGCGACCGCGCGCGTCTCAGCGAACTGGCTTCCGCCCTGCACGAGGCCGACCAGGGCGCGCTGCTCGAAGCGCTGGAGCCGGACGACCGGCCGCGCCTCATCGAACTGCTCGGCGACGACTTCGACTTCGCAGCGCTGACCGAAGTCGACGACTCGGTCCGTGAGGAAATTCTCGAGGAACTCGACGCCGAGACGGTGGCGGAAGGCGTCCGCGATCTCGAAAGCGACGACGCGGTCTACATCCTCGAAGACCTCGATGCAGACGACCAGGCCGAGATTCTCGACGCGCTGCCCGCACTCGAGCGCGTCGCGCTTCGCAAGAGCCTCGATTATCCGGAGGACTCCGCGGGTCGCCTGATGAGCACGGACTTCGTGGCCGTGCCGCCCTTCTGGACCGTCGGGCAGGTCATCGACCATCTGCGCGAGGCGGGGGAGGACGCACCCGACTCCTTCTTCGAGATCTTCGTCGTCGATCCCGGCCACCGCCTGCTCGGCAACGTGTTCCTCGATCGTCTCGTGCGCAGCAAGCGGACGGTGAAGCTCGAAACGATCATGGCCGAACGCCGCCGGGTCGAGGCGACGGACGATCAGGAAGAGGTCGCCCGCCTGTTCGAGCGCTACAACCTGGTCTCGGTGCCGGTCGTGGACGAGGCCGAGCGGCTCGTCGGCGTGATCACCATCGACGACGTCGTCGACGTCATCCAGGAAGAGGCCGACGAGGACGTGAAGGCCCTCGGCGGCGTGAAGAGCGACGAAGAACTGTCGGACTCCGTGCTCTTCATCGCGCGCAGCCGCTTCGGCTGGCTCTTCGTCAATCTCATCACCGCCTTCCTCGCCTCCTCGGTCCTCGGGCTGTTCGAGAATTCGCTGCAGAAAATGGTCGCGCTGGCGGTGCTGGCCCCCATCGTTGCGGGGCAAGGCGGCAATGCGGCCACCCAGACCATGACCGTCGCGGTGCGGGCCCTCGCCACGCGCGATCTCGGCCCCGCCAATGCGCTGCGGGTAACGTTCCGCGAAACGATCGTGGGCCTGCTGAACGGGCTCGGCTTCGGTTTCCTGACCGGACTAGGAGCCGCGCTTTGGTTCGCCGACTGGAATCTCGGCCTCGTCATTGCAGCCGCCATGACGGTCAACCTCGTCGCGGGCGCGCTTGCCGGCATTCTGATCCCGCTGACGCTCGAACGGTGGCGGGCGGACCCGGCCGTGTCGTCGGGCGTCTTCGTCACCACGGTCACGGACGTGGTGGGTTTCTTCGCCTTTCTCGGGATCGCGACGCTCTGGTTCGGCCTGTACTGAGACCGAGCCGTCCTGCCCCGCGCCTCGTCCCTCGGCCGATCCGTATTCGACCTCTTCCCGTCTTCAACGTCGCCGCGCGTCGGCTATTGTGCGGTGAAAGCGACGGCGGGAGGACGCCCATGATTCCGAATACGCGCGGCTTCGACTTCGATCTCGGCGAAACCGCCGACATGCTCCGCGAGACGGTGCAGAGCTTCTCGCAGGACCATATCGCGCCTCGCGCCGAGGAGATCGACAGGACCAACACCTTTCCGCGCGATCTGTGGCCCCGGCTCGGCGAACTCGGCCTGCACGGGATCACGGTGGAGGAGGAATACGGCGGCACGGGGCTCGGCTATCTCGAGCACTGCATCGCCATGGAAGAAATCTCGCGTGCTTCGGCCTCGGTGGGTCTGAGCTACGGCGCGCATTCCAATCTCTGCATCAACCAGATCCGGCGGAACGGGACGGACGCGCAGAAGCGGAAATATCTCCCCAAGCTGATTTCCGGCGAACATGTCGGCGCCTTGGCCATGTCGGAGCCCGGTGCGGGCTCGGACGTCGTCTCGATGCGCACCCGGGCCGAGAAGAAGGGCGACCGCTACGTCCTCAACGGCAACAAGATGTGGATCACCAACGGTCCCGTCGCCGAAACGCTGGTGGTCTACGCCAAGACGGATCCCGACGCGGGCTCGCGCGGCATGACCGCGTTCCTGATCGAGAAGGGCATGAAGGGGTTCTCGACCGCACAGAAGCTCGACAAGCTGGGCATGCGCGGGTCCGACACCTGCGAACTCGTGTTCGAGGACTGCGAGGTTCCCGAGGAGAACGTGCTCGGACAGGTCGGCAAGGGCGTGAACGTGCTGATGTCTGGGCTCGATTACGAGCGCGCGGTGTTGGCTGCAGGGCCTCTGGGAATCATGCAGGCCGCGCTCGACGTCGTTCTGCCCTATGTCCACGAGCGCAAGCAGTTCGGAAAATCGATCGGCGAGTTCCAGCTCGTGCAGGGCAAGGTGGCGGACATGTACGTCACGCTGAACGCCTGCAGGGCCTATGTCTATGCCGTCGCCAAGGCCTGCGACGCGGGCCGCACGACGCGCGAGGACGCCGCGGGCGCCATCCTCTATGCGGCGGAAAAGGCGACGCAGGTCGCCCTCGACGCGATTCAGTTGCTCGGCGGCAACGGCTATATCAACGACTATCCGACCGGCCGCCTTCTCCGCGATGCCAAGCTCTACGAGATCGGTGCGGGGACGAGCGAGATCCGGCGCATGCTGATCGGCCGCGAACTGTTCGAAAAGACGCGCTGACGCCCGCTCAGGGGCGGATCAGGAGCTGGAGTTCCTCTTCGGCCAGAAGGGGCGTCGAGGGCATGATCTCGGTTGAGCGGATGAAGGCGCCGAGTGCGGCTTCCTCGTCGTCGATCCGAGCGGCCTCGGAGACGATTTCGGAATAGCGGTCCGTCAGGACCGTCGATTCCGGATCGAGATCTGTGATCATCACGAGCCCGGTCGGCGGGCAATCCAGAAACGTCATCCGCAGATCCGGCCGGAAGCGCCGGAGAATGTCGGCGGTCTTCCACACGTCGCCGGTCCAGAAGCCCGTGAACTCGGGGTGATTGCTGCCCACGAATCGCCGCGCGGTCATGTCGGCGGTCGGCGGCAGGCAATCATGCAGGAAGACGACTCCGTTCCGCCGCATGACCTTCTCGACATGCATGAAGTCGCGCAGCAGGAATTCGAAGCGGTGCATGCCGTCGAGAAAGGCCAGATCGATCGGGCCTCCGAGCGCGTCCCGCGGATCGAAACGGCGGAAATAGGCGTCGCTCGTCATGCGGTAGAGGAGGCAGAGGTCCTTGCCGTCGGCGACCTGAAAGCTCAGGCGGAACTGCGGATCGATCGCGACGGCGGAGCAGGAGACGGCCGCCAGCGAACGCCCGGAATTGGTGCCGATCTCCAGATAGCGCTCAGCCTCGGCGACCCGCGCGGCATGCGAAAGGAAGCGGACATAGGGAACGCCGCCGTGCCGGATCAGGACCTCGGGCGCGGCGATCGGAAAATCATGACGAACATTCATCGCAAATGATCACTGAAACTCGAGACGCAGGAACGAAACCGACCCCATTACGACAGCCGACGATTGCAATACCGTAAACGACGACCGGAACGAGAATTCCGGACCGTCGATGGCTGGTCACATCGAAAGCTGCGCGTTAGCTTCCCTGCAGAAAAGAAACTGAGGAGACACCCGCCATGCAGTCCGCACCGCTCGTTCACGGCAAAGGCATCGCCATCCCCGCGATCGGTCTCGGAACATTCCGGGCCGAGGGCGAACTCTGTGCCGAAGCCGTCCAATGGGCGCTCGATTCCGGCTATCGCCATATCGATACGGCCGCGATGTACGGCAACGAGCAGTTCGTCGGCGAGGGCATCCGCGCCTCGACGGTGAAGCGGAACGAGATCTTCGTCACGACCAAGATCTGGTGGGCGGACATCGCCGACGGTCTGCTGCAGGCCTCCGCAGAGGCGAGCCTGAAGCGGCTGGATCTCGACCATGTGGACCTTCTTCTGATCCACTGGCCCAACCCGGCCGTTCCGCTCCGTTCCTCGATCGATGCGCTGTGCAAGGTGAAGCGTGCGGGCCTCGCGAAGTCGATCGGCGTGTCGAACTTCACGGTGGCTATGCTCGACGAAGCGGTGTCGCTGACGACCGAGCCCTTGTGCATGCTGCAGGCCGAGTATCATCCGCGGCTCGACCAGTCCAAGCTCCGCGCCGCGGCCGCGCGGCACGGGATGCTGTGGACGTCCTATTGCCCGATCGGCAAGGGCAACGTGTTCGACGATCCGGTGGTGAAGGATCTCGCGGCCAAATACGGCCGTACGCCTTCCCAGATCGTGCTGCGGTGGCAGGTGCAGCAGCCCGGCACGGTGGCGATCCCGAAATCGGTCACGCCGTCGCGCATCCGCGAGAATATCGGGGTGTTCGATTTCACGCTGACGGATGCGGAGATGGCGGCGATTTCCGGCCTGAAGCGGCCGGACGGCCGCATCGTGTCTCCCCCCTTCGCGCCCGCCTGGGACGCCTGAGCCGGAGGCGGCGGGCCGGTGTATTTCGTTCTGTCGAAGATCGCCTGGTTCCTGCTCGCCCCCGCCCACATCCTGATCGGGCTCGTCCTCGTCGGCGCCGCGCTCTGCTTCACGCAGGCGCTGCGCCTAGGGCGTGCGTTGGTCGTGACGGGCGCGGGGACCTTCGCCCTGCTCGGGCTTCTGCCCGTCGGCGACATGATGCTGGGCCCGCTCGAGGCCCGTTTTCCGCGCTTCGTCGATGACGGTCGCCCCGTCGCGGGAATCATCGTGCTGGGCGGCGGCGAGGATCCGCGTCCCGCCGCCGAGCACGGCGTTCTGGCCGTCGGCGATGCGGCGGAGCGGCTGATCGCTGCGGCCGATCTCGCGCGGCGTCACCCGGAGGCGCGGCTCGTCCATTCGGGCGGTTCGGGCAGCGTGACGCCGGCTCCGAAGGAATCCGACATGGTCCGCCGACACCTCGCGGAACTCGGATGGCCCGCCGATCGGAGCCTGTTCGAAGACCGTTCGCGCAATACGCGCGAAAACGCCCTTTTCACCAAGGATCTCGTCAAGCCGAAGGAGGGCGAGCGCTGGCTGCTCGTCACTTCCGCTTGGCACATGCCCCGGGCGGTCGGCCTGTTTCGGAAGGCGGGGTTCGAGGTGACGCCCTGTCCGGTGGATTATCGCGGGATCGCGGAAGGGCGCGGCATTCCGGGCATCATGGACGGCCTGCGCCGGGTGGAACTCGCCTGGCGCGAATATGTCGGGCTGCTCGCCGCCCGCCTGCTCGGACATACGGACGAGCTGATGCCCGGCCCTCAGTCGAGCCGCGGCAGCGCCAATCGATAGACGCCCTTGAAGTCGGCGGGGTCGACCGGCTTTCCCTTGCGCAGAACGACGAGCCGCCCTTCCTGCGCGAGGCGCACCGCCACGCGGCGGACCGGGATCATCAGGGGTCCCCAGCCGTCGGGGTGCGGCCCGCCGATCTCGCGCGCCGCTTCCGACGGGCAGATGCTCTTCTCCGGTCCGCGCTCACGGACGAGGCGGAGGATGACGGCTTCGATCTCTTCGGGCGATGCGCTCATCGCCGGGGTGTCCCGGATTCCTGCGATACGTGCAAGTCGTCGTCGAGCAGAGCGTGTTGGGCGGGCGACGCGAATTGGCGTTGCGCCATGACCATGAGAACCGCGGCCGTCGTGCCGAGAAAGACCGCGGGGGAGACGAACCAGCCGACATAGGCGAGCGCGAAGAAGAAGGCCCGCTGGCCGCGATTGAACTGGCGTCCCGCATCCGTGAGCATTCCGGCGAGCCGCCGCACATGCGCCCGCGCTTCGGGCGTATCCGCTTCGGAGGGCGGCGGCGTCGCGCCGAGCAGGATCGCCCCGTAATTGAACAGCCGGTACGACCACGCGAATTTGAAGAAGGCATAGACGAAGATCACCACGAGGCCGAGGACCTTCAACTCCCATTGCGCGCGGGTGCTCCCGATGCCGAAGGGCAGGTCGGCGAACAGGCTCATCACGTCTTCGGTAGAGCGCAACAGCGTCAGCGCGCCGCCGATGGCGAAGAGAGAGGTGGAGGCGAAGAAGGCCGTGCCGTTCTGGAGGCTCGCCGTGATCTGCGTGTCCACGATCCTCACGTCGCGCCGCAGCATGACCTCCACCCAGCGGCGACGGTAGCCGTGCATGACGCTGTTCATGCTCCGCGCGCCGAACAGCGCGTGCTCGACGATCGCGTGATAGCCGAGCCATGACAGCGCGAAGAAGACGACGGCGAAGGCGTCGACGAGGCCGAATCCGATCATGGTCGCAGGATGCGTGCGGCGCGGGGTCCCGGCAAGCGGCGCGCGCGGCCCCGATTTCGGCGCGGTCCTGCCGTCGAAGGATGCATTGCGTTCGACGCCGCTTCGGCCATGATCGCGCCGGGGACCAAAGGGAGGGGGAGGTCGCGTGGCCGTTCTGACGAGCTCCGTCGATCCGTCATCGGACGACTTCAAGGCGAATGCCGCGGAATGGCGGCGTCTGGCGGACGAGTTGCGGGAGCGCCGCGCGACGGCCGCCTCCGGCGGCCCCGCCAAGGCGCGCGAGCGGCATGTCTCCCGCGGCAAGCTCCTTCCTCGCGACCGCGTGATCCGCCTTCTCGATCCCGGCTCGCCCTTCCTCGAAATCGGCGCGCTCGCGGCCTACGGGATGTACGGCGACGACATTCACGGCGCGGGCATGATCGCGGGCATCGGGCGCGTCGCGGGGCGCGAGGCGATGATCGTCTGCAACGATGCGACGATCAAAGGCGGCACCTATTATCCGATGACGGTGAAGAAGCATCTCCGCGCGCAGGAGATCGCCCGCGAGAACCGTCTGCCCTGCATCTATCTGGTCGATTCGGGCGGCGCGAACCTGCCCCAGCAGACCGAGGTGTTCCCCGACCGCGAGCATTTCGGGCGCATCTTCTACAACCAGGCGACGCTGTCGGCCTCGGGTATCCCGCAGATCGCCGTGGTGATGGGCTCCTGCACCGCGGGCGGCGCCTATGTCCCCGCGATGTCGGACGAGACCGTGATCGTGAGGCGGCAGGGCACGATCTTTCTGGGCGGCCCGCCGCTGGTGAAGGCGGCGACGGGCGAGGTGGTCTCGGCGGAAGATCTCGGCGGTGCGGACGTCCACGCGCGGACCTCGGGCGTGGCGGACCACTACGCCCAGGACGACGCGCATGCCCTGGCCATCGCACGGCGGATCGTGGCCAATCTCAACGGCGTGAAGCAGCCGAACATCCCGCTCTACGCGCCCAAGGACCCGCTGCTCGACGACGGCGAGCTCGAAGGGCTCGTGCCGACCGACCTCAAGAAGCAGTACGACATCCGCGAGGTGATCGCGCGGCTGGTGGACGGCTCCGAATTCGACGAGTTCAAGGCGCTTTACGGCACGACGCTCGTCACCGGCTTCGCGACGCTCTGGGGCATGCCGGTGGGCATCGTGGCCAACAACGGCATCCTGTTCTCGGAATCGGCGCTCAAGGGCGCGCATTTCATCGAACTCTGCGCACAACGGCGCATCCCCTTGCTGTTCCTGCAGAACATCTCCGGCTTCATGGTGGGCCGCCAATACGAATCCGGTGGCATCGCCAAGGACGGCGCGAAGCTCGTGACCGCGGTGGCCTGCGCGAAGGTGCCCAAGATCACGCTTCTCGTCGGCGGCTCCTTCGGGGCCGGAAACTACGGCATGTGCGGCCGGGCCTATTCGCCCCGCTTCCTGTTCTCCTGGCCGAATTCCCGCATTTCGGTGATGGGCGGCGAACAGGCCGCGAGCGTCCTCGCCACCGTCAGGCGCGACAATATCGAAGCCGAGGGGAAGAGCTGGCCCGCGGACGAGGAGGAGGCCTTCAAGGCCCCGATCCGCGCGCAATACGAGACCGAGGGCAATCCCTATCATGCCTCGGCCCGCCTGTGGGACGACGGCATCATCCTGCCGTCCGAGACGCGGCGCGTGCTCGGCCTCGCTCTGTCCGCCTGTCTCAATGCCCCCGTCGAGGAGACGCGCTTCGGCGTGTTCCGGATGTGACCGCCATGTTCGACTCCGTCCTGATCGCCAATCGCGGCGAGATCGCCTGCCGGATCATCCGCACCGCCCGCCGCATGGGGCTGCGCACCATCGCGGTCCATTCCGAAGCCGACGCGAAGGCGCTCTTCGTCCGCATGGCGGACGAGGCGCATTGCATCGGCCCGGCGCCCGCGCGCGAGAGCTATCTCGTGGCCGAGCGCATTCTGGAGGTCGCGAAGAAGACGAAGGCGGGCGCCATCCATCCCGGCTACGGCTTCCTCTCCGAAAACGCCGACTTCGCCGAGGCCGTGGAAGCCGCGGGCATCGTCTTCGTCGGCCCGCCGGCCTCCGCCATCCGTGCGATGGGTCTGAAGGACGCGGCCAAGGCGCTCGTCGAAAAAGCGAACGTTCCCGTCGTGCCCGGCTATCACGGCGCCAAGCAGGAGCCGGCCTTCCTTCGCGAACGCGCGATCAATGTCGGGCTGCCGGTGCTGATCAAGGCGGTCGCGGGCGGCGGCGGCAAGGGGATGCGCAAGGTCGAGAAGCTGGTTGATTTCGAGGATGCGCTCGAATCCTGCCGGCGCGAGGCGCAATCGGCCTTCGGCGATCCGCGCGTGCTGATCGAACGCTACGTACAAGCGCCGCGGCATATCGAAATCCAGGTCTTCGCCGACCGGCACGGCAATGTCGTG
This sequence comes from Hyphomicrobiales bacterium, assembly GCA_027483895.1. GTDB lineage: Bacteria > Pseudomonadota > Alphaproteobacteria > Rhizobiales > Beijerinckiaceae > JAIXZO01. The sequence continues at coordinate 28,685 of JAIXTP010000009.1, forward strand.
CATCTCTTCGAGCGCGACTGCTCGCTGCAGCGCCGGCACCAGAAGGTGATCGAGGAAGCGCCCGCGCCCGGCATGCCGCCGGAGGTGAGGGCGGCCATGGGCCGTGCCGCCGTGGAGGCCGCACGTGCCGTGGGTTACGTCGGCGCGGGTACGGTCGAATTCATCGCCGACGGATCGCAGGGGCTCACGGAAGACGGCTTCTTCTTCATGGAGATGAACACGCGTCTTCAGGTGGAACATCCGGTCACCGAGGCGATCACCGGCCTCGATCTCGTGGAGTTGCAGTTCCGCGTCGCGGCGGGACGGAAGCTGCCCTTCGCGCAGTCCGATCTCGCGATCGACGGTCATGCCGTCGAAGCGCGGCTCTATGCCGAGGACCCGGAAAAGGGCTTCCTGCCCTCCACCGGCCGGCTCGTCGCCCTGCGGCTGCCGGAAGGCGAGGGGATCCGGATCGACAGCGGCGTCGTCGAAGGCGACAGCGTCACGCCCTTCTACGATCCCATGATCGCCAAGGTGATCGCGCACGGCGCGACCCGCGACGAGGCGCTCGACCGCCTCGCCGAGGCGCTGGACGCGACCGTCGTGGCGGGCCCCCGCAGCAATGCGCCCTTCCTCGCCGCATTGTGCCGCGCACCCGGCTTCCGCAGCGGCGCGTTCGATACCGGCTTCATCGACCGCAATCTGGATGCTCTGGGCGCCGTGCCCCAGCCCGTGGACGGGATCGCGGTCGCCCGCGCCGCGCGCCTCCTGATCGAGGCCGAGGAGCGGCGCGCGGTCCATGGTGCCGGTCACGGCGCCTCGCCTTGGGATCTGGCGGACGGTTTCCAGACGTCGGGACCGCGGCGCATCGTGCTGCCCGTGCTCGCCGACGACCGGACCGTCGAGGTCTTCGCCTCGTGGTCCGCCGCAGGTTTCGTGGTGGAGGCGCCCGGAGGCATAATGGACGACGGCTCGTCCGATGCCGCCTCGGCGGTGGTGCCCGGCCATGCGGGCGTGCATGTCGTCCGCAAGGGGCGGCAGACCTTCGTGCGGCTTCCCGCCATTTCGGACGCGGCCGATGCGCATGGCGGCGGCGACGGCGTCGTGAAGGCGCCGATGCACGGCAAGGTCATCGCGGTGCTCGTCGCCAAGGGCGAAGCGGTGACCAAGGGCCAAAAGCTCGCGGTGGTAGAGGCGATGAAGATGGAGCACGCGCTCGTCTCGCCCTGCGACGGCAGCGTGGCGGAGGTCTCCGCCGCCGTCGGCGCTCAGGTGGCGGAGGGCGCTCCGATCCTCGTCGTGGAAGCGGTGGGCGGTTGAGGGCGTAAAAGGCCTTCTTCCACAGCTTCGCGCGACGCGCCGTTGGAAAGCGTCCGCACGCCGCGTTAGATGACGGGCATGGCCCTTCATCTCCTGAAACTCTGCGTCGGCTGCGAGTCGATCGGCGATCTCGAAGAGTGGATCGAGACGAGCGCCGCGCTCGCGCGCCGGCTCGGCAAGCCCTACGAGCAGATCCACACCACCCGCATGGTGCCCAAACGCGTCGAGGAGATCCTCGACGGCGGGTCGCTCTATTGGGTCATCAAAGGGCGGATCGCCTGTCGCCAGCGCCTGAGCGACATCCGCCCCTTCACGGACCCGAGCGGGATCGGCCGGTGTCATCTCGTGCTGGAGCCGGGCGTCGTCCCGGTCGAGCCGCGGCCCTGCCGGCCTTTCCAGGGCTGGCGCTATCTCGAGCCGAAGAACGCCCCGCGCGATCTCGGTGCCGAACTCGGTGCCGCTCTCGCCGAAATGCCCGAGGACATGCGGCGCGAACTCTCGTCGCTGGGGCTCCTCTGAAGCGCCGATTGCCTTCGCCGCATCACGTCACCATGTCTGTCCGACGAAGGCGAGGGGCCTGCGCATGACCGACGAAAAGTCCCGGACGACGATCCGACCGGCGGTCCCGAACGGGACGCAGGGCGGCACGCCCGCGTCGCGGAGCCCGGCCGCGGCGATCGAGGCCTTCGTCGCGCAGGCCAAGAGCGTCGGCTCGGCGGAGCCCGCCGGACGACTGGTCTTCGCGCTCGACGCGACCATGAGCCGGCAGCCGACCTGGGATCTCGCCTGCTCGCTGCAGGCCCGCATGTTCGAGACCGCCGGCCGCATCGGCGGGCTTTCGGTGCAGCTCGTCTATTTTCGCGGCTTCGGCGAATGCCGCGCTTCGAACTGGGTGCGCGACGCGCGCTCCTTGACCGCGCTGATGTCCCGGATCGATTGCCGCGGCGGCAATACGCAGATCGAGCGCGTGCTGCGCCACGTCCGGAGCGAGACCGGCCGGACGCCGATCTCGGCCTTCGTCTTCGTCGGCGACGCGATGGAAGAACATGTGGATGCGCTTTGCGCGATCGCCGGCGAAATCGGGCTTCTGGGCGTGCGCGGCTTCTTTTTTCAGGAAGGTGCGGACCCGGCTGCGGAAACGGCTTTCCGCGAACTCGCCCGGCTCTCGCGCGGCGCCTATGCTCGCTTCGATTCCTCCGCGCCGGGGGAATTGGAGTCGCTTCTCGGCGCCGTCGCGGCCTATGCCGCCGGCGGCCGTCGCGCTCTGTCGGCCCTTGCCGGGCCGCAGGGCGATGCGGGGCGCAGGCTCCTCTCTCAAATGGGTTGAGCGGACGTGATCACTCTTCTGGGCGGCGCCGTCGCCGTCGCGCTCGTCTGGTGGCTTCTGAACAGCTACTCGGTCGCCAATCCCGCGAAGCTCGCCGGCGTCCTGCGCAAGGTGGGCGGCGGGGTGCTGCTCGCCGCGGGCGCCGTCTTGGCGTTCAGGGGTCGGATCGATCTCGGCCTGCTGGTCGCGGGCGGCGGTACTTGGCTGCTCGGATGGCGGAATTTCATTCCGCCCTTCCTCGAACCCGGGCCGGCGCCGACGGCGGGCGCCACGTCGCGCGTACGCTCCGCCACCGTCGAAATGACCCTCGATCACGACAGCGGCGCGCTCAAGGGAACGGTGCTGGCGGGCGCCTTCGCGGGGCGGGATCTCGATGCGCTCGATCGGGCGCAGATCGACGAGCTGCTGCGGGCCTGCGCCGCGAACGACCCGGACGGCTTAAGGCTGCTGGAGCCTTATATGGACCGCCGGTTTCCCGGCTGGAGTGAAACAGCTGATGCGCACGCCCACGCGCGGCGCAACGAGAGCCCGCGATCGGGCGACATGACCGAGAAGGAGGCCTACGAGATTCTGGGCCTTGAGCCGGGCGCGGGCGAGGACGACATCCGACAGGCGCATCGGACGCTCATGAAGAAACTTCATCCCGACCAAGGGGGGTCGACGTATCTCGCCACCCGGGTCAATCAGGCCAAGGACGTTCTTCTCGCCCGCCATGGGTGAGGAGCCGCCTTCGCCCGGAACGGCGGGGGCGATCAGGTCCGGGCCGCGATGCATGCCATGCCCGCCTTCTTGAGAGCCTTGCAGGCGGCCTCGGCGCCGTCTTCGTCGAGACCGGTGAAGCGCGCGCGATAGGTGCTGCCGCGCTTGAGCGCGACCTTCTCGGTGACGGGCTTGGCCCGGCCGAGATGGCCCTTCGACTTCTCCTTGGCGCGCGACGCGAGCGCCGCGGCCTTCGCCTGCGTGTCGGCGGTGCCGACCTGAACATACCAATTCGCGGCGGGCTTCGGCGCGGCCTTGGGCGCAACCGCAGCCACGCGCTGCTTCTCCGCCGCCGGTTCGGCGCCCTTCGACCACTTCATGCCCGCGCCGGAGGCGGCGGCCGGAGCGGCCTCGTCCTGCGTTCCGCGCTTCAGGGCCGCGTCGACCTTGGCCGCGACGACCGGGCCGGACGTGGCGCGCGAGGGCATGTCGTCCTTCGCGTCGCCCTGCTCGATCGTGGCGGCGACCGGGGCGGCCGAAGCTACCCGGACCGGACGCGGCGTGACGGCGGCCGTGGTGGTCGGGGCTTCGCCCGCGGCCGCGTTCTCGGCGACCAGCGGCGCGGTCCGGGCGCCCGCATAGGCGCGGGGCAGGTTGTCTTCGACGAGTTCGGTCATGATGCGGTCGCGCGACGGGCCCGAGCGACCGCCCAGCACGACGGCGACGAGTTGCCGCCCGTCATGCTTGACCGAGGTCAGCAGGTTGAAGCCCGACATCCGCGTGAAGCCGGTCTTGATGCCGTCCACGCCTTCGACGCGACCGAGCAGCTTGTTGTGATTGGCGTAGGCGTCGCCTTCGAAATTGAAGACGCGGGTGGAGAAGTAGGCGTATTCCCGCGGGAAACGGTCCTGGATCGCGCGGCCCAGCGTGATGAGGTCGCGCGCCGTGGTCACCTGACCCGGGTCGGGCAGGCCGGACGCGTTCTTGTAGACCGTCTTCGACATGCCGAGCGCGCGGGCCTTCTGCGTCATCATGCGCGCGAAGGCCGGTTCGGAACCCGCGATGTTCTCCGCGACGACCACGGCGACGTCGTTGGCCGACTTGGTGACGAGCGCCTTGATCGCGTCCTCGACGCGGATCGTGTCGCCGGGCGAAAGCGCCAGCTTCGAGGGCGCCTGATGGGCCGCGAAGGCGGAGACCTTCAGTTCGGTGTCGAGGTTCATCCGGCCGCGCTGGATCTGTTCGAACAGCAGATAGAGCGTCATCACCTTCGTGACCGAGGCGGGATGACGGAGCGCGTCGGCATTCTCGGCGTGAAGGATCCGGCCGGTCTTGGCGTCGACCACCATGGCCGCATAGGGCGGCGCATAGGGCGCGGCGGCCTGACGGCGCGGCTTCGCTTCGCCCGGCATCACGCCTCCGAGGACCACGCCTCCGGCCGCGACGGCCGCCAGACCGAAACGAACAGCCGACCCGAACCAACCAGACCGCATACCAGACCCCGAACGCCCGTTACCTTGTCCGTCCCGAGGGACGTGTCGCAGGCTCCGCGACCGCAAGGTGCGGCCGAAAGAGCACGGATGGCGACGCTAGGCGGGCTCGGTTACTCCGGCGTTAATCGGCTGCCATGATTTCGACGAATGGTGCGGTGCACAAAAATCATTGACTTCATTGTGCGGCGCACATAAAAGAATGGTCAGGGCTTCCGGCGCATAGAGCGACGAGAACCTGCGCGTTCCTGCCCGTCGGGGATCATCGGCGGAAAAGCAAACGGAGGTTTCCAATGTTCAACCAGTTCGAAGATTTCCAGAAGCTCGGCAAGGACAACGTCGACGCCGCGGTGAAGAGCTTCGGCACCGCCACGAAGACCGTCCAGGCGCTCGCGACCGAGACCGCCGACTACTCCAAGAAGGCTTTCGAGCATTCTTCGGCCGTCGTCGAGAAGCTCGTCGGCGCCAAGTCGCTCGACAAGGCCATCGAGATCCAGACCGCCTACGTCAAGGAAGCGTATGAGGGCTACGTCGCCTACGCTTCTAAGGTCGGCGAACTCGTCACCGTCATCGCCAAGGACGCGGCGAAGCCGTACGAGTCGATGCTCGCCAAGGCGACCTCCGCCGCGAAGTGATCCGGCGCGGTCCGCGGACCGCATCGCGAGACGCATTTTCGAAGGGCCCGGCCATGCCGGGCCTTTTTTGCGTTCGGAACCGGCTCGTCGGTCACGAATTCATCTCGCGCCCGAGGGTGCCCGTCTGGCGAGGACGGTGGGGAGGCTATACATTCGTCCGTGACATGGTTTTGCCGCATCCGTTCCTTCCATTCGAACGTATGCGGAGCGAGGTTCCGGCCTAACGATGATCGTGATTTCGATGCTTCAGGAAGGCGCCCGCGCGACGATGAGCGTACGTTCGACCCCGATCGCCGCCTCGCCGCGGTCTCCCGGCGGCCCGCGCGACGGCTCGGGCACGGCGGTGGTCACCCGCACCCGGCCGCAGACGAAGCGGCCGAGCCTCTACCGCGTTCTGCTGCTGAACGACGACTACACGCCGATGGAATTCGTGGTCCACGTCTTGCAGAGGTTCTTCAACAAGAACGCCGAGGAGGCCACGCGCATCATGCTCCACGTGCATCATCACGGGGTCGGCGAGTGCGGCGTGTTCACCTACGAGGTGGCAGAGACCAAGGTGACCACGGTCATGGATTTCGCCCGGAAACACCAGCATCCGCTCCAGTGCGTCATGGAGAAGAAGTAGGACCCCATGCCTTCATTCTCGCGCAGTCTCGAGAATTCCCTGCATAAGGCGCTGGCCTACGCCAATGAGCGCCACCATGAATATGCGACTCTCGAACATCTGCTTCTGGCGCTGATCGACGATCAGGACGCGGCGGCGGTGATGAGGGCCTGTAGCGTCGATCTCGACCTGCTGCGCCGCAATCTCCTGAATTACGTCGACGAGGATCTCGCCAATCTGGTGGGCGAGACGGGCGACGACTCGAAGCCCACCGCGGGCTTCCAGCGCGTGATCCAGCGCGCCGTCATCCATGTCCAGTCGTCCGGCCGGGAAGAGGTGACGGGGGCGAACGTGCTCGTGGCGATCTTCGCCGAGCGCGAGAGCCATGCCGCCTATTTCCTGCAGGAGCAGGACATGACCCGTTACGACGCGGTCAACTACATCTCGCACGGCATCGCCAAGCGGGCCGGTCTCAACGAGACCCGCCCCAATCGCGGCGCGGACGAGGAGCCCGCCGAGCGCGGCGGGGCCTCGACCGGCGAGGAAGGGCAGGGCGGCCGCGCCAAGAAGGGCGAGGCGCTCGACGCTTATTGCGTCAACCTCAACAAGAAGGCCCGCGAAGGGAAGATCGACCCGCTGATCGGCCGGGAATCCGAAGTGCAGCGGACGATCCAGGTGCTCTGCCGGCGCCAGAAGAACAATCCGCTCCTCGTCGGCGATCCCGGCGTGGGCAAGACCGCGATCGCGGAAGGCCTCGCGCTGAAGATCATCCGCGGGCAGGTGCCCGAAGTGCTCGAGGACGCGACGGTCTTCGCCCTCGACATGGGAACGCTGCTCGCCGGCACCCGCTATCGCGGCGATTTCGAAGAGCGCCTCAAGCAGGTGATGAAGGAGATCGAGCAGCACCCCAAGGCGATCATGTTCATCGACGAGATCCACACGGTCATCGGCGCCGGTGCGACCTCGGGCGGGGCCATGGACGCCTCGAACCTGCTCAAGCCCGCGCTGGCTCAGGGCACCCTGCGCTGCATCGGCTCGACCACCTACAAGGAATACCGCCAGTATTTCGAGAAGGACCGCGCGCTCGTCCGCCGCTTCCAGAAGATCGACGTGAACGAACCGTCGGTGCCGGACGCGATCGAGATCCTGAAGGGGTTGAAGCCTTATTTCGAAGACTTCCACCACCTGAAATACACGAACGACGCCATCAAGGCGGCGGTGGAGCTGTCCGCGCGCTACATCCATGACCGGAAGCTGCCCGACAAGGCGATCGACGTGATCGACGAGACGGGCGCCTCGCAGATGCTCGTTCCCGAGAACCGCCGCAAGAAGACGATCGGCGTGAAGGAGATCGAGGCTACCATCGCGACCATGGCGCGCATCCCGCCCAAGACCGTCTCCAAGGACGACGCGGAGGTGCTCCGGAACCTCGAAGAGAGCCTCAAGCGGGTCGTCTACGGTCAGGACACGGCCATCGGCGCGCTGTCTTCGGCGATCAAGCTCGCCCGCGCGGGTCTGCGCGATCCCGAAAAGCCCATCGGAAACTATCTCTTCGCCGGTCCCACCGGCGTCGGCAAGACCGAGGTCGCGCGGCGTCTCGCCGAGACGCTGGGCGTCGAGCTGATCCGCTTCGACATGTCGGAATACATGGAGCGCCACACGGTCTCGCGGCTGATCGGCGCGCCTCCCGGCTATGTCGGCTTCGATCAGGGCGGGCTTCTGACCGACGGCGTAGACCAGCATCCGCATTGCGTGCTCCTGCTCGACGAGATCGAGAAGGCGCATCCGGATCTGTTCAACATCCTTCTGCAGATCATGGATCACGGGAAACTGACCGACCACAACGGCAAGCAGGTCGATTTCCGGAACGTGATCCTGATCATGACCACGAATGCGGGCGCCGCCGATCTCGCCAAGCCCGCCTTCGGCTTCACGCGGACCAAGCGGGAGGGGGACGATCAGGAGGCGATCAACAGGCTCTTCGCGCCCGAATTCCGCAATCGCCTCGATGCGGTGATCTCCTTCGGCCAGCTGCCGAAGGAAGTTGTCGCGCAGGTCGTCGACAAATTCGTGCTGCAGCTCGAGGCGCAGCTCGCCGACCGCAACGTCACGATCGAACTGTCGGACGAGGCCCGCGCCTGGCTCGTCGAGCACGGCTATGACGAGACCATGGGCGCCCGCCCGATGGCGCGGCTCATCCAGACGACGATCAAGACGCCGCTGGCCGACGAGGTCCTGTTCGGCAAGCTCAAGGGCGGCGGTGCGGTGCGCGTGGTCGTCACCGAGACGGACGGCAAGAAGGCGCTCGCCTTCGAATATCCGGAACCGGTGGCGGTCCCCGTGCCCGAGAAGGAAATCGTCAAGGCGGCCGCGAAGAAGAAACGCGCCTCGGTGAAGGCGGCGGGTAAAGCCGCGGCCAAGTCCGGTCCCAAATCGGACCCCAAGCCCGCCCCCAAGCCCGCCCCCAAGCGGCCTTCGCCCACCGGCCCGAAAGTCAGGGCGGGTGACAGGGACGCCTGAGGTTATATAACCGCACCTTATGGGCGAGTGGTCTGATACGCGGCGGGCGCGGCGAAGGCGCCGGGAACGGGGCGAGGAAATCCTCGCCTGGTTTCTCGTGCCCGCCATCGCGGCGCTTCTGCTCTGGGCCGGTCTTGAACTGAAGGACCGTGTCGCGGCGGGAATTTCGGTCGCTCTCGGCCTCTCGCGCTGAGCGGGAGACCCGCCGGGCGGAATGCTCCCATTCGTTCCGCGCAGTTGTCGCTTCGGCGGGCGGCGTTATCGTGTCGCCTCCCGCGTTCGGACCTATACCCTTTGCACGGCGTTCTTCCCTCTCCGTCTTCCTCCGCCCTGCGCTTCTGGGCCAAGGGCTTCAAGGACGCCGCGTCCTTGCCCGCGCCGCTCTTGGCGATGGGGCTCATCGGCATCGGGCCTCTGGCGCTCGCCGTGGGGCATCCGCTCGGGGCGGCGATCGCGTCCACGCTGTTCGTCTGGGCGGGTCCGGCGCAGGTCTTGTTTTACGGGGGGCTCGCGGCCGGATTGTCGCCGCTAGGCATCGCGACTGCGGTGACGCTCTCCTCGGTCCGCTTCCTGCCGATGACCATGTCCTTGCTGCCGCTGGTCCGGCGGCCCGGGCAGAGCCTTCTGCAGCAATTGCTTATGTCGCATTTCGTGACCGTGACGGTCTGGTCGGAGTCGCTGCGCCGCCTGCCGCATATGCCGCAGGAAGAGCGCGTGCCGTATTATTTCGGCTTCGCGATGGCCTGCTGCTCCATCTCAACTCTGGCGACGGGCGTCGGCTATCTGCTGAGCGGTCAGGCGCCTCTGCCGATCGCAGCGGGTCTTCTGTTCCTGACGCCCATGTTCTTCACGGTTTCGATCTCGGCCGGCGCGCGGGGGCTGTCGGACGGCGTGGCGATCGCGTCCGGCTTTCTGCTCCAGCCTATCGCTCTGGCGCTGATCGGGCCCGAACTCGATCTCTTGCTGGTCGGCCTCGTGGGCGGCACGGCGGCCTTCGTCCTCGACCGTTCCCGGACGAGGGCGGCATGATCCCCGTTGCGCTCGAGCCCTATCTGCTGCTCGCCTTCGCAGCCGTCATTCCCACGGCGATCTGGCGGATTTCGGCCGTGCTGCTGGCACGCCGCATCCGCGAAACCTCGCCGGTCTTCGATTGGGTCCGGTTCGTCGCGACCGCTCTGTTGGCGGGCGTCGTCGTGAAGCTGATCTTCTCGCCGAGCGGTGCTCTGGGCGCCGTGCCGCTCTACGGCCGGCTCGGCGGGGTGGCGGCCGCGCTGGCGACCTTCTTCTTCGCCGGTCGCCGCGAGCTTCTCGCCATCGCGGTCGGCGAAGCGGTGCTGATCGGATCCTATTTTCTGGCGAATTGAGCCCGAAGGCGATCGAGCCCGAGGATCGCAGCACCGGCCAGCAGACCCCAGAAGGCCGATCCGATTCCGAACAGCGCCATGCCGGACGCCGTCACGACGAAAGTGACGACGGCCGCTTCCCGGCGCTCGGCATCGGCCATGCCCGCCTGCAGCGCGGAAGCGAGCGAGCCGAGCAACGCCAATCCGGCGACCGCCTCGACGAGGATCCGGCCGGAGCCGGCGATCAGCGCCGCGGCCCCGCCCGCCACGACGCCGAAGACGATGTAGGCGAGGCCCGCCGTGACGGCGGCCTGCCAGCGGCGGGCCGGGTCGGGCTCGGCTTCGGGCGAGGCGCAGAGCGCGGCCGTGATGGCCGCCAGATTGACGCCATGGGCACCGAAGGGGGCGGCGAGAAGGCTGAACAGTCCCGTCCCCCGCAACAGGCCGTTGAAGTCCGGCCGGTACCCGTTCGCGTTGAGGACCGCATATCCGGGGATGTTCTGCGAGGCCATGGTGACGATGAAGAGCGGCAGCGCGATGCCGATCAGCGCCGCGACCGAGAAGGCGGGCATGATGAAGACGGGAGCGGCGAAAAGGCTCGTGCCGTCCGCGCCCGAGCCCGCCCCCTGAGCGAGCAGGATCAGGACCGCGACGAGCGCCGCCGCGGGAACGGCGAAAAGGCGGCGGATCCGCGCCATGGCGGCCCAGACCGCGACGACGGCGCAGGCGGCTGCCGGGACCTGCAGCACAGCCTTCACCGGCGCGAGACAGAGCGGCAGGAGAATGCCCGCGAGCATCGCATTGGCCAGCGGCCCGGGAATGGCCGCCACCGCCCGCCCGAGCGGGCGCCAAAGACCGGCGAGAACGATCAGGGCGGACGTCACGAGAAAGGCCCCGACGGCAACGGGAAAGCCGCCGTCCGGAACGGCGGAGGCGGCGAGCAGCGCCCCGCCCGGCGTCGACCATGCGATGGAGACCGGCACCCGCAGGCGCCACGCGAGGACGACGGCGCAGAGCCCCATGGCGACCGAGAGAGCCATGAGGCCGGACGCGGCTTCGGCGGTGGAGGCGCCCACCCCGGCAAGGCCGTTCAGGACGACGGCGAAGGAACTGCCGAAGCCGACGCAGGCGGCGACCAGCCCGGCGCCGACGGCCTGCCAGGAGATCGAGCGTTCGGACGTCGTCGCTTCAGCGGACATCGGCCAGCGCGGCGCGGATCTTCGCGGCGTGCGCTTCGAGGATCTCCGGCTTTTCCATCGCGCCCGTATGGGGGCGGAGAGCGATGCCGTCCCAGCGCGGCAGCACGTGGAAGTGGATGTGGAACACCACCTGTCCGCCCGCCGGTTCCGAGAACTGCTGCAGGGTGATGCCGTCGGCCTTCATCCCCGCCTTCACGGCCTTGGCGACCTTCTGGACGGAGGGCATCAGCGCCGCGAGATCGGCGGGCGCGATGTCGAGGATGTTGCGCGCGGCGGCCTTCGGGATGACCAGCACATGGCCGTCGGCGCGGGGCATGATGTCCATGAAGGCGAAGGCGACGTCGTCCTCATGCACCTTCGTGCAGGGCATCTCGCCGCGAATGATCTTCGCGAAGATGTTGTTCGGATCATAGGTCGTCATGAAGTCCTCCGCCGCGGGCCGTCCTGTCCGCAGTAGCGGATTCCCGGGCGGGGCGGGAGGGGGATGGGTGCCGTGACGGTTCGGGAGGTCAGTCCTGCTCCTCCTCGCCGCCGCGCCGGAAGGGGCTCGCCGTTTCGAGCTCCTCATGAAGCGAGGCGACGTAACGCCTTTCGCGTTCGAGATATTCCGCCACGGCACGCCGCAGGCCGAGATCCGCGAGCCAGTGTGCGGACCGCGTCTCGACGGGGAGATAGCCGCGGGCGAGCTTGTGTTCGCCCTGCGCGCCGGCTTCGACGCGGGCGAGACCCTTCTCGATCGCGAAGTCGATTGCGCGGTGATAGCAGACCTCGAAATGCAGGAAGGGGTGATCCTCGATGCAGCCCCAATTTCGCCCGTAAAGCGCGTCGTCGCCGATGAAGTTGATCGCTCCCGCGATGGGGCGACCGTCACGGCTCGCGATGACGAGCAGGATGCGGTCGGCCATCCGCTCGCCGACCAGCGAGAAGAACGAACGGGTCAGGTAAGGGCGCCCCCATTTCCGCGAGCCCGTATCCATGTAGAAGGCGAAGAAGGCGTCCCAATGCGCCTCGGTGATCGTCGGGCCCGTCAGGGACTCGATCGTGATCCCGTTGCGGAGCGCCTCGCGCCGTTCCCGCTTCAGCGCCTTGCGTTTGCGTGAAGCGAGTTCGCCGAGAAAATCGTCGTAACTGCCGTAGCCCGCATTGGACCAGTGGAATTGCCGGTCCGTGCGAAGGAGGTAGCCGTTCTCGGTCAGGAGCTCGGCCTCGTCCTTTTCAAGAAACGTGGCATGGACCGACGAAGCGCCCGTACGGTCGCAGAGGGTCTGGAGCCCCCGGGCGAGCAGGCGGCGGATCCGCAGGGCGTCGCCGCCGCTCGCCAGCAGGCGGGGGCCCGCCGCAGGCGTGAAGGGAACGGCGACCTGGATCTTGGGGTAATAGCGGCCGCCGGCGCGCATATAGGCTTCCGCCCAGCCGTGATCGAAGACGTATTCGCCTTGGCTGTGGGCCTTCAGATAGGACGGCGCGGCGCCCCGCAGCCGGCCTTCGGCGTCGCGGACGGCCAAGTGCGCCGGAGACCAGCCGCTGCGCCCGCCGACCGAACCCGATTCTTCCAGAGCGGACAGGAAGGCGTGGGACACGAAAGGGTTCGGAGTCCGCCCGCCCCGGGCGACGGCACCGGCGCAGGCGTCCCATTCCGCCGGATCGAAGGCCGAGAGCGTCGTCTCGACGCCGACCTCGAAGTCGTTCTCGTCCTTCGTCATGCCGGAAAGGGTAGCGGAGCCGTGCAGGCGGACAAGTTCAGGGGATGAAACCTTCGAAGATCATCTGGTCCGCATGGCGGCGCGCCCGATGCCGGTCCTCGTCCGTACGGACGGTCCAAGCCAACACCGGCAACCCCGCCGCGACGCGGCAGAGATAGGGCGCGGCGGAGAAAAGATCGCTCACGCGCCATGACAGAAAGTCCGGCAAGGACTCTGCGAAATGCAGAAGATTCGACATCACGTGCCGCTGCTCCGCGCTCAGCTCCGCATAAGCGCCGCCTTCGAAGACGGACTGCCCGACGATGCCGCGCGGCCTCTCGGGAGCGATCTCCCTCAACAACGCGACCACCGCGGGGTCGAAGGACTTCACGGCGACCGGGGCCTCGTTCCCGGCAAGAATCTGGGCGATCCGGCGCGCGAGGCGGAGATCGCCGTCGAAGCGGCTCTTGATCTCGACGATCACGGGAACGCGGCCCGCGACGCGGGCGAGCAATTCCGAAAGCGTCGGAATGCCGTCTTCGCCGTCCTTCAGGCGGACGGAGCGCAATTCGGCGGCGGTGAGATCGGCGACGGCACCGCTCCGGCCCGCGAGCCGGTCGAGCGTCTCGTCATGAAAGACGACCGCCTCTCCGTCGGCGGAAAGGCGGACGTCGCATTCGATCGCGAAGCCGTGGACGACGGCGCAATCCGCCGCCGACAGGGAGTTCTCGACATGGCCGCGCGAAGCGTCGTGCAGACCGCGATGGGCGATCGGGCGCTCGGTCAACCAGTCGGGAACGGGCATCAGGACACCTCGAACATGGCCTCGGCTTCGACGGCACAATCGAGCGGCAACTGCGCGACTCCGATCGTGGTGCGCGCGTGCCGTCCCGCATCGCCCAGAGCGAGAACCATCAGGTCCGACGCTCCGTTCATCACCGCGGGCAGGGAATCGTAATCGGGCGTCGCGTTGATGAAGCCGCCCAAGCGGATGCAGCGGCGGATTCCGTCGAGCGAGCCCAATGCCGCGCGGGCCTGCGCCAGCACGTTGATCGCGCAGAGCCGCGCCGCGGCCTGGCCGTCGGCGAGCGAAACGGAGCCGCCGAGCTTGCCCTTGTGGGCCGGCGCGAGCTTGCCGTCCGCACCGAGGCACAATTGCCCCGACACGACGAGCAGCGAGCCCGAGCGGACGCAGGGCACGTAATTGGCGAGCGGGGCCGCCGGAACGGGCAATGCGATGCCGTTCGCGCGCAGGCGGTCTTCGATGGTCATCAACGCTTTCTCCTCCGGCCGAGGCCTGAATTTCCGCCCCGAAGCATTGGCGTACCCCGTCCGGTCGCCTATCTTCGACCCTATGGCGGGACGGAGACAAGACATGCGTGATCGGCTGCGCTTCGCGCTCCTCGGATTGGCCGCGGTCCTGCCGGCGGCGGCCGTCGCCGCGCCTCCCGTGCTGGCGCCGCACCGCGCGGTCTACGATCTGAGCCTTTCGAAGAGCACCGGGGCGAACGGTCTCGAATCCGCCTCCGGGCGCATCGTGCTGGAGATCACGGGCTCGGCCTGCGACGGCTATGCGCAGAACATCCGTCAGGTGGTCGATCTCGATACGGGCGCCGGCCGCGTCCGCCTCGACCATCGTGCGACGACCTACGAGACGGGGGAGGGCGATCGCCTCCGCTTCCGCAAGGACGTGCGCAAGAGCGACCAGCCCGATGAAGTGCTCGACGGATCCGCCGAGCGGCGAGCGGGCGCGATCCTCGTCGAGACGACCGCTCCGAAGAAGGAAAAGCACCGTCTGGCCGACGGCATCTTCCCCGCGCGCCACCAGATCATGATGATCGAGGCCGCGCGCGCCGGAACGGGACGGCTGGAGGCGAAGCTCTTCGACGGGGCGGACGAACCCGACAAGCTCTCCGACGCGATCGCCGTGATCGGGCCGCCCGCCAAGGGCGGCGCGGAAGCGCTCGACGAGCCGTCCCGCGCCGCCGGTCTCGCCGACGTGCCGCGCTGGCCCGTGTCATTGAGTTTCTTCGAGGCGGGGGGCGGGGACCAGCAGCCGACGCACACGATCTCCTTCGAAATGTTCGACAACGGCATCGCCCGGCGCCTCACGCTCGACTACGGCGACTTCGTGATGAAGGGCGAATTGAAGGCGCTCGAAATGCTGAAGGCGCCCGCCTGCTCCAAGTGAAGCCGCGCAGGGCGGCGGCACCGTCGCGCGCGCCCTTGCTTTTCCGGGTCTTCGCGTCTATAGCCCGCGCCATCCCACACGCGGAGAAAAGGCTTCGGCCTGTCCGGTGACCGGTTTTGACCGGTTCACGTCTCCGCGGAGGCTTACAACCGGAGAACGACGTCATGGCTCTGCCCGATTTTTCCATGCGCCAGCTGCTTGAAGCCGGTGCGCATTTCGGCCACCAGGCTCACCGCTGGAACCCGAAGATGGCTCCCTTCATCTTCGGCACCCGCAACAACGTCCACATCATCGATCTCGCGCAGTCGGTGCCGATGCTGTACCGCGCCCTGCAGGCCGTGTCCGACACGGTGGCCGCGGGCGGCCGCGTGCTCTTCGTCGGCACGAAGCGTCAGGCGCAGGAAGAAATCGCCGCTGCGGCGAAGCGTTCGGCCCAGTACTACGTCAACGCCCGCTGGCTCGGCGGCATGCTGACGAACTGGAAGACGATCTCCGGCTCGATCCAGCGCCTTCGCAAGGTCGACGAGATGCTCGCCTCGGGCGCCTCGGGCCTGACGAAGAAAGAGCGCCTGATGCTCGCCCGCGAGAAGGAAAAGCTCGATCGCGCGCTCGGCGGCATCAAGGACATGGGCGGTACGCCCGACCTGATCTTCGTCATCGACACGAACAAGGAACAGCTCGCGATCAAGGAAGCCCAGCGTCTGGGCATCCCGGTGGCCGCGATCGTCGACACGAACTGCGATCCGGACGGCATCACCTATCCGGTCCCGGGCAATGACGACGCCGGCCGCGCGATCTCGCTCTATTGCGACCTCATCGCCCGCGCCGCGATCGACGGCATCTCCCGCGGTCAGGGCGCCATGGGCGTCGACGTCGGCGCCTCCGTGGCCCCGGTCGCCGAGGAGCTCCCGGTCGAAGTCGGCTCGCCGTCGGGCGAGGCCTTCGAGCGTCTGGCCGCTCCGCGCGGCGCTCCGGACGATCTCACCAAGCTCGCGGGCGTCGGTCCGCAGCTGGCGGGCAAGCTCAACGACGCCGGCATCTTCCACTACTGGCAGGTCGCCGCGATGACCGGCGCCGACGTGGAGAAGCTCGACGCCGAGCTGAAGCTCAACGGCCGCATCGCCCGCGACGGCTGGGTCGCGCAGGCCCGCGGCCAGCTCGAAGCGGCCTGATCCGTTCGACGCCGTTTCCGCCCCGCACGGGGCGGAGCACCGAAACGACTTGACGGCGGCGGCGGCAACACCGCCGCCGAACCGTATCCAGAACACGAGAGGACTATACCGATGGCGAACATCACCGCCGCAACCGTGAAGGATCTTCGCGAGAAGACCGGCGCCGGCATGATGGACTGCAAGGCCGCGCTCGAAGCGTCGAACGGCGACGTCGAGGCCGCCGTCGACTGGCTCCGCAAGAAGGGTCTCGCGAAGGCCGCCAAGAAGTCCGGCCGCGTCGCCGCGGAAGGCCTGATCGGCCTCGCCGTTTCCGGCTCCAAGGGCGTCGTCGTCGAGGTGAATTCCGAGACCGACTTCGTCGCGCGCAACGACGCCTTCCAGGCGCTCGTCCGCAACGTCGCCGGCGTCGCTCTTTCGGGCGGCTCGAACGACGTCGAAGCGATCAAGTCGGCCGCCTATCCGGGCGGCGGCAAGGTCGAAGAGGCGATCGCCAACGCCATCGCCACGATCGGCGAGAACATGACGCTGCGCCGCGCGGCTTCGCTCTCGGTCTCGCAGGGCGTCATCGGCCAGTATCTGCACGGCGCCGTCGGCGACGGCCTCGGCAAGATCGGCGTGCTGGTCGCGCTCGAGTCGACCGGCAAGGCCGACGAGCTCGCGGCCCTCGGCCGGCAGATCGCGATGCATGTCGCGGCCGCCAACCCCGTCGCGCTCGACGCCGCGGGCGTCGATCCGGCGGTTCTCGAACGCGAGAAGAACGTGCTGGCCGAGAAGAACGCCGGCAAGCCCGCTCACGTGCTCGAGAAGATCGTCGAGAGCGGCATGAAGACCTACTACAAGGAAGTCTGCCTCATCGAGCAGGCCTTCATTCACGATCCTTCGAAGTCGGTCGCGCAGGCGGTCAAGGAGAGCGAGGGCCGCGTCGGCGCCCCGATCGTGCTCAAGGGCTTCGTCCGCTTCGCTCTCGGCGAGGGGATCGAGAAACAGGAATCCGACTTCGCGGCCGAAGTGGCGGCCGCGGCGGGCGGCGCCGCCTGATCGGAATGCCAAGGGGCGGCACGAAGGTGCCGCCCTTTTTTCTTGTGTGGAGCACCGGGCCGCGTGCCCTTGTCTCCGCACCCCGCCTGCGGGACAACGCAGGCGGACCGACGTCGGCGAGGAGGAGAGATGATGACCGGGTTCAAGCGCGTTCTCGTGAAGCTCTCCGGTGAAGCGCTGCTCGCTCCCGACGGTTATTGGCTCCATCCTCAGACGCTCTCGACGCTCGCGGCGGATCTCGCGACGGCTTCGGCCGCCGGCTACGAAATCGCGGTCGTCATCGGCGGCGGCAACATCATCCGCGGCGCCAAAGTCGGCGCGGCGGGCTGGATCGACCGCGCCACCGCCGACTCGATGGGCATGCTCGCGACCATCATGAATTCGATCGCCCTCGAAGGCGCGCTGGAAGCGGCGGGCGCCCATGCCCGCACGATGTCGGCGGTCGCGATGCCGACGATCTGCGAGACCTATGCCCGGCAGACGGCTCTTCACCACATCCGCAAGGGGCGCATCGTCGTGCTCGGCGGCGGAACCGGCAGCCCCTTCTTCACGACCGATACCGCGGCGGTGCTGCGTGCCGTCGAACTGAAGTGCGATGCCGTGCTCAAGGCGACGCAGGTGGACGGCATCTATTCGGCGGATCCCAAGAAGGATCCGAATGCCGTCCGCTACGACCGCATCACGCATGACGACGCGATCCGCGAGGATCTCAAGGTGATGGATACCGCGGCCTTCGCGCTCGCCCGCGAGAACCGGCTTTCCATTCTCGTCGGCTCGGCTCATGCTCCGGGGGCGATCACCCGCATCCTGAAGGGCGAAGCTCCCGCCACCCTCGTCACCCCTTGATGACGGGACGCCGGGGGCTTAAGCCCTCGGATCGACACGAGTTCAACGTTATCGGATTGATCCCACGATGAGTGCGACCTTCGACCTTGCCGACATCAAGCGCCGCATGCAGGGCGCCATCCAGTCCTTCCGCCATGATCTCGGCAGCCTGCGCACCGGCCGCGCCTCCGCGAACATCCTCGATCCGATCCAGGTGGACGCCTACGGCTCGCTGATGCCGTTGAACCAGGTCGCGACCGTCACCGTTCCCGAACCGCGGATGATCTCGGTGCAGGTCTGGGACCGTTCGATGGTCGCCGCCGTCGAAAAGGCGATCCGCGAATCCGATCTCGGCTTCAATCCGAGCACCGAAGGCCAGACGATGCGCATCCGCATCCCGGAGCTCAACGAGCAGCGCCGCAAGGAGATGGTGAAGGTCGCGCACAAATATGCCGAAGAGGCCCGCGTGGCGGTCCGCCATGTCCGTCGCGACGGTCTCGATCTTCTCAAGAAGCTCGAGAAGGACGGTCATGTGAGCAAGGACGACCTCGAGCGCCAGTCCGAGCAGGTCCAGAAGGCGACCGACCAGTCCGTTTCCGAGATCGATCAGGCGCTGGCCGCCAAGGAAAAGGAAATCATGCAGGTCTGACCTGCAGGCGAGGAGGCCGGATTGGACGCAGCGAACGATACGGCTTCCTCCTGCCCCGACCGGGGCGTGCCGGCCCATGTCGCCGTCATCATGGACGGCAACGGGCGGTGGGCCGAGTCGCGCGGACTGCCGCGCGTCGAGGGCCACCGACGGGGCCTCGAAGCGCTGCGGCGGACCGTTCGTGCGGCCGAGGATCTCGGGATCCGGGCGCTCACCGTCTACAGCTTCTCGTCCGAAAACTGGCGTCGCCCGGCAGCCGAGGTCACCGCTCTGCTGATGCTGCTGCGCCGCTTCATCCGCGGCGACACGGTCGAGCTCCACGCCCGGAACGTCCGGATCCGCGTGATCGGAGACCGGGCCGGACTTCCCGAAGACATCATCGCCTTGTTCGAAGAATCCGAATCCCTGACCCGGAACAACAGCGGTCTCGTGTTCCAGGTCGCCTTCAATTACGGCTCGCGCGACGAGATCGTGCGCGCCGTCCGGCGGACCGTTCAGGACGTCGCCGAGGGGCGCCTCGCGCTCGACGCGATCGACGAGACGGCGCTCTCCGAGCGACTCGACACCGCCGGCATTCCCGATCCCGATCTCGTGATCCGCACGTCGGGCGAGATGCGGCTTTCGAATTTCCTGCTCTGGCAGGCCGCTTACGCGGAGTTCGTCTTCACGCCGGTTCTCTGGCCCGATTTCGACCGCAGGCATCTCGAAGAAGCCGTCGCCGCCTATCGCGGCCGCGACCGCCGTTACGGCGGCCTTTCCGCGGCCGGAGGGCAGAATTGATGGCGTCTTCCGCCGTGCCGCGCGGGTCCTCCGACCTTCTTCCCCGCCTTCTGTCCGGAATCGTGATGGCCGGGCTCGCGCTCGGCACGGCGGTCGCGGGCGGCTGGCTGTTCGCGCTGTTCTGGACCGTAACGGCGATCATAGCGGCGCGCGAATGGCTGATCCTGATCGGTTTCGACGGCGGTCGCCTCAGGGCCGTCTGGCTGGTCATGGCCGTCTGCATCGCGGCGGGCGGCATGCTGTCCGAAACCGCGCAGGCGTTGACCGTGACGGCTCTCCTGCCGGCCGTGCTCGGCGGCGCGGTCGCGGCGCTTTCCGTCCGGATCGTCACGACGCGGTTCTGGGCTCTCGCGGGCGGCGTCTATACGGGCCTCATCGCGGTGGTGCCCATCGGCCTGCGCGCGGGCCCCGAGCACGGGCTCACGGCGATCTTCTGGCTCTTCGCCGTCGTCTGGTGCAGCGACACGGCGGCCTATTTCGTCGGGCGGAAGCTCGGCGGACCCAAGCTCTGGCCCCGCGTGTCGCCGAAAAAGACGTGGTCGGGCTTTCTCGGCGGCCTCGTCGGGGGCGTCGGTGCCGCCGTCGTCACCGTCTCGCTCACGGAAGCGGCGGATGCGGTCTGGCTTCCGACCGGCCTCCTCGTTACGCTCTCCGTCCTCGGCTCTCTGGTCTCCGTCGCGGGCGACCTTTTCGAGTCCTTCATGAAAAGGCATTTCGGCGTGAAGGACTCCAGCCACCTCATCCCCGGCCACGGCGGCGTTCTCGACCGCCTCGACTCCTTCGTGGCCGTCTGCGCGCTGCTTCTGATCGTCGCGGCCGCGGGACTTCTGGGCGGAGCGCCCCGTTGAAGTCGCTCGTCATCCTCGGCGTCACCGGGTCGATCGGGACCTCGACGCTCGACATCGTCCGGCGCCATCCGGATCGCTACCGGGTCGTCGCCATGGCAGCGGGCCGTGACGTCGAGGGACTCGCGGCGCTCGCGCGGGAATTCCGCCCGGCTTTCGCGGCCGTAGGCGACCCTTCCGCTGCGTCCGATCTCGCCGAACGCCTTTCCGGCACCGGGATCGTGAGCGGAGCCGGGGAGGGGGCCGTCGTCGATGCGGCGCTGCACCCGGCCGATCTCGTCATCGGGGCCATCGTCGGCACGGCCGGGGTCCGGCCGACATACGCCGCGGTCGCGGCGGGACGCCGCGTGGCGCTCGCCAACAAGGAATGTCTCGTCTGCGCGGGCGAGGCCTTCATGTCGGCTGCGGCCCGCGCGGGCACCGAGGTTCTGCCGCTCGACAGCGAGCACAACGCCATCCATCAGGCGCTCGGCCGTCACACGGCCGCCGAGATCGAGCGGATGACGCTGACCGCCTCGGGCGGTCCCTTCCGAAGCTGGTCCGCCGAGCGCATCGCCGCCGCGACTCGTGCGGAGGCCTTGGCCCATCCCAATTGGGCCATGGGCGCGAAGGTCACGATCGATTCCGCGTCCCTGATGAACAAGGGGCTCGAATTGATCGAGGCGCGCCATCTGTTCGACGTGCCCGCCGATCGGCTGGACGTACTGGTGCATCCCCAGAGCATCGTCCACGGCCTCGTGTCTTTCGCCGACGGCTCCGTGACGGCAGGGCTCGCCGTTCCGGACATGCGGGTTCCCATCGCGCATTGCCTCGCTCATCCGGAGCGCATCGTTTCGGGCGCCCGGTCGCTCGATCTGGCGGCCGTCGCGCGGCTCGAATTCGAAGAGCCCGACCTCGTCCGTTTCCCGGCGCTGCGCCTCGCGCGCGAGGCGTTGGCCGCGGGCGGAATGATGCCCGCCGTGCTCAACGCCGCGAACGAGATCGCGGTGGCCGATTTTCTCGCCGGTCGCTGCAGCTTCGGCGAGATCCCCGTCGCGGTGGAGCGGGTGCTGGAAAAGTTCTCGCACCGGACCGATCCCGGCGAGGACGTCGAGGCCCGTCTGGCGCTGGACGGCGAGGTCCGGCGGGTCGCGAACGAAATGCGTGCTCCCGCCTTCTCGTGATTGGACAGCGCGGCGGCGCATTCCCATATAGACCGTGGCGGGCGATGGGGCCCGGTTCCGAAGACGAGGTACGTGCCTTTCGATGTCCGCTTTCGCGCTGCCTCTCGGCATTCTCGAATATGTGCTTCCGTTTCTCGCGGTGATCCTCGTCATCGTCTTCGTGCACGAATACGGGCACTACAAAGTGGCGCGTCTGTGCGGGGTCGAGGTCGAGACGTTTTCGATCGGCTTCGGTCGCGAACTCTGGCACCGCTATGATCGCCACGGAACGCGCTGGCGCATCGCCGCGATCCCGCTCGGCGGCTTCGTGAAGTTCTTCGGCGATGCCGACGCGGCGAGCGCTTCGGACCATGAGGCCTACGAAAGGCTCTCGCCCGAACGGCGCAAGAAGACGCTCCAGGGCGCGGCCTTGAAGCACCGTGCCGCCATCGTCGCGGCGGGGCCCGCCGCCAATTTTCTGCTGGCCTTTCTGCTCTTCTCCGGCGACGCCTATCTGAACGGCACGCGCGCCATAGGCACGATCGCCGGCGACATCCTCGCCGGCAGCGCCGCCGAACAGGCGGGGCTTCGCACGGGCGACCGCATCGTCGCCATCGAGGGACAAGAGATCGCGCGTTTCGACGAACTGCGGAAGGTGGTGTCCGCCAAGCCGGGCGAGCCCCTCTCCGTCTCCGTCGAGCGCGACGGACGGGTGATGGCCTTCACCGTCACGCCGCAGGCGAAGCAGGCTCCGGGATACTTTTCCGCACGGCAGGTCGGGATCATCGGCGTTCGCCCCGCTCCGAGCGAGGCGAATGTCGTGAAGACCGAATACGACTTTCCCGAAGCCGTGGTGTTCGGCGTCGCGCATACCGGGCGCCTGATCCGCGACAATCTGGCCGGGTTCGCGATGATGATCGTGGGCGCGGGTTCGCTGGACGATCTCGCCGGTCCGCTGACCATCGCGCAGCTCTCGGGCGATTCCTTGCGCGAAGGCATCGGAACCTTCCTGCGCTTCGTGGCCGTGATCTCGGTCGCGATCGGCTTCGTGAACCTTCTCCCCGTGCCGATTCTCGACGGCGGACATCTGATGTTCTACGCGGTGGAGGCGGTGCGCGGAAAACCTCT
This sequence comes from Hyphomicrobiales bacterium, assembly GCA_027483895.1. GTDB lineage: Bacteria > Pseudomonadota > Alphaproteobacteria > Rhizobiales > Beijerinckiaceae > JAIXZO01. The sequence goes on from JAIXTP010000009.1 coordinate 51,253, forward strand.
CGGGGAAAGAGCCCAAGAACTGAGCTTCCGTTTGGGCTTCGCCGTGATCATCGGCTTGATGGCGCTGGGGATCGTAAGCGATATTCCGAAAGTACTCGGTTTAACCGGTCGTTAAGTGTCAATCCGGCCACGGACGGATGTTTATTGCACCGGATGGAGTGCGGACGGTTTGCACCTTCGCTAAAACTCGCTAGAAGCTGATCCGAATGAGAGTGCTGCGTCCCTGCGGGGCATTCCGATTTTGAAAGAGACAGGGTCATACGATGACGCGCGAAAATTTCGACAAGCGTAGCTTCCGCCGGAACGTTTCGGTTCTGGTCGGTCTTGCGGCGCTGCTGGCGAGCTCCGCCTCCGTGCTGGCCCAGTCCGTGACCGTGCAGGGGAACCGCCGCGTCGAATCGGAGACGATCCGGTCCTACGTCACCGGCCAGTCTCCCGAGGAAGCGAAGCGCGACCTTCTGAACACCGGGCTTTTCTCCAGCGTCGACGTGGCGCGTCGCGGCAACGCGATCGTCGTCACCGTCCGCGAGAACGAGGTGATCAACCGCGTCGTCTTCGAGGGCAACAAGAAGCTGAAGAGCGACGTGCTCGAACCCGAGCTCCGGTCCAAGGCCCGCGGTCCCTTCAGCAAGGCGCAGATGGATGCCGACGTCGCGCTGATCAAGGAAATCTACCTGCGCTCCGGCCGCGGCAACGCGCAAGTGACGGCCCGCACCGTTCAGCTCGAGAACGGCCGCGTGGACGTCGTCTTCACCGTGGTGGAAGGCGACAAGACCGGCGTGAAGGCCATCGAATTCGTCGGCAACAAGGCCTTCTCGGCCGGTCGTCTGCGTGACCAGATGACGACCACGGAGAGCAACTTCCTCTCCTGGCTGAAGACCTCCGACGTGTATGATCCGGACCGCATCGCGTCCGACCTCGAACTCGTCCGCCGTTACTACCTGAAGAACGGCTATGCCGATTTCCGCGTGCTTTCGAGCGACGTGCGCTTCGACGACGCCAAGCAGGGCTACGTGGTCAAGGTCACGGTCGAGGAAGGTGCGCAGTACCGGGTCGGCTCGGTCGACGTCGACTCGCGCATCCCGGACATCGACGCGGCGCGCCTGCGTTCGCTGGCGAAAACCTCTCCGGGCGACGTCTACAGCGCCGACGCGGTGGAGAAGTCGCTCGTCGCCATGACGACGGAAGCCGCGAGCCGCGGCTACGCCTTCGCTCAGGTCCGCCCGAGCGGTCGTCGCGATGCGGCCTCCGGCACGATCTCCCTCACTTACGTGGTCGAGGAAGGCCCGCGCGTCTATGTCGAGCGGATCAACGTCCGCGGCAATTCGCGGACCCGCGACTACGTGATCCGTCGCGAGTTCGATCTCGGCGAAGGCGACGCCTACAACAAGGTGATGGTCGACCGCGCCGAGCGTCGCCTCAACAATCTCGGGTTCTTCAAGACCGTCCGCATCACCAACGAGCCCGGTTCGACGCCGGACCGCGTGATCGTGAACGTGGACGTCGAGGATCAGCCCACCGGCCAGTTCTCGATCGCCGGCGGTTTTTCGACCGCGGAAGGCTTCATCGGTGAAGTGGCGGTCGCCGAGCGCAACCTGCTCGGCCGTGGCCAATACGCCCGGATCGGCGGCACCTACGGCCAGTACAGCCAGGGCGTCGATTTCTCGTTCACCGAGCCGTATTTCATGGATCGCCGCATCGCGGCGGGCATCGATCTGTATTCGAAGCTGAACGACAATACGCGGTATGCCCGCTACGAACTCCGCAACACCGGCGGAACGCTGCGGGCGGGCTTCACGCTTACCGAAGAGATCTCGACGCAGATCCGCTATTCGCTGTTCCAGCAGGAAATCAAGATCCCGAACACGTCGTCGCGTCCCTACAACAACTGCACCGGTTCCAACTATCCGGACTGCTACAACGACGGCGAAGCCTCGCTGGCGATCAAGGACGCGGCCGGCACGGCCGTGACGTCGATGATCGGCTATACGCTCGGCTACAGCACCCTCGACAACATCCGCAATCCGCGCAGCGGTTTCTCCGCCGAATTCCGTCAGGACGTTGCGGGTCTGGGCGGCGACGCGAAATATGTGCGCTCGACCGCCGAAGCCCGCTACTACCACGAGCTGACCGACGACTTCGTCGGCATGGTCAAGGGTCAGGGCGGTTACATCTTCGGAAACGATCTGCGGATCATCGACAACTTCTTCATGGGCCCGAACCTCGTTCGTGGCTTCGCTCCCTCGGGCATCGGTCCGCGCGACATCAGCTTCGATCCGAAGAACAATGCGCTCGGCGGCACCACCTATTTCGGCGGCACCACGGAAGTTCAGTTCCCGATCTTCGGCCTGCCGCGCGATCTCGGCATGAAGGGCGCGGTCTTCGCCGATGCGGGCAGCGTGTTCGGTTACGAGAGCAAGAAGTCGTTCTCGACCGGTTCGATCGATCTTCGCGACGAGCACCTGATCCGCTCCTCCGTCGGCGCCAGCCTGATCTGGACGTCGCCGCTCGGCCCGATCCGCTTCGACTTCGCCAAGCCCTTGTCGAAGGACACCTACGACCGGACCCAGTTCTTCCGGTTCTCGGGCGGCACCACCTTCTGATCCGGCCCGGCCCGCTTCGGCGGGCCGTTCCATTTTTGCGGGTCATCATGTCCGAAGCCGTTTTCTTCACGCCGGCGCGGTCCTTCACCGTCGCCGAAATCGCCGCGACGGTGGGTGCGCCGCTTCCCGAGGGTGCCGACGGATCCCGCGAGATCGTCGGCGTAGCGCCGCTCGATCGTGCCGGGCCCCGCGATCTCGTCTTCCTCGACAATCCGCGCTACGCGGGCGAGCTCGATACGACGACCGCCGCGGCCTGTCTCGTCGCTCCGAAATATGCCGGCCGTGTTCCGGCAGGCACCATCGCGCTGGTCACCCCGCATCCTTATCATGCCTTCGCGGCCGTCCTCGGCGCGCTCTTTCCCGAGGCGATGCGTCCCGGTTCGGTCTTCGGCTCGAGCGGTATCGCGCCGGGTTCGATCGTCCATCCCTCGGCGAGGCTCGAACAGGACGTGACGGTCGATCCCGGTGCCGTCGTCGGGCCCGGCGCCGAGATCGGGTCCGGCACCGTCATCGCCGCCAATGCGGTGATCGGGCCGGGCGTGCGGATCGGCCGGAACTGCTCCATCGGCCCCTCGGCCTCGGTGATCCACGCGCTGCTCGGCAACGGCGTGATCATTCATGGCGGTGCCCGCATCGGCCAGGACGGCTTCGGTTTCGCCATGGGCGCGAAGCATCTCAAGGTCCCGCAGATCGGCCGGGTCGTCATTCAGGACAACGTCGAGATCGGCGCCAATACGACGATCGACCGGGGCGCGAACCGGGACACGATCATCGGCGAGGGCACGAAGATCGACAACCTCGTCCAGATCGCCCACAACGTCGTGATCGGGCGCCACTGCGTGATCGTCGCCAATGTCGGGATATCGGGCTCTACGACGCTCGAGGACTATGTGGTGCTGGGCGGCGGCGTCGGCGTCGTCGGCCATGCACGCATCGGCAAGGGCGCGCAGGTCGCGGGCGCCAGCAACATCGCGGGCGACGTTCCGGCCGGAGCGCGTTTCGGCGGGACGCCGGCCAAGCCGATCCGGCAATGGTTCCGCGAAGTGAGCATTCTGGGATCGCTTGCAAAAAAGGGCGGTGCGGGCGAAAAGCCCCCCGAGGACGGCACGGCTTGAGCTCGCTCGGCCGGGTCGGCAAGGAGACATTGCGATGAACGAGACGGTCCCCGTCGCGCTGGAATCGGCCGACATCATGAAGGTGCTGGAGCTTCTGCCGCACCGCTATCCGTTCCTTCTGGTCGACAAGATCCGCGACATCGCCGGCGACGAGTCCTGCGTCGGCATCAAGAACGTCACGATCAACGAGCCGCAGTTCATGGGCCATTTCCCGGGTCGCCCGGTGATGCCCGGCGTCATGATCATCGAAGGCATGGCTCAGACGGCGGGCGCCATCTGCGTCGCCTCGAAGCTCGGTACGGCCCGGCCGAAGGTCGTGTATTTCATGACCATCGACGGCGTGAAGTTCCGCAAGCCGGTCGTGCCCGGCGACGTCGTCGAGTACCACATGACCAAGCTGAAGCAGCGCGGGAACATGTGGTGGTACCACGGCGACGCGAAGGTCGACGGCAAGGTCGTCGCCGAAGCGGATCTCAGCGCCATGCTGGTGCTCGAGTGATCGCCATGGCCGGCATTCATCCGCTTTCCGTCGTCGATCCTGCGGCCAAGCTCGGGGCCGACGTGGTCGTAGGGCCGTTCTGCACGGTCGGGCCCGAGGTCGAACTGGGCGACGGCTGCGAACTGGTCAGCCATGTCGCGGTCTGGGGAAAGACCACGATCGGGCCGCGCACCCGGATCTTCCCCTTCGCTTCGATCGGCCATCAGCCGCAGGATCTGAAATTCCACGGGGAACCGTCGACGCTGTCCATCGGCGCGGATTGCATGATCCGCGAGGGCGTGACCATGAACCCCGGGACCGAGGGCGGCGGCCTCGTGACGGAAGTGGGCGACCGCTGCGTCTTCCTCGCGGGCTCGCATGTCGCGCATGACTGCCGCGTCGGCAGCAACGTCATCTTCTCGAACAACGTGATGTTGGCGGGCCATTGCCGCGTCGGCGATTTCGCCATCATCGGCGGCGGCGCCGCGGTCCATCAATATTGCCGCATCGGGGCGCATGCCTTCATCGGCGGACTGTCCGGCGTCGAGAACGATGTGATCCCCTACGGCATCGCGATCGGCAATCGCGCGCATCTCGCAGGCCTGAACATCGTGGGCCTCAAGCGTCGCGGTTTCCCGCGCGAGGTCATCCACGAGATCCGCCGTGCCTATCGCCTGCTGTTCGCGGACGAAGGCACGCTGCAGGAGCGCGTCGAGGACGTCGCGGGCGAATTCTCGGCCCATGCGACCATCACCGAGATCCTCGATTTCATTCGTCAGGGCGGCGACCGCTCCATCTGCACGCCGCGCGACGCGCACGAGGCCTGAGGCTTTGGGCGCGCCGCGCCGCATCGCGATCGTCGCGGGAAGCGGTGCCTTTCCGCGTGAAGTGGCGGCCGCGTGTCGGGCGGCCGGCGACGAACCGGTGACGATCGCATTGCGCGGCTTCGCCGATCGCGTCACGCGGCGGGAAGCCGCCGCCGTCGTCGACATGCTGGATCCGGCGGGGCTCATCGCGCACCTTGCCGCTCTCCGTCCCGACGGCGTGGTTCTCGCGGGCGGCGTCCTGCGCCCCGGTCCTCTGGCGGTCGCATCGGCCTATGCCGCCTTCCGAAACAGGAACGAGATCGCGCGGGTCCTCGCTTTGGGAGACGACGGCCTGCTGCGGGCGGTCGTCGCCTTCATCGAAGAGCATGGCTGGCCGGTCCTCGGGGCGGATGCCGTCGCTCCCGCGCTGCTGGCCCGCGAAGGCGCCTTGACCGTGCGGGAGCCCGACGCCGACCACGAGGCCGCCATCCGGACGGGGCGTGCCTGTCTCGCGGCTCTGGCGCCTTTCGATGTGGGTCAGGCGCTCGTGGTATCCGGGTCTCGCATCCTTGCTGTGGAAGGGCCCGAAGGGACGCGCGCGATGCTCGCGCGGGTCGCCGAGATGCGCCGCAAGGGACGCTTGCGGAAGGATGATCCGCCGGGAATTCTCGTGAAGGCCGCCAAGGCCGGGCAGGACAGGCGCGTGGATCTGCCGGCCGTCGGACCTTTGACGGTTTCCGAAGCGGCCGAGGCGGGCTTGGCGGGGATCGCGGTGGCGGCGGGCGACGTCATCCTCATCGAGAGAGAGGAACTGGTGCGGGCCGCCGAACGTCGGGGGCTTTTCGTTGCGGGGTTCGCGGCATGACGCGGGACGGCACGCTGACCGTCGGCATCATTGCGGGCGAAGCCTCCGGCGATCAGCTCGGCTTCAAGGTCATGCGCGCCTTGCGCGAGCGCGCCGGCCGCGAGGTCCGCTTCGTCGGCGTCGGCGGCGAGCGCATGACGGGGGAGGGGCTCGACAGCGCCTTTCCGTTGGCCGACATCGCGGTCATGGGCATCCTGCCGGTCATCGCGCGCCTGCCGACCGTCCTGCGCCGCATTCGCGACGCGGCGCGGACCATCATCGAGGCGCGGCCGGACGTGCTCGTCGTCATCGACAGCCCGGACTTCACGCATCGGGTCGCCAAGCGCGTCCGCAAGGCGCTCCCCGATCTTCCCGTCGTCGATTATGTGAGCCCCAGCGTCTGGGCATGGCGGCCCGGCCGGGCGAAGGCGATGCGGGCCTATACGGACCACGTTCTCGCATTGCTGCCCTTCGAGCCGGCCGCGCATGAGCGGCTCGGGGGCCCCGCCTGCACCTATGTCGGCCATCCGCTGACGGAACGTCTTTCCGAATTGCGGCCGAACGCCGAGGAGGCCCGGCGCCGCCTCGCGGACCCGCCGATCCTGGTCGTTCTTCCGGGGAGCAGGCGTTCCGAAATCTCGCGGCTCATGGAGCCCTTCGGCCGTGCCGTCGCAAGGATCGCGGAAGCGTCGGGAGGCGAGGTCGACGTCGTCGTGCCCGCCGTCGCGCATCTCGAAGGCGAGATCCGGAGGGCGGCGGCGCTGTGGCCCGTCGCGCCCCGCATCGTCACCGGCGAGGCGGCGAAGCTGCAAGCCTTCCGGACGGCGCGCGCGGCACTCGCCGCCTCCGGTACCGTCACGCTCGAACTCGCGCTCGCGCAGGTTCCCATGGTCGTGGGCTATCGCGTGTCGAAGCTCGAGGAACAGCTGAAGCACCTCATCACGGTCTCGTCGATCGTGCTGCCCAATCTGATCTTGGGAGAGAACGCGATTCCGGAACTGCTTCAGGAGGCGTGTTCGCCGGAGCGGATCGCTTCCGCCGTCCTGCCGCTGCTGCATGACGGGCCGGAGCGCGAGGCCCAGCTCGCCGCTCTGCAGAGGCTAGACGGTTTGATGGCAACCGACCGCGAGCCGAGCATCAAGGCGGCCGACATCGTGCTCGGTCTCGTCCGGGCTTGAACTTCCCGCCTCGGCCGGAACGAAAAAGGGGCCCTTGCGGGCCCCTGATCTTCGTGCGGAATGCGCGTTCAGCGCTTCTGCATCGGAACGTAGTCGCGCTTCGGCGAGCCGGTATAGAGCTGGCGCGGACGGCCGATGCGCTGGCCCGGATCCTCGATCATTTCCGACCACTGGGCAATCCAGCCGACGGTGCGGGCAAGCGCGAAGAGCACCGTGAACATCGAGGTCGGGAAGCCCATCGCCTTCAGCGTGATGCCCGAATAGAAGTCGATGTTCGGATAGAGCTTCTTCTCGATGAAATACTCGTCGGAGAGCGCGATGCGCTCCAGCTCCATGGCGACTTCGAGAAGCGGATCGTCCTTCAGGCCGAGTTCGCCGAGCACTTCGTGCGTGGTCCGCTGCATGATCTTCGCGCGCGGATCGTAGTTCTTGTACACGCGATGGCCGAAGCCCATCAGGCGGAACGGGTCGTTCTTGTCCTTGGCGCGACGGACGAATTCCGGAATGCGGTCGACCGTGCCGATCTCTTCGAGCATCCGCAGCGCCGCTTCGTTGGCGCCGCCATGGGCGGGACCCCAGAGGCAGGCGATGCCGGCCGCGATGCAGGCGAACGGGTTGGCGCCCGACGAACCGGCGAGACGGACCGTGGAGGTCGACGCGTTCTGCTCATGGTCCGCATGCAGGGTGAAGATGCGGTCGAGAGCGCGCGCGAGGATCGGGTTCGGCTTGTAGTCCTCGCACGGCACGGCGAAGCACATGCGCAGGAAGTTCGACGAGTAGTCGAGCGAGTTCTGCGGATACACGAAAGGCTGGCCGATCGAGTACTTGTAGGCCATGGCCGCGAGCGTCGGCATCTTCGCGATCATGCGCATCGAAGCGACCATGCGCTGATGCGGATCCGAAATGTCGGTAGAGTCGTGATAGAAGGCCGAGAGCGCGCCGACGGACGCCACCATGACGGCCATCGGATGCGCGTCGCGGCGGAAGCCCTGGAAGAAGCGCATCATCTGCTCGTGCACCATCGTGTGGCGCGTGATGCGGTAGTCGAAATCCGCCTTCTGCGAGGGGGTCGGCAGCTCGCCGTAAAGCAGCAGGTAGCAGGTCTCGAGGAAGTCGCCGTGCTCCGCCAGCTGCTCGATCGGGTAACCGCGATAGAGCAGAATGCCCTCGTCGCCGTCGATATAGGTGATCTTGGACTCGCAGCTCGCCGTCGAGGTGAACCCGGGATCGTAGGTGAACATCCCCGTCTGGGCGTAGAGCTTGCCGATGTCGACGACGCTCGGGCCGATGGTTCCGGCCTTGACGGGCATGTCGACCTTCTTGTCGGCGACGGTGATGGCGGCGGATGCGCTCATTACGGGATCCTCAAGCAGAAGTTGAAGCCGGCTCACCCCGATCGGGCATCTTGTCCGGGACCCGGATTTCCGGGTCTCGGAGGGCCTTCCCGGAGGACCGGGCGAGCCCGAGCGCCTTTCACGGATTTCGCGGAAGCTCGGTCGTTGCTAGCTCAATTCCGACAGGCGCACAACCGCGTCGAAAGACGATGAGATGCGTCCGGATCAGGCGGCTGCGACGGCGTCGCGAAGCCGGGCGAGGCACTCGTCCCGACCCAGCACGGCCATGACGTCGAACAGACCCGGCGAGGTCGCGCGGCCCGTCAGCGCGGCCCGCAGGGGCTGCGCCACCTGGCCCAGTTTCGCGCCGGTCGCCTCCGCTTCCTCCCGCACCGCCGCTTCGGTGGTCGCGGCGTTCCACTCGGCCGAGGCTTCGAGCCGCGGCAGGACCGAGGCGAGGCGCGCGCGGCCCGCGTCATCGAGCAGGGCCTTGGCCTTCGGCTCGAAATTCAGCGGGCGCGAGGCGTAAAGGTAATAGGCGGAGTCCATCAGCTCGACGAGGGTCTTGGCGCGTTCCTTGAGGCCCGGCATCGCGGCGAGGAATTTGGCTTCGAGATCCGGCGAGAGCGCGGACGGCCAGCCCTTTTCGGGATCCGCGACGGGCAGGAGACCGCCGATCGCGCCCACCAGCGCCGCATCGTCCGACGCGCGCATATAGTGGCCGTTGATATGCTCGAGCTTTGCGAAATCGAAGCGCGCGGGCGAGCGGCCGACGGCATCGAGGTCGAACACGGCCGTCATCTCGTCGGTCGAGAAGAATTCCTGATCGCCGTGGCTCCAGCCGAGGCGGACGAGGTAGTTCCTCAGCGCCGCGGGAAGATAGCCCAGCGCCTGATAGGCCTCGACGCCGAGCGCGCCGTGGCGCTTGGACAGCTTGGCGCCGTCCGGCCCGTGGATCAGCGGGATATGGGCCATGATCGGCACGTCCCACCCGCAGGCCTGATAGATCTGCGTCTGGCGGGCGGCGTTGGTGAGATGGTCGTCGCCGCGGATGACATGCGTCACGGCCATGTCGTGATCGTCGACGACGACCGCGAGCATGTAGGTGGGGTTTCCGTCGGACCGCAGCAGGACGAGGTCGTCGAGATCCTTGTTCTGCCAGCTCACCCGGCCCTGAACGCGATCCTCGACCACTGTCTCGCCTTCGATCGGCGCCTTGAGGCGGATGACGGGCTTCACGCCCGCAGGCGCCTCCGAGGGGTCGCGGTCGCGCCAGCGGCCGTCATAGCGCATGGGCCGGCCTTCGGCGCGCGCCTTCTCGCGCATCTCGGCGAGTTCCTCCTGCGAGGCGTAGCAGCGATAGGCCTTGCCCTGCGCCAGCAGCATCTCGGCGACCTCGCGATGCCGCGCGGCGCGGGAGTACTGGTAGACGACGTCGTCGTCCCACGAGATGCCGAGCCAGCGAAGCCCGTCGATGATCGCTTGAATGGCCGCATCGGTCGAACGCTCGCGGTCGGTGTCCTCGATGCGCAGCAGCATCTTGCCGCCGAAGCGGCGGGCATAGAGCCAGTTGAACAGGGCGGTCCGGGCGCCGCCGATATGCAGGTAACCGGTGGGCGAGGGCGCGAAGCGCGTGATCACGGGAGCGGACATCGGTGTCTCTGCAATTTCGGGTTGTCGGGCGCGGCCGGCACGACCCGGCGGTGCCGGCCCTTCGCCGGCGCCTCCTCTAGCATCGGACGGCTGCGAGGTTAAGGGCGGGCGCGATGATCGGAGCGCGAGGGGCGGAAGACCTCGGGGAGAATGCCCCCCGGACGGGCTTCGGTCGCGTCGGTCCGGCGGCGTCCGAGCGCGTGGCCGCTTGGATCGAGACGGAACGGCAGGCGCGCCGACCCTTCCTTTGGCTGGCGCCCGCGATGATGGCGGGCGTGCTGCTCTATTTTTCGCGCCCGACCGAGCCCGAGGCCGTGCCCGCGGTCGTGCTTGCGCTCGCCTCTCTCGTCGCGGCGGTGCTGTTGCGCAGGAATGCCGCCGCGCGCGCCGTCGGTCTGGCGCTCTTCGCAGCCTCGGCCGGATTTCTGGCCGCCGTCGGCAGCACCATGCGGGCCGATGCGCCGGTTCTCGCGGAGGAACGGACCGGCACGATGGAAGCCTTGGTCGAGCGGGTCGATCCGCGCCACGGCGGAGCCAGGCTTCTGTTGCGGCCCCTCGCGCTCAACGACCGGAGCGGCGAGGCGCTTCCCTTCAAGGTCCGGGTCTCCGCGAAGGGCGACATGCCGGAGGCGGGCGACCGCATCCGTGCGGCCGTCCGGCTGATGCCGCCGCCGACCGCCGTTCGTCCGGGCGGTTATGATTTCGCGCGGGACGCCTTTTTCGATCGGATCGGCGCGGTCGGATCGGTCCCCGGCCGCGTCGCCGTGCTCGATCCCGTCGCTTTGCCGTTCGAACTCCGCTGGCGCGCGGCGCTCGACCGTTACCGCAACGACCTCACAGCCCGCATCGCGGCCGCGATCGGAGGCCAGAAGGGCGCCGTCGCGGCCGCGCTCGTCACCGGCAAGCGGGGCTTGATCGACGAAGAAACCAACGAAGCCCTGCGCGCGGCAGGGATCTATCACGTGGTTTCGATCTCGGGCCTGCATATGGCCATCGCGGCGGGGCTGGTCTTCTGGCTGCTGCGGACCGGCTTTGCGCTGGCGGGCGGACCGGCGCTGCGCGGCCCCGCCAAGAAATGGGCCGCCTGCGGCGCGATGGTCGCCGCGGTCGCCTATGCCGTCTTCGCGGGCGGCGACGTCGCGACCGTCAGGGCCATGATCATGACGCTGGTGTTCTTTTCGGCCGTGCTCGCGGATCGACAGGTCGTTTCGATGCGCAATCTCGCGATAACGGCCGTGCTTCTGCTCCTTGTGCAACCGGAGGCGCTGTTCGGCCCGGGCTTTCAGATGTCGTTCGCCGCCGTTGCCGCCCTCGTGGCGTTCTACGAGCGCATTCCCGGCATGCCGTCCGCCCGCACGACCGAGGATGCCGACGGGCCGCCGCCCGGGATCTTGCGGCGCCTGATCCGACAAGCGGCCAAGGCGGCGGTCGCGGTCCTGGTCACGACGATCGTCGCCGAGGCCGCGACGGGACCGTTCGCACTCCATCACTTCCACACCGTCCAGCTTTACGGGCTGGTCGGGAACGCGCTCGCGCTGCCCTTCGTGTCAATCATCGTGATGCCCGCCGCTTTGGCGGGCGCGCTCGCCGCGCCCTTCGGCATGGACGGGCCGATCTGGACGGTCATGGGTTGGGGTACCTCGGCGATGCTGGCCGTGGCGGAGGAGGTCGCGCGCTGGCCGGGCGCGACACAGGCCGTCCCCGCCTTCGGGCCCGGGCCGTTGCTGGCCTTTTCCGCAGGGTTGCTCCTGGTGACCCTGTGGGTCTCTCCTCTTCGCTGGGTCGGCCTTCTGCCGATCGGTGCGGGCCTGCTCTGGGCGGCGGTCGAGGTCCGGCCCGACATCTTCGTCGATAGGGGCGGTGCCGCCGTGGCGGTGCGCGGTACGGACGGTCGCCTCGCGGTGGCGGGGAGGAGCCTCGGCAGCTTCACCTTGAGCCAATGGCTGCGGGCGGACGGCGACATGCGGGACGTCGAGGACCGGTCCTTGCGTCGCGGCGTCGATTGCGACCGCCGCCGATGCCTCCTTCAGCGAGAGAACGGCAAGGTCGTGGTTCTCGTCTTCGACCCCGCCGCATTCGCGGCGGCCTGCGCGCCCGGCACGATCGTCGTCGGGGCGCGATACGCGCCTCGTGATTGCGCCGCGCGGGCGGATGCGGTGATCGACCGCGGCGTGCTCGATGCGGGCGGAGCGGCGGCCCTGATCGAAGGCGCACCGCCGATCCTCCTGACCGATCGGTCCCCCGCGATGAACAGGCCGTGGACGCCGCGCAAGGCCCGCACGGCCCCGATCCCGGAATGAAGAAAGGCGGAGCGCAGCCGCTCCGCCTTTCGGTCACTTGCTGAGGCTCGGGGAGCCTTATTCGCCGGTGATGCTCGCCTTGGCGCGGGCCCACCAACCGCCGCGCTTCGGGCGATCCTCGGCGGGAGCGCCGATCACGACCGGTTCCGTCGCGACGACGGGTTCGGGCGCGGGCGGCTCGACGGCGGCCTTCGCCTCTTCCGGCGCAGGAGCCGCAACCGCCTCGACGGCAGGGGTCTCGACGACGGGCTCGGCCTTCTTGCGCGTCCGGCGCGGCTTGGCCGCCGGAGCGGCCTCCGCGGCGGGAGCGGGTTCGGGAGCGGCGACGACCTGTTCCGCCGCAGGCGCCTCGACCGCAGCATCGGCCGCAACGGCCTTCTTGCGGGTCCGGCGCGGCTTCGGCGCAGCTTCGGCCGCGGCGGCTTCTTCCACGGGCGCGGGCTCGACCGGGGCGGCCTCGCTCGCGACCGGGGCCTCGGCGGCAGCGTCCGCTCCGGCGTCTTCCGACGATCCTTCGACGAAGTCGACCATCACGCCGTTCTCGAAACGGCGGCGGTTGCGACGGCCGCCGCGGCGACCGCGCCGGCGGGAGCCGCGTTCGCCGCCCGCTTCGCCTTCACCCTCGGCACCCTCGACGTGATCGATCGTTTCCCCGTTGAACGGGGCGGCGTCGACGTCCGGCTGCGGCGCATCGAGCGGCATGGGGCCGCCCGCGCCTTCGGGCCGGTCGCCCCGGCCGCGCCGACGACGACGGCGACGCCGACGACGGCCGTTGCCGTCGCCTTCGGCCTCGTCCTGAACCCGGCGCTGATCGCGACCTTCGGTCTCGCCGCGCTCGTCTTCGGCGTCCTCGGTCTCTTCGATCTCGACCTCGTCGGCCTCTTCGACCTCCTCGGGCTCGACGACGTCGATGCGGGCGCCGGCGGCCGGAGCCCGGACGATGCCCGAGGCGGGCTCGCCGCGCTCGACCGCATAGGCATGCATGCCCGTCTTGGTGTCGTCGGCCAGTACGGTGAGAACGACGCCGAAGCGGTCCTCCAGCTCGCGCAGATGGCCGCGCTTCTGGTTGAGGATGTAGAGCGCGATCTCCGTCCGCGTCTTCACGATCAGGTCGTGCGAGGCGCTCTTGAGCAGCTGATCCTCGACCGCGCGCAGCACGTGCAGCGCGATGGAGGGCGTTGCGCGGATGAAGCCGATGCCCGCGCAATGCGGGCACATCACGGTCGAGCCTTCCAGCACGCCCGTGCGGATGCGCTGGCGCGACATTTCGAGGAGGCCGAAGGGAGAGATCCGGCCCACCTGGATGCGGGCGCGGTCGTTCTTCAGCGCGTCCTTGAGACGGCGCTCGACATTGCGGTTGTTCCGCTTCTCGTCCATGTCGATGAAGTCGATCACGACGAGGCCGGCGAGGTCGCGCAGGCGCAGCTGGCGGGCCACTTCGTCCGCCGCTTCGAGGTTCGTCTTGAGCGCGGTGTCTTCGATATTGTGCTCGCGGGTCGAACGGCCCGAGTTCACGTCGATCGAAACCAGCGCTTCGGTCTGGTTGATGACGAGATAGCCGCCCGATTTCAGCGTGACCTGGTTCGAGAACATCGCGTCGAGCTGCGCTTCGACGGAGTAGCGCGCGAACAGCGGCTGAGGCTCGCGATAGGGCTTCACGTTCTTCGCATGGCTCGGCATGAGCATGCGCATGAAGTCCTTGGCGTCCTTGTAGGCCTCGTCGCCCGCGACGATGACCTCGTCGATGTCCTTGTTGTAGAGGTCGCGGATCGAGCGCTTGACGAGCGATCCTTCCTCATAGACGAGCGCCGGCGCGGTGGACTGCAGCGTCAGCTCGCGCACGTTCTCCCACATGCGCATCAGATATTCGAAGTCGCGCTTGATTTCGGGCTTCGTGCGGGAGGCGCCTGCGGTGCGCAGGATGATCCCCATCCCGTCCGGAACCTCCAGCTCGGAGGCGACGGCCTTCAGGCGCTTGCGATCGGCCGCGTTGGTGATCTTGCGGGAGATGCCGCCGCCGCGTCCGGTGTTCGGCATCAGGACCGAATAGCGGCCGGCGAGCGACAGATAGGTAGTGAGCGCCGCGCCCTTGTTGCCGCGCTCTTCCTTGACGACCTGCACCAGCAGGATCTGCCGGCGCTTGATCACTTCCTGAATCTTGTACTGACGGCGGGTCGAGCGGGGACGCTCGGGAACCTCTTCCATCGCGTCTTCGGAGCCGACCTGCTCGACGACGTCTTCTTCGGCGACGTCCTCGTCCCCGTCGTGATCGTGATCGGCGTCGTGCGCGTCGTTCGCTTCGGCCTCGTGCTCGGCCTGCGCTTCGGCATCGCCTTCACCGGCGGCGGCGTCCTCGCTCACCGTCTCGTCGGGCTTGCGGCCGCGGGAGCGGGTCCGCGTGCGGCGTCCGCGACGTCCGTTCGACTCCTCTTCCTCCTGCTCGCGTTCGGCGCGCGCTTCTTCGGCGATCAACGCTTCGCGGTCGGCGACCGGGATCTGGTAGTAGTCGGGGTGGATTTCGCTGAAGGCGAGGAAGCCGTGCCGGTTGCCTCCGTATTCGACGAAGGCGGCCTGCAGCGACGGTTCGACGCGCGTGACCTTGGCGAGATAGATGTTGCCGCGCAGCGGCTTCTTGTTGGCGGATTCGAAATCGAACTCTTCGATCCGGTTACCGCGTGAAACGACGACCCGGGTTTCTTCCGGATGCGTCGCATCGATCAGCATTTTGTTGGCCATGAGGGTCTCTCATCGGCGCGCAGTCCCGGACGTTCGGCGTTGGCGGCGGCTCGTCCTGGGGCATCGGCGACGATGCGTGGACGGAGCCGGGCGGAGCGGACGACGGACGGGAAAGAGCGCGTATGGGCCGCATCGCTGCGGCCGGGGTGACGCCGAGGAGGGTCGTGGAGACCGTGCGCCGCAGCGATCGCATGGCGATCGGCGGTTGTGCAGGCTCCGGGATGGATCGGAGCGATACGCCCACGTCCAGGACCTCGACACGTTTTCGGGCCGGTCCGCCGCGGGCGGCGGTCGGCGATGAGCCCGGGGATCCGCAGGGCGGACCGGGCAGGCAAGAGGTGCAGGCGTCGGTAACGGGGCGGGGAGGGCGACCGCTCGAAGCGACCCGTCGCGGCGGCGCCGCGAAAAAACCTTCCCGCCGAAAATCGACGGATGCACATCGTTCAATAGCGAGCGAAGGCCTGTTTTGGCAAGTGCGGCGTGCCTCCTACCATCGGACGTCCCTACGCGGACGCCGCCACGGTTCCGCCCCGACTCGCGCTCAAAAAAGGAAGATCCGGGCCGTTCACCGGGCGTCAACCATGGTCTAGGACAGTCCGGAAGGCACGTCCGGCACGAAAGCGGAACCCGAAGTCATGCGTCTTGCCGCATTCGGCATCATCCTGATCGCCTCGACGGTGATCGCCGTGGCCGCGCCTTCGGCACCGCCCGAGCCGGTGGTCGCGGTCGAGTCGCGCATCGATTCGGATGCGGAGCGGACCCGTCTCGTCTTCACCCTGTCGCGCCCGGTCACGCCGAAAGTCTTCGCGCTCGAAGGGCCCGACCGGCTCGTCATCGACCTGCCGACGGTGAATTTCCAATTGCCGCAGGACGCGGGCCGCAGGGCTTCCGGCCTCGTGAAGAGCTTCCGCTACGGCCTTTTCGCGCCCGGCCGGTCCCGCGTGGTGGTGGAACTCGTTCAGCCCGCCTTGCCGGTACGCGTCGGCGTGGAGCCGATGCCGGGCAATGTGGCCGCCGAGCTCGTCATCGAACTGCGCCGGGCAGACCGCCCCGGTTTCGCCAAGGCCGCCGCCACGGCCCGCGAGCAGGCGCCCGTCGCGTCATCCTCGGCGGGTTCGACGGCCACGCCGAGGGCGGGAGACGACCGGCCCGTCATCGTCATCGACCCCGGTCACGGCGGCATCGACGTGGGGGCGATCGGCATCGGCAACGTTCATGAAAAGGACGTGGTCTTCGCGGTTGCGCAGTTGCTCCGCGCCAAGCTCGAGCGGTCCGGCCGCGTCCGCGTGGTGATGACGCGCGACACGGACGTCTTCGTCGCCTTGAACGAGCGTGTCCGCCTGGGACGGCAGGCCAATGCGGCGCTCTTCGTCTCGATCCATGCCGACAGCATTTCCGGCGCGTCGGAGGTCCGCGGCATGACCGTCTATACCGGCTCCGACCGCGCGACCGACGCCGAGGCGGCCCGCTTGGCCGAGTCCGAGAACCGCGCCGACTCGGTCGCGGGCGTCGACGAGCCGGAAACCCGAGAAGAGGTCGCGGGCATTCTCGACGATCTCACCAAACGCGAGACGCGCACCTATTCGGCCCTGTTCGCCCGCACGCTCGTCGGCCGCATGGATGCGGCCGGCAAGGTCAACAAGAACCCGCACCGCTCGGCGGGTTTCCGCGTGCTCCGCGCGCCGGACATCCCGTCCGCTCTCGTCGAACTCGGCTATCTTTCCAGCCCCTCCGACATGCAGCTGATGCAGACGGCCGAATGGCGCGAGAAGGCGACGGACATGCTCGCCGGGGCCGTGCTCGACTTCCTCGAACCGCGGATCGCCGACAAGGGCCGCGGCACGGAGGAATTCCCCGGCCTGATGCGCCTGCGGTGACGCCGGGCGGCTCCGCCCCGCTTTCGCCACGAAAACCCGTCACCGGAAGGCGGGGAGGGCGGCCGCGGCGGCCGTTCTCGGAAAGCCTTTCGCCCCTTCTCCGGAGGAAGGCTCGAAAACCGCCGTGCGTCGGACTTTCGAAAGCCGGCCCGCGACGTTATGGAGAGGCATGTTCCGCGCGGAGCGGACGGGCGAGGATCCACGGCCGGCACGATGCGATACATTCTGCGCTTCTTCGGCTTCATGTTCACGGCGGGCGCGATCCTGTTCGGGATCGGCGCGGTCGTGGCCGCGGGCGTGATCTGGCATTATTCCAGAGACCTGCCGGACTACACCCAGCTCGCCGCCTACGAGCCGCCCGTCACGACCCGCATGCATGCGGGCGACGGCAGCCTGCTGGCCGAGTATTCCCGCGAGCGCCGCCTGTATCTCCCGATCCAGGCCATGCCGCCGCTGCTCACACAGGCCTTCATCTCGGCCGAGGACAAGAATTTCTACAAGCATCCCGGCGTCGACATCGAGGGCATCGCTCGCGCCGGCGTCTATTTCTTCCGCCGCGACCGGGGCAAGCGCCCGCAGGGCGCGTCGACCATCACGCAGCAGGTGGCCAAGAACTTCCTGCTGACCAACGAGCAGACCTTCGACCGGAAGATCAAGGAAATGCTCGTCGCGCTGCGCATCGAGACCGCCTTCACCAAGGATCGGATCCTCGAGCTTTATCTCAATGAAATCTATCTCGGCCTTTCCAATTACGGCGTCGCCGCGGCGGCATTGAACTATTTCGGCAAGGGCGTGAACGAACTCACGCTGCCCGAGGTCGCCTATCTCGCCGCGCTGCCGAAGGCGCCGAGCGACCTGCATCCCTTCCGCAATCGCGACCGTGCGGTGGAGCGCCGCAACTACGTGATCGACCGCATGGTCGCCGACGGCTATGTCGAACGCGAGGCGGCCGAGAAGGCCAAGGCCGAGCCGCTCGGCGTGAATGTCCGGTCGCTGTCGCCCAACACGATCGCGGCGGGCTTCTTCGCCGAAGAAGTGCGGCGCGAGCTGGCCGAGCGCTTCGGCGAGAAGTCGCTGTACGAGGGCGGCCTCTCGGTCCGCACGACGCTTGATCCCAAGATGCAGCAGATGGCGCGCCGCGCGCTCGTCGACGGCCTCGTGCGCTATGACGAGGCGCATGGCTGGCGCGGCCCGGTGCAGAAGGTCGACGTCATCGCCCGCGAATGGGGGCAGGCGGTGGCGGAAATCCCGGCCTATGCCGACGTGCAGCCCTGGCGGCTCGCCGTGGTGCTCGACGTGCAGGGCGAGGTCGCCCGCATCGGCCTGCAGCCGCGCCGCGAGCCGGGCGGCGAGATCGCGCGCGACCGCATCACCGGCGTGATCGGCGCCGAAGGCGTGAAATGGACGCGCAAATCCGTCCGGCAGGTGCTCTCGGCGGGCGACGTCATCTATGTCGAAGCGCTCGGCGACCGGTCGGGCCAGTATCGGTTGCGCCAATTGCCCGAAATTTCGGGCGCCCTCGTGGCCATGGATCCCTATACGGGCCGCGTGCTCGCCATGGTCGGCGGCTTCTCCTTCGACCAGTCGAAATTCAACCGGGCCACGCAGGCGCAGCGCCAGCCCGGCTCGTCCTTCAAGCCCTTCGTCTACGCCACCGCGCTCGACAACGGCTACACGCCCGCCACGATCATCATGGATACGCCCATCGAGATCGCGCAGGCGGGCGCGGAGGCGTGGCGACCGGACAATTACGACGGCAAGTCGACCGGCCCGCGCACGCTGCGCTACGGCATCGAGCATTCCAAGAACCTGATGACGGTGCGGCTGTCGCAGGACATCGGCATGCCGCTCGTCGCCGATTACGCGCGCCGCTTCGGGATCTACGACGACATGCCGCCCTTCCTGTCGATGTCGCTCGGCGCGGGCGAGACGACGGTGCTGAAGATGACGGCGGGCTATTCGATGCTCGTCAATGGCGGCAAGCGCATCCGGCCGACGCTGATCGACCGCATCCAGAACCGCTGGGGCCAGACGGTGTTCCGCCACGACGAGCGCGGCTGCGAGGGTTGCGACGCCGAGCGCTGGACCGGCCAGAACGAGCCGAACATCGTCGACAATCGCGAGCAGGTGCTCGATCCCCTGTCGGCCTACCAGATCACCTCGATCCTCGAAGGCGTCGTGATCCGCGGCACCGGCGGCGCGATCAAGGAGGTCGGCAAGCCGCTCGCGGGCAAGACCGGCACCACCAACGACGCGAAGGACGTGTGGTTCGTGGGCTTCTCGCCCGATCTCGCGGTGGGCGTCTATATGGGCTACGACCGGCCGCGCTCGCTGGGCAATTCGGCCACGGCCGGCCAGTATGCCGCCCCGATCTTCCGTGATTTCATGAAGCAGGCGCTGGCCGACAAGCCCGCCACGCCCTTCCGCGTGCCGCCGGGCATCAAGCTCGTGAAGATCGACCGCGCGACGGGCGCCCGCGCCCACGGCAATGACGGCATCGTGGAAGCCTTCAAGCCGGGCACGGGCCCGAACGAGTCGGGCGGCGGCGGCTTCGACGCCCCCGTCGTCTTCGCCCCCGACGCCGACCGCGCGGTCAGCCGCGGCACCGGCGGGCTTTACTGACTTCAGGACCACGCCCTCCGTCATCGCGAGCGCAGCGAAGCGATCCAGAACGCGGCCGGGCGTGGCGCTCCTTGCCCGACATTCTCTGGATTGCTTCGTCGCTTCGCTCCTCGCAATGGCGGGTTTCGGGTGCGGTCGCGTCATCGCGGGATGGCACCGGCGTGCGCCTCGCTCTCCTCTTTGACCTCCGCCCCCCGTTCCGCTATTCCCGCACGCACCGACGCGGCAGCCGCGTCGACCTCTTCTTCACCCTGACGAAAGCGAACCATGCGCGCGGAAATCGAAGCGCTCGTCGAAGCCGCCAAGCAGTCCTTGGGACTGCTGAGGAGGCATCTTTGACGTCGACAAGGCCACGAAACGCCTCGCCGAACTGAACGAGAAGGCCGAGGATCCGAACCTCTGGAACGATGCCGACGCCGCGCAGAAGATCATGCGCGAGCGCACCGATCTGGAAGCCCAGCTCTCCGGCATCAAGGATCTCGAACAGCGCCTCGACGACGCGATGACGCTCATCGAACTCGGCGAGGCCGAGGACGACGAGACCGCGATCGGCGAGGGCGAGGAGGCGATCCGCTCGGTGCAGACCGAGGCCGCGCGCCGGCAGGTCGAGACGCTGCTCTCCGGCGAAGCCGACCAGAACGACTGCTATGTCGAAGTGCATTCCGGCGCGGGCGGCACCGAGAGCCAGGACTGGGCCTCGATGCTCATGCGCATGTATGCGCGCTGGGGCGAGCGCCGCCGCTACAAGGTCGAGACGCTCGACGTCGCCGACGGCGAAGAAGCCGGCATCAAGGGCGCGACCCTGCTCATCAAGGGCCACAACGCCTATGGCTGGCTGAAGACCGAGTCTGGCGTGCATCGCCTCGTGCGCATCTCGCCCTTCGACTCGAACGCGCGCCGGCACACCAGCTTCGCGTCCGTCTGGGTCTATCCGGTCATCGACGACCGCATCCAGATCGAGGTGAACGAAAGCGACTGCCGCATCGACACCTATCGCGCCTCGGGCGCGGGCGGCCAGCACGTCAACACGACCGACTCGGCGGTGCGCATCACGCACGTGCCGACCGGCATCGTGGTCGCCTGCCAGCAGGAGCGTTCGCAGCACAAGAACCGCGCCAAGGCGTGGGACATGCTGCGCGCGCGCCTCTACGAGCGCGAGCTGAAGATCCGTGAAGAGAAGGCCAGCGCCGACGCGGCCTCGAAGACCGAGATCGGCTGGGGCCACCAGATCCGCTCCTACGTGCTGCAGCCCTACCAGATGGTGAAGGACCTGCGCACCGGCGTGACCTCGCCGACCCCGTCCGACGTGCTCGACGGCGACATCGACCCCTTCGTCGAAGCGGCTCTGGCGCAGCGCGTCTACGGCACCACGGCGGACGTGTCCGACATCGACTGAGCCTCAGAGTCGGCGAAGCTTCTCGCCGACCCGCAGGAACCGGACCGGATCGACGGCATCCCCGTCGATCCGGGTCTCGTAATGAAGATGCGGCCCCGTCGAGCGGCCGGTATTTCCCGAAAGCCCCACCACGGCGCCCGCCTGCACCACGTCGCCCTCGCGCGCGCGGGTCGCGGAGAGATGGCCGTAGACCGTGCTGAGGCCGGAGCCGTGCTCGACCTCCACCATCAGCCCGTAGCCCGAGCCCGAAGGACCGGCGGTGGTCACGCGGCCCGCGCCCGTCGTCCGCACGGGCGTACCCGGTTCGAGCCGGAGATCGAGGCCCTCATGCATCGCGGGCCGGCGGGTGAAGGGGTCGGTGCGCACGCCGAAGCCCGACGAAAGCTCGGGATCGCCGTCGACCGGACGTCCGAGCGGCAGGGTCCCGACGAGCTCGACGAGGCGCTTGCGCTCCGTGAGTGCGGCCAGCGCGGCATCATGGAGCAGGTCGAAATCGCGGACCGGAACGTGCGGGCCGCCGAGGGCCGGGCGATCCGCGGGCAGGGGCAGGACGGCGCGGGGCAGGCGGAGTTCGGCGAGCGCCCGCGTCTTCCGGTCGATCCGCGCCGACGTCTCGGCTGCCACGGATGCGAGGAAGTCCGTCTGCCGCGCTTCGAGAGCGTCGAGCGCGGCCCTCACGCGGTCGACCGTCGTCGTACCCTTGGGCGCCTCGGCCCGACGTTGAGTGCCCGGCGCCTGCCCGAATTCCTCGGAAAGCCGAACGAGGGCCGCCTGCCGCTTCTCCAATCGCGCCTGCCGCTCGACGAGGTCCTTCACGGCTCCGTCGATGGTGAGCTTGTCGAGCGCGTTCCTGCTCGCCAGTTCGTCAACGCGATGGCGGAGCCGGGCGATGCGATCCTCGTATTCGGCCCGGATCGCCGCCTCTTCGCGCGTGAGCATCTTCGGCCAGACATCGCCGAAGAGAACCGTGACGAGCCCGACGAGCATGAGCATCGTCGCGATACCCGCGCCTCCCAGCGCACCCGCCGCGGCGCGCCCGGAGAACTCCAAGCGGGCCCGGCGGCCGGCGATCGCCACATCGACGGCGATGCCGGACGCGAGCAAGGTCGAAAAGAACCGCATACGAAATCCTCGAGGCGGGAATCGATCCCGAAAACCCGAGGAAAGAGTTGCAGTTTCATGGTTAAGGTGAGGTTAACCCGCCTTTTCAGAGCGCCTTTGCGGCGGCCAGAACCGCGGCCGCGTGGCCGGGTACCTTCACCTTCTGCCACACCTCGGCGACCTTTCCGGTCGCGTCGATCAGGAAGGTGGTGCGCTCGACGCCCATGTATTTGCGGCCGTACATGCTCTTTTCGGCCCAGACGCCGTAGGCTTCCAGCATGGCCTTTTCCGTGTCGGAAGCGAGGTCGAAGCCGAGTTCGTATTTGGCCTTGAACTTGTCGTGGCTCTTCACGTCATCGGGCGACACGCCGACGACGGTCGTGCCCGCCGCATCGAATTCCGCGCGGAGCGCGTTGAATTCCATGGCCTCCTTGGTGCAGCCGGACGTGTCGTCCTTCGGATAGAAATACAGCACGACCTTGCGGCCCTTCAGGTCGGCGAGGCGGATGCGGCCGCCGCCCGCGCCGGGGAGGTCGAAATCGGGAGCCGGGGAACCGGGGGCGGGCATGGCGGACATCGTGCCTTCCTTTCGTCGAATCGTGGCGATCTATAGCCTTACACGCAGCAAGAGAGGATCCGGATCGCCCGCGGGCAAGCCGGGGTGGATCGATCGGGGACGATGTCGACGCAAGAAAGCGAGACCGCCGGGGGGCATCCCCCGCGCCGTAAGGCGTTGCGGCTGCGGCCCTTCATGGTCGTCGCGGGCTTGTTCGCGCTCGCCGCCGCGTTGGCGGGTCTTCCGGCAGTCATTCTTGCGCTGATGCTGTCGCGCGGGCCGGTCGATGCGGGCTTCATGACCGGCCAGATCGCGGCGATGATCGAACGGCGCCTCGGCGAGGGCTTCAAGGTTTCGGTCCGCGAGCTCCGCCTGTCCCGCGACGGCGACGGGCTCGTCGTGGAAGGCGAGGGCGTCGGCGTCCGCGACGAGACCGGGCGGCTCGTCATCGAGGCCCCGCGCGCGCTGGTCGCGCTCGACGGGCGGGCGCTTCTCGGCCTCGCGGTCGAGCCGCGCGAGATCGAATTCGTCGGGCTGCGCGTGGCGCTCGTCATCATGCCCGACGGCAGCGTCTCGATTTCCGCCGGCGAAGGCGAGGACACGGCCCCGCCGACGCGCCATGCCCGTGCCACCGATGCGGCGCCGCTACATGCGGCGGCTTTCGTCGACGCCTTTGCCGCCCCCACCGGCGCCCTCGCGGTACTGGAGCGCGCGGGCCTGCGCGAAGGCACGCTCATCATCGACGACCGTCGGAACGGCCGGCGGGCGACCTATTCGGATCTGTCGCTTCTCTATTCGCGTCCCGCCGAGGAAACGCGCCTCGCGGTGAGGGCGCGCGGCATGCACGGCCGCTGGGGCGCTTCGCTCGTCGTCCGCGGCGCTCCCGGCGCGGTGCGGAGCATCGAGGCGACCGTTCAGGACCTCGCCGTCGCCGAGATCCTCGGCTTCGCCGAGGCCGGGACGTCCGGCATCCGCACCGACATGCCGGTTTCCTTCGAATTGCGCGCGCAGCTCGACGGCAAGGACGTGCTGACCGCGCTCGACGGCGTGATCACGGGCGGGTCGGCCCAGGTGGTGCTTCCGGGGCGCGACCTCGCGCCGATCGCGGTCGATCGCATGAACGGTCGGTTCGCGCTCGCCCCCGACGGGCGGATCGAGGTGCCCGAACTCGACGTCTCGGCGGGCGGCGTTGCGATCAAGGCGTCCGGGGCGGTCGATCTGCCGCGCGGTGCGGATGATTCATGGCGCGTCACGCTCGTGTCCCGCGAGGCGTCCGTGAGCCGGATCGACCCGAAGGCGCCGCCGATCCGGCTCGATCGTCTCGCGCTTTCGGCAAGGTTCCTTCCGGGATTTTCGGGCGTGGTCGTCGACTCCGCGACGGCCGAGGGCGCGGAGACGGATCTCCGCTTGAGCGCCGCTTTGGGATCGGGCGGGGAGGCGGAGGGACTGCGTTTCAAGGTTCAGACGGGCCGCATGCCGGTCGACGCGGTGCTGGCCTTCTGGCCCGCCTTCAGCGCGCCGGTGACGCGGCGTTGGATGATCGATCATGTGGACGGCGGCTTCGTCGATTACATGACCCTCGGTCTGGCACTCTCCCCCGCGGACGTCGCGAAGGCGGTCGGGCCGGATCCTCTCCCCGAAGGCTCGTTCGGTCTGCGGGCCGCGCTGAGCGAAATCATGGTGCGGCCCGCGAACGGTCTGCCGCGGCTCGAAAAGCTCGTGGCCGAAGGCCGATTGACGGAGCGGACCGCATCCTTCGAAATCGACCGTGCGACGACTGCGGCGGGGCTCGCGCTGTCCGAGGGACATTTCCGGATCGACGACACGTCCGCCGTGCCGCCGCAGGCCGCGATCTCGTTCCGCCTTCGCGGCGGGGCCGACAACACGGCCGCCGTGCTGAGAGGGGACGCCCTGCGGGACTTCACCGGTCCGCAGATCCCCGAAGCGGACAAGATCAAGGGAACCGTCGACGCGGCCGTAACCGTCGACATGCCTCTGCGCAAGGGCATCGCTCCCGCCGAAGTGCGTGTGGCCGCGCGCGGGACGATCAAGGCCCTCGCTTGGGACGGTGCCGTCGGCAAGGAGCGCCTCGAATCGCCCGAACTGTCCTTCGCCTTCGACGGGGGTCGTCTGACCGCCAAGGGCGAAGGCCGCATCGGCGGCATTCCCGCGAATTTCGACTATGCCCGTCCGGCGGGCGGGGCGGAGCCGACCTATGCGGTGCAGCTGACGATCGACGATTCCGTGCGCACGAAGCGCGGTCTGAAGACCGCCGGCCAGATCTCCGGTCCGGTCTCCATGCGCGTCACGGCCCGCGAGGGTTCCGCGCGCAACGGGCTCGCGGTCGAGATCGACCTGACCAAGGCGGCGGTGACGGGACTTCTGCCGACCTGGGCGAAGCCTGCGGGCCGCGCCTCCAAGGCGACGCTGCGGGTGCGGCCGCTCACCGAGGACCGGTTCGAGCTGATCGATTTTGCACTCGACGGCGGCGGCGGCTTTCTCGTGAAGGGCGACGGCGAGATCACGTCCGACGGAACGTTGAATACGGCCCGGCTCTCCCAGGTCAGGCTCTCGACCGGCGACGACATGAAGGTCGAACTGGAGCGGATGCAGAACGGCACGCGACTGTCGGTGCGGGCGCAATCGCTCGATGCGCGGCCCTTCCTGAAATCCGTCTTCGGCCCGACGGGGTCGGGAGGCGGGGGGCTTTCCTACGGGGATCTCGACGTCGATCTGAAGGCCGCGTCCATGCAGGGTTTCGCCAGCGAGGCGATGACCGCCGCGGATCTGAAGCTGACGACGCGCGGCGGCGACGTGCGCGACTTCCGCCTCGCGGGCCGTCTCGGACGTGCTCCGGTCGCAGGGCAGATGGCGCGCTCGGAAACCGGCGCGCCCGCCATCGTGATCGAGAGCGCCGACGCGGGGGCCTTCCTGCGCTATGTCGACCTCTATCGCCGCATGACGGGCGGCGCGCTGCTGCTTCAGATCTCGCCGCAGGCCGACCCCCTGACGGGTCTGATCGTCGTCCAGAACTTCACGCTCAGAAACGATCCCGCGCTGGCCGGTGTAGCGCGCTCCTCCGCCAATCCGGCGGGACGCTCGCTCGTCGACGATGCCGCGAATGTCGGGTTCTCGAAACTGCGCGTCGAGTTCAGTCGCGGCCGCGACGGCGTGCTGACTTTGTCCGACGGCGTGATGCTGGGAGCGGTGATCGGCGGAACGCTGGAAGGAAAGGTCGATTTCGCCCGCGACAAGGTGGACCTGACCGGCACCTTCGTTCCGGCCTACGGCCTCAACAATATCCCGAACAAGGTGCCGCTCTTCGGCGCGCTGCTGTTCGGCGGCCCCAATGAGGGGCTCTTCGCGGTCAATTTCCGGATCACGGGCAGTCCCGCCAATCCCGTCGTCGCCTACAATCCGCTGTCGGCCGTCGCGCCCGGGTTCCTGCGGAAATTCTTCGGCGTCGGCGGTCCCGCCGAAGCGCCTGTTCCCCCCGCGCCCGTGCCGGAAACCCGACCCGCTCAGCCCGCCCGATAAGGCGGATCAGCGGGGGCGCAGCAGCACGTGCCGCTTGCGGCCGAGCGACAGCTTCACCGCGCCGTCCGCGTTGAGATCGGCAGCGGTAATGACGGCGCGTTCGTCGGTGACGGGCGCGTCGTTGACGCGCAGACCGCCGCCCTTCACCTGACGGCGCGCTTCGCCGTTCGAGGCGACGAGACCTGCGGCGACGAAGGCGCCGAGCACGCCGTATCCGGCGTCGATCTCCGCGCGCGGCACCTCGATGCTCGGCAGCGTGTCCGCCGCGACGCCTTCCTCGAAGGTCTTGCGGGCCGTCTCCGCCGCGCGCTCCGCCGCCTCGCGGCCGTGGAGAAGGCCCGTGGCCTCGTTGGCGAGGATCTTCTTCGCTTCGTTGATCTCCGACCCGCCGAGCGCTTCGAGACGCGCTATCTCGTCGAGCGGCAGTTCGGTGAAGAGCTTCAGGAAGCGGCCGACGTCGCCGTCTTCGGTGTTCCGCCAGAACTGCCAGTAATCATAGGGGCTCAGCATGTCCGCGTTGAGCCATACGGCGCCCGCGGCCGTCTTGCCCATCTTGGCCCCGGAGGCCGTGGTCAGAAGGGGCGAGGTGAGGGCGTAGAGCTGCCCGGTGCCCATGCGGCGGCCGAGATCGATGCCCGAGACGATGTTGCCCCACTGGTCCGAGCCGCCCATCTGCAGCACGATCCCGTAGCGCTTGTGCAGCTCGACGAAGTCGTAGGACTGCAGGCACATGTAGTTGAATTCGAGGAAGGACAGCTCCTGCTCGCGCTCGATGCGCATGCGCACGGAATCCATCGAGAGCATGCGGTTGACGGAGAAGTGCCTGCCGACCTCGCGCAGGAACTCGACGTAATTGAGCTTCAGGAGCCATTCGGCATTGTCGACCATCACGGCGTCGGTGGCGCCGTCGCCGAAGGTCAGGAACTTGACGAAGACGCTGCGGATGCCCGCCTTGTTGGCCTCGATGTCCGCGGGCGTCAGCACCTTGCGGGATTCGTCGCGGCCGGAGGGGTCGCCCACCATGGTGGTGCCCCCGCCCATCAGCGGGATCGGCTTGTTGCCGGTCTTCTGCAGCCAGCGAAGCATCATGATCTGCACGAGCGAGCCGACATGCAGCGACTTCGCGGTCGCGTCGAAGCCGATATAGGTCGTCGCCTCGCCCGCCTTCGCCTTGGCGTCCAGTCCCTCGAAATCCGAGCATTGATGCACGTAGCCGCGCTCGATGAGCACGCGGAGGAAGTCGGACTTCGGCTTGAACGTCGTGGACATGGCGGTGACCTCTTGCGGGCGCGAGGTTTAGGGGCAAAGGCGGGGGGATGCAACGCCGCCCCGAGCATCGTGTAGGCTCACGGCGGATTCGGTCGCGGAGCCCTCCCAATGCCCGTTCAACTCGCCTTGGGCCTCATGTCCGGCACCTCGATGGACGGGGTCGATGCGGCTGCGCTCGAAACCGACGGCGCACGCATCGTCCGTCGCGGACCCGCGACCTTCCGGCCCTATTCCGAGGCCGAAAGGACGCTTCTGCGCGCCGCCCTCGTCGATGCGGCGGACCTGCCCGACAGGACCGCCCGGCCCGGTCGGCTCGGGGAAGCGGAGCGCATGATCGGAGAGGCGCATGCCGAGGCCGTCGAGACGCTGCTCGGGACGGCGGGCATCGCGCGCGACCGGGTGTCCGTCGTCGGGTTTCACGGGCAGACGGTGCTGCACCGGCCGGAAAGGCGGCTCACGGTGCAGATCGGTGACGGCGCGGCCCTCGCGCGTCGGATCGGCCTGAGGGTCGTTCACGACTTCCGCGCGGCGGACGTCGCTGCCGGAGGGCAGGGCGCGCCGCTGGTCCCCGTCTATCATCGCGCATTGGTCGAAGCGGCGATCGATGCGGGGACGCTCCCCGAAGCGTCCGTCGCCGTGCTCAATCTCGGAGGAGTCGGCAATGTGACGGTGGTTTTGCAGGGCCGGGATCCGCTCGCCTGCGATACCGGGCCGGGCAATGCGCTCCTCGACGACTTCATGCTCGCGCGCACCGGCGAAGCGGTGGATCTTGACGGACGCGCGGCGGCGGAAGGCCGGGTGCAGGAGGATCGGATCGCGCGCTTTCTGGCTCACCCGTTCTTTGAGGAAAAGCCGCCCAAGTCTCTGGATCGAAATGCATTCAGCCTCGCGGCGATCGACGGGCTTTCGGTCGCGGACGGGGCGGCGACGCTCACCGCGATGACGGCCGGATCGGTCGCGGCCGTCGTGCCGCATCTGTCCGAACGACCCGCGATCTGGATCGTCTGCGGGGGCGGGGCCAGGAACCCGACGATGCTGCGGATGCTGGCCGAACGGCTCGGCGTGCCGGTCAGGACCGCCGATGCGTTCGGCTGGTCGGCGGATGCGATGGAGGCGGAGGCCTTCGCCTATCTCGCCGTCCGGGCGCTGCGCGGCCTGCCGCTCAGCTTCCCGACGACGACGGGGGTCCCCCGGCCGATGCCGGGGGGCGTGATCTCAGGACTCGACGGCTGAACCGAGGAGCGGCGTGGTCTCCTTCGGGCCGAGGCGCTTGTCGAGATAGGTGTCCACGACCTCCATGAGGTCCTCCACCTTGTTCTCGAAGAAGTGGTTGGCGCCGTCGATGATCTGGTGCTCGAGCTGGATGCCCT
This sequence comes from Hyphomicrobiales bacterium, assembly GCA_027483895.1. Lineage (GTDB taxonomy): Bacteria > Pseudomonadota > Alphaproteobacteria > Rhizobiales > Beijerinckiaceae > JAIXZO01. The sequence continues at coordinate 80,028 of JAIXTP010000009.1, forward strand.
TCTGCGTCTTCACCTTCTCGATGACGCTGATGACGTCCTTGGCCGGAGCGACGCGGTCCTGCGATCCGTGCACGAAGAGGCCGGACGACGGGCAGGGCGCGAGGAAGGAAAAATCGAACCGGTTCGCGGGCGCCGCGACCGAGATGAAGCCCTCGATCTCCGGGCGACGCATCAGAAGCTGCATGCCGATCCACGCGCCGAAGGAGATGCCGGCGATCCAGCAGGCCCGCGCGTCGGGGTTCATGGCCTGCGCCCAATCGAGCGCGGCGGCCGCGTCCGACAATTCGCCCTGGCCGTGATCGAACGAGCCCTGGCTGCGGCCGACGCCGCGGAAATTGAAGCGCAGGCACGAAAAGCCGCGCTCCAGGAAGGAGTAATACATCGCGTAGACGATCTGATTGTTCATCGTCCCGCCGAATTGCGGGTGCGGATGCAGGATCACCGCGATCGGAGCGCCCTTCGTCTTGGAAGGATTGTAGCGCCCCTCGATACGGCCGGCGGGACCGTTGAAGATGACCTCGGGCATGTGCACTCCGGAAAGCTGCCGCACACCTCATTTCGTGTGCGCGAAAGAAAGGGCAAGGCCTGCCGCGCCTTGACTTGAGTCAAACGCGGCTCCACAATTCACTTAGAATAATTCTAAGTGCCCCGCCTGCGATGCGGCTTCGGTTGAAGACCGGGGCGGCGCGGAAGTGCGGGCCGCGCCTTGTAGCATGATCGACGGGGTCCGCTGCAAGCTTTTCGAAGCGTGCGCCTCACGGATTCCCGGAGGCGGACAGAGGCATCGGATGACGAGCGAACGGTCCTATCTCGACCACAACGCGACTGCCCCGCTGCGCCCCGCGGCGCGGGACGCGATGCTGGCCGTTCTGGGCCGGGTCGGGAACGCCTCATCGGTGCATCGCGAAGGGCGCGCGGCACGGGGCGCGATCGATCGGGCCCGCGAGGCCGTGGCGTCCCTGTGCGGCGCATCCGCCCGCGACGTGATCTTCACCTCGGGCGCCACCGAGGCCAATGTTCTCGCGCTCTCTCCCGCCGTCGAACTGGAAGCCCGGCCGGGCGCCGAAGGCGTGAAGGGTTTCGACCGGCTTCTGGTGCTCGCGACCGAACATCCCTGCGTTCTGGAAGGGCATCGCTTCCCGGCCCATCGCACCACATTGCTCGGCGTCGACCGGAACGGCGTGATCGATCTCGATGCACTGGATGCGGCCTTGTCCGAAGCGCGGGCGCAGGGCGAGCGGCCCCTCGTGGCGGTTCAGGCCGCGAACAACGAGACGGGCGTGCTGCAGCCGATCCCCGAGATCGCGCTGCGGGTCCATGCCGCGGGCGGGCTCCTGCATTGCGACGCCGTGCAGATCCCCGGCCGCCTCCCGGTGGATGCGGCCACGGCGGGTGCCGACATGCTGGCGCTTTCGGCGCACAAGCTCGGCGGGCCGCAGGGCGTCGGCGCGCTCGTGCTTCGTGCGGGCGGCATCCATCTCCGCGACCGCCTGCTGCGCGGCGGCGGGCAGGAGCAGGGCGCCCGGGCGGGGACCGAGAACGCGGCGGGCATCGTCGGCTTCGGCGCCGCTGCCGCCGATCTCGTCGATACGCGGACGGAAGCGGAGCGTCTCCGCGCGTTGCGGGAGGAGACGGAGGCGGGTATCCGCTCCATCGCGCCCGACGCGGTGATCTTCGGCGCCGGGGCGGAGCGTCTGCCGAATACGACGGCGTTGGCGATTCCCGGGTTTGCGGCGGAAACGGCCCTGATGCGTTTCGACCTTGCGGGCGTGGCGCTGTCCTCCGGGTCGGCCTGTTCTTCGGGCAAGGTGCGGCGTTCGCATGTGCTCGTCGCCATGGGCGTCGCGCCCGAACTTGCGGCCTGCGCGCTGCGCGTGAGCTACGGCTCGACGTCGTCGCGCGCGGACGTGATCCGATTTCTGCGGGAACTCGAAAATAGTTTGGGTTCCCGCAAAGACGTGGGCGGCGTCCGCGCCGCCTAGTGCAACCAAGCCCACGGCCCTTGTAGCCGGAGAGGACGGAGAAACGAGATGCCTGCGGTTCAGGAGACCGTCGAACAGGTCCGCGCCATCGACGTGGACCAGTACAAGTACGGGTTCGAGACCGACGTCGAGATGGACGTCGCTCCGAAAGGCCTCAACGAGGACATCGTCCGCCTGATCTCGTCCAAGAAGGGCGAGCCGGCGTGGATGACGGAGTGGCGCCTCGACGCGTTCCGGCGGTGGCAGACCATGCGCGAACCGACCTGGGCGCGCGTCGACTACCCGGCCATCGACTTCAACGACATCCATTACTACGCGGCGCCGAAGAACAATCCCGCGCCGAAGTCGCTGGACGAGGTCGATCCCGCCATTCTCGATACCTACAAAAAGCTCGGCATCCCGCTGCGGGAGCAGGAGATCCTCGCGGGCGTGCAGACCTCCAAGGTGGCCGTCGACGCGGTGTTCGACTCCGTCTCGGTCGTGACGACGTTCAAGGAGGAGCTCGCCAAGGCGGGCGTCATCTTCTGCTCGATCTCCGAGGCGATGCGCGAGCATCCCGAGCTCGTCCGGAAATATCTCGGCACCGTCGTGCCGGTGACCGACAATTTCTACGCGACGATGAACAGCGCGGTCTTCACCGACGGCTCCTTCGTCTACGTGCCCAAGGGCGTCCGCTGCCCGATGGAGCTGTCGACCTATTTCCGCATCAACGAGAAGAATACCGGCCAGTTCGAGCGTACGCTCATCATCGCCGACGAGGGCTCCTATGTGAGCTATCTCGAAGGCTGCACCGCGCCGCAGCGCGACGAGAACCAGCTGCATGCCGCGGTCGTCGAACTGATCGCGCTCGACGATGCCGAGATCAAATATTCGACCGTGCAGAACTGGTACCCCGGCGACAGCGAGGGCAAGGGCGGCATCTACAACTTCGTGACCAAGCGCGGCGATTGCCGCGGCAAGAACTCGAAGATCTCCTGGACGCAGGTCGAGACGGGCTCGTCCATCACGTGGAAATATCCGTCCTGCATCCTGCGCGGCGACGGCTCGCGCGGCGAGTTCTACTCGATCGCGGTCTCGAACGGCCGCCAGCAGGTGGATTCCGGCACCAAGATGATCCATCTCGGCAAGAATACGACGAGCCGGATCATCGCGAAGGGCATCTCGGCCGGCCGGTCGAACTCGACCTATCGCGGTCTTGTCTCGGCGCATCGCAAGGCGACGAACGCGCGCAACTTCACGAACTGCGACTCGCTGCTCATCGGCAACAAGTGCGGCGCCCATACGGTGCCGTACATCGAGTCGAAGAACGCGACGGCCGTGTTCGAGCACGAAGCCACCACCTCGAAGATCTCCGAGGAGCAGATGTTCTACTGCATGCAGCGCGGCCTCTCCGCCGAGGAGGCGACCGCGCTCATCGTGAACGGTTTCGTGAAGGACGTCCTTCAGCAGCTCCCGATGGAGTTCGCCGTCGAAGCCCAGAAGCTCATCTCGATCAGCCTCGAAGGCTCGGTCGGCTGATTCGATAAGCGTCGGGCCGTTCCCGCATCCCGCGTCCTTCCGCATCGGGCGGTCGAGGACGGGGGAGGGCGGACCGGACCCGGCGGCCCGCACATCAAGGACACGAAACCATGCTCGAGATCCGCAACCTGCACGTTCAGATCGAGGACAAGAAGATCCTGAACGGCCTCAACCTCACCGTCCACAAGGGCGAGGTCGCCGCCATCATGGGCCCGAACGGCTCCGGCAAGTCGACGCTTTCCTACGTGATCGCCGGGAAGGAGGACTATGAGGTTCTCGACGGCGAGATCCTGCTCGACGGCGAGAACATCCTCGAAATGGAGGCCGATGCGCGCGCCGCCGCGGGCGTGTTCCTCGCCTTCCAGTATCCGCTCGAAATTCCGGGCGTCGCCACGATGACCTTCCTCAAGGCCGCCATGAACGCCCAGCGCAAGGCGCGCGGCGAAGAGGAACTCGCGACCACCGACTTCATGAAGCGCGTGCGCGCGGGCGCGGAGAAACTCGGCATCCCGCAGGACATGCTCAAGCGCGGCCTGAATGTCGGCTTCTCGGGCGGCGAGAAGAAGCGCATGGAAATCCTGCAGATGGCGCTGCTCGAGCCGCGCTTCTGCATTCTCGACGAAACGGATTCGGGCCTCGACATCGACGCGCTGAAGGTCGTCTCCGACGGCGTGAACGCCCTGCGTTCGCCCGACCGCGCCTTCCTCGTCATCACGCATTATCAGCGCCTGCTGAACTACATCGTGCCGGACACGGTGCATGTGATGGCGCACGGCAAGGTCGTGAAGTCGGGCGGCAAGGAGCTCGCGCTCGAACTCGAGGCGAACGGTTACGCCGACTACAAGACGCTGGCGGCGTGAGGGCGGCATGACGGACATCACCCCCATCCGCACCCCCGCCGAGAGCGCGATCCTGTCGCGCTTTCCGGAGGTGAAGGCGTCGCTTCCCGGCACCTCCGCCGTGGCGACGCTCCGCGAGCAGGCCTTCGGCCGCTTCCAGGAAACCGGTCTGCCGCATCGGCGGATCGAAAAGTGGAAATACACCGATCTGCGCGCGCTGATGCGCGAGGCCGCCCCGATCGCGGCCGTGCCGACCGAAGCCGATCTCGCGATCGCGAAGGCGCTTCTCGCGGGCCTGCCCGATTTCGGTGCTGCGAACGTGACCGTAGTCAACGGCCGCTTCGCGCCCTCGCTCTCCGATCTCGGCGCTCTGCCGGCGGGCGTGTCGGTCGTCGATCTCGGAGAGGCCCTCGGCTCGGGTCATCCGCTCGTCGTCGAGCGCATGGGCCGTGCGGCCGCGGCCGATGATGCGGCATTGTCGCTCAACGCGGCCTTCGTCGCGGGCGGCGCCATCCTGACCGTCGCGCCCGGCACCGCGGTGGAACGTCCGATCGCGCTCCGCTTCGTGACGGTGGGCAATGCTTCGGCCGTTTATCCGCGCGCGCTGATCGAGATCGGCAAGGGCGCTTCGGTCACGCTGATCGAGACGCATCTGTCGGCCGACGGCGTCGCCCATCAGGCGAACGAGGTGGTCGAGATCTTCGCGGGCGACGCGACGACCGTGGACCATATCCGCATCAACGCGCACGGCGATGCGGCGGTGGACGTGTCTTCCCTCGGCGTCGTTCTCGGCGGCGAGGCGAATCTGAGGACCTTCAACTTCGTCACCAACCCCGCGGCCGCCCGGCATCAGGTGTTCTTCCGCTTCGCGGGCGAGCATTCGACCGCGACGGTCTCGGGCGCCTCGCTGCTCAAAGGCAAGCGGCACGCCGACACGACGCTGTTCGTCGATCATGCCGTCGAGAACTGCGCGAGCCGCGAGATGTTCGCCCATGTGCTCGACGGGCAGGCCACCGGCGTGTTCCAGGGCATGATCCTCGTGCGGCCCGAGGCGCAGAAGACGGACGGCAAGATGATGAGCCGCGCCGTCCTGCTCTCCGACGACGCGACGATGAACAACAAGCCCGAGCTCGAGATCTATGCCGACGACGTGGCCTGCGGCCATGGCGCGACGGTGGGCGCTCTCGACGAGGACCTCCTGTTCTATCTGCGTGCGCGCGGCCTGCCGAAGGCCGAGGCCGAGGCGCTGATGCTCGCCGCCTTCGTCGGCGAGGCACTGGAATCGATCGGGCATGACGGCGTCCGCGAGACGCTCGAAGGTCTGGTCGAAGCCTGGCTCAAGGCGCGCTGACACCGGAAGGGGCGCGTCCCGCGCCCCTCCGCCGCGCCCCGCTGGGGCGACCTCTCCGGCCGTATGGGGCGGGGAGGGACCGAGGACCCGAAATGACCCGACCCTTCGACGTCGAAGCCGTCCGAGCCGATTTCCCGATTCTGTCGAAGACGGTCTACGGAAAGCCGCTCGTCTATCTCGACAACGCCGCGTCCGCTCAGAAGCCCCGCGCCGTCATCGAACGCATGGTGCATGCCTACGAGCACGAATACGCGAACGTCCATCGCGGCCTGCACTATCTCGCCAATGCCGCGACCGAGGCCTTCGAGGACGCGCGCGAGAAGGTGCGGGCTTTCCTGAATGCCGGCTCGACCGACGAGATCATCTTCACGCGGTCGGCGACCGAGGCGATCAATACGGTGGCCGCGAGCTTCGGCCGGGCGCATATCGGCCCGGGCGACGAGATCGTGCTCTCGATCATGGAGCACCATTCCAACATCGTGCCGTGGCACTTCCATCGCGAGCGCAACGGTGCCGTGATCAAATGGGCGCCGGTCGACGAGGACGGGAACTTCCTCCTCGACGAGTTCGAGAAGCTCCTCACCGATCGCACCAAGATCGTCGCGATCACGCATATGTCGAACATGCTCGGCACGATCACGCCGATCCGCGAGATCGTGAAGCTGGCGCATGCCCGCGGCATTCCGGTGATGGTCGACGGCAGCCAGGGTGCGGTGCATCTGCCCGTGGACGTGCGCGATCTCGACGTCGATTTCTACGTCTTCACCGGCCACAAGGTTTACGGCCCCACGGGCATCGGCGTGCTCTACGGCAAGCGCGACCTGCTCGCGGCGCTCCCGCCCTTCAACGGCGGCGGGGAGATGATCTCGGTCGTCACCGAGGACACGGTCACCTACAACGAGCCGCCGCATCGTTTCGAGGCGGGCACCCCGCCCATCGTGCAGGCCATCGGACTCGGCGCGGCGGTCGACTACATGATGAAGATCGGCCGCGAGAATATCCTCGCGCAGGAAAACGCGCTGCGCGACCACGCGATGGAGCGGCTCGGCGCGATGAACTCGCTGCGCATCTTCGGCCGGGCGAAGGACAAGGGCGCGATCGTGTCCTTCGAGATGAAGGGCGCACATGCGCACGACGTCGCGACGGTGATCGACCGCTCCGGCATCGCCGTGCGCGCGGGCACGCATTGCGCGCAGCCGCTGCTCGCGCGATACGGTGTGACTTCGACCTGCCGGGCGTCCTTCGCCTTCTACAACACGCTGGACGAAGTGGATCGGCTCGCCGAGGCGCTTCGGAAGGCCGAGAGTCTGTTCTCCTGAGAGTGCGGTGCCATGAGCGAGTCCGAAATCGGCCCCAACAAGCCCGACATGGCGATCCCTTCGACGCTCCCGCCCGAAGAGATCGACCGCCTCACCGACGACATCGTGGCCGCGCTCAAGACGGTGTACGACCCCGAAATTCCGTCCGACATCTATGAACTCGGGCTGATCTACCGCGTCGACATCGACGACGACCGGAAGGTCTCGATCGACATGACGCTGACCGCGCCGGGCTGCCCGGTGGCCGGCGAAATGCCGGGCTGGGTGGAGAATGCGGTCTCGACCGTGCAGGGCGTCCAGTCGGTCGAGGTGCGGATGGTTTTCGATCCGCCGTGGGACCAGAGCCGCATGTCCGACGAGGCGCGGGTGGCGCTGGACATGTGGTGAGACCCGCCGGTTCAAATGCCGGCGGATCCGTACTACATTGAGGGCAGTTTCGCCCCGGACCTTGAAACCGGGCGGGAAGCGAGGATCCCCTGATGAACTTTCTTTCGGGACTGAAGGTCATGTCGCTGAGCGACGCCGCGGCCGAACGGGTGCGGCAGATCGTGGCGGCGAGCGACAAGCCCGTGATCGGCATCCGCGTGGGCGTGCGCAACGGCGGCTGCGCCGGCATGTCCTACACGGTCGAGACCGCCGAGGACGTGCGCACCGGCGACGAGGTGGTCGAGGAGAAGGGCGTGAAGGTCCTCGTGGACCCGAAGGCCGTCCTGTTCCTTCTCGGCACCGAGATGGATTTCAAGACCACGAAATTCGCGTCGCAATTCGTCTTCAACAATCCCAACCAGACGGCCGCCTGCGGCTGCGGCGAGTCCGTGACTCTGGCCCCCGCCGATCTGCCCGGCGGCATGGGCACGCCCGCGCACTGACGCACGGCTTCGGGCGCCTGAACCCCTCATTGCGAGGAGCGCAGCGACGCGGCAATCCATGCCGCGCCGATCCGGAGCTCGACCGTCCGGCATCAGCGGGATTGCTTCGCTCTCGCTCGCAATGACGGAATGAATAAAGGCCCCCGATCGATCGGGGGCCCTTTTTGATTTCTTGGCAGCGACGCTTGCTTCAGCGGCCCTTCGTCGACCGCATCAGGAAGCCCGGGATCTCCGTGCCGAAGCCGACCGGGGTCGGCTCGCGGTCGTCCTCGCGGTCGCGGCGCCGAGGTTCGCGGCGGCGATCGTCGCCCCGCGTTTCCTGCGGCGCACGGGCGACTTCCTCGCGCGGCTCGCGCCGTTCGGGACGACGCTTTTCGCGCGGGGCGGTCTCCGTCTCGACGGCCTCCGCGGCAACGGTCGGGACGACCTCGGTCTCGGCCGGCACTTCGGAACGGCTCGGGCGACGCTCACGTCCCCCGCGGTCCCGACCGCCGCGCTCGCCGCCACGGCCGGAGCGTTCTCCGCGACCGCCGCGGCCGCCGCGATCACGACGTTCGCCGGGCTCGGGCTCGGGCAATTCGTCGAGCTTGGGGCCCTGCCATTCGATGGACGTCTTGATCAGGCCTTCGACGCCGGCCAGCGACTTGCGGTCGTCGGCGGTCACGATGGTGAAGGCTGCGCCCTTGCGTCCCGCGCGGCCCGTGCGGCCGATGCGGTGGACATAGTCTTCGGCATGGTGCGGCACGTCGAAATTGAAGACGTGGCTGACGTCGGGAATGTCGAGCCCGCGTGCGGCGACGTCGGAGGCGACGAGGAGCTGCGTGGTCCCGTTCCGGAACGCTTCCAGCGCCGCCATGCGGGAGCGCTGGTCCATGTCGCCGTGCAGCGCCGCCACGTTGAAGCCATGACGGCTCAGCGATTTGTAGAGGGCCTGAACGTCGATCTTCCGGTTGCAGAAGATGATCGCGTTCTTGAGCTCCTCGGCTTCGCGGATCAGGCCGCGGAGGATGTCGCGCTTCGCCCAGTCCTGCGGCTGCGAGGCGACGAGGCGCTGCGTGATCGTGGATGCCGTGGTCGACTGGCGCGCCACCTCGATCCGCACCGGGTTGTGCAGGAAGGTCTCGGTGAGGCGCTGGATCTCGGGCGGCATCGTCGCGGAGAAGAACAGCGTCTGCCGGGTGAAGGGCACCATACGGCAGATCTTTTCGATATCCGGGATGAAGCCCATGTCGAGCATGCGGTCGGCTTCGTCGATCACGAGGACCTCGATGCCGGTGAGCAGCAGCTTGCCGCGCTCGATATGATCGAGCAGGCGGCCGGGCGTCGCGATCAGCACGTCAACGCCGCGCGTGATCTTCATGTCCTGATCGCCGAAGGAGACGCCGCCGATCAACAGCGCGACCGACAGCTTCTGGCCGGCGCCGTATTTCGTGAAGCTCTCCTCCACCTGCGCGGCGAGTTCCCGCGTCGGTTCAAGGATCAGCGTGCGCGGCATGCGTGCCCGTGCGCGGCCCTGCTCGAGAACCGTCAGCATCGGCAACGTGAAGGCGGCCGTCTTGCCGGTTCCCGTCTGGGCGATGCCCAGCACGTCGCGGCGAGCCAGCACCTGCGGGATCGCCTGCGCCTGAATGGGGGTGGGGGTGTCGTATCCGGAGGCTTTGACCGCCTCGAGGACTTTGTCGCTCAGTCCGAGTTCGTCGAATGTCATACGGGTTGCCGCCCTCGATGCGGCCGGACGGCGCCGATGCGCTCGCGTCATTTGGAAGGGGCCGAGGCGGAAGCGCCTCGAAAAAAGCTCTTACGAGCGCGTTGCACCATAGGGAGAAATTCGCACAAGTCAATGAAACGCACGGTCTGCGCGATTCGGCAGGCCGGCTTTCGCGGGAATCCCGGATGTCCGAACCGATCGTCTTCATCCCCGGTCTGGCCTGCACGGCCGAGCTCTACGCGCCCCAGGCCCCGCTCGGTAAGGCGCGCGACATAGTCGTCGTCGATCATCTGCGCGATGATTCCATCGGGGCCATCGCGGCCCGTTTCCTCGCGGGCGCTCCGGAGCGCTTCTCGCTGGCGGCGCTTTCGATGGGCGGCTACATCGCGTTCGAGATCATGCGGCGCGCGCCCGAGCGGGTCACGCGTCTCGCCCTTCTCGATACGACGGCGCGCCCCGAGATCCCCGAGGCGACCGAGCGCCGCCTGCGCCTGATCGAGATCGCCCATGCGGGTCGGCTGCGCGATGTTCATGCGCTGTCGTGGGAGCGCTCCGTCCATCCCTCCCGTTTCGCCGATGCGGCGCTCGAAGAGGTCGTCTTCCGCATGCTGGAGGACACCGGGGCTGAGGCCTTCGAGCGCCAGCAACGGGCGATCATCGCCCGCGAGGATTCGCGACCTTCGCTTTCTGCGATCCGCGTTCCGACCCTGATGCTGGTCGGGGCGGAGGACGTGATCACGCCCGTCGAGGTCGCGCGTGAGATTTCCGACGCGATACCGGGCGCGGAACTGATCATCGTCCCCGAATGCGGGCACCTCTCAACGCTGGAGCGGCCCGAGGCGGTCAATGCGGCGCTCTCCCGCTTCCTCGCCTGACATGCGGCGCGTCGCGGGTCGGCTTCTGACGCTTGCTTTCGTAGCACTTGCAGCGCCGGCGCTCGCCCAGACCCCCGGCGACCCCCGGGCTGTCCGGCCGACGGGCCCCGTCGTCGTGACCGATCCGAACCTGCCCGCGAAAGACTTCTTCGGGCGAGCCGGGAGCGGCAGTCCGGGGCGTGCGGATCCGATCGGCTTCTATTCCAAGGGCTGCCTCCAAGGCGCCGTCGAGCTGCCGGCGGACGGCCCGAACTGGCAAGTGATGCGGCCCTCGCGCAATCGCGCCTGGGGCCATCCCGAGACGATCGCCTTCCTCACGCGCATGGCGCAGGCCGTTCCGGCCGAGACCGGCTGGCCCGGTCTGCTCGTCGGCGACATCAGCCAGCCGCGGGGAGGGCCCATGCTGACCGGCCACGCCTCGCACCAACTCGGCCTCGACGTCGATCTCTGGCTCACCCCGATGCCGACGCGCCGGCTTTCCCGTGAGGAGCGGGAAACGATGTCGGCGGTGAAGATGGTCCGCGACGACGGGCTCGATGTTGCGCCCGACCGCTGGACCCCGGCGCATCTCTCCCTCGTGCGGATGCTGGCACGCGAGCCCGCGGCCGAACGAGTCTTCGTCAATGCCGCGATCAAGAAAGAGCTCTGCCGCAGCGCGGGCCCGGATCGCTCATGGTTGGGTAAGGTGCGGCCGATCTGGGGGCATGATTACCACCTCCATGTCCGGCTCGCCTGTCCGGCCGACGCATCCGACTGCGTCGCGCAGGACGGCCCGCCGCGCGGCGACGGCTGCGATGCCTCGCTCGACTGGTGGTTCACCGACGAGGCGCTGCACCCGAAGCCCTCCAAGCCCCGCCCGCCGTTGAAACTAGCGGATCTGCCGGCGGCCTGCAGGGCCGTGCTGACGCGGTAGAGCTCTTCATTGCGTGGAGCGAAGCGACGCGGCAATCCACCTTCAGAGGCGGAGTGCGGCGTCGAAGCGGGGAAACCGGATTGCTAGGCTTGCGCTCGCAACGACGGGCGAGGGGCGCCTTACAGATCCACCAATTCCTTGGCGAATTCAGCGCGTTCCTGAATGAAGTTGAAGCGCGCTTCGGGCTTGTTGCCCATCAACCGTTCCACCACCGCGGCCGTGTCGAGCCGGTCCTCGCTGTCCACCTCGACGCGCAGAAGCGTGCGCTTGCGCCGGTCCATGGTGGTTTCCTTCAGCTGGGCGGGCATCATTTCGCCGAGGCCCTTGAAGCGCCCGATCTCGATGTTCGACTTGCCCTTGAAGACGGTCTTCATGAGCTCGTCCTTGTGGGCGTCGTCGCGGGCGTAGACGGTCTTGCCGCCGTGGCTGAGACGGTAGAGCGGCGGCACCGCGAGGAAGAGGTGGCCGCCGTCGATGAGCTTCGGCATCTGCCGATAGAAATAGGTGATCAGCAGCGAGGCGATATGCGCCCCGTCCACGTCCGCGTCGGTCATGATGATGACCTTCTCGTAGCGGAGATCTTCGGGGCGGTATTGCGTGCCCGTGCCGCAGCCCAAGGCCTGCATCAGATCCTGAAGCTGCTGGTTCGCGGCCAGCTTGTCGCGCGTCGCGTTGGCGACGTTGAGGATCTTGCCGCGCAGAGGCAGCACCGCCTGCGTCTGCCGGTCGCGCGCCTGCTTGGCCGAGCCGCCCGCCGAGTCGCCCTCGACGATGAAGAGTTCCGAGCCCGCGGTGCCGGCGTTCGAACAGTCGGCGAGCTTGCCGGGCAGGCGCAGCTTGCGCACGGCGGTCTTGCGCTGGACTTCCTTCTCGGCGCGGCGGCGCAGCCGCTCGTCGGCGCGCTCGATCACCCAATCGAGAAGCTTCGTCGCCTGGGACGGGGAGGCGGCGAGCCAATGGTCGAACGCGTCGCGGACGGCGTTCTCCACGATGCGGGACGCTTCGAGCGTCGCGAGCTTGTCCTTCGTCTGGCCTTGGAATTCCGGCTCGCGGATGAAGACCGACAGCATGCCCGCCGCCGTCGCCATCACGTCGTCGCCGGTCACGTTCGCCGCGCGCTTGGCTTGGCCAAGGCGCTCGGCATGGTCGCGCAGGCCGCGGAGCAGCGCGATGCGCAGACCCTGCTCATGCGTGCCGCCCTCGGGCGTCGGAATGGTGTTGCAGTAGGAATTGACGAAGCCGTCTTCCCCGCTGCCGAGCCAGATGACGGCCCATTCGAGAGAACCGTGGCCGCCGTCCTTGTCGATCTTGCCGGAGAAGATCTGATCGGCGACGAGATTGCGCCCCTCGATTTCGCGGGCGAGATAGTCGCGCAGACCGCCGGGGAACCGGAAAACCGCTTCGGCCGGAACGTCCGTGCCGGCGACGAGCGCGGGGTCGCAATTCCAGCGGATCTCGACGCCGCCGAACAGATAGGCCTTGGAGCGCGCCATGCGGAACAGGCGGGCAGGATCGAACCTCGCCTTGTCGCCGAAGATCTCCGCATCGGGCTTGAAGCGCACTTTCGTGCCGCGGCGGTTCAGCACGCGTCCGAGCGTCTCCAGCCCCGTGACCGGCAGGCCGCGCGAAAACACCTGACGGTAGAGCTGCTGCCCGCGCGCGACCTCGACTTCGAGAAGATCGGAAAGCGCGTTGACGACCGAGATGCCGACGCCGTGCAGGCCGCCCGAGGTCTCGTAGACCTTCGAGTCGAATTTTCCGCCCGCATGCAGCGTCGTCATGATGACTTCGAGCGCGGACTTGTCGGGGAATTTGGGGTGCGGATCGACGGGAATGCCGCGGCCGTTGTCCGTGACGGAGAGCCGGCCTTCGGCGTCGAGCTCGACCGTGATGACCGTGGCGTGTCCGGCTACCGCCTCGTCCATCGAATTGTCGATGACCTCGGCGAAAAGGTGATGCAGCGCCTTTTCGTCGGTGCCGCCGATATACATGCCGGGACGGCGACGGACGGGCTCGAGCCCTTCCAGCACCTCGATGGCCGCGGCCGTATAGCCCGCTTCGCCCGGGGTGCCGCCGGCGGGCACGCGTGCCTTGGCCTTGGGGGCCTCCGCCTCGGGCAGGCTGCGGGCGGCATTGCCGCCGAAGAGATCGTCGCTGTCGGCCATCGGTCCGGTCTTCTGATTCGCGCGAGGCGTACTATCGCACGCCGCGCGAAGGAAGGGGAACGGATCGGAAACGAGAACGACGGAGGCCCGAGGTCCGCCCACGGGGCGCTTGCGGGCGCGGCCACGGCTCCCTAGCTTCCCTCCATGCGCCGCCTCATCCTGTTCCGTCACGCCGAAGCCGTTCCGCACGGAGCCGCTCCCGATCCCGAGCGCGATCTTTCGCCGAAGGGGCTGGAAGAGGCCGGCGAGATGGGCCGCTATTGCGCCGACGAGATGCTGCTGCCCGACCTCGTTCTCGTGTCGCCCGCGCTGCGCACGCGCCGGACATGGGAGACGGCCTCGACCTTCCTTTCCGACGTGCCGGCCGAATTCGCGAGCGCGATCTATCAGGCGGACGAGCGGCGGCTTCTCGACCTCGTGCGCTCGACGCGCGACGACGTGGCCTGCCTGATGATCGTCGGCCACAATCCCGGGATCGAGGATCTCGCGCGCACGCTCGTCTCGCACGGCGACCGCTACGCCTTCGCGCGGATGCAGCAGAAGTACCCGACGGCGGGCCTCGCCGTTCTCGACTTCCCCTGCGAGCGCTGGAGCGAAGCCGAGCATCGCTCCGCACGGCTCGACCGGTTCCGCGTGCCCCGCGACGGGAGCGCCTGAGGGGCGTGCGGCGTCGCGGGCTGATTTCCGAACTCGCCTTCGAGGCGGGTATTTCGCTCCGGGCGGCGGCCGATGCCGCGTCCGCGCTGCGCGATCCCGTGCTCCGGCTCGGCGTGACCGGCCTGTCCCGCTCCGGCAAGACGGTGTTCATCACCGCACTCGTCCATGCACTCGTCACCGGGGCGCGGCTTCCGGTGTTCCGGGCGGGTTCGGAAGGGCGGATCGGCGGCGCGCGCATCGTCGAGCAGCCGCATCCGGCCGTGCCGCGCTTCGCTTATGAGGAGCACCTCGCGGCTCTCACCGCCGAAGACCGTCGCTGGCCGACCTCGACCGACCGGATCTCCGAATTGCGGCTCGAGCTGTCCTTCGAAAGCGCGACCGCGTGGCTGCCGGGTGCGCGCAAACTGACCCTCGACATCGTCGACTACCCCGGCGAGTGGCTCCTCGATCTGGCTTTGCTGGATCGGTCCTACCGGGAATGGGCGGCGGAAACGCTGGCGATCGCCTCGACGGGGCGCCGGGCGGTGCTTTTCGGCGAATATCGTGCCTTCGCCGCCCGCATCGACCCCGCCGCACCCTTCTCCGAACCGACGGCGCGTTCTGCCGCGGAACTGTTCCGCACGGCGCTGCTCGCCGCCCGCTCCGAGCCCTACGGGTTTTCGGCTCTGCCTCCCGGCCGGTTCCTGATGCCGGGCGATCTTGCGGGCTCGCCCGCCCTGACCTTCGCGCCGCTCGCCCCGGGGGAGGGCGTCCGGCCCGAGGGCTCGTTCGGCGACGTGATGGCGCGCCGCTACGACGCTTATGTGGAAGAGGTCGTCCGCCCGTTCTTCCGGGATCACTTCGCCCGGCTCGACCGACAGATCGTTCTCGTCGATCTCCTCTCGGCGCTGAATGCGGGCCCGGAAGCCGTGCGCGATCTCGAAACCGCGTTGCGCGACGTTCTCGCGGTGCTGCGGCCGGGGCGCAATTCCCTGCTGTCGCGCATCTTCCGCCCGCGCATCGAAAAGGTGCTCTTCGCGGCCACGAAGGCCGATCTGCTGCACCATCAGGACCACGACCGCCTCGAGGCGGTGCTCCGCGCCGTCGTCGAGCGGTCCTCGAGAAAGGCGGAAGTCGAGGGCGCCGTGGTGGCCACCGCCGCTTTGGCGTCGGTCCGCGCCACCCGCGAGGCCATGGTGCGCAGCGGCGGCCGCGATTGGCCCGCAGTGGTCGGCATTCCCGAAAAGGGAGAGGCGATCGACGGCCGGATCTTCGACGGGGACGAGGAGGCCGCGGTCGATCCCGGCGAGCTGCCGCAGGATCCTGCCGAAGCGCTGCGGGGAGGTGCGACCGAAGGGAAGCTCAGATTCGTGCGCTTCCGTCCCCCGCTCCGCGAGCCGGGGCAGGGTCCGTCCCATATCCGCCTCGATCGGGTGATGGAATTCCTCGTGGGGGATCGCCTCGCATGAATCGCAGGCCGCGCGCTTTCAGTCCGGACGACCCGGGCGTCCTGATCCGGCTCGCACCGGAAACGGTCGAGCCGTCGGATCAGGCGGTCATCGTGCCGCCACGCCGTCGCGGCGTTCCGTTCGGGAGCATACTGTCGGGCGCTCTGGTCGGGCTCTTCGGCCTCTGGTTGGCCACGAGCATCGAAGGCTTCGTGCGCGATCTTGGGACGCGGTCGCCCCTGCTGGGCTGGTCCGCGGCCGTGCTCGCCGCGCTCGCCCTGCTCGGCGCCTTCGGCCTCGCCCTGCGCGAGATCCGCGCGATCCGGCGCGCGGCCGACATCGAAAAGCTGCGCGAGCGCGCCGCCCGCACGCTGATCGACGACGATAGGGACGCCGGGCTGGCCGTGACGGCCGAGCTGATGGAGCTTTACGCCGGGCGACCCGAAACGGCGGCCGGGCGGGCGGCCCTCGCCGAAACGCGGCACGACATCATCGACGGTGCGGATCTCGTGCGCCTGTGCGAACGGCGTCTGATGCCCGATCTCGACGCGCGCGCGGCCGCAGCGATCGCCGTCGCGGCCCGCCGCGTGTCCTTGGCCACGGCGGTGGCACCGCGCGCGCTCCTCGACGTCGTGATCGTCGCCGCCCAAGCGCTCCGCCTCGTCCGCGACATCTCGCTCGTCTACGGAGCGCGGCCGGGCGCGGCGGGGTTTCTCCGCATCCTGCGGGCGGTCGCGTCGCATCTCGCGCTCACCGGGGGAATCGCGGTCGGTGATTCGCTGGTCCAACAGGTCGTCGGGCACGGTCTCGCCGCGAGAATCTCCGCGCGTCTCGGCGAGGGCGTCCTGAACGGACTGCTCACCGCACGCGTGGGTCTGGCCGCGCTCGACATGTGCCGGCCGCTTCCTTTCGACGCGCTTCGACGCCCCGGCCTCACCGATGTGGCGGGCGGGCTTTTCGGCGCGAACGAGGACGAGACCGCGGAAAAACGGCGCTGAATCGCGTTTTCGGCGGAACCTTGGGCGCGACCTTTCGTTATGCCTCCGCACCCGGGCGGAGCATCCGTCGAAGGACGTAAAGACTGCACGGGATTCGAGCATTTCGGGTCGTTGCGACCGGTTGAACCGATCGCTATAGTCCGCGCCACTTCAAGGGGGGCCCGACCGGCAGGAGACAATGACGGCGGCAGTCGGAAAAATCATCACATCCAAGGTCATCCTGGACGAATCCTATCGTCCTACCGATGACGAACCCTTCATGAACGAGCGTCAGCGGGAGTATTTCCGCCGCAAGCTCCTCGACTGGAAGGAGGAGATCCTCCGCGAGGCGCGCGAGACGATCGTCGCACTGCAGAGCGAGAACGAGAATCATCCGGACCTCGCGGATCGCGCCTCGTCCGAAACGGACCGGGCGATCGAACTGCGCGCCCGTGATCGTCAGCGCAAGCTGATCGCCAAGATCGACGCGGCGCTCTCCCGCATCGACGACGGCACCTACGGCTATTGCGAGGAAACCGGCGATCCGATCTCGCTGCGTCGTCTCGAAGCCCGGCCGATCGCCACGCTGTCGCTCGAAGCGCAGGAGCGGCACGAGCGCAACGAGCGCGTCTACCGCGACGATTGAGCGTCACGCCCGGCAGAAACGAAAAAGCCCCCGTTCGCGGGGGCTTTTTCGTTTTCGCTCCGGCGTGAGCCGGTTCAGCCGCGGCCGGGTTCCCGGCCGAGAAGCCTGCGGATTTCGTCTTCGAACGGATCGGCGGCCTTGCCGGGCTGCGGCGCGGAAGGTTCCGCGACGACCGGTTCGATGCGGGGCTCGGGCTGACCGGGCGGACGCACGGCGGCCGTCCGCTTCAGTGCCTCTTCCAGCTTCCGAGTCATTTCCGTGAAATCCGGCTCCTGCGGCGCCGCATCGGGGCTTTCTGCGCGCGCGATGGCGGCCTGGGTTTCCTGCACGGGATCGGGCGCGACGGCCGGGGGCGTCATGCGCGCAGGGGCGAAGGCCTGCACGGTCCGGGGCGGCTCCGGCACGATCTCGGGTTCCGGGCGCCCGGCGAGCGGCGGCTGAGGCATCGCGAAACGATCCGGGCCGGGGACCGCGGGCGCCGGGGACCTCTCGGCGGGCCGCACGGCGAGGGCGGCGGGCTCGGGAGCGGGGAATGCGACGCGGGGCTCGGCGCGCGGAAGGTCGGCCTTCACGAGAATGTCCGCCCCGCCGCCGACGAGGAGAAGATGTTCGGCCCCGTCGCAGCGCACGATGACGAGGCGCCGCTCCTCATCGATCTCGCGGGTCTCGACCACGGAGATCCTCTGGCCGCGCACGGCGTCGCGTTCCGCCCGCCGGCTGCGCCCGCGGAGCAGGACGATCAGAACGACGATCGCCGCGGCGAGCGCTCCGAAGGCGATCATCCAAACCGTCGGTCCCGGCATCGTCGGCTCCATGGCGCTGTTCCGCTGTTCCGCTGTCCGCGTCGGAAGGGACGCTTCTCCTGTTCATCAAGGGCGAGGGCGATGCCGTCAAGCCGCGCTCCCGCCTCGTGCACATCGCCTTTACTTTGCGGTGGGACTCGCTCAGGTAACATGCCTGAAGCAGGTTTCGTTTCTTGCAGTCGGACGGCCGGACCCGATACCGCGCCCGCCGCAACGGGGCATCGATGGACGACAGCACTGCCGACATCGCGGTCGACCGGTCGCACCGGCAGGGCAGTCCGGCGTTGCTCGTGGGACTTGCGGGCGTCCTCGTCGGCGGCGCCGTCGCGCTCTCCTTCGTCTCCGACGAGCGCATGCAGCATTACATCACCGGTTTTCTGGCAGTGCTCGCCGTGGCCGGGGTCTTCGCGCTCTTCGCTTTCGCCACGGGCTTCCTCGAACCCTCCTGGAAGCGGCGGCGCCACGACGTCACGAAGGAGATGATCGACGCTTCCGCCGAGGGCTTCGCGGCCGTCGAGACGATCGGGCGCGTGATCTACGCCAACCCCGCTTATATGCGCTTGGCGGGCCGCACGGGTGCGGCCGGCGATCTGCCGAATGTCGAGCGTCTCTTCGCGGGCGGCGCGGACGTTTCGGAGGCGATCTACAGGCTGTCGCAAGGCGCGCGCGAAGGCCGGACCGCGAGCGAGGAAATCAGGCTCTCTCCGCCGCTCGACGGTCCCTCGGGCGTCGCTTGGTACCGCGTCCGCGTCTCGCCGCTTCCGCGTGCCGGGCTGCGGCGGGCCGCCCTCTGGAACGTGGCGGACGTGACCCGCGAGCGCGAGCGGCAGGAGAACGTCTTTCAGGAACTGCGACACGCGATCGACTATCTCGATCACGCGCCCGCGGGCTTCCTCTCCGTCACGCCCGCGGGCGTCATCGCCTATATGAACGCGACGCTGGCGGGCTGGCTGGAGCAGGATCTGGCCGAGGTGGGCGCGGGCGGCATGATGCTCGAGCAGCTGGTGCTGGGCGAGACCGGCGCGCTTCTGCGCAATCCGCACGGCGCGCCGGGCGAGGTGCGGACCCAGACCATCGACATCGATTTCCGTCGCCGCAACGGCACGGCCTTGCCCGTCCGCCTCGTGCATCGCGTCGCCTTCGGAGCCGACGGCATGCCCGGCGCCTCGCGGACGCTCGTGCTCGACCGCGCCTCGCGGCCCGAGGGGCTCGAAGCGCAACGCGCGGCCGAAGTCCGCTTCTTCCGTTTCTTCCACAATGCGCCCATCGCGATCGCCACGGTCGACGGGGAGGGCGGCATCGTGCGGGCGAATGCCCGTTTCGCCCATGTCCACGGCGCCGTGCTCGACGGTGCCGAAGGCCGGAACATCCTCGCCATCCTCGCGCCCGCGGAGCGCGACGCGATGCTGGAGGCGATCCGCGAGGCGTCAACCAATCGCGGCGGGAGCCGTGCGCTCGACCTCGCTCTGATCGAGAGCGAGCGTTCCGCACGGCTCTTCGTGACGGGCGTCGACGCGCTTCCCGACGAATCGCGCGAGGCGGCGATCGTCTACGCCATCGACACCTCCGAACAGCGGGCGCTCGAAGCCCAATTCGCGCAGGCGCAGAAGATGCAGGCCGTCGGCGAGCTTGCGGGCGGCATCGCGCATGACTTCAACAACGTTCTGCAAGGCATTCTGGGATATGCGGATCTTCTGCTGGTCAGCCACCGGCCGACGGATCCGTCCTTCCAGGACATCATGCAGATCAAGCAGAATGCGACGCGTGCCGCGGGGCTCGTGCGGCAGCTGCTCGCCTTCTCCCGCCGCCAGACGCTGAGGCCGCAGGTCGTCCAGCTGACGGACATGGTGTCGGACGTTTCGAACCTCCTCCGGCGCCTGCTCGGGGAGAAGATCCCGATCGAGATCCGCCACGGGCGCGATCTCTGGCCGGTGATGGCCGATCCCGCGCAGTTCGAGCAGGCCATTCTCAATCTCGGCGTGAATGCGCGCGACGCCATGCCGGACGGCGGGCGGCTCGGAATCCGGACGCGCAATCTGTCGGCCGAGGAATGCGCGGGCCTCGGCGACGCGTCCGTGCCGGCGGCGGACTATGTGCTCGTCGAGATCGAGGATACCGGCTCCGGCATCCCGCCCGAGGTGCTCGACAAGATCTTCCAGCCGTTCTTCACGACAAAGGAAGTGGGCAAGGGGACCGGGCTCGGCCTGTCCATGGTCTACGGCTTCGTGAAGCAGTCGGGCGGCTTCGTGCTGTGCGACAGCCGGGTGGGAGAGGGGACGACCTTCCGCATTCTCCTGCCGCGGCACATCGAAACCGAGAAGCCCGTCGCGGTCGAGATCCGCGAGGACAAGCCGAAGGCCGCGGCCGACATGACGGGCGCCGGCACGATCCTTCTCGTCGAAGACGAAGAGGCCGTCAGGGCCTTCGGCGCGCGCGCTCTGGCACAACGCGGCTACACCGTCCTCGAAGCCGCCTCGGGCGTCGAGGCGTTGGACGTGATCGCCGAGCACGGCCCGGTCGATCTCATCGTGTCCGACGTCGTCATGCCCGAAATGGACGGGCCCACCCTGCTGCGCGAATTGCGCGGCCGCGGCGTGGGCGCGAAGATCGTCTTCGTGTCCGGCTATGCCGAGGAAGCCTTCCGCAAGAACCTCCCCGAAGGCGAGGATTTCGGCTTTCTTCCCAAGCCCTTCACGCTCAAGCAGCTCATCGAGACGGTCAAGGGCGCACTCGCTTGAACGGCGCCTGTTCTCCGTAATCCCGAAGTGGGCGGATGAAGAACAAAAAAAGAACTTGCGGACGAGAACAAAGAGTGACCATTCTGTTCGGGAGCCGTTGAGACTCACGTCTGCCTCTGCCATAAGGAGCCTAGGGCATGTCCCAATCCGCACTCCGTCTCGTCGAAGGACAAACCATGGACAAGGCCAAGGCTCTCGATGCCGCGCTCTCCCAGATCGAACGTGCCTTCGGCAAGGGTTCGATCATGCGGCTCGGCAAGAACGAGAAGCAGGTCGAGATCGAGACGATCCCGACCGGATCGCTCGGGCTCGACATCGCGCTCGGCGTCGGCGGCCTTCCGCGCGGCCGCGTGATCGAGATCTACGGTCCGGAGTCCTCGGGCAAGACGACGCTTGCGCTTCATTGCGTGGCCGAAGCCCAGAAGAAGGGCGGCGTCTGCGGCTTCATCGACGCGGAGCACGCGCTCGATCCGGTCTATGCCCGCAAGCTCGGCGTCAATCTCGAAGACCTGCTGATCTCGCAGCCCGACACGGGCGAGCAGGCGCTCGAGATCGCCGATACGCTGGTCCGCTCCGGGGCGATCGACGTTCTCGTGGTGGACTCGGTAGCCGCGCTCGTGCCGCGCGCCGAAATCGAGGGCGAGATGGGCGACGTGCAGCCCGGTCTTCAGGCGCGCCTGATGAGCCAAGCGCTCCGGAAGCTCACGGCCTCGATCTCCCGCTCGAACTGCATGGTCATCTTCATCAACCAGATCCGCATGAAGATCGGCGTCATGTACGGCTCGCCCGAGACCACGACGGGCGGCAACGCGCTGAAGTTCTATGCTTCCGTCCGCCTCGACATCCGCCGCGTGGGCTCCATCAAGGAGCGCGAGGAAGTCATCGGCAACACGACGCGCGTGAAGGTGGTCAAGAACAAGGTCGCCCCGCCCTTCAAGCAGGTCGAATTCGACATCATGTACGGCGAGGGCGTGTCCAAGACCGGCGAACTGATCGACTTGGGCATCAAGGCCGGGATCGTCGAGAAGTCCGGCGCCTGGTTCAGCTACGACTCGACCCGGCTCGGGCAGGGTCGTGAAAACGCCAAGACCTTCCTGCGCAACAATCCCGATCTTGCGGCCAAGATCGAAGGGCAGATCCGGCAGAATGCCGGTCTCATCGCCGAGCGCATTCTCGACCAGGCCGAACCCACCGCCGAGGATCTCGACGAAGGCGCGGCCTGAGCGCCTGGATCCGTTTCGATCATGAGGGCGCCCTTGCGGCGCCCTTTTCTTTGCGCGGCAGGCCTCCCCGGCCGATCCATCTGGACGCGGGGGGCGCGCAACACTATGAACGACACCGACTTTCGAGCGGAACGGCACCCGTCCGCGCATCTGCAGGACCCCGGAACTCATGAGCGGCGTCAACGAAATCCGATCGACCTTCCTCGACTATTTCGCCAAGCACGGCCATCAGGTCGTGGAGTCGAGCCCGCTCGTGCCGCGCAACGATCCGACGCTGATGTTCACGAACGCGGGCATGGTCCAGTTCAAGAACGTCTTCACCGGCATCGAGAAGCGTCCCTACTCGACCGCCGCGACCTCGCAGAAATGCGTCCGCGCGGGCGGCAAACACAACGATCTCGACAATGTCGGCTACACGGCCCGGCATCACACCTTCTTCGAGATGCTGGGGAATTTCTCCTTCGGCGACTATTTCAAGGACCGGGCGATCGAGCTCGCCTGGAACCTCGTGACGAAGGAATTCGGGCTGCCGAAGGACCGCTTGCTGGTCACGGTCTATTCCGAGGACGACGAGGCGCACGCGCTCTGGAAGAAGGTCGCGGGTCTGTCGGATTCCAAGATCATCCGCATCCCGACCTCCGACAATTTCTGGGCGATGGGCGATACCGGCCCTTGCGGTCCGTGCTCGGAGATCTTCTACGACCACGGCGATCACATCCCGGGCGGTCCTCCCGGCTCGCCCGATCAGGACGGCGATCGCTTCATCGAGATCTGGAACCTCGTCTTCATGCAGTTCGAGCAGATGGCCTCGGGCGAGCGCGTGCCGCTTCCGAAGCCTTCGATCGATACGGGCATGGGTCTCGAGCGCATTTCCGCCGTGCTCCAGGGCACGCATGACAATTACGCGACGGACATGATGCGGGCGCTGATCCGCGCCGTGGCCGACGCCACCGGCGTCGATCCCGACGGGCGCGCGAGCCATCGCGTCATCGCCGATCATCTGCGCGCCGCGTCGTTCCTGGTGGCCGACGGCGTGCTGCCCTCCAACGAGGGACGCGGCTACGTCCTGCGCCGCATCATGCGCCGCGCGATGCGCCATGCGCAGCTTCTCGGCGCGCGCGATCCCGTGATGTACAAGCTGGTCCCCGCTCTCGCGCGCGAGATGGGTCAGGCCTATCCGGAACTCCTCCGCGCCCAGCCGCTGATCGAGGAGACGCTGCGCCTCGAAGAGACCCGCTTCCGCAAGACGCTCGAGCGCGGCCTCGCCATTCTCGACGATGAGACGCGTTCGCTCGGCGAGGGCGACAAGCTGTCCGGCGAGACGGCCTTCACCCTCTATGACACTTACGGCTTCCCGCTCGATCTGACGCAGGACGCGCTGCGTGCGCGGAATATCGGGGTCGACACCGACGCGTTCGCGGCCGCCATGGAGCGGCAGCGCGAAAAGGCCCGCGCCAACTGGTCGGGGTCCGGCGAAGCGGCCACTGAAACCGTCTGGTTCGGCCTTCGCGAGAAGGTCGGCGCGACGGAATTCCTCGGCTACGACACCGAGCGGGCCGAAGGCGTCGTCGCGGCCCTCGTCAAGGGCGGTGCCGAGGTCGATCGCCTTTCGGCCGGACAGGAAGGCCTCCTCGTCCTCAATCAGACGCCGTTCTACGGCGAATCCGGCGGTCAAGTCGGCGATACCGGCGTGATGAGCGCGCCGGGGATCCGGGTCGTCGTCCGCAATACGCAGAAGAAGCTCGGCGATCTCTTCGTTCACGACGTGCTGGTCGAGACCGGCGAATTGAAGGCGGGGCTTCCGCTCGAACTCGACGTCGATCACGGTCGGCGCACGTCGATCCGTGCGAACCATTCGGCCACCCACCTGCTGCACGAAGCCCTGCGGCTCGTGCTCGGCGATCATGTCGCCCAGAAGGGCTCGATGGTCTCGGCGGACCGGCTGCGCTTCGACTTCTCGCATCCCAAGCCCATCGCCGAGGACGAGCTCGAGCGCGTCGAGGCGATCGCCAACGCGGTCGTTCTCCAGAACGATCCCGTCGTCACGCGCCTGATGGCGGTCGACGAAGCCATCGAGTCGGGCGCCCGTGCGCTGTTCGGCGAGAAATACGGCGAGGAAGTCCGCGTCGTGTCCATGGGGCGGCCGGAAGAGGGGGGCAACAAGTCCTTCTCCGTCGAACTCTGCGGCGGCACGCATGTCTCCCGCACGGGCGATATCGGCCTCGTCACCGTTCTGGCCGAAACGGCGGTCGCCGCAGGCGTGCGCCGCATCGAGGCCATGACGGGCGAAGCGGCCCGCAGGCACCGGGCCGAGGAAGCCAAGCGGCTGCGCGATCTTTCGGCGCTGTTGAAGGTGCCCGCTTCCGAGGCCGCGGAGCGTCTGTCGGCATTGCTCGAAGAGCGCCGCAAGCTCGAGCGCGATCTCGCGGACGCCCGCAAGAAGCTCGCGATGGGCGGCGGTTCGGGCGGCGGGGAGCCGGTCGGCATCAAGGACGTGGCCGGCACGAAGCTGATGGCCCGCGCCGTCACCGGCATCGACATGCGCGATCTCAAGAGCCTTGCCGACGAAGGCAAGAAGCAGGTGGGCTCGGGCGTCGTCGCCATCGTCGGCATCGCCGAGGACGGCAAGGCCGGCATCGTGGTGGGCGTCACCGAGGACCTGATCGGCCGTTTCAATGCCGTCGATCTCGTGCGTGTCGGCTCCGAGAAGCTGGGCGGCAAGGGCGGCGGCGGTCGGCCCGACATGGCGCAGGCGGGCGGGCCCGACGGCACGAAGGCCGAGGACGCGCTGGCCGCCATCACGGCCGCGATCGGCGGCTGATCGACCGCTCAGGCGGGCGGCCCGGGCCGCCCGTCGCCGTCAACGCTTCCGCTTGGCGTCGGAGCGGCACCGGTCCGAGCAGTAGCGCACCTCGTCCCACACCTTTTCCCACTTCTTCCGCCAAGCGAAGGGGCGGCCGCAGCTCGCGCAGGTCTTCTGCGGGAGGTCGGCCTTGCGGCGCATCGGCGGCATCGAGGGCTCCGGTCGCGTCGGATGAGGGGCGGGAACGCGGCCGATCATGCTTGATCGGCGCGCCCCGCGCCATATGTGGCGCTGCAGTCCTTCGCGCCATCCCGGGAGCCGTCCGATGCAGCCTCTTCACCTCGTTTTCGGCGGAACCGGCGGGATCGGCAGCGCGGTCGCCCGTGCGCTCCATGCGGACGGCGCGGCCGTTCACCTCGTCGCCCGCGACGAAGCGCGGCTGCGTGCGCTCGCGGCCGAGATCGGCGCGAGCTTTACCGTCGCCGACGTCGAACGCCCCGAGGACGTGGTGCGGGCCGTCAAGGACGCGACGGAGCAGGGCGTCGGCGAATTGGCGGGTCTTTGCTACGCCGTCGGCACCATCAATCTGAAACCGATCGGTCGGCTGACGGACGCCGATTTCGAGCGCGATTTCCGCGTGAACGCCTTGGGGGCGGCCAAGGCGGTGCAGGCGGCGCTCCCTGCGCTCAAGGCGTGGCGCGGCACGGCGTCGATCCTGCTTTTCTCGACCGTGGCCGTCGCGCAGGGCTTCACCGCCCATGCCTCGGTCGCGATGGCCAAGGGGGCCGTCGAGGGGCTGACCACCGCGCTTGCGGCCGAGCTGGCGCCGAAGATCCGGGTGAACTGCATCGCGCCCTCGCTCACCCGCACGCCGCTTGCCGCATCCTTGACCGGCAACCCCGCTATGGCCGAGGCTATCGGGCAGCTTCATCCGCTCCAACGTCTCGGCGAGCCGGATGACATCGCGCCGCTCGCCGCCCTGCTGCTCTCCGATCAGGGCGGCTGGATCACCGGCCAGATCATCGGGGTCGACGGAGGACGTTCGAGCCTGCGGACCAAGGGCTGATCGCTTTGCGCCGCCTGCGCTTCGTCCTTGGCGATCAGCTCGACCGCGATCTGTCCTCGCTCCGCGGGCTCGATCCCGCGACGGACGTGGTCTTCATGGCGGAGGTCGGCGCCGAGGCGTCCTATGTTCCGCATCACCCGCAGAAGGTCGTTTTCATCCTCTCCGCAATGCGGCACTTCGCGGCCGAACTCGCTGCCGAGGGGATCACGGTCGATTACGTGCGGCTCGACGATCCCGCGAATACCGGAAGTTTCGGCGCCGAACTCCTGCGCGCGGTCGAGCGGTTGCGGCCGGAGGCCGTTCTCGTCACCGAACCGGGTGAATGGCGCGTGCTCGAGATCCTGCAGGATGCGCGCGAGACGCTTCCCGTTCCGCTGACCGTCCTCGACGACGACCGGTTCATCTGCTCCCGCGCCGAATTCGCGACATGGGCGGAGGGCCGCAAGAGTTACCGCATGGAGTTCTTCTACCGCGAGATGCGGAGGAAGACGGGGCTCTTGATGGAAGGCGATGCGCCCGTCGGCGGCCAATGGAACTTCGATGCGGAGAACCGCAAGCCGCTGCCGCGCGATGCGCGCCTTCCCGATCGCCTCCGGTTTTCGCCCGATCGGATCACCGGCGAGGTCATGGATCTCGTCCGCCGGGTCTTTCCCGACCGATGGGGTTCGCTCGACGGTTTCGGCTGGGCCGTCACCCGCTCCGATGCGCTGCGGGCGCTCGAGGATTTCGCGACGTCGGCCCTTCCGGGCTTCGGCGATCATCAGGACGCGATGAAGGCCGGGGAGCCGTTTCTCTTTCACGGCCTCATCTCGCCCTATCTGAACGCGGGGCTGCTGAACCCCCGCGAGGTGTGCCTGCGGGCCGAGCGCGAATGGCGCGAGGGCAGGGCGCCGCTCAATGCGGTCGAAGGCTTCGTCCGGCAGGTGCTGGGCTGGCGGGAATATGTCCGCGGGATCTATTGGCTGCGCATGCCCGATTACGCGCGCACCAACGCGCTGGAGGCGAGCCGGCCGCTGCCCGCGTTCTACTGGTCGGGCGAGACGGAGATGAACTGCCTCAGGCAATGCGTGGGCGACACGATGGCCCATGCCTATGCCCATCACATCCAGCGGCTGATGGTGCTCGGCAATTTCGCTCTGATCGCAGGTCTCGCCCCGGCCGAGGTCGAGGCCTGGTTCCTCGCAGTCTATGCCGACGCCTATGAATGGGTGGAGCTGCCGAACGTGCACGGCATGGTCCTGTTCGCGGACGGCGGCGTACTCGGCTCCAAGCCTTATGCGGCTTCGGGCGCCTATATCGACAGGATGAGCGACTACTGCTCCGGCTGCCGGTTCGATCCCGCCGTGAAGAGCGGCGAGAAAGCCTGTCCCTTCAATCCTCTGTACTGGGATTTTCTGATCCGGAACGAAGCGCGCCTGGCGGGCAATCCCAGAATGGCGATGCCTTACCGTACGCTCTCGCGCATGTCGCCGGAGCGCAGGGCGGAGATCGCGCGGGATTCGGAGCGCATTCTCTCGGCCTTGTGAGTCAGAAGCGGGACATATGGGCCAAGGTGCCGTACCAGCCCGACCGCTTCGCCGTGTCGCCCATTCCGCCGAAACCCGCCTCGAAGGTTCGGCCGAACAGCCTCACTTCTCCGACGAAAAGGCCGAGCCGCAGTTCCGCTCGGCCGGGATCCGCCGCGATCGTGACTTCGGGGCCGACCACCGCGAGGTCGAACGCCTTCAGCCCGGCACGGATGCGCGACCACAGATCCGGATCGATGGTTCCCGCCGACAGGACCCAGCCATAGACCGTGTCGTCGCTCGGCCGATACCAAAGATGGCCTTCCGCCCGCAGACCATAGAGGCGACGGACCGAAGTTTTCCGGGAGAGATCGACCCTCGCCTTCGTCTCCGGTCCGAGAAAACCCGCGACATACAGGCGGCCGTAGGTCTCCTGTCGGCCGGCCATGAGTCTCGCCGTAATGTCGAATGCGAGGCCTTGGCCCATCTCCGAGCTCGCCGTGGGCGAAGAACCCGAACCGAACGCGCCCGTCACGAGCCAAGCGGGCTCGGAGATCGTGTCGGCGAAAGCCCATTTGAACCCGTAGGACGTATGCAGGCCCGCGGGCGACGCGCCGCTCGACGAGAAGGCTTCCAGATTGGGCAGGGGTGGCAGGCGCGGCAACAGAATGGAGCCCGCTCCGGAGCCGACGTCGACTTCGCCGATAGGCTCTTGCGCGAGAACCGCGAAGGAGAAGCAGGCCGCGGCCGCGGCGCAGATGGGGAGCGAAAGGCGAGCCACGTCCGTCCTCGGCGAAAGCGGAAAACGCAGCACGGCGACATTGTGCCCCGGATCGGGGTCGGGCGAAACGCGGAAATCTCGGCCGCGCCTCAGAACAGCTGAAGGCCCTTCAGGCTCGCATGGCCGTTGCGGCCGATGATGATGTGATCATGCACCAGAACGCCGAGCGGTTTCGCCGCGTCCGCGATCTCCCGCGTCATGCGGATGTCGGCCTGCGACGGCGTCGGATCGCCGGACGGATGATTGTGCACGAGGATGATGGCCGAGGCGGAGAGTTCGAGCGCCCTTTTGACGACCTCGCGAGGGTAGACCGGCGTGTGATCGACCGTGCCGGTCTGTTGCACTTCGTCCGCGATCAGGCCGTTGCGCTTGTCGAGGAACAGCAGCCGGAACTGCTCCTTGTCGGCGAAGGCCATCGCCGCACGGCAATAATCGATCACCGACGACCATGATGACAGCACTTGCCGCTTGCCGATGGCGCCTTTCGCCAATTCGCGCCCGGCGGCCTCGATGATCTTGAGTTCGAGCGCGGTCTTTTCCGAAACGCCCTCATGTTCGAGCAGCCGCGCCAAGGGGGCGCCGAGCACTTCCGCGACCGAGCCGAACTGGGCGATCAGCTCCTTGGCCAGCGGTTTCACGTCCTGACGGGGGATCGAACGGAACAGCAGGAGTTCGAGCAGCTCATAATCCGCGAGTCCTGCAACGCCTGCGCGCGCGAACCGATCTCTCAACCTCTGGCGGTGGCCGCTTGCGTGATCCTTCCCCTCGACCTGCGGTTTCGGGGGAAGATCGCGCTTGGGCATGGGCGTCTCAGGCTGATGCGAGGGGAGGCATGTCGAGAGAGGCGGGCGACAGCGTGAAGATCTCGACGCCGTCTTCCGTCACCCCGACGGTATGTTCGAACTGCGCGGAAAGAGACCGGTCGCGCGTCACCGCCGTCCAGCCGTCGCCGAGAACCTTCACGTGCGGGCGGCCGAGATTGATCATCGGCTCGATGGTGAAGAGCATGCCCGGACGCAGGACGACGCCTTCGCCGGGCCGGCCGTAATGCAGGATGTTCGGCTCGTCGTGGAACAGGCGGCCGAGTCCGTGTCCGCAGAAGTCGCGGACGACCGAGCAGCGCTCGCCCTCGGCATAGACCTGGATCTCGTGGCCGATGTCGCCGGTGGTCGCGCCGGGGCGGACCTTCGCGATGCCGCGCAGCAGCGACTCGTAGGTCACTTCGATGAGCCGTGCGGCGCGGCGGGGAATTTCGCCCACGCCGTACATGCGGCTCGAATCGCCGTGCCAGCCGTCGACGATCAGCGTCACGTCGACATTGACGACGTCGCCCTCGCGCAGCGGCTTCTCGTTCGGGATGCCGTGGCACACGACGTGATTGATCGAGGTGCAGATCGCCTTCCGGTAGCCGCGATACATCAGGGGCGCGGGATAGGCGCCGTGGTCCATCGCGAACTCGAAGGCGAGCTTGTCGAGCCGCTCGGTGGTGACGCCGGGGACGACCTCGTTCACGAGCATGTCGAGTGCGCGCGCGGTCAATTGCCCGGCCCGGCGCATGCCTTCGAAGGCCTCGGCTCCGTAGAGCTTGATCTCGCCTGTCTTTCGGCGCGGCGCCGTCGCGGCATCCACGAAGGTCATTGCGGGTTCGTCCGGATGAAGGGCTTCGGTCTCCAAATGGGCGAAACGGCCGCCGGACGCAAGTGCGGAGGAAAGCGTTTGCCTCCGCATCGCCGACGTGTCACCAACCCCGCACCGTGATGCCGAGTCAGCCGAACGTCCGCCATGTCTCCGCCTTCGGGGCCTTCGCGCCCTCGCGGATCGTCGCGCGAATCATTGCGCGTACCCGCCGCAGCGGTGGTGCGTGGGCCTCGATGCGCGTCGCGTTCCTGCTTCGGCAATGGGCTATCCGCCGGTTGAAGGGACGCCCCGTCGACACCGAAGTTCTGGGCGTGCGTATGCGGCTGATGCCGCACAACAATGTCTGCGAAAAGCGGATCCTGTTCACGCCGCAGTATTTCGACCCGGCGGAACGGGAGTTTCTCGCTCCGCGGCTCGGCCCGGGAGTGGTGTTTCTCGATATCGGCGCGAATGTCGGCGGCTATGCGCTGTGGGCGGCCGCGAAGGCGGGGGAGGGCGCGCGCATCATCGCGGTCGAGCCCGAGCCGGAAGTCTTCGCTCGCCTGTGCTTCAATATCGGCGTGAACCCGACCGGGACCGTGAAGGCCGTCAACACGGCGGTCGCCGACCTCAACGGCCGGATCACGCTCTTTCTCGATCGGCACAATCGCGGCGGCACGAGCGTCCGCATCGTCAAGAACGCGCCGGACGGCGGGGAGCGGATCGAGGTTCCGGCCGTCACGCTTTCGGAGCTCGTCGAGTCCGAAAAGTTGGAGCGGATCGACATCCTCAAGGTGGACGTCGAGGGCAGCGAGGACATGGTGCTGGCGCCCTTCCTCCGCGACGCACCGGATGCGCTGCTGCCCCGAACGATCGTGCTCAACCATCTCCGCGCCCAATGGGCCGAGGACCTGCCGAAGGCGCTGGCGGAGAGAGGCTACGTCACCGTCGGCCGGACGCCCGCCAATCTGCTGCTCGTGCGAGACTGATCAGCCGCGGTCCTTCAATTCGGCTTCGAGCGCCTTGGCGATCCGCATGAAGCGGAAAAAGGCGTAATTGATCGAGGCGATCAGCCCGAAACGACCGCGCAGGATGTGGCGGCGCAGGATGTAGGCGCGGAAGAACGCGACCGGAAATTCGATCCAGATGCGCAAGCCGCCGATTCGTCGCCCGCGAGCCCGCATGTCGGCGATCTGCTGGTCGGAATAGCGGTTCAGCTTTTCCACTGACTGCGAGAGACTGTCGATGGAACGGTGCAGGACGATGTTCTTCAGCGTGCCCGTCCGCGTGCCCGGCAGCATGGCCACGCGGTCATGCACCATGGCCTCGACATATCGTCCCTTGTCGAGGCGATAGAGCCGCACCGGGGCGAGCGAGTGGCCGAGAAAGGTCGGCGCGGTCTCGCCCGGCAGGATCTCGACGATCGGAAAGCCGTAGCCGTCGAGTTTCGGGCCGTCGCCCTCAAACAGCGCGCGGATCTCGGCGACGAGTTCCGGCGTGCATTCCTCGTCGCCGTCGAGATTGAGCACCCAGACGTTCCGGCACTGGTCCTCGGCGAAGCGCTTCTGCGGGCCGTATCCGCGCCAATGCGTCTCCACGACCTTGGCTCCGAAGTCCCGCGCGATCGCGGGCGTGCCGTCCGTCGATCCCGAGTCCACCACGACGATCTCGTCCGCGAGGCCGCGCACCGCGGCAAGCGTCCGCGGCAGCCGGGTCGCTTCGTTGCGGGTGATGACGAAGATCGAAAGAGGGAGAGGAGCCTCGGGCACGCCGGACGGCTGCGGAGCGGTCATCGGTTGTTGCACCTCGGCGGGAATTTCCGCGCGGAAGCCGCGCATGACACATCGTTTTTCTGATGCGGGAAGCCGCGCATGCTGTCAAACGCCGCGTCGTGCGGACAAGCGCCGCATTTCCGGGCGCGGACGCCCCGAGGGCGCCTTGAGCCTGCGTGCGCGGTCGGTCTATACCGATCCACCCGGCCAGGAGATCCGCCCATGTCAGATTCGTCCTCCGCCACCGTCACCGCAGCGCTGCTCGTGATCGGCGACGAGATCCTGTCGGGCCGGACCAAAGACAAGAACATCGGCTACATCGCCGAATATCTGACCGCGCTCGGCATCGATCTGCGAGAGGTCCGCGTGGTGCCCGACGTCGCCGAGGAGATCGTCGCCGCCGTGAAGGCGCTGCGCGCGAAGGCCGATTATCTGTTCACGACGGGCGGCATCGGCCCCACCCATGACGACATTACGGCGGACTGCGTCGCCGAGGCCGTGGGCGTCGGCATATCGCTCGACGAGCGCGCCGTCGCCATGCTGCGCGAGCGTTTCCCGAACCCGGCCGATCTCAATGAATCCCGCCTCCGGATGGCCCGCATCCCGCACGGCGCGACGCTCGTCGACAACCCGATCTCGCGGGCTCCGGGCTTCATGATCGAAAACGTGATCGTGATGGCGGGCGTCCCCTCGATCATGCAGGCGATGCTCGACGACGTGGCGCCGAAGCTGCGGACCGGCCGCAAGATGCTGTCGGTCTCCGTCGATACCGGCGGATTGCCCGAAGGCGCCTACGGCACCGCGCTGGCCGCGGTGCAGAAGGCCAATCCCGACGTGATGATCGGGTCCTATCCGAATTTCGACGGCCAGCGCTTCCGGAACCAGATCGTCGTGCGCGGACGCGATGCGGATGTTCTCGAAGCGGGGCGGGCCGCGGTGGAAGCGATGCTGCAGCAGCTCCACGCCGAAAAGAACGAACACGACTCCAAAAACGCCTGACCATCGAGCCGGACGAGGAACCATGTCGCCGTCGCCCTCCAGCCCCAAGGCCTTCCCGGTGTCTTGGGACCAGTTTCACCGTGACGCGCGCGCTCTCGCCTGGCGTCTTGCCGAGGCCGGTCCCTTCCAGGCCATCGTCTGCATCACGCGCGGCGGTCTCGTCCCGGCCGCCATCGTGGCGCGCGAGCTCGAGATCCGTCTGATCGAGACGGTCTGCGTCGCGAGCTATCACGACTACTCCTCGCAGGGCGAACTGCAGGTCCTCAAGCCCATCACAGAGGCGGTTTCGTCGCTCGGCGAAGGCGGCAAGGGCGTGCTCGTGATCGACGATCTCGTCGACACCGGAAAGACGGCGAAAGTCGTCCGCGCCATGTTGCCGCAGGCCCATTTCGCCACGGTCTATGCCAAACCTGCGGGCAGGCCGCTGGTCGACACCTTCGTCACCGAGGTGTCTCAGGACACGTGGATCTTCTTCCCGTGGGATCTCGGCCTGTCGTTTCAGGCGCCGATCGCGGACGGTGCGAAAGGCTGATGCATATGGAGCGGGATCGACTCATGTCGCCCACCGATTTCGATCCCGCAGCCTCCCGCCGTTCTCTTTTCTCCGCCTTGCTCGATGCCCGCCGCCGGTTCGGCGGGCGAAAGCCGATCGTGGAGGATCCCGAGCGCAGCCCGCTGAGCTATGACCGCCTGATCCTCGGCGCCATGGTGCTCGGCAAGAAGATCGCTTCGGAAACCCGGCACGGCGAAGCGGTGGGCGTGCTTCTGCCGAACGTGAACGCATCGGCTGTCGTGCTGATGGCGCTTTCGGCCTATGGGCGCGTGGCGGCCCCGCTCAATTTCACGGCCGGAGTGAAGAACCTCCGTGCGGCGCTGAAGGCGGCGGAAATCGAGGTGGTCCTCACCTCCCGCCGCTTCGTGGAAA
Organism: Hyphomicrobiales bacterium; assembly: GCA_027483895.1. Taxonomy (GTDB): domain Bacteria; phylum Pseudomonadota; class Alphaproteobacteria; order Rhizobiales; family Beijerinckiaceae; genus JAIXZO01. The sequence goes on from JAIXTP010000009.1 coordinate 113,506, forward strand.
CCGCCGGTCTCGACGAGGTCGTCGCTCGGCTCGCCGAGGGCGAGGAGGGCGAGCCGCGTCCGCGGATCATCTATCTGGAAGAGCTGCGCCAGACGATCACGTCGCTCGACAAGGCGCTCGGCGTCCTGCGCGGCCTGTTCGCGGGCATCGTCCACAGCCGCCACGCTCTGGGCGCGGACGAAGCGGCGGTGATCCTCTTCACCTCGGGTTCGGAAGGCTCGCCCAAGGGCGTCGTGCTGACGAATGCCAACATCCTGTCGAACGTCCTGCAGGCCGAACGGCATATCGGCTCGCCGCCACTCGGCTCCGACCAGACGCTGCTCAATCCGCTTCCCGTGTTCCACTCCTACGGGCTCACGGCCGGTCTCCTGCTCGGGCTGATGACCGGAATGCGCGTCGTGCTCTATCCGAGTCCGTTGCACTACCGGCAGATCGCGCGCATCGCCAAGGAGACCAAGGCCACGATCCTCGTCGGCACCGACACCTTCCTTCAGGCCTGGATGCGCGCGGCCGAAGCCGACGACTTCGCCTCCGTGAAGCTGGTCGTGGCCGGGGCGGAGCGGTTGAAGGACGATACGCGCACGGTCTGGGCCCGATGGGGGACGACGCTTCTGGAAGGCTACGGCGTCACCGAATGCGCGCCCGTCCTCGCAGTGAATACGCTCGAGGACAATCGCCCGGGGACCGTAGGGCGTCTCCTGCCGGGGATCGAATACAGGCTCGAACCGGTCGAGGGCATTCGCGAAGGCGGGCGTCTTTTCGTGCGCGGGCCGAACGTGATGGCGGGCTATGTGATGCCGAACGCGCCGGGCGTTCTGGTGCCGCCTCCCGGCGGCTGGCATGACACCGGCGACATCTGCACCGTCGACGAAGACGGCTTCGTCTCCGTGAAGGGGCGCGCGAAGCGCTTCGCCAAGATCGCGGGCGAGATGGTCTCGCTCACGGTGGTCGAAGGTCTGGCGCAGGGCCTCTGGTCGGGCGGCACGCATGTCGCCGTCACGCTGCCCGATCCGCGGAAGGGCGAGCAGATCGTGCTCGTCACTGATACGCCCGAGGCCGATCGCGAGGCGCTCCTCGCCCATGCCCGCGAACAGGGCTATCCGGAGCTTTGGGTGCCGCGCGCGGTGCTCGTCGTGGCCGCCATTCCCGTGCTCGGCTCGGGCAAGATCGACGTTCCCGCGACGCAGGAACTCGTCAAGGCGCAGCAGACGCTTCTCTGATCGTATCGAGCTGGTGCGGACGGCGGGAATCGAACCCGCACGCCCGTGGGGCGAGGCATTTTAAGTCTACCAAAACGACGTTGCTATTCGTCTAAGCCCTTGAAAATCAAGCAGCTTTGATATCCACGTTCGCAATACTTGCAGGAAGTGGCATGCCTGTGTCATCGCCATCTGCCACACCGAGCACGTCTTCGAGCGACCGTTCGAGCAGCTTCATCGCGGCCATCGCAGCGTAGGGCGAGACCTTGATGTAACGCTGAGAGGTCGTGAGCGAGGCGTGACCGGCCAGCATCTGGATCGTCTGAGCCGGGACCCCTCGGTCCGCGAGGCGCGAGCAGAACTCGTGGCGGGTCAGGTGAAAGACGAACCCGTCCCACTCAGGGGTGCCGTGCTCGAAGCCGAGATGCACCCTGATCGCATCCAGAAGGTCGTAGAACCGCTCGTCGCTGATGGAAGGAAAGACCCTACCGACCCTCTCCTGAGACGCCCTACGGCGCTCCAAGAGGGCCTTGGCACGGGCCGTGAGAGGGACGGTGCGGGCCTTCTTGCCCTTCGCGATGGAGGCGGGGACCGTGAGGGCCCGATCCGTCACGTGAGAGAACGCGATCTTACGGCACTCGTTGAGGCGGAGGCCGGTATCGATGGCGAACGTCCACAGATCGGCAACGTCGTGCTCCCCGAGACGGCGGAGGAAGGCGTCGATCTGCCTCTCCTGTTCCGTGGAGATGCGCTGGTCGCGGCCACCGACCTCCTTCTCGCGCTTCCACTTCGGACGCTTCGAGACGATCTCCATTTCGAGGGCTTCGTTCAGCATCACGGAGAGCGTGGCCATCTTGCGGTTGACGGTGCCGTCCGCGATGCCGGTCGCCTTCAGCTTCCGCTTCAGCGTGTCGATGGCCATCTTGTCGAGGCTGGCGATGGGCGTGTCCTTGCCGATCCACCGCACGATGGAGAGGGCGTTGATCCGCTGCGATTTCTCGGATCGCGTCCCCGCCCAACGGTTGGCGATCACGTAATCGGCCAACTCCCCGACCGTATGCGGCTTGGTCGGATCGCGGCGGGCCTTGTCTCCGAGGTCCGGGGTCTCCCCCTTGAGGATCTTCGCCTCGGTTTCGAGCGCCCACGCACGGGCCTCGTTCTCAGTCTTGAAGGAGCGGCGGAAGCGGCCCTTCTGGTTGACAGTCGCTTGCCATGAAGTACCACGGGGCTCGACCTTGAACGGCATCTGAGGTCCTTTCTGTCCGGTTAGCCCAATCGGTAGAGGCAGGGGGCTTAAAACCCCCGTGTTGAGGGTTCGAGTCCCTCACCGGACACCACGCACCCACTCCTTGTAGGTGGGAGCGGTGAGGTCCGTCACCGGCTGGCCTGTTAGAGCTTCGAGGAGTTTGACCGCGACCTGACGGCCCTTAGGCGTCAGGAAGTGTATTCTACGGCGACGTTCGCGGGGGTCGTCGACTGCTTCGATCAGATCGAAGCCCGGCTTATCGAGCCGATGCCACTCGCCGAGGGCGGCGGTGTTTCTGGACACGGACGACTGAGAGATGCCGACCGTATCCGCTAGCTGGGCCGAGGTGATCCCCGGCTGAAGAGCCACCGCTAAAAACACCTGCGCCATCTGGAGCGGCATTTGTTCGTCGATGTCTCTAAAGACGCGAGTGATTTTCGTTAGCGTGTGAAAGTCCGCTCCGTAGGTCGGCATATCAGGTTATCCTCATAAAAGTGGGTTACCGTCGCATAACATGCGGCAAACAACACAACAAGCAACCAAAGCGCACGTGCATTGAAACGGTCGCGATTGGTGCGGCTGTTCTGGATCAGGAAACGACCGACGTAGATCGCCGTCTCCCGACCCTCCTTGATGATCTCGAAGGGACCCGGAACACGGTTCCGGTCGTGCTCGGCGTACAGTTCCCCGATGAAGGGGAGGTGCGCGTAGAAGGTGCGCTTCATATCCACTCTTTCTTTTCTGTTCCAAGGACCTAGCCCAGCCCTCGGTATGACCGCATTTGCCCGGCGGCGACCCGGTGTACGCCCTGTGTTCTCCTTTCTAACGGCTCCGCCCCCCGCTGGTCACGATTTCCCGTTTCGGGTCGGGGTTTTTCCACGTCAAAGTGATCCTGAGAAGGAACAAACCCGGAACAAGCGACCTAGTCAACGCGCCTGTGGATAGATCGGCGCTCGAAAAGATCGCGAGTTCGCGGAAATTTTAAGGATGGACGAATCATTTTGAGGGATCGAGAAGGAATCGCCGCCCCGCGGCCTCGCCTCCCTTGATCCTTGTCAAACCGTCGCTCTGCGGCTCTCGTCCTCCGTCATCCGGAGCGGGTTGAAGGAGAGGAGCGCGGCCTTGCGCGACTTCCCCGAACCGGTCGCGGTCAGGAGCGCCATGGGCTGCGCCCCGACGACCGGGACGCGCTCGTCGCGCTCGAAGCGGACGAAGGTCGCATCCTTGTACGGATTGTAGGTGACGGTCTCCCCGAGCCGGGCGGCCGCGGCTGCATAAGCCGCATCGCCTCGCGTCCAGTAGGCCGGGCCGAACCCGAAGGGCGTCTCCCATGCGGCCCCGTGCAACTCCCCGACCGCGAAGGCGTGGACGTTCTTGCGCTTCTCGCGGAGGACGCGGAGCCTCCCCTTCTCCGAGACCGTGAACACGACCTCGCGGAGGAGGACCTTTTTCGCGTGGCCGATGACGCGGCGCGTCTTCGCGTCCTGAACCGACCACAGATTGCGGTGAAGGTTCCAATAGCAGCGGACCTTGAGCATCAGTTGCGCTCCTGCATAGTTTCTGTGACGAGAAAGCCGACCGCGAGGGCGACCGACAGGAAGAGGACGGGGCCGAAGAGGATCAGCCCCGCCTGAATGTTCGCGGCCATGTTCAAGCCTCCACGCGAATGGTTCCGCGCCACCCTGCGAGGAGCCGGGCGGCGGTGAGAGCGGCCTTGCGACCGCGATAGGTTCCGAGCGTCATGGGCACGTTTCGGCCGTCGATGCGGCGGAGGATCCATGCGCCCGTGGATTGATTGCGGCAGACTTCGAGCGTCATCGCGGGGCCTCTCAGCGAAGGCCGCGGCGGAGCGAAGGAGGGAGTTCGAGGGGATGGAGGTCGTCGAAACCGTCGATCATTGGAGCACCCATTCGGTTGTTTCTGGTCTCATCAGGCCCCGCATGACGGGACGACGTAGGGAAGCCTCCCGGCCTCGCCTACGTTTCGACCTCGGATAGATCAGGCCGCAATGCGGGCCCGGAAGAGCTCATAGCGCCGGGCCGTAGGGCCGTGGGCGATGATCGCGATATCGGCTTTCGCCTTCGCCCGAGTGCCGCCACAGGCCCGGCAAGAGGCGCAAACCGTCTTCGCCCCGGCTTCCTTCGATGCGGGGCAGGCAATTTCGCGCGGGTGGATAGGATCGGACGCAAGTCGAATGCGGAACGTCCGCCACCCCTGCGCCTTCGCCTCGATATGGTCCGCCTCGGTATCGCAAGACGCCATGCAGATCGCCGCGAAGGCCGGGAAACGCCGCCATTGGTGCGTATAGCCGTTGCGGGCCTTCGCCTTGCTGACGGGAGCCTCCCACGCCTCGAACGGAGCCGCCGCCGGATCCCCGTAGGAGCCGAGCCGGAACAAGGCACCCTCGAAGAGGTCCGCGAGCATCGCCCGGTCGTAATCGATCCCCGGCCGAGCGTAGCGCCCGCGCTGATAGGCCCCGTAAACCGAGGCGACCGACTGCCCCACGTTCACATAGCAGAAGCCGTCCTTCGCGGGCCGAGCGTTGCAAGAGCCGCAAACGCTTTCGTCCGCGCCGGTCTTGAGCGCATCGAGCGGATGCATATCCGTGCGGATGATGAAGGTCTGCACCATCGCCCCGGTCTTCTCGTTGTTCGAGCCGGTCGCGATGCGGTTCGCGATCACCACGATAGGGGCCCCGTCTATCATCGAAGGGCCTTCGTAAAGGATCACGCCGGAGAAGGTCGACCGCTTGAGGGCCTTCACCATATCTTGTGCGTTGCGGATCATGTTCGTTCCTTTCGAGAGGGAAGGGCGACCGCCTCGCCTGAAACGGTCGCGTAGGTGGATTAATTATTTCGCGTGAAAGCGGAGCCGGGCCGCCGCGAGCGAGGCCCCGACGTTCTCGTATCCGCAAACATCCGCGAGAAGGAAGGCGTACCAGCCTAGCCAATGCATCCCGTGCCCGGCCCGGCGGTCGTGAAGAAACTCGGCTTCCTTCGCGTCGATGAAGTGTGCGACCTCATGGGCAATGACCCAATCGACCCATCCCCAACCGCAAAGAAAGGCCCCGTTCGTTCCGGCGCATGAGAACCGATGATGTTCCCGCGCCATCCGGAGCGACCAGCGCGACCGGATCTTATCGACCGTTTCGGCCGTCAAGTTGTGCTTGGCCGCAAGGCGCTTCAAAGCGACCTTGAAGCAAAGCCGGGCGAACCCCTTGGCCGCCTCGCGGTTGCCGATGAAGTTTCGCTTTTCCTTGCCTTGAAAGGTCGCCCGCTCCCAACGGTAGCAAGCCTTCGTCTTTGCGTCCGAATTGTCGGTCCGGACCATAGAGGACCCGCGAAGGTCCTTGAAATAGCGGTTGTTCGCCATTTGCCGATACTCCCGATTGTTTCATTCGGGAGGCGGCCCCGAAGGACCGTCGCCCTAGATCAAACAATCTGTTTCGCAGGGTGGCAATCTATGCGCCCGTGCATGGGTTAGGTCCCCCAATCGCTCCCGTTCCTTCCGTTACTCCCGCCTTCGCGCCCCACGGCCGCGAACTTGCTTTCTCGAAAGGGCCGCCAAGTCACGGTCATGCCCCGCGAGCGATCCCCATGCGGTACGCCTAGCGCCCCGCCTGTAAGTCCGATTTGTTTGTCAAAGAGCGTGAAGGAAGCCGTAGGCCCCTTCGGGTAGGTGGTAGTCGGTCGTCCCCGCGAACCGCGTCGGCCGTCCTTGAACCGAGATATATGCAAGGATGGATTGCTGATCAAGCGAAAAATGCGAGGGTGGATAACTTTTTTCGAAAAGCGATAGATCGCCGTGATTTAGGGCCGGTCGATAGGAGGCTCTAGGAGGCTCTAGGAAGGCCCTCGAACGGCCCCCGGTAGGTCCGGACTCGCGAGGACCTCGAGGCCGGTCCTTGGGCTCGGGAAGGCGAGGGAAGGGCTACGGAAAGAGGACGGGAAGGGTAGCGGAAAAAAGCGATAGATCGCCCGGCCTGAGACGGAGACGGAAACATTCGAGGCCCGCTCTTGCGTCGCTCCGGTCCCCGTTCGGTCCCCGTTGCGTGGTCCGAGCGCATCCTTAGTCCACCCACAACCCTGTCAAAATAAGGGGTTTGAGGGCCCTTGTGGCATGGTGTGGTGGCAGGGCAGGGCCTCGGCAGGGCCTCCCGGCGGTCCTCCGGACCGATCCCACGGCGGGCACCGGGGGAATTTCGCCTCGGCTGTTGATCGATACCCTCTCAGATTTTTCTCCCAAACATTCCGACCCCTACATGCCCCCCTCAGGTGCTCTTTCCGTTTGTCCTTCATGGCCCCGCTTTTGGATCCCTTACGTTTGGCAAGGGATACATATGGGTTCCTATTGTTCTTCTTAATGTTCTCTACCACTACCACCATCTCTCTCTCTAATTAAAGAGACCATAGAGAGTATGATTGTTATATCTCTCTATGATATCTTTATGTAATCTATATATAGTCTCTATCTTCTTCCCTCTTACCGATAGGTAGGGGTAATTGAAAGAGACCTAAAATCAGTCACTTACACCGACATCCAGAGGGTGGATGATGGTGGTCGTCCAAAGACCGTGTCTTTGAAGCTCTCCAGTTCTTTTTCCAGCAATGCTTCCTTGTGGTCTTCCGCTGCTCGGTCGGTGTCTCTCGACATGTGGTCGACCCAATATTGGACGGCCATGGACAAGGCATCGAGCTTGTCGTCGTTCCGCAGGGCTCCCTTGTCTCTCGTGAGACGGGTCATCTGGTAGAAGAGGGAGTAGCGGGGATCTTGGTCTTCCCGAGCGTCGAGCGTGACCAGCTTGGTGTCGAAGACGAGACGGTGCTGGTTCATCACGGGTTCGAGCACGTCCGCCATTCTCTTCTCCTTCTGGATCGAGTGGCGGACCTCCTCGATGGTCGTCGGGTGGACCCGAGCGAGGACGGGAGTGAACAACTGGGCGAACATGCCGCCACCGAAGTTCTCTTCCACGATGACGTGATTGACCTTGTTGCGGGCTGCGACGAGGGCGAGGGACTTCAAGGTGGCCTCGGAGAAGCCGTCCTCGAAGCCTCCGATGTCGGTCACGAAGAGGTTGCCGTGGAGGATCTTGACCACGGCATAGCCCGTCTGGTCCTTGCCGCGGCCCGAGGGGTCGATGGCCATGACCGATCCCGTGTACTCGGTCATCTCGTTCGAGACCCACATGGGCCTGTACATGCGGTCTCCCGCGAGGCCGACGTTGGGGAGGTCCTTGATCATCTTGTCGGGGTCGTTGCACCAGACCAGCTTGGCGGGGGCCATGCGGGGGTCGAGGTGCATGAAGATCAGGTCGGCGAGGCGGAGGGGGTAGCGATCGGCATCAGACAGGCTGGTGTCGAGCATGAACTGGAGGGCAAAGCCCGAGCGTCCGTAGGAGGCTTCGCGTTCGAGGAGGTCGAGGTCGTTGAAGCGTTTCGGGTCCACGGGGGTGCCCGGCTTGTCGCCCTTCTCGATCATTCCATAGACGTAGGGGGCCAACTGGCCCTTGTACCGTTCCACGTCCACGGGGATGCGGGCGGGCCATACGCGGACCTCGTAGCCGCGCTCCGGAAGCTGGTTGTAGAGCGACTGCTCGGTCTGCGGGGTTCCGAGGTAGATGATGCGCCGGAACCCTTCCGGCTTGAGCACCGCGTCGAACTCCTTGACCCGCTCGGAAAGCTGATCCCTCGCGGTGATCGTCATGGAGTTGTTTGGGGTCTCGATGTCGTCCGCGATGATGACGTTCGCACGGGAGCCGGTGATCTGGCCGGTGATGCCCACCGACTTCACCGAGGGTGCGTGAGAGGCCCGTGCAGGGCCCACGTCGAAGGCGATGTTGGAGTCTCTCTGTCCCGGTCGGGCCTGTAGGTGGGACAGGATGGGGAGTTCGGAGATCAATCGCTTCGTGAAGGTCGAGAAGGCGTCCGCTCGGTCCTTCGAGGCGGAGACCACGAGGATGTTCAACTGGGGGTCGTTGAGCAGAAGCCAGCACACATAGGCCGAGGTGACCCAAGATTTGCCCACCCCACGGAACGCCTCGATCATCGAGCGTGTCGGACCGTGCTGGAGATACATCGCGATGTCGTACTGGACCGGGGTGGGGTCGGGGAGGTTGAGGTGCTTCCAGACGACGTAGAGGAAGTTTCTGAAGTCCGATAGGATCGGATTGGTTTTAGACATGCTCTCAATCGAACAGAGAAGCCCGTACAGCGGGCTCCAATCGATTTCGGCAACATGGGTAGCTGAAAACGGGAACGAGTCTGTACGGGCTTCTGAATGGCTTTAGTTGGGGAGGCCGTATTCGTCCGTGTTGGTGAACGGGACGGCTTCCGTGAGCGCCTGAAGATCGGGGTCGTGCTTCAGGGCGTTCGTGATGTTGTTGTCCTTCAGGAACTGCCGGGCCACGTTGAGTACCGCGGCGTTGCATTCTTCGCCCTTGACCATGTCGGTCAGCTTGCGGGCGATCAGGGAATGGAGGTCTTCGAGGTCTTTCATTATCCCTTGAGCCAATGCGTGATGGTGGTCGAGAAGGCCCCTATGACGGCTGCGAGCGCCACCCACAGGGTCTTCCCGGCAGCAAAGGCACCGGCTCCCTTGGCGTAATATTGTTCGAGGGTCGAGACGCGGTCTTCGACGGCGGACAGTCGATCCTCATGCCGCTCGTGCTTGGTCAGGAAGGCGTCTACCTTCCCTTCCAAGCGGCCGAGCATGAGGAACAGTTGGTTCTGTTCCTCGGACATGAGCATCACACCCCGTCAGCCACGGATGCCGGGACGACAGGTTCTTCGACCTGAGGCTCGATCTTCCAATCGAAGCTCAACCCCGCAAGCTCCTCGACGGAGGTGCAAGCGTTGATCGACGCTTCGTAGTCGTTGCTCTTGGACCGGACGGACGCCCGGTAGGCGAGGGTCTCGTCGTCAACGGGTTTGACCCCTTCTGACGCACGGACGACCTTCCAATCGGACTGTGCCAGCAGAGTGCCAGCAGTCTCTTTCACCTGTGCGACGAACTGGGCCTTGAGATCGTCAAGGTCCTTGGGAACAGCGGTGAACGAGCCGTCTTCGTTCTGAGACACCCAGTAGAACCGGTCATCAGGGCGAATTTGATCCTCGACTTCAATGACGCCAAGAGCTTCCTTCTCCTCGACGGAGGCGAGTCGAAGCCAGTTGGCGGGATAGCGGATGCCCTCGTGTTCAAAAGGAACGTCAAGGGCAAGGGGTTTACCTTCTAGAAGAAACATTTATCGTGCCCTTGCGTATTTGAATGGGTTTTCAGCGAATGCTGCGAAGATGTAAGTTTGTCCGTTGATGTTGCTGTCGTCTCCCGAGTTCCGGATCTTGAAGCCGGAAGACAGAAGATCGAAGCTGTAGTTGTTTCCCGGCAGACCGGCATTCGTCACGTCCGTTCGGTTCGGGTACAGAACTTCTTCAGCGACGTTGAACGGGGTTCGGGCGCTGTCTTGGATGATCCAATTTGACGATGCGCTGCTCTTTTTGACCATCACGAAGCGGGGTCTGAAACCGCAATAAACGAACGGACCGTCAGACGACCCGTTGCCGGTATACGAACCGAAGCGAGAGAACCCCGGCACTTCGGACCAAAGGTAGGCGACGTAGCCGTTCGTGTTGCCGTTCGAAAGAGAACTGGTCCCGACGTAGAAAGACGAACTGTCAGGTGTAGTCGGAAAAACGGTCGCATCGCCGGTCTGTCCACTTGTCCCATTGAGGTTCAAGTACCAGTTCCAGTTCGTCAAAGACGTGTGGCTTACGGCCCAGTTGTTGGACCCTCCTCGCCACTTGACGATGATCATCTTCGGAGCAGCACCAAGCGCATGAGCTATCGCTCTGTTTGAAGCTCCGTTCCCCGTATACGTCACGATGTCGAAGCCGGGGCTCGCGCCTTCCTTCCAATACCACGACACCATCGCGTTGCTGCTGCCGTTCACATTGGACGGGTTGCCGACGACGATGGAGTTGGTGCCGAGGGATTTGATGTATCCGGCAGCTTCAGCAATCGTTGAAGACGGGAAGGACGAGTTCGGTGAAACAGGAACGCTGCTGAGCACATGGTCAGTACCACCGGCAGAACGGTTCTTGACCCACGCCATATCGGGGTTGAAGGAAAACCCGCTGATCGTCCTGTCGTTCGTACCATTGCCGGTGTAGAGCAGGACATTCATGGCCGTGCTGCTGTTCTTCACGGCAGGGTCAGACAGGTTCTGTGTGTTCAGGGCCTTGAACCCGGTCGGCGGGTTATAGGCGAACGGGCGCTGGCCGAAATTCGCATTGATGCTACATGCTTCTGAACGTAGTGCGAAGAAGACATCAGATGACCCGGCGAGCGTTCCTGCCGGATTTGTGTTTGTAGCAGGATCTGCGCCAGACCCGCTGAAATTCTGCCACACTCCGTTCTTGGAAAACCAAACGCGGCGCGTTGCTGCATCATAGGCAATGCCAATGACTTCGGTGCTGTAACCCCCAGCGCTCTGCGCGGTCAGCGTGCCATTAATGTACAACTCGCCCGTCGTATTGCCGCCCCACGAGATCGTGAGCGAGCCCTGCATGTTGTTGTTCGTATCCGTCGCGTCCATGATGCCGACGCGAGGATACTGGCTCCCGCTCGATTGAAACTCGGCGTACCACTTCCCCGATCCAACAGGCATCGCAATTGTGGATTGCGTGGCGTTGTTGGGTGCCGTCGAGTTTGACGTAATGTTTCCATTGGTCAGGTTTGTAGACCCGAGCCGAACGAGAGGGTTCAACGTCGCATAATTTCCACGACCGTTATCACCGTCCGCATAATTCGTCGGACTGTCGATCATGCTGTCGTAGGTGGCCCCTGCCGACACGCTGATGTTAGACGCCGTCCAGTTGCGGGAATTACCGGAATAATCGAGGCCCAGATTGTTAGCGGTGCTATTGTTCGTGAACTTCAGATAGAAGCCGTTGTTTCCGTAGGTGCCGACGTATTTCTTCGGACCCCACGCACCCGTTGCAGGATCGGTCTGACCGAAGGCCGAAGGCGCAATGGACTGACCGTCGATGAAATTCACTTCGGCCAGATAGCCGTCGAAGAAGTTCAACTGGCCTGAACCATTATGTTCCGAGCCAATCCAGTGAGCGATGGCAGAGCCGAGAACGACAGCGGAGTTCTGGGTCGGGTACGACGCCGTCGAGAAGGCAAGCTGCACGTTGTTCAAGAAAATCTTGGCCCGGTTTGCCGGGGTAGCGTCCGTCGTATCGACGGTGAAGACGAAGTGATGCCACGCACTCGGATCACGGAAGACGGCGGTCGTGCGGATGGTCAGGCCGTTGCTGGCCGCCCAAAAGAACGTGTCGCCGCCTTCCAGCGTGATCAACTCGGAGGGAGACGAGGACTGACGTGCAGCGAACACGCCTTCGACTAGCCCCATCTGCCCCCGCTTCATCCAGAAGCTGAGAGTGTATTTGGTCGAGAGAGTCGGCGTGGTCGAGAAAGTGCGGCTCAGATAGCCGCTAGCCGATCTCCGAATGCGGAGGGAACGGGGGATTTGATACCCCCCGTCCACGTCCATCATGTGCGGATTGATCTCTACAGGCAGAGTCACTTAATATCTCCAATGAACTGTGCAGCAATACTCGTAGACGACCGCACCGTGTAGACGATGGCGTCCACGGCGTTTGCTGTCGTGGTTAGAATAGGCGCAGTTCCACCGGGGAAATCCCAAGATGTTCCATACGCCAAGGTACGACTACCTGTGGCGTCCTGCGAGATGAAGATTATGCCAGACTGACCCGGCTCAAGGTTAGACGGGTTGGCAAGCGTATTGGTGCTGTTCGCATTCAACGTCAGAGAGAAGTTGTTTGCGGTAGCGAAGTCCAACGTGATCGTGCCCGACGCATTGCCGATGGCCGAGATGTTGGAAGCGGCGTTCCCATTGACGTAGAGCTTTTGCGTCTTGCCGGTCGTGGCGATGTTGACGTTGCCGTTGGCATCGATCCGGAAGCGTTCAGCCCCGGCGGTCGCATCCTGAATACGGAAGGGACCACCATCTCCGCTGATGATCTGGTAGGTGCGTCCAGTGGTCGCCGTGGTGTTGGCGAGGGTGAGCGTGGGGTCGATACCACCCGACGCCGTACCGGACACGGTCAAGGCCGTGGAAGGGCTCGTCGTACCGATGCCCACCTTGCCCGCCGCATCAACACGCATGCGCTCGATGTTCGACGTACCGAAGATCACCGGGTGAGCGGTTTCGGCGTAGAAGGCAAACCTGTCGTTGGAAGCGCCGGTCGAGAAATAACCCTTCGCCAGACCTCCGGTGGTGGACTCCATTGCAAAGGCCACGTTCTGGCCCTTGATGTTCAACATCCGCCACGAGGCACCGTAGGAGGTGAACGATCCGCCGATGCCGAGATCACCCGTCATCACGTCTCCGGCCTTGCTCACCTTCTCGGAGTCCACCTCTGCAACGGCACCCTGAACGGTGGTGGCAGCGATGTTTCCGGTCGGGGTGAACGACAGGTCGGAGGCGTTGTTGACGCCCTTCGTGAACAGGTTCCAGTAGGTATTCGTGGAGGCCGGAAGCGTCGGAGGTGCATTGCCCGTCGAGTTCAGGATGCAGATGAAGGCCGATCCGTTGTATTCGACGACGTCATCGACGATGTAAGTCGTCCCTGAAGCGTAGGTTCCGCGCCACTGCGCTCCCTTTTCGCCATCCGCACCGGCAGGGCCTTGGATACCCTGAGGCCCCTGAATGCCCTGCGGTCCTTGCGGACCCGTAGCACCCGTTGCGCCCTGCGGTCCTTGCGGACCCGTAGCACCGAAGGTCAGACCGTTCGTCCAATCTCCCGGAGTAGCCGAGAGTTTGAAGTAGATCAGTTGCTGATCCGTAGCGAGGTAGGAGAAACCGGAAGGTTGGCTGTCGTAGGTGCCGCGACCTGAAAAAAGGCCGACAGCGTCGGGCTGGTAGCTGGCACCGGACGGACCCTGAGGACCGGTTGCGCCGGTAGCGCCGGACGGACCCTGAGGACCGGCAGGCCCTTGAGGACCTTGCGGACCGACAGGGCCGACCACGCCCTGAGGACCTTGCGGACCGACAGGACCGATGGGACCGGTAGGACCTGTAGAGCCCTGCGGACCTATGGGACCGACAGGACCGATGGGACCGGTAGGACCGGGAAGAGAGACGACCGAGTCGACATACGCCTTGTTCGCGGCATCCGTGGCCGTGGAGGGGCTTGCGACGTTCTCGATGCGGGCATTCTTGGCATCGAACGTGGCCGTCGTGTTGTCGAACAGGAGGGCGCCATCGACGCCATCCTGAGCCTCCTGAGTGCGGTAGAGCATCTGGAGGGTGACGAGATCGAGGTCCTCTTCGACGAGCGTGGAGCCGTTCGAGAAGTCCACGAGAGGCGTATCGCCGGGCGTAGTCCGGAAGACCGTGATGGACGCGCCGGGGGCGGGTGCAGGGGAGACCGTGACGGTGTTGTCGTTGAGCCACGAGAAAGAAACGGTCGATCCGTTCACGGTGACGGAGACGTGGCCTTTGTCGATGTAAGGGAACGGAACCGCGAAATTGCTGGTTCCCCCGTTGCCCGTGTAACGGACGAATGATTTAGCCATGGCAAATCCTGAAAAGGAGAAGCCCCCTTTCGGGGGCCTCTAATCATTTGACGCGGGGCGGTTCTTTCTCGGGAAGACCGCTTATTGCGAGGTTGTTCAGCCAGACGAACGGCAACCAATTGCTGTACGGGGCGAGCGAGGTGATAGCCCTCGCGTCGGTTTGACTGAACGGAGAGTCCTGAGTGACGGTCTTTCCGACCCCTCGAAGACCCCTGTAGGCGGAGTCGATGAGGGCAAAGGTCGGGTTCGAGAGAAGGCCTTGAGAGGGGGTTCCGGTCGACCGGGTGTCGAACAGGGGGTCCATACCGACAGGGCCGAGAACGAGGTTGTCGACCATGAGGGGGGCAAGGGAGGTCCAGCCGGAACGCTGGAACGCCGCGGCTGCAAGCCGCTTGTATTCCCCGTCCTTGCCGAGCCGTTCTTCAAGGAACTTCTGACGGTCGCTGCGGCCTACGCTCTGGAGGTGGACCTGAGCCGAGTAGGCGAGGGCACCAAGGAACAGGGTCCCCATCATCATCGAGTAGTTCTCGAAGACGTGGTTGTCGGACTTCAGCGGGTTCAGACCGGCCACGTGGAGGTTGTGGAGGGTCTGCTTCGTCCACGCTCCGAACATGAACATCCGGAACTGGAACAGGATCTTACCCACCGAGGAGCCGAACACGGCATTCATCTGGCCGAGATCGTTCTCTTGGATCATCCGCCGCGTCCACGCGTAGATCGCGTACTGGAAGTCGTAGCGGACCTTGGGGTCCCAGTTCTCCCAGTTCAGCCGCGTGAGCTTCGATCCCGAGAACTCCCCGTCAACGAAGCTGGAATGCTTCTTCATCTGGTCGAGGATGGCGACCGCCTTGTCCTCGTCGATGCCGAGCACGGCCATGCGCTTCATGTTCAGGGCGCGGTTCACGTCCTTGTCGATGGCGTTGGCGAACTTCGCGACGACCATCTTAGAGGCCCACCTCTGGAGGTAGGTGTTGACCGCTTGCATGCCCGAGATGTGCGAGGTGATGTGGGCACCCTTCGAGGCGAGATCCTCGGCCGCACCGAGCCGTCCCCGAGCTTGCATGACGTTGCCCATCTCGTCCGCGTTGTGGAACACGGAAGAGCGGATGGCGTCGGTCGCGGGTGAGGCGGCCCACTCGAGTTCCTTGGCCAGTTCGTCCTTCAGTTCGCCCGTGCGGATGTCACGGAGGAACGACTTGAAGGACGGGATGGACTGAACGGCCGTCTTGATGCCGACCTGAGAAACGGCGGTCCACGCTTCGGGGATCTGAGCGAAACCGACTTGGTTCATGACGCGCATGAAGTTGAAGTTCCGGATCGTCCGGAGGAACGAGCCGAGCTTGCCGACCTCGAACTTGTCCATGCGTCCGGTGATGGCTTCGTAGATCGACTGAAGACGGTTCACGTCCGCGTCGATCTTGTCGGGAGCCATCCGAAGCTGGTTGCCGGCATCCTTCACGGTCTGAAGGAAGTCCTGCCAGTCGCTCTCCTTGTAGATGCCGTCGAGAAGGTAACGCTGGGCTTCCGGATCACCGGCTCTCCAGCGGGGGTTCTCGATCTGCATCCGGGCCAGAGCGACACGGGCCGACATGGTCCGGGAGTACATGTGGTGGAGTTTGACGAAGTCGCGCTCCAGCCAATCCTTGACCCGGATCGTACCGGTCGAGCCGTCAGCCATTCTCACGGAGACTTCGTGGTCGACCTTCAGCGGGGTCCGGTGTTTCAGGTAGCGGACGCTGCCTTCGCCCTTCTCCTTGTAGTCGTACTTGCGGAGGAAGACCTCGATCTCGTCCTTGGACATTTCGCCGAGGCGTTCGAGTTCCTCGCGGAGGACCTGTTTGTCGAAGCCGGAAAGGCGCAGGGACATTCCCTGATCCATGCCGGTCGAAGCCTCGCGCATGCCTTTGTAGAAGCTGTTGGCGACCTTCTTGGCCAGCTTGATATCCAAGTCGGGGATCTGGGCAAGGATGCTTTCGCGGATGACCGTGATCATCTGCTTGTCGCCCAAGCGGTGGGCGATCTCGTCGAACTTCTCCATGTTCGGGAGGTGGGGGAGGTAGTAGTCGTTCTTCTCCAGCCCCTCGATCAGGGCCTTACGGCGAGTGCCGTCGATGAAGCCGGGGTTCTTGATGATCTCGAACCACTTGCCCATCCACTCCCTGTTGAAGTTGGCGACCTTCTGGACCTCGGCCGGGAACTGACCGAACTTGGCGTTGTCCCATTCCTCGGCCGCATCCGAGATCATGGCGCGGAACCGGGCCTCTTCGGCATTTCGTTCCGCCCACCCGATCTTGTTCTTCTTCACGTAGTCATCCCACGCGGTCGAGTAGACCTTGGCCGTCCACGTGATCTGTTCGAGATTGAGCTTGTTCATCTCCATCGTGACGGCCTTGGTGGCCGCCGCGTTGTCGGCTCGACCGACCGCATCTTCCACCAGTGCATAGGTTCCGGCACGAACGAGGGGGTTGTCGGAGGATCCGCCACGCCCCGCATAGTCCACGCGGACGCTGCCGAACGCCGTCTTCCCATACATCTCGCCGAACTCGGGCGTGAGCACGTCCTCGACATTGAGCTTGAGGGGAGCGACGTAGTTCAGGTTCTGTGCGGCACCGGCCGAGCCCTCGTTGAAGTACTTGGACTCGATGGAGCGGGCAGCGGCTTCCGCAGCGCGGACCGCCTCACCGGTCTCCACGGCCAGAGCCGGGTGACGGGGGAACAGACCGGCGATACCGGCACCAAAGCCGAAGCCGACCAAGCCCGAATAGAGAAGCTGGTCCTTCTCGAAGCCGGGACGGGACATGTACTGGGGGATGTCGATGGCGACGTTGGTCGCCGCACCGCCCATGCCCGCCAGAAGCATTTGGGTCAGGCGGCTCGCCTTGGCACCGCCAGCGAGAGCCGGTGTGGCGGCAGCGAGGATGATCCCGGCCGGATCGAGGACCGCTGCGCCGAAGCGCAGAATGCCGCCCGTCAGGCCCATGGCCCTGAGGCGCTGCTCGTAGTCCATCTCGCTCCGGATGTTCGCGAGCTTGCGCTCATAGTCATCGCGGTTGCTCGCCCACACGAGCGAGGTTTGCATGTTCTCCGGAACGCCGAGTTCCTTCAGCCGCTGGGCGTCCTCTTCGAGGAAGCGGGAGGCGTTGAAGTTCGGGTCGGGCTTGGCGTTGACGCTCTCGGCCATCCACGTGATGGCGCTTTCGCGCTTCATGGCTTCCCACGCCCCTTGAGCGATGCCGTAGGCTTTCTTGTTCTTCTCCTCTTCGAGGAGGTCGTACTGGGCCTTGTATTCGTTCGGAGTGGACGGACCCTGAGACAGGGTCACGCCGCCTTCGACCGGGGCTTTGGCGACAGGGGCGGAGCCCTTGGCGCGGCCATTGACCAGTTCGATATGCCACGGCTCCTCGCGGGGGCCGGTCCATCCCTTGGCCTTCATGTAGGGGAAGTGAAGGCCGTGCTTCTCGGCGTTGTCATGGAACCACTGTTGGACCTCGGGGCTCGCATACTGGAGGTCCAGAGCGAGGCCGTGGTTGTGGTTCGACTTGCCGGGACGGCCCACCATCCCTGACGGAACACCGCCGTTCTTGGCGATGTCCTCGTCAAAGAGTTGCTGTTGGCGTTCCACCGAGCGGTAGGCCGAGCCGATCTTCATACCCTGCTTCACCCAATCGGGAGCCGTCTCCAGCATGTTCCCGAGAGCGACCTTCAGGCGAACGTCCGTCTTCCCGAGGGCATTCGGATCGTCCTTGTACTTGTCCACTAGGAAGGGGCTAAGGTCGACTTTAGGGACCGTGATGCCCACGGCCGAGTAGCTCGTGTCCTTCATCTTCGTGCTGGCGAGCCGGATGAAGTCACCGGTCGTCCGCACGTTGTTGTCGAGGAGACCGCGAGCGTTGGCCTGAATGCTCTCAGGACGCATGACGAGTTCGAGAGGGGTGTTGGGGTCCGCCTTGAGGATCTTCGGACCGTCACCGATCCCGGCCCACCATCCGACATAAAGCTCAGTCGGCGTAATGGCTTCCGGAGGCTTGTTGAGGTTTTGCGAGAGGACGGTCCGAACCGCTCGGGCGTGATAGGGAGCCGCCGTTGCGGATTGGACCGGATCGTTTCGGTCGACCAGACCGAGGGTCGGATGGTTCTTCTGGATGTCTCCGAAGGTGCCTTCGGTGATGTGGAAAGGACCCCGCGCAGAGGTTGTCGAAGCAATGTTGTTCTTGCCGTATGAACTCTCTGCCCCGGAGATATTCCAAAGAACCTCCGGGTCTTCCCCCACCGAAGCCGCGTGTTGCGCTAGGGTGGTGAACCACGAAGGACGGGGTGAATTTTCCATTGATTACCTATTGCTGTTTGCCCACCACAACGGGTCGGTCGAGAACTTCTGAGACTCAACGTATTTCTTGTAAGCGGCTTCGTTGAATGCGCTTTGGTCCTGACGCTTTCGTTCGGCAGCGGCCTTCATCTTCGCTTCATTCTCCCGCCTGATTTCGCGGTTCTGTTGCGGAGTGTTGCGGAGCGTGTCGGTGCCGTCCTCGGCTCGCCAGAACGGATAGACGGCGAACGGACCGGCCGAGATGACCGGATCGAAGCGGTTCTCGAACTTCGTCTTCTCGTCTTCGAGGGCCTTCTTGGCCTCCTTCTGACGGACGATGCTGACCATCTTCATCATGTTGTCGGCGGAGAAGGTCGAGTTCGGAAGGTCGATCATGCGGAAGTTCTCCGTGTCCCAGAGCACCCACGCATTCGAGCCGTTCACGTTCTTCACGGAGACGCGATCAGGGTCGATCCCGAGCTTGGTCAGGTTCTCCTTGTTCTCCGTCTTCCACCACTCGACGTACTTGTTGGCGTTCTCCTCGAAGCGCGGAGGAACGGCCATGCCGCCCGTCCGGACCACCGAGTTGCCGACCACGATGTAGTTGTTGCGGACCACGGCAGCGGCCTTCTTGGCCGCGTCCTCGTAGCTCACGTTGTCCGCGTAGTGGTAAGCGGTGGCGAGCCTCCGGGTCTCCATGAGGATCTCGTGGGAGTTCGCCTTGTTCGTGAGGTTGGTTCCGAACGTCGGATTGAGGGCCGAACTGACGGCCGAGGTGAACTGAGCGTCACCACCGCCGAGATCGTATTCCTTGCGGTTCGGATCCGCCGTTCCGCGAGACGCGAGGATCAGGGCCTCGCGTTCGTCCTTGGCCGCCCCGCTCTCCATGAAGGATCGCGCCATCTCATAGAAGGCGAGGTTCTTGTCGGTGAGGAGGCCAGTGACCATCTGCGGAGCCTTGTCCCGCCACGTCCGGTAAAGCTCGAAGCTCTCCATCATGATCGGCGGGATGTCGCCGTTGGCCTGAACGACCTTGGTGGACGCACTTACGGCCGAGTTGAGTTGGACCTTGAGACGCTCATGCGGGACCATGGCCTGTTGGAAGAGTTCGGCCTCCGCGGTGACGAGCTTGTTCAGCTTCTCCACTCGGGCCTGAGGGTCACGTTCGTTTCGCCAATCGCCGTAAGAGGCGGCGATGCGCTTCTGATGGAACGTGACGGCTTCCTTGCGGATGTCGTCCGCCGACATGACCTTCTCGCGTCCGTCCTTGTCGACGTAGCGACCGTCTTCGACCGCGTAGAGTTCGCCACGAGAAGCCGCCGCGATGGCATTGCCCACGAGGGCGTTCCTCTGAGCGACCTCCATGAGTTCGCGCTGGGTGTTTCCGGCCTTCTCCATGGCCGTCCGCGTTGCGTTGGCGTGGACGGTGGTGAGACGGATCTTGTCGTCACCGGAGAGGATGCCGGGGTTGGCCCGGTCGAACTCATCGAGCTTCTGGCGGAAGTTGGGATCTGCACCGTGGGCGCTCTGTGTAAGGCTCGCTTGGCCTTCCCACAGAATGCTCTGCTTGTGCTTGAGACCGGCGTCCTGAAGGGAGGTGACGATCTTGGCCGCTTCACCGCCGACCGAAGCCGAGTTGAGGAGCGAGCCGATCTTCTGGCCGTTCACCTCTCCTCGATCCGCGCTGATGATGCCGACGATCATATCCGCCGTCTTCTGAAACTCGGGCGAACCCGGCTTCAGCATGGCCGCTCTGGCCTTGAGGACCTGAAGCAGCATCGCCTCTTGTTCGGGGAAGGTCTTCCCGGCCAGCGTGTTGTTGGTCTGCATCTGGCCGCGGATGAAGAGGTGAGCCTGTTCCGGCGGCTGACCGCCGTCGATGGCCGCCCCGACGATGCCGTCGATGGCCTTCACGATGGTGTCGTTCACCCCGGAGTTCGTCCGGTCCGACCGATACTTCGTAAACTCGCCGTTGAGGGCCGAACGGCCCGCTTCGAGCCGCTGCATGAAGAACTTCGCGGCCTGAGGGCCGACATTCTTCAGAACGTCCTGATAGCCCTCATTGAACCACGTGTTGAAGTCGCCGGTATCGGGATTGAATTTCCCGGTGGCGAACTCCTCGCGCTTGCGGCTGACGAACTCCTCGGCCACGGCGATGGCGTACTGGTTCTCACCGGCCGCCTTCGCGAGGGCGTTTCGGAACATGGGATCGCTGTCGATCAGGGCCCTCTGTTCCTGAGGAGTCTTACCGGCCAACCGCTTGATCGCGTTGCCCTCGGCGTTCTCGTTCTCGACGGCGGCATTCTGTTCGCCGAACCGGGTCAGAGTGGGCACGAGGGACGACAGGCTGTCGGCCAGCCGGGTCAGGTCGTTGTCACGAGGAACAGGAGCGGGGCGGGCATAGGTGTCCACGGGCCGGGCCACGGGCTGTAGACGTTGTGGACGCTGTTCCGACTCCGGAATGGGGATCGCTCGATCAGCTCGATCAACATCCGGACGATCTTCTCGAAAGGGCTTCAGGCCGGGGGTCGTTACCATAGCGGCTTGGCTCCGTTCTTGATGTTCGTCTTTGCGTCCCCGTAGGACTTCACACCCGCCCCCGCGATCCGGAGACCGGCATCGAGGAAGCTGGGCGAGGTGCCGCGGGAGACGGAATTGATCTTGTCGACGGCTCCGTAGCCGAAGCCTTCCTTCTCGGTTTGAAGCTGCGCCATCGTCCAATCGGTCTGTTGATCGACACGGTCATTGGCACGGGCGGCTCGGCCGGAATACTCGGCGAGGATCCCCTCGATGGAGAGGCCGTTCACACCGGTCTCACCGGCCGCCGTGATGGCGGTGGCCTTGGCCTTGCGGGCCTCGACGTTGGTATCGAAGCGAGCGGCCGAGGCGGCTTCCTGTTCTTGGATCTGCCTGATCGTCGCTTGCTTCTGTTTGTTCTCGAAATCCGCGATGGCGTTGGCCCGGTTCTGGGCATACATCGCGTTCTGCGCTTCGGCCTGTTGCTGTTGTCCAACGTAGCCGACCGCAGTGGATGCAGCACTGACCGCGAAGGTCAGAAGTGCAACAGCCTCACACATGGGCAATCCTTACAAATTCTAGAAATGGTCGTTGCTCGACTCCGTAAAGCGGATGTCGCTGAATGAAGGTGAAGCCGAGCCAACGGAGCCACTTGATGTGGACTTGGTTCCGTTCATCGACCCTGTTGAACAGGACGGAATATTTCTCGTTCTGCTCCTCGACCCACGAGCGGCAGTTCCTCAGGAACGTGAACTGGTGGTTCACCAGAGCGTCCGTCCCGAGCATCCAGACCGCTCCGATCCCGTCCGGGAAAGGAACCACACCGGCCATCCCCAAGGGGGCGGCGTCGTCAGGTGAGATCAGAGTGACGGGCTCCGCCGACCAGTTCAGGCCGTTCGATAAAGCCTGATGGGGTTTGGAGCCCGTCGCTTGAAGTTCCGCACGGTCGGCATCTCTGAGCCGTTCCGCGAGGTAGGAAACGTCCTCCTCGACGGAAGGGCGAAGATACCGTTGGTGCATTACTGTCTCCGTGATCGGATCGTGAAGAAGCCCTCCCATTCCGCGCTCAAGAAGGCGCAGGGGAGGTAGGTGTCGTTGATGAGGTCGATGACGACTTCGGTGTTCTTGGATTGGACCGGGAACCGGTACGTCCCTTCACCGATGGAAGGCTCGCCCACGAGGCTCGCGGAGGAGCCGAGCGTCCGTCCGGAATAGACGTAGGAGAACGTCGCCCTCGCGACAGGCGTCACCTCGGCCCGGAAATAGCCCGAGTTGTTGTAGGTGAGCGTCATGTTGCGGAGTTGCAGTCTGCCTTCACCGACCGGCTGGGTGCCTCCGCCCGCCGAGTTCTCCCGGATGATGGGCGTCGAGAACCGGTAGCGGAACTCGTAGCGCCGTCCGAAGAAGAAGTCGGTCAGGTTTCCGGAGGTCGTGATCGTCGTGCTCGAAGCACCGATGGAGGCGGTGTAGACGAGCTTGCGACCGGCCTTGATCACCGGGTTCCCGTACCACGCAACGAGGTCGTACTCGGCCACGGAGGTGATCGGATAGGGCACGGTGAAGCTGGTCGTGTTGGTCGAGGCGTCGTAGGCCAGACCCGTCACGTCGTCCTGAGAAACCCTCCGGTCCAGATGGACGGAGAACTTCGCGGGAGCGTCCGCAGCGCCCGGCTCGATCCGCATACTCTCGATGTAGGTTCCGTCCGGACGGGCCACCACCATCCACAGCGTGGACTCGATGAAGTCCATACTCAGGATCGTGTCGGTGGCGGGGAAGGTCCAGCGAGACCACGAGCTTTGCAGCTTCTCGCCGCCGTTGAAGTAGTAGCGGTAGACGTAGAGAGCGTTCCTCTCGTTCTTCGAGAGGCCGACGATGATGTCCTCGTTGGAGGCCGCGGCGATCTTCACGATGCCCGAGGGGAGGTATTTCGGGCAGTGGGCGGTCACGTCCGCCGCGTCGTTCGTGTCCGTGTCGCTGTCGAGGTAGTACTCCCGGATGGCCGTGTAGTTGCCACGGTTCACCGCGAAGTAGACGTTCTGACCCGCACCCACCGGCTTGGCTTCGAGCGAGCACTCGAACTCCGTGGTCTGGTTCACCGCGACCGTCTTGGGGGTGAGGATGTCCGTCTTCGCCAACTGGAACTGGGTCTGGTCGGAGAACAGGAGCAGCGTCTCGTTGAACGGGATCGCGTGGCGGATGATCGAGACCTTCACGTGGCTCACGCCGACATCGATGGGATCGTTGTCGAGGACCTGAATGGCCGAGGCGCGGAAGAAGTCGAAGAACTCACCGGCTTTCGACATCACGATGTTCTCGTCCGCCACCAGACCGAGCCGGTTGCGGTGGAAGAACACGTCATTGATCTTGCGTCCCTCGAAGGACGGGAACGGGACGCTGTTGAGGTCGCCGACCTTCCGATCCGCCCACGTGGCTCGCTTGAAGGTGAAGGAGCCGTCCGCTTCCCGGACCAGGATGTGGGGCATCGTCGAGGCATCGAGGGATTTGCTCTCCCCCGGCTTCGCATCTTCCTTCCACACGCCGCCGTAGGGGTTCGACGCGTCCGTCTCGTAGGACACCCAATAGTCGTCGAAGGCGCTGTCCGAAGATCCGCGGACACGCATCTTGATCCCCGCATAGCCTCGGGCCGGGAGATCGGAGAACCGCTGCACGGTGCCCTTGGCGAGCTTCAGGGCCGTATCGCCGATGCCGTCCGACACCGTGATGGTGAAGTCGGTGGACGAGGACAGGATGAAGGCCGAGCCTATGGAGGTCACCGTGATCCCCAACGCCGTGAAGACGCCCGTAGCCGTGAGACCGCTCACCAAGTTGGCGGCGATGTTCTCGGTCGTGATCGAGGAGGCGTTGGCCGCCGTCGAGGCGTCGAGCGTGGTGTAGGTATACGAATAGGTTCCGATCTTGACCGTATATTTGGTCGAATAGGCACCCTGACGGACCCACACCAAGGCTTCATAAGGCCGCGTGGGGACCACGTCCGCCGCGTTTTTCGAGACGGTGATGTTGCGATTGGCCACGAAGGTGTAGTCGGCGATGGTGACGACCGAGAACGAGGTCTGAGGGTCGGCTGCGGTCAGGTATGCCTTGCCGTTCGGGAAGGCCACTGACACTTCGTTTCCGTCGAGGTCGAAGACCCTGAGGTTCCCGTCCGTGAACACCACCACGTATCGTTCGGATTGGTCGCGGTTGATCGTGTGGATGAAGGCGTTCGAGAGGGGGCTGGTGAGGAACCGGGAGGAGTGCCGGGTGGGAGGACGCTTCCGCAATCCTTCGACCACCGAAGACAGCCCGTTCTCCTGAAGCTCGGCCTGAGAGGCGAGTCGGATGGCATAGGGCTGTTGGCTGACCCCGTTGACGAGGTTCGGAATGGTCGAAGAGATCAGGCTCATTCGATCACCCCGACGACCGTCGTGCCCGTCCGCTTGAGGACGCGGGCCACGCCCCAGCTATCGCTGAGAATGTTGTAGTCGGCGTTCTCCGCTTCGGCCTCGACGAGGGCCGCCCAAGCCATGGCTTCGTCCCGGCGATTGAAGGTCGAGAGCGTCTCGGAGCCGACCGTGTTCTCTTGGAACTGGCGGGCGGCGGCGAGGAAGATGTACTGGCGGGCCGGTTCGGGAAGCTCGTCCCACTTGAGCCCGACGACCATGGTCACCGTCACCGGGTCCTTGAAGACGTAGGTGCGGTCCATCCGGTCGTAGAGGCGGTTGCCGCGCTGAACCACGTCGATGCCCGCGGAGGGGCCTGAGGTGTCCACGCGGAGGCAGTTGACGGGAAGATAGAGGAAGCCGTCAGGGATGGACGGAGAGAGGACCTCTCCTTCGTCCGTGTTCCATTTCCAGCCCTTTTGCTGGACACGGCGCGACACGGAACGGAGGGTCTGGCGGGCAGTCACCGCATCGACCACACCGGAGTTCTCCACCGAGTTGACGGGGCTCTCACCAATGGATCGAAGCATCTCGTTGATGGCTTCGAGTTCGGTAGTGGGCGTAATGACTTCCACTGCCATCTCCTTGAAAAGGTAAAAAAAAGGGGAGACCCCTCAATGAGAAGTCTCCCCTTCTGGGAATTACGCAGCCGCGTTCTTGATCGCGACAGCCGCTTCCGGACGGAGGATGCCGTGACCCACCGCGTACTTGGCCACCATGAGGGTGCCCTGACGGCGGATGTCGTACTGGCTCTCCATGCCGAGATCGAGCAGCTTCACGGTGCCGAGCGCCGACTTGTGGAGGCAGAGGCCGGTGAAGTCCTCGAAGTCGCCACGGTACTTGTTACCCGTACCGGCCGCGACCGAGGTGTCGGTCGACAGGTCCGTGTTCGGGAGGTTGTTGGTCTTCACGATGGTGAAGCCGGCAATCTTCAGGACCGTACCGTCAGAGTAGGCACCCTGACCGCCCCAATCCTTGTTGATGTTGTTCACCGTCGAGGCCAGCGCGTAGTACTGGGCCGGGCGGAAGAACGCATAGCGGTCCATTTCCGGAACGTCGTTCTCGTCCATCTTCTGCGCGGCGAGGAAGAGGGCCGCAGCGATGTGAGCGCCGTTCGTGGCGAAGTTCGCCGAGGCCGGGGCACCGGCAGTCGCGGTCGTGATGACCGTGCCGCCCGGCAGACCGGTGACGACGTTCGTGGACTGCGCGGCGAGGTAGCCGAGCTGGAAGAGGTGCTTATCCCACTGGAGCGCCAGAGCGCGGCCGATCTCCGTCGAGTAGATCGAGCGGACATCGTAGTGGTTCTTCGCCTCGTCGATGTTGGCGAGGAACGCATGGGAGATCAGGAGGTCGTCGATGGTGATGACGACTTCAGCCTGATTGAGCTTCAGGCCGGTGATCTCCGTGCCGGGCACGTGGTACTCGGCCGAAATACGGCCCGAGCGCGGGAACTGAGCGGACTTGCCGTTGGCAATCTGCCGCAGCATGACACGGTCCTTCATGACCGTGGACTGCTCGAAAGCGGTGATCACCTCACCGCCGAAGACTTTCAGAAAGAGGGCATCGACATCGCCAGACTGATTGATCTGACCGACGCGAGCAACGTTAGCATTCGCCATAATTAAAATACCTTGTAGATGTTTGAAGGAAGTGTTTGATGCTCCCCGTCGAACACCCACAGCACACGCAAGATTGTCCGCTCATCGAACCCCCTCGGGGGCAGATGTCGGGTCAGGGTCTGGTGTGAATAGTTCTTGGTAAGCTGTCTCACCCGCCTCGCGGGCAAGTGGTGAGGCCGGGAGGAACTAAGCCCCCCGGCGCAATCACTTCGAGCAATTGGCTTCGTAATTCAAATTGTGCTTGACGATCTGACGCTTCGTTTCCGTGGTCATCACGTCAAGCCGCGAGGGCCGTATAATTTCGGCCCACGCACATTCAGTCGCGGTAGTACGCTGACAACCGCTGATCGAGAGAGCGATCAGACAGGCCGTCAACATCACGAGCGATGACTTTCGCACGTTCGATAGCCTCCTTGTCGGATGCTTCTCGTGCCTTGCGGATCTCTTCCCGCCCTTCTTCACGGGCCCGTGCCGACTTCCACAAGTCGACGAGGAAGGTGGCGATGAGAAAGAACCCGTTCAGAAGGGCGAGGAGCTTGGTCACTGCTTCGCCTTGGAGGTCACGAGACCGGCGAAGAACTCCACCACCTTGTAGACCTTGCCCAGAAAGGCGTCGTCGGCGGGGGTGGGTGTCAGGTTCACGATGGCCAGAGCGGCCCCGTGGAGTGCGACGAAGGCCGCCGCAACGGCCTGACCGTTCGCCCCGACCCAAGAAAAGAACTCGATCATGGTGTTTGTCCTCAGAGGATATCGGATCGGGACAGTTTGCGGATCACGTCGTCGCGATAGGCCGGATCGCTCTGGTAACGAGGATCCTTCATCGCGGTCGTGAGTTCGGCAACGGAGCGGAAAGAGTCACCGGAAGCATACGTACTGGCTCCCGTGATGAGCGAAGGCTCGGATCCGTTGACTGCCGCATACTTGGCATAAAGCCCTTTGACCGCGAGCTTCTTGGCCTCGAGGTCCGGGGAGTCGACGGCCGCGTTGTAGGCGGCCAGTTCGGAGGGGGAGAGGCTCTTCGCGGCCCAAGCGGACATGGCCGTGAAGTTGTCTTCGCCACCCACTTCGGCGAGGACCTGATAGCGGACGGCATCTGCCCGAGCGACCTGACCCTCGATGTAGGAGTCGACCATTTCGCGGGGGATGCCCGCCTTGGTCAGCCGTTCGTAGCTTTCGTCCGAGAGAGCGCCGTTCTTGGCGAACTCGCTGGAGAACTCATTGAAGTCGAGGCCGACATTGGTCATCGCCTCTTTGGCGGCGTCCGTGTCCGCGTCGATGTTCAGCGCGGATTTCTCCTTGCTTCCCTCGTCCTTCGGGGCAGTCCCGAGCTTTCGCGACAGTTCGTCGTAAGCCTTGGCGAGGTCTTCCGGGCTCTTGAACTTCTCGGGAAGCCACGCGGGGCGGTCTTCCGAGGGGAGCGGTTCCGGAGCAGTGTCAGCCGCCTTGTCGAAGACCTCGGCCATCTTCTGGTCGTGACCTTCGGGAGCGGCTTTCTCGTCGGTGTTCTCACCGAAATTGATGGTTTCAGTCATGGAACTCAGTGGGTGATGAAGCCGAAGGTCAGGGTCTCGCCGTTGATCTGGGCGGTGTGTTCCTTGACCTGTGCGGGCTTGCGTTCAGGGGCGGCGTCAGCGGGGGAGGGGGAGGAGACTTTCGCCTCCTCCACCACTTCTTCACTGACCGGCTTGGGCTGCGGCTTGAGCGGCAGCTTCGATTTGCGGGCCATTGGTGTTTCCGTTCGCGGGGTTCATCTGGTCGCGGACGATGTCCATCCCCTTCGGGCCGAGCTTCTCGACCAGAGCCTGTGCTCTGGCTTCCATCTGGGCGTTGGCGATCTCTTCCTGAGACTTGATGAGACCGGCCGTATCGATGCCCAAGGAGGTGCCGACACGGTTGATGTAGTCGCCGACGTTCAGGAATTGGGAGATGACCTCGGGCCCCAGCGGGGCGATCTCCGCCAGCATGGTGCGGAGCTTGTTGAGGTCGTGACCACGTCCGAGGGCTTCGAGGCCCGTGGTGATGGTGGGACGCATCAGGTCTCGCGGAAGCGGCGGGATCTTCCCGCTGCGCTCCATCTGATGGATCAGGCGCGTGACGAGCGGGAACTGGAACTCCTGAGACAGGATCGAGTAGACGCCGCCGAGGGCATCTTCGAGTTCCCCGGCCATGTACCGGATCTCCTCGGCCGTCACGCGCTCACCGTTCCGTTGCACGGCGGTGTTCAGCATGAAGGCGAAAGCGAGACGCTGTTGGATCATCTCGATGGTCTGGAAGGCGATGCGGAAGTCGTTGAACTTCTCAAGCTGGAGGACAGACACGTCCTCCGCCCGGCCCGCCATGACGGCTCCGTTGGGAGAGGTCGAGACCGTCTTGATGGTGGTCGTCCCGTTCGGGTTGACCAGAAACAGAACCTTCGCGGCGGCTGCGGAGCCTTCCACGATGGCCTGAGTGAGGGCTTCGAGGGAGCGGAGGTCGCCGATGTATTCCTCGACGTAGCCGCGTCCATAACTCTCGCCGTCGATCTTCGTCCACCGGAGCGGGATCCACGGGGTCTTGTTGAGCGGATACTGGCCGTCCGTTCCGGGGACCTTCTTGCCCGCCACCTCCTGATACACCGTCCACTGCTTGGGATTGCGGCGGATATGGGTGAAGAGGTCGAGGGTCTTCTCGGTCGACTCCGGGTTGGTGTTCATCACCTGAGGGCCGAGCACGGCATCCCGGATCTTGGGATCGAGCGCCGAAGGGGCCACGGTCTCTTGGGTGATGATCTCCAGCACGTTGCCCATGGGATCGCGATGGACGACGTAGCGGTTCAGCGGGAAGACCCGCATACCGCCGTCAGGCATCAGGTAGCAGAGAGCATTGCCGTCGTTGATGAGGTGCTTGAGGGCCTCGAAGGCGGAGACGCGGATCGCGCTGCTTTCGATTTCCGTCATCACCGCACGTTCGATGATGTTCAGTCCCTTCTCGACTTCCGCCCGCATACCGGGGCGGCCCGTCAGCTTCTGCATCGTCAGGTCGTCGAGGACCATCCGGAAGAAGGGGCTGTTGGGTGGGAGGAGCGCGAGCAACAGCTTGCTCGCCAGATTGTTCACTCCACGCGCACCGATCCCTTGGAAGGGGGTGGGAAGGGTGCTGGTTGCATTATGCCCGTCAGGGGGCATGAGGGAGGGGATGGTCAGCCTTGCCGCATCGCGAGCGCGGTCGAGGAAAGACTGCCGCCCCGCCACAAGCTGGCTATATCTGCCAGCAGCGGTGGTCGCCATCCATTACTCCTTAGTTCGCAATGTTGAGGCCGACACCACCGCCCGTGCCACCGACCATGCGGTCGATGCGGAGCGAGGAGCGGCCACGGCGGCGAGCGCGGTCGGCGACCGACATCGAGCTTTCGAGGTTCTGGGGATCGCTCTGAGAAACGTCAGCGGACGGCGCGGGCGGAGCGGGGGCCGGGGCCGGGGGTTCGACTTTAGGAACCTTGGGTGCGTTGCACATTGAAAACACTCTGGGAAATGAATTGGTCGTTCTGCTCCTCGAACTTCTTCTGAAGGAACCGGACGACCGAGCGTTGACCGGCTTGGTGTCGGATCGCGTCGACAGGCGTCTGTAGATCCGGAGAACGTTCAGGAAAGGCTTCGTCGAGGGCCGTGAGTAAATCGAGGGGAACTACAGGAAATTTTTCCATGACGTATTCCGATAGGTAGGGGTAATCACAGCCCCTCCTTTGCGAATGCTTTGACCCACATCGCGCAGAGGTCGGAGCGGACGATGTCGTCGATGGTGAACTCGATGACGGGGACCGGGAGGAGGTGGCGCTTCGCCATCTGGATGATCTTCGACAAGCCCGAGGTTTCCCTCAGATCCGTCTGAGCCACGTCGCCGTTGATCACGGTGGTGGAGTTCCGCCCGAGCCGGGTGAGGAACATCTTCATCTCGGCGATGGTCGTGTTCTGTGCCTCGTCGAGGATGACGAACGCATCGTTGAACGTTCGGCCTCGCATCACCTCGAAGGGGACGATGTCGATCTGTCCCTTTTTCAGGGCGATCTCGAAGGCACCCTCTCCGATCCGCTGCCGGATCACGTCCGTGAACGGTATGACCCACGGAGCGATCTTCTCTTCGAGCGTTCCGGGGAAGAAGCCGAGGGATCGTCCGGAGGCTACGTTCGGTCTCGTGAGAACAATGCGTTCAACGCGACGACTCCGAAGAAGATCGGCGGCAACAGTAGCAGCCACATAGGTCTTTCCAGTTCCGGCTGGGCCGCATACGGCCACCATCTCCGAGGTCATCAGAGCGGCGATGTAGGCGGCTTGGTTTTCGGTGAGAGGACGTAGAGGCGCGACGGTGCGCTCCTCCGCGAACTTTTCGCGAGGCTTGCGAGCCATGAGAATTTCCTGAGAAGGGGGGAGGCTTTTCACCTCCCCCACATTTGATCAGCGGATCGGGCAAGCGCCCGTGGCGCAGTCGTCTTCGAGGCCCTCGATGCCCGTGTTGTCGAGATCGACGGGCGAGAGGGTGGAGACGTAGGCGTCATAGGCTTCCTTGGTCACCACTTCCTGCGGGAGGTAGAGGTAGCCGAGGTCGGCCGCCGTCTTGGTCGGGTCGTTCCGGTAGATGAACGAGACGCCGACGTAGTGATCCCAATTGGACAAGAGCCAATCGATGATCGCCGGGACTTCGCTGGGGTCGTAGCTGATCGTGACCGAGCAGTTATGATCCACAAAGTTGTCCATCATGAGCTTGTAACGCTCCAACTGGGCAACCGCGGACTCCTCGTTCACTTCCACCTCGACCTCGACGCCGTCACGCATCACGGTCTTCTTGGTGAACTCCACGTCCTCATAGGCCACTGGGAAGGTGATCAGGGCCGAGGTCTTGTCCAAGGGATTGAGCGTCACCTTGTACCCGGCCGCCTCGCACTTTCCGACGATGGGGTCGTGGATCGAGAAGTTCACGTTGTTGAAGATGTATTTTCCGAGAGGCTTATGGACGCCTTCGGTGGTGTCCATGATCTTCGAGAGCGTCCCCGAGGGCTTCACGGTGGTGATGGCCTTGGCCCGCGGAAGGCCGAGTTCATCCGCCATGTCGTTGGCACCGGCATGAGCCGAGGCACGGACCTCGCGGAGGTTCGCGGCGTTCAGTTCGGACCACGAGACGATGCCGGTAAGGCCCACACCGCAGAGGCGGAGGAACTCGTTGAGTTCGTGCCAGCCGCGCTGAAGGATGCCGTCATCGAGATCGACACAGGTCTGCCTGTAGTTCGCCCGTGCGGCCACGTAGACCGCATGGAGGAGGCCCGGCATGTCGCCGTTGAACTTGGCCAGATCGAGTTCGACCAAGTTGCAGAACGACTTGTTGCCGAGAAGGATCTCGGCGCAGGGGTTCACGCCTTTGAACCAACCCGCCCGGCGTCGAGCGACCTCGCCGTTGATGAAGCCCGGCTCGCTGCCGCCAGCGTCCATCATCAGTTGGAAGATGCCCGACAGCTCGAAGCGGGTGGGCTTCGTCCAGAACACGAGGGAGTTGTTGGACTGAGCCCTCTGGGGGTTGCCGACCCAGAACTCCTTCTTTGCGGTGGCAAAGTCGTGAGACTCGGGATCGGTCGCCGGGACCAGAGCGATCTCGGCGGCACGGCGGCTGGACAGGGTGGTGCCCAACCAGTTGACGATGTCGAGGATGTCGATGCGGGTCAGGAGCTTCCCGGCCCGAGCATTGAGGATGCCGCAGATGCCCTCGAAGGCGCGGGAGATCGTCTCGTCGCCCGAGGAGATCCAGCCGTAGCCCTTGAGGCGTTCACCCGCAGGGCGGATCTCGGAGAAGTCGAGGATGACCTTATCGACCGGATCCTTCATGGCGAGGAGCTTGCCGGCCGACTTGGCCCAAGCCTCGGCCGAGTCGCCGACCTGTAGGGTCCACGTCTTCTTGCCGCCCTCTCCACCGAGGAACGCCTTGTTGGTGGGGCGTCCCTTGTCATTGCGGGACGAGCGGACGATCTCGACCTCGACCGGCTTGGTGAAGCCGTTCAGGTTTCCGGTGATGGGCTCGAAGCCGACGCCACAACCCTGAAGCAGCAACCAGAATGCATCGACTACGTCATGGACGGTCTCGATGCGGCCGAAGCTGCAATTGAACTGGGAGGCTTCCCGCTTCTTCGCGGTCTCCGTACCGCCGAGCCAGAGTGTACGCCCGGAGGTGGTGACCTTGCGTTCCCGCATGAGGCGGCGGAGGTCTTCGAGTTCGGCGATCTGTTCGTTGCCGAGGGTCTTCTTGCGGGCCCGCTCCCATAGCCATCGCTGGTGTTCGATGACGCGGTCGACGGTCTGTTCCCACGTTTCGTAGTAGAGGCCGAGGTCGTCGATGGGGCGGTTATAGGTACGGCGCGTGATGATCTTTGCGCGGGTAGATGGCTGGGTCATTCATCAACCTTCAAAATGTCAATCAATTGCGGTGGTGCATAGTTCGGTCCTTTAAGGATCTTTCCGTCTTCTCGACGGAGCGGAGTCCCGTCAGGGCCGAGCTTCGACATGTTCGAGGCGTGAACGCGGGTCAGGGCCTCCCCGAAGACCTCGATGGAGAACCGGGTCTGGACCGCAAGCATGACGCTCTTGATCCGCAGCTTGGTCATGAAGGGAAGCTGGTGGAGTTCTCCGTCCTTCGACGTGATGGCGAAGCCGAGGGTGACGTAGGACACGTCGACCGCTTCCTTCAGAAGCTCCGCAAGGAGTTCCGGGGCGGGGTCTTCGGTCTCCGACACCTCGGCATGGATCTCGTCGAACTCGTCGAGTTCCTCGTTGATCAGCGTTTCCCAGACCTCGGGGTCGGTGGAGGCCGAGAAGACGGTGATGAACTCGTTGACCATGGAGCGGGGGTCAGCGGGTCCGAGGGGGAGGGAAAGTTGTTCAGCCATGCTCGGCTTCCTTTTCAAGCTGTGCCAAGGCACGAGAGGCGAAGAAGATGATCTTGCGGAGGTCGTAGGCGGCGTCGGTGCCGTGCTTCTCGCCGAGGCGGTAGCAAGCCTTGAAGATGTTCCCGATCCCGAAGCTCATGTTCTTGTGTTCGATGAGGTCGAGGAGTTCGGTCGCGCCCTGCGGGATCTTGTAATAGTCGGTCGACGAGCCGTCCGATTTCACCTTGGTGTCCATAGGATCGGTTCCTTCTTCTGGAAGTCGTAGTCGGATGCGCGGAGGATGCGGGCCACGCGGGCCTGAACGAGGGCCTCCTCTTCGGAGAGCCCGGCCTTCTCGTAGGTCCGAACGACAGCGGCCCACGGGTCGGCCTTGTTGTCCTCGTGATCGAGGATCGCTTCAGCCTTCTTCGGGCCGATGCCCGGACAGCCGGAATAGCCGTCCGT
The DNA here is from genome assembly GCA_027483895.1 of Hyphomicrobiales bacterium. GTDB lineage: Bacteria > Pseudomonadota > Alphaproteobacteria > Rhizobiales > Beijerinckiaceae > JAIXZO01. Next base: position 146,782 of record JAIXTP010000009.1, read on the forward strand.
CTGGTCGCCCGTCAGCGTCTGGAACATGTGCCAGTAGTCGGCTTGTTGTTCGCTGATTTCCTCGATGCTCTCGCCGTCCCGCGAGTAGAGGCCGGGAACGGTCTTCATGTCCTTGTCGACGGACACGATCACCCGCTCCTCGGGCCCGGCCATCGTCGCGAGGATGCCCATGCAGTCGTCGCCTTCGAGGCCGGGGCGGATGTAGGCCCCCTTCTCCTCGATGAGCCAATAGCGGATCGCGGAGAGGACGAGGGGCTTCTTGATGTTCGAGCGTTTGATCTTGTAGGTCGCGAGGATCCGCTTGCGGAAGTTGTCGACCGCGTCCGTCAGGCAGAGCTTGAAGGACGAACCGCCGAGGGCGGCCATGGCGAAGTCGATCTGGTCATCGACCGCACGGCGGACCGCCTGTTCGTCGCAATGCCACGTCCAGTATCCGGGCTCCCATTCGAGGGCGATCTCGACCGCAGCGGCGGCTTTGTAGGCGATGACGTCTCCGTCAAAGATAAGAAGGCGGGGCATTGTACTCGAACCACTCCACGGTGTCGTCATAGCCACCGATGAGGTAGCCGTTCAGATAGATTTGGGGGGCTGTAGTCAGGCCGCACGAGATGAGGAAATCTTTCAGATCCTCGCGGCGATCCATGTTGTAGTAGTCGTATTCGACGCCAAGGGTCTGAAACATCGTCATCGCCTTGAAGCACCACTTGCAGTTGTCTTTGCCGATGATCACCCAGCGGTCAGTCTTCTTGTCGAGCATGGTCAGTTCCTTGTGCGGGTGGATAGATCAGTTCAAGCGACCACCATCGATGGCCACCACGTTCCCCTCCCGGCTGGGCATGATCAGAGACTGTTCGACCTTGGCCATGTAGTTGAGGAGGATGGTCTTGGCCGTCTTGTCGGTCACGTCCGGAAGGGCGATGGCCATCTCGATCAGGAGACGGCCGCGATCACAGACCGGGTCCATCGTCGGGAAGATGAATTCGCTTTCATCCATGCGTCAGTTCCTTCCATGAGGCGGGGAAGAGTTCGTCCATGAACGCGGAGATCCGGTCCGCCACGAGGCGGGTCTCGGCTTGGGTGTCGGGCTTGCAGCGGAGGTTGCAGACGCGGGCGAAGGCGTAGAGGGACCCGCTCCAGATCCACTCGGTCATCATCGACTGAGGGAGGACCATGCGAGCCTGTTCGGGACAGACGCCGACCCTGAGCAAACCGTCATAAAGGATGAGCGCACGACGACGGTGTTCGTCTTCTAGCTCGCTCAGGAGGTAGTCGTCCCAACCCGCGTCCGTAGACTCAGGGAAGGCGAGTTGCTTGCTTAGATCGACAGCTTCCTCACTCGAACCCTGCTTCACGTTCGCGGCTCGCTTGCGCCACGTCTCGGGGACGTAGAACTCCGGGGAGCTGTCCACATAGCGACGGCTGACCTCGTTCCAACTCAGACCCACCTGATGCTTGGCAAGCTGACGAGCCACGAAGATCGGCGCTGATATACGAAACGAGGCGAAGGCGTGGCTGAAGGGGCTCCAGTGGTTGTGCTTGGTGAGGTAGGCGAGGAGCTTGGTGTCCTTCACGGACAGGTAGCAATCGTCCATCTCGTCGTCGTAGAGGTAGCTGGACCGCTTCGAGAACGACACGCGGGCCGCGTTAACGACCGAGAGGTCGCACCCCATGTGGTCGATCAGTTCGACGGTGATGTCACTCATCCGAGAACCTCATGATGTGGTTGATGCCGATATCGGTGATGAGCCAGCGGTCCCCATAGAGACCCGTGGCGACCTTGGTGGTGATCAGGCCGTCGCTTGCGGCCATCGCTACGAAGTTCGCGTTCTCGCGAGCGAAGTCGCTCTGGGTCTTGAAGGGGTGGATCCAAGCACGACGCAGAACGTCAATGAGTTTCAGCCCAGTTGTTTCCAACTTTGTATTCTCCTGTGATGGGGACCCGGAAGTTGAAGAACTGGCCAGCTTGCTCCATCGACCGGACGACGATGCGTCCGACCTCTTCGGCAATCTGGGGCCGTGCTTCGATTTGCAGTTCATCGTGGATGTGGGCCACGAGAGCCCAATCCTTGCCCCACTGGTATCCAGCGTTGCATAGGTTTTCGTAAGCGAAGATCGTCGCTTGCTTCGAGATCAACGCTCCCGCGGATTGGAGGAGGGTGTTCAGGGAACTGTGAGCAGCCCTGACATGAAGCCTCCGACCGTCGAGACCGAGCAGATATTTCTTGGTCTTGGCCCGCTCCATGACCGCCTCGCGGAGGCGCTTGAGAGCAGGGGTCTTGTTGAGGAACCGCGTCTTGAGACGCTTGCCCTCGGTCACCTTGGCGTCGTCGGAAGACAGCGGCTTGACGATGTGGCCGATCTTCCAATCGCCCGCCCCGTAGAGAAATGCGTAGATGAAGGTCTTTGCATTGTCCCGGTTCGGGAGACCGGCGGCCTCTTGGTTCACCGTATGGATGTCGCCTTCGAGCAGCACCGTGGCATAGGCACCGCCGTCGTACTTGGCCATGAAGTGAGCGAGACACCGTAGTTCGAGACCGGAGAGGTCGATGCCCACGAGGACCTTGCCCTGCGAAGGCCCGAACAAGGAGCGGCACTCGAAGCCCCAGCCGCCGTCGAGGTCTTTCAATATGACCTTGTCGCCGTCCGGACCCTTGCCGATCTGGACCTTGGGGACCTGAGCGACGTTCGGGTTGCTGTGAGTGCAGCGGCCGGTGACGGCCCCGTTGGTGTTGACGGAACCGTGGATGCGGCCCTTGGTCGTGACGACCTTGAGCCATGCCTGTTCACCCTCCGCCAACTGGCCGATCCGCTTCTCGACGAGGAAGTAGCGGGCGAGCAGCTTGGCCTCGGGATAGGGCAGCTTTTCGAGGACGCTTTCGTCGACCTTGGGTTGCCCGCTCTCCGTGAACTCGGTGGGTTTCCAGCCGAGGGCCTGAAGGCGGCGGGCGATCTGTTGGCGCGACGAAGGGTTGAACTCGATGGTCCGACGCTTCGTGAAGGGGACGCCCTTCTCGTAGCCCCGCTTGGTGTTGTTCACCTTGGGGACGAACACCTCCTCGACCACCTCGTCTCCGAACGTGGTCTTCAACTGTTGCGCGAGCGACAGGCGGAGGCCGACGAGGTTCGAGTACAGGGTCGCCGCTGCCTCACGATTGAACGTGAAGCCGTTGCGCTCCTGCATCGAGATGATGGTGGCGAACCGATGTTCGAGATCCACCGCCGTGGGCGGAGGGTCCTTGGCCATCAGCCGCGTGTAGAGGGTGGTGGTGACCTCCACGTCCTGTTCACAATACGTCACCATCTCGTCGGTGCAGACATCCCACGGACCCTTGAAGTCCCCCTTGTAGTTGCCGAGCCGGTGGCCCCACGCTTCGAGAGAGTGGGAGCCGGTCAGCTTCTTCGGGAAGTCCTTGCGGGTCGCGTCCCGGTCCCGCATCTCGGGGAAGAGAAGGCGGGAGAGAACGAGGGTGTCGGTGACCTTCCGGGGGGAGAAGGTCGGGTAGAGGAGGCGGATCGCCGGAACGTCGAACTTGATGACGTTGTGGCCGATGATCTCGTCCGCCTCTTCGAGCATGCCGATGCCGGATGAAACGTGATCGGCGCGGAAGGTGAACACCTCTCCGGACTCCACGTCCTTGAGCACGAGAACGTGGATCTTGGTCATTGTGTCGAGCAGACCATCGCTCTCGATGTCGAAGACGTATCGAGCCATCAGAACTCCTCTTCGTCGTCGGGCTGAGTGAAGTCGGGTGAGCACTCGGACAGGCGTCCGGTGTCCTTGTCGTAGGCGAGATGACAGGCGATGCCGGTCTCGCCGCTGAAGCGGTTCTTCAGGACGCGGACGGAGGTGATGTTCGGGTTGTCTCCTTGCTGGTTCCGTTCGAGGCCGACGACCATGTCCGAAAGCTGGGCGATGGCGTGGCTCCCGCGAAGCTGCGAGAGGCTGGTCTGCGCCCCTTCCTCGTGGCCCTTCTTGTCCGGGCGCTTGAGGTGGGAGACGAGGATCAGACCGATGCCGGTCTCCTGAACGAGGGTCCGGAGCATCGTCATGGCGCGGTCGATGAGCTTGCGTTCATCGCCCCCGTCATCGAGCCCTGAGACCACGATGGAGAGGTGGTCGAGGATGACCCACCGGCAGTCCAAGGCCCGCGCCATGTAGCGGACGCGGGACAGGAGGTTGTCGATCTCGGTCGAGCCGAAGTGGTCGTACAGGTACAACCGCCCGGACCCGACCGTGGCTTCGAAGGCGGCCCGGAGATCGCTCTCGCTGACGCCTTCTTTGCCAAGGTGGATAGGTTTGTTCAGTTCGATGCCCATGAGGCCGAGCGCGGTGCGCTTGGTGGACTCTTCGAGCATGATCATCCCGACCTTTTCGCCGAGCTTGATCAGGTGGTGGGCGATCTCACGCACCACCGCAGACTTTCCGATACCGGATCCGGCGGTGAAACAGGCGAGTTCACCCTGTCTGAGACCGTGCGTGACAGTTGAAAGACCGTCCCAAGGGTACGAGACGGATGCGACGTGATCATCAGAAACGACCGCATCCCACAGTGACATGCCGTCCACGATGCCGTCCGGTCGATAGGTCTTCGAGTTCCAGATGGCGGTGATGACATCCTGTCCCTTTCCTTTCGTGAGGCAGTCGTTCGGATCCTTCTCGGGAAGGACCGCGATCTTCGCCTTGCCGGGAGGGAACAGTTCGGCGCATTCGCGGACGGCCTCCTGACCCGGCTCGTCCATGTCGAACATCAGGATGACCTCCTCGAAGGAGGAGAGCCATTCGAGGTTCTTCTTGATGGACTTCGCCGCGCCTTGAGCGCCGCTCGGGATCGAGACGACGGGCCACTTGTTGCCCTGAAGCTGGCTGACGGTGAGACAGTCGATCTCGCCTTCGGTGACGATGACCTTCTTGCCGCCTTCGCCCCAGATGTGCTGGCCGAACAGGGTGACGTTCTTGAAGTCCCCGAAGGTCTTCATGTCCTTGTTCGCCCAGCGGACCTTCTGCGCCACGAGGTTGCCCGAGGCGTCGTAGTAGGGTGCGATCTGCACCTTCTGTCCGTTGTAGGTCGAGACCTGATAGCCGAACTTGCGGCACGTCTCTTCGGAGATGCCGCGCTTTCCGAGAGCGGTGTATTCGCCGCCCGTGATGAGCCCTTCCGCTGCCACGCGATGCCTCCTGTTTCCGCTGGGTTTCTCGGCCTCGTCGCCGTGTTCGTAGTGGCCGCAGCCGAAGCAGTAGGCGTGGCCGTCCGAGTAGCGGGCGAGGTTGTCCCTCGACCCGCACTCAGGGCAGGGCTCCTTCCAAAGGTAGGAGGAGCTATCTTCCATCAGTTCACTTCACCTCGGCGACCGTGACCGGGTAGCCGAAAGCGGAGGTCATGAAGTGCGAGAACTTCTCGATGACCTCATCGCGCATGAGTTCGTGTTCACACCCGCCGCGGATGCGGAAGCGGATGTACTCCTCGCCCGTGCTGTTCTCGTAGGAGAAGGTGATCCACTCCTCGAAGGAGAAGTCGTTGTCATTGAACTCCATGGTCACGCCGCCTTCTTCTTGGTGCCGTAGTTGGTCCGCATCACGAGCGAGTACTCGGTGTACGGGTTGCCGTGGGGGTCGCGCTTCACGAAAGACACGATGTTGTGTCCAGCCTCGCGGAGGTCGCGGATGCGCCGGGTGAGGGCAGCGATCCGGTACATGTGGTCCGCCTCGATGCGGGTGATCGAGCGCCCGGACAGGAAGTGCTTCATGAGGAGGTCGTTCTGAGAGCCGTTCTTGAAGGCCATGGTGTTTGTCCCTGATGTCGGGTCCGTTGAAACGGAAAGACCCCCGCCTCGGGGGAGGCAGGGGCCGGTTAGCGATAGGTAGGGGTAAAGGTCAGAAGCCGTTGTCTTTGGCCCACGCACGGGCGTCGAACGACGGACAAGCCTTGGCCACGCGAGGGAAGTCGCGGTGCCCTTGGATGATCGCCTTGGGGTAACGGGTCCGGAGATCCGTCAGGAGTTTCCGCAGCGCCTCGAACTGGGCTTCGGTGAAGTTGTTCTCGGGCTCGCGGTGGTCCTTCTCGGTCACGCCTCCGACGAGGCAGATGCCGATGGAGGTGCTGTTGTGACCGGCGACATGCGCTCCGACCACATCCTCGGGACGGCCACGCTCGACGGTGCCATCACGCTTGATGACGTAGTGGTAACCGATATCGACCCATCCGTTGGCACGATGCCATTTGCGAATGGTCGCGGCGTCTATGTCTTGGGATGGTCGGGTTGCCGAGCAGTGGATCACGAGGAAGTTGGTCGAGCGTCTTTTTGCAAAGATGCTCATTCCTTGATCCAATCTTCAGGGATACGCTTGGCCGCGTATTTGAAGCCGTGTTTCTCGCACCACATCGCGTAGGTCGTGGGCGATGTCTTGCTGATGCGGCTGTTGGGGTTCGAGAAGACGAAGCGGATGTCGAGATCCGGGTGCTGGTCCCGGATCATGAGGTGCTTGTGCCTGTCTTCCGTGATGAACCGGCCCTTCGTCTCGATGATGATCCCGTTGGGGAGGACGAAGTCCGGGGTGTACTTGGCTTTTCGAGAGGGTTTGACGTACTCGATCTTCTCGGTTTCGTACCGAACCGGGATGCCGGCCTCCCTCAACTGGGCGGCAACGGCATCCTCAAGCATGGAACGGTAACCGGCGAGAAACCCCCGCCGATCAGAAGTCCTCTTCGTCGTGGGCATTTTCGCCCTCGCTGGTCGAGGTTTCTTCCGCGTCGGCGAACTGGTCCGGGTCGTACTCGAACCCTTCCTCTTCCTCGAAGCCGAGGTCCTTGGCCGACCGCTGGCCGCTCACGACCAGATCGATGATCTGAACGCCGAGCAGCGAGCGGGAGAGGCCGACAGCACCCGTTCCGGGGATGAAGTAGCCCTCGGGATCGAAGTCGAAGGACACGCGGCCGATGGTTCCCGACGAGATACGCGGAACCTTGGCGATGGTGTTGCCCTTCGCGTCGACAACGACAGGCTTCTGAGCCCAGCGTTTGCCCTTCTTCGTGGTGCCGCCCGCCTTCATCGTGAACTTGAAGACGAGTTCGCCCGTGGGCTCCTCGGTCTCCTCGTCGTAGACGGTCGTGAACAGGTCGTTGACCGTGATCGAGCCGAGCTTCTTGCGCTGGTCGACCTTGAGGTCCTTGAACTTCTGCTCGCCGTTGCGGACGGCCTGTTCGTGATAGGGCGTCAGCTTCGCGATGAAGGCTTTCGTCTCGGGGGCGTCGGCCTGAAGGACCAACTGAACCGAGAACTCGCCGTCAGGCTTGGGGTACTTCTCGTTGCCGTAGTCGGGAGCGTCGAGGCGGGGCCAGCGGAAGCTGCCACGAGGGGTCGTGAGCTTCACGCGCATGGGTTTGTTGTTCATGTGATTTCCCTGATGTCGGGTCGCAATGGATGCGTTGATGGATCGATCAGGCCGCGACGAAGCGGCGATGGAGTTCCTCGATGAGGACGCCCGCCTCTTCCAAGGCGACCATCAGATCGAGGGGGAGGGGTTCGTCGTTCTTCCAGAACTCGATTGCCTGATCGACGAGGTCGTTGATTTGGGTGTCCATGAGGACCTCCGTTTCGGTTAGCGATAGGTAGGGGTAAACACCCCCGCGAGGAATGCGGGAGTGGATACATCAGGCAAAGAAGAAACGGCTTTCGAGAACCTGAGACAGGTCCAGATCGCCGTGTTCCGGAAGCGGGGGGAGGGCGTTGGCGTCCCCCAACTGTTCAGCGAGAGCGTCCCTGAACTCCTTCAAGACGTCGTGCTCGGTGTACATGCGGACGAACTCCTGACGGAGCACGGTCGCCAACGTCTGAGCCCGACCGGCATGGGTGCCGTAGCTGTCGTGGATCATGCAGAAGGAGTTGATCTTGTGCTCCTTCACGCACTTCGCGATGGTCAGCTTCATGTGGCTGGCATCGAGGCTGTGGATCCAGTTCGGCGAGATGCCCGAAGCCTGACGCCGAGGGTCCAGCTTCTCGGACCCGACGTTGTACTTCAGTTGCAGCCGCACCTTCTGGAAGGCGAGGTCGAGGACCTTGGTGTTCGGCAGCTTGTATGCCTGACGAACGAGGAACCCCGCAGGGGTCGACCAGTGAACGGCCATGCCGTCCTTGGCGGAGACCCGAGCCGCCACCTGTAGCCAATCCATGGCCACGCGAGCGGCCACGACCACCTCCCCGACCGAGTTCCAGATCAGCTTGCCCATGTAGGACGCGGCCTCCCAGCCGGAGTCCGTCCACGGGAAGTTTTCCGGATCGCTCTGCTTCCACGGCTTCACGGTGTCATCGAACACCTGTTGCTTGAAGCCGAACTCCCGAGCCCCGTAGGCCAGCGTCATCACCGGCCTCTTGCAGACCTTCCGGGTGACCCGTCCGATCCAACCCTTTGCGAGGGTGGATATGTCGGGATCAGACGAAAGGGCATCGTCCTCGACGCGGCGGGACACGATGTCAGCCACCCGCTGATATATGTCCTGAGGCTTGTCGGACGGGATGAGGTTGACCGCAGCACCTCCGACGCTGTCCCGAAGGATCGCGCTGAAGTTCTGGAGGCCGTTACACGTGCCGTCCATCTGCACCGGCAGATCGGACAGGTAGGCGTAGCCTTCCCGCTTGAACCCGGCCCACTCGAAACAGAACGCAAGGGCTTGCCACGGCTTCTCGGCCGTGAGCCAGAACGTATGCGCGAGTGGATCGTTAGAGGCGGCAAGGATCTCCTGTTCGTGGTCCTCGATCCAATGCCGACGTTCTTCGAGGGAGACCTTGTCGACGCCCCAGCACCCGGCCCCGTGGACCGCGAGCCAGAGGGCCCCGTCCTCATCTCCGACCGGCACCTTCTGGCCGAACGAGAGCAGACCGCGCTGGGTGTCGTCCCCCTGAGGATGGAGGAACAGCGGAACCGGGTAGACCCGGCCGCGGAAGTCCAGCGTGTGGGGGAAGTACATGGTCTCATCGACGAACTTGTCGGCCACCCACAGCATCCGCGAGAAGGCCGCCCGCTTGGTCACGAGGGAGGCGTTTTCGTCGTAGACGCGGGCACAGTCCGTCTTCCAATCGAGGAAGGCGCGGAACTGGTCCTCGGTCATGTCGTCCTTCTTCATCTCCGGAGTGAGCCACGCCGGTTTCTGAGGGAGCGGACGCTCGTTGACCTCGGGGATGATGCCGAGGGTGGTGCCGCTGTCCCAGAGGGTCTTCATGACTTCGAGGATGCGGCGGTTGATCCGCCACTCGGTGTCCTGAAGGGCGTTGATCGCGGTGTAGACCACGCTCAGATCGCGAGCGGCCAGTTCTTCGAGGTACGGACGCGACGGAGTCTTAACCAGCGTCAGCTTGCGGCACCGGGCAGTCCAGTAGCCTCCGCTGAACGGGCTCGTCCACGGCCGGGGAGGGACCACGGTCGGAAGGTACATGGGAGAGAGCCATTCGAGGCGGCTGTTCTCCGTCTTGAGCCATTCGATGGTGGCCTCGGTGGCCTCGATCACGGTCGGGGTGTTGTTCTTCCCCTCGTACTTGTTCGTGATCCGCACGAGGCCCGTGGTCTCGACCACCATCTCGATCAGCTTGGTCCCGAGGAGGACCTTCGAGCGGGTGTCCCAGTTCGGACGCTCGACGCCCAGCTTGTTGGCGACCGAGCGGGTCGAGGCACGGCGGTAGCCGTCGTTCGTCTTCTTCTTCAGCTTGGCCATCTGCCACTTGTAGTAGCCGGGCTTCGCCTCCTTGAAGGCCGAGAACTGGATCTCGTCCTCGATCAGGGTGGCGAGGTGGATGGCCGTGGCCGTGAGGTGACCTCGGGCGGCGATCTGGTCGAGGACGACCCGCAGCGTGAGGTGGGCCATCAGGTTGGGATCACCGACCTCCTCGAACATCGCGACCGCCGCGTGACGACGCCCGGCCTTGCGTTCCTTCGCCCCTTCCATGAAGGCAGTGATCGCTTCGACCATCACAAGATGTGCGGTGTCCATCTTACGACGAACGGCCGCCTGACTCGTGGCACGACCACCGGAAAGAGCATCCGTGTAGGTGTCGGTGAACCGCTTGATGCCCAGCGAGCGCATCTCTTCTTCGAGTTGAACCTGAAGCTCCCATTTGGGGTGCTGTTCGATTTCTTCATAGGTCATCGTTCTTATCCTCGTCTTGCGTGGATGGATGATGGATGTGGTGAAGACAGAGAGACTTTCTTTGTCTCCCCTCAGGTCCCCTTCCGTTAGCGATAGGTAGGGGTAATTGCCCCGCCTCAGTTCGACCGGACTCGGCCGCCTGTGGCAGCGGGATGCCACGCTCGAAGCGTGTGGCAGACGGTTTGTGGCAGATACGTCCGAGTACAATGCGCGAGTGGATACTACGGACAACGAAAAAGGCCGATGCCCTGTATGGGATCCGGCCTGTCGCGTTTACTTAGATTGCTTTAGTGGATAGCAAGGTGCTTTGGTTTTTAAGTGCCTTGTGTCTACCGGTTCCACCACGTCCGCGCCGTGCTCTGCATAAGCAAGCCGCTCCGGCTTGTCACGCGGCGGGAGCGTCCGGACGCCAGCCGTAGATCCAGGAATAACGATCCGTGAGCGCCGCCCCGGTCCGGCGGATCACGACGTCGCGCGCGGCCGAAAGCGGGAAGCCGAGATGATAGGTCCGGCCGTTCGAGCGGGCGGCTTCCTGCACGCGCGCGGCGCGCGGCTTCCGGAGCGCTTCATAGCGCGCGAGCGCAGCGGGAACGTCGCTCGCGCCGTCGAGAAGCGACGCGAGCACGGCCGCATCTTCGATCGCCAAGGCGCCGCCCTGCGCGAGAAACGGAAGCACGGGGTGAGCGGCATCGCCGAGCAGCGTCGTCCGGCCGCGGCTCCAGCGGCTCCGGGCCGAGCGGTCGAACAGCGACCAGACGAGCCATGAATCGACCTGATCGAGCAATGCGCGGACAGGCTCGGGCCAGTCGCGGAATCGATGACGGCAGACGCCCGCATCGCCCTGCCGCGACCAGCCGCGCTCCGCGATCGGGTTCTCGGTCACGGCGACGATGTTGATGCGTGCGCCGTTCCGGATCGGGTAATGCACGAGATGCGCGCCCGGGCCGAGCCAAAGCCCGGTTTCGTCCTGCGCGATCGCGGGCGGCGTCCGTGACGCCTCGATCGTGCCGCGCCAAGCGACATGGCCGCGGAAAACGGGTTCGCTCGAATCGCCGGTAAGCCGCGCCGCCTTCGACCAGACGCCGTCGGCGCCGATCAGCGCGCGGCCCGTGAAGGTCTCCGCCCCGGACATACCCTCCGCCGTCACCGCGACGTCGGCCTCGTTCCGATCGATCGAGCGGATGCTGCGGCCGAAATGAAGGCGTATCCGCGCGGTGGATCGCACGGCATCGAGAAGCAGCATCTGCAGATCGGCGCGATGAATGACGTAATAGGGCGCGCCGTAGCGCTCCCTCATCGTCTCGCCGAGCGGCGAGGCCGCGAGCAGCGCGCCCGTCCTTCCGCTGCGCACCGCAAGCCGCGCGGGCTCGCCCGCCGCCCGCGACAGGGCGCGGCCGAGGCCGAGATCGATCAGGATGCGAGAGGCGTTGGGAGAGAGCTGAATTCCGGCGCCCGCCTCTTCGAGCGCCGTCCGCTTTTCCAGAAGCGTGACGTCGATGCCCCGCCGCGCCAGAGCGAGCGCGAGGGTCAGGCCGCCGATGCCTGCGCCGACGATGAGGACGGGTGATGACTCGGGCATGGCCCGAGACTTACGCCGCCGCGGGCTCGGTGAACAGGCAGTCCGCGGGCTCGCACATGGCCTTCAGGCTCGGCTCGTATTTGTACAGAGTCGAGCAATAGGGGCAGACCGCCTCCGAGTCGGAGCCGAGGTCGATGAAGATGTGCGGATGGTCGAAGGGCGGGCTCGCGCCCACGCACATGAATTCCTTTGCGTGAATGCGGATCACCGCGACGCCGGAATCGTTCTTGAAGTGCGGGACGGCATGATCGGCCATGGCCGGCGAGCTCCGTATGCTTCGACGGGCGGCACCATAATGACTCGCCTCCCGCCGCGCCACCCCTCCGTCGTACGATGCGGGCGGGGCGCGTCGCGTCTTACGATCCGGCGACGAAGTCGAAGACGAGCTTCGCGTTCAGCGCCACGATCAGTGCCGCGATCCCCAAGGCGAAACCCGTCAGCCAGCGGGGCGCGACCAGTGGGCCGAGCTTCGTCCGGGACGCGGTGAACATCACCAGCGGCACGACCGCGAAGGGGAGTTGCAGGCTCAGCACGACCTGCGACAGCACGAGCAGCTTAGCCGTGCCGCTTTCGCCGTAAGCGAGGGTGACGCCCGCCGCCGGCACGATGGCGACGAGCCGGGTGACCATTCTCCGCATCCAGGGCTTCATACGGAAGGCGATGAAGCCTTCCATCACGATCTGGCCCGCAAGCGTCGCGGTAACGGTCGAATTGAGCCCGCAGCCGATGAGCGCGACGGCGAACAGGGCAGGGGCCGCGGTCGCCCCGAGAATCGGGGCGAGCAGCGCATGAGCCTCGCCGAGTTCGGCGATGTCCGTTCGGCCGGTTCCGTGGAAGGCCGCCGCGGCGAGGATCAGGATCGACGCGTTGACGAGCAGCGCGAGCATCAGGGCGACGGTGGAGTCGATCGTCGCGAAGGCGAGGCTCTGGCGCTTTTCGGCCGGATGCTCGCCGATGGCCCGCGTCTGCACGATCCCCGAATGCAGATAGAGATTATGAGGCATCACCGTCGCCCCCAGGATGCCGAGGGCGAGATAGAGCATGTCCGGATCGGTCACGATCCGCGTCGTCGGCGCGAAGCCGCGGAGCACGGCGCCCCAATCGGGATCCGCCAGCGCGATCTGCGCGGCGAAGCATCCGGCGATGATCGCCAGCACGCCGATCACGAAGGCTTCCACCGCCCTGAAGCCGAGCCGTTGAAGGGCGAGAATGAGAAACACGTCGAGCGAGGTCAGCAGCACGCCGAATTCGAGCGGCAGGCCGAACAGCAGGTTGAGCCCGACCGCCGTTCCGATCACCTCGGCCACGTCGGTCGCGACGATCGCGATCTCCGCCATGATCCAGAGGAACCACGCGACCGGCGCGGGGTAGGCGTCGCGGCAGGCCTGCGCGAGATCCCGACCCGATCCGATCGCGAGCCGCGCGGCCAGGGATTGCAGGACGATCGCCATGACGTTGGAGACGAGCGCGACCGTGAGGAGCGCGTAGCCGAAGCGCGAGCCGCCCGCGAGGGAGGTCGCCCAATTGCCCGGATCCATATAGCCGACGGCGACGAGATAGCCCGGCCCGATGAAGGCGACGGCCCGCCGCCAGACGGGCCAAGCGTTCCGGACCTCGACCGAAGCGTGGACGTCCGACAAGGACGCCTCTCCGCGCGTCCGGCGCCATCCCGTTTCTGTCGATCCGGATCGTTCGAGCATCGGGGGTACTCCTGAATGCAGGATACGCCCGGGCGTCTGTTTTGCAAATCATTTGCAACTGCATTTCGTGAACGAAGCGCGGCAATAGGCCGTTAAGGCTCACGGCGTTATCTGGGCAGCGGGGCGGTTTACGGACCGGCCTGTTTTTCGAGAGCGATTTTCAAAGATGCGCATTCTTTTCGTTCATCAGAACTTCCCCGGTCAGTGGGTCCATCTGGCCAAGCACTACGCCGCCTCTCCCGAGAACGAGGTCGTCGCGCTGCGTCATTCGGCCAACCGCCGGCCGGATTTCGTCCGCACGATCGATTACGACTTCGCGGAACGACCGCCGCAGGCCCTCTACCCGCTCGGCGACCATTTCTCGTTGCGCACCGGGCGCGCGGCGGCCGTCGCCGACGCCGCCTTCAAGCTGAAGCAGGAGGGTTTCGTCCCCGACGTGATCGCCGGTCATGCGGGCTGGGGCGAGACATTGTTCCTGCGCGAGGTCTTTCCCGACGCGCGCCAGCTCGTCTATGCCGAGTTCTTCTATCGGTCGCGCGGTGCGGATTCCGGCTTCGATCCGGAATTCGGGGCTCCGATCGATCATCGTACGGGCTACGGCACCATCGCCCGGAACGCGGCCATGATCACGGCTCTGGCCTATGCCGACCGCGGCCTCGCGCCGACCGAATGGCAGCGCTCGGTCTTCGAGCCCGCGCTTCGCGAGCGCATCGAGGTCATCCATGACGGCGTCGATACGGACGTCGTGAAGCCCCAGCCGAACGCCTTCATCAAGCTCGGCAACGGGACGATCACGATGCGGCCGGGCGACGAGGTCGTCACCTTCGTGAACCGCAATCTGGAGCCCTATCGCGGCTACCACATCTTCATGCGCGCTCTGCCCAAGATCCTCGCCGAGCGCCCCAATGCACGCATCGTGATCGTCGGGGGCGACGCGGTGAGCTACGGCAGGGCGGCGCCGAAAGGGAAGACCTGGCGCAACATCTTCCTCGACGAGGTGAGGGACCGCATCGACCTGTCGAGGATCCATTTCGTCGGCAAGATCGCCTACCCGCTCTTCCTCAACCTGCTGCAGGTCTCGGCCGCGCATGTCTATCTGACCTACCCGTTCGTGCTTTCGTGGTCGATGATCGAGGCCATGTCCGCAGGCTGCCTCGTGATCGGATCCAAGACGGCTCCGGTGGAAGAGGTGCTGAAGGACGGCCGCAACGGCGTGCTCGTCGATTTCTTCGATCCCGACGCCGTCGCCCGCGCCGTGGTGGATGCGCTCGCCAAGCCGAAGAAGTACCGGAAGCTGCGGCAACAGGCGCGGCTGGACGCCATCGCGAACTACGATCTCCGGACCGTCAGCATGCCCCGCCTGACCGACCTTTTCGAACGTCTCGCGGCCGGTCGGGTCTGACACGTCGGGTGTTGCTTTCGCGACACATCCGAAAGGCTTTGTAGATCCTTCTTCGAGCGGGCCCGCCGCCGCCGAAATCGCGCCACAAACGGCGCGCAGCGTTCCCGCGTCCAAGTTCTTGGAAATCCGTCGTTTCGGACGCCGAAACGAACGACGGATCCGGGGACTCGGAACCGGCAGCGGGTGACCCAGCGTCAAATTGCGAAGCTCGAGCCGACGTGCATCATTCCGCGGCTTCCGACGACCGTCGGAAATCCGAGAAAACCTGACGAGGAAATGACCCCGCCATGGACGCCCGCGTGACCGACAAATCCAAACTCCCCAGCCGTCATGTCACGGAGGGCCCGGAACGGGCGCCTCATCGGTCCTATCTCTATGCGATGGGCCTGACCCGCCAGCAGATGAGCCAGCCCTTGGTCGGCGTCGCCTCCTGCTGGAACGAGGCCGCGCCCTGCAACATCTCGCTGATGCGTCAGGCGCAGGCCGTGAAGAAGGGCGTCGCGTCCGCCGGCGGCACCCCGCGCGAATTCTGCACCATCACCGTGACCGACGGCATCGCCATGGGTCACCAGGGCATGAAGGCCTCGCTCGTCTCCCGCGACGTGATCGCGGATTCGGTCGAACTGACCATGCGCGGCCACTGCTACGACGCTCTCGTGGGTCTCGCCGGGTGCGACAAATCGCTGCCGGGCATGATGATGGCCATGGTGCGCCTCAACGTGCCGTCGATCTTCATCTATGGCGGTTCGATCCTGCCCGGCACCTTCAAGGGCCAGCAGGTCACCGTGCAGGACGTGTTCGAGGCAGTCGGCAAGCATTCGGTCGGCGCCATGTCGACCGACGATCTCGAAGAGCTGGAGTCGAAGGCCTGCCCGTCCGCGGGCGCCTGCGGCGCGCAGTTCACCGCCAACACCATGGCGACCGTGTCCGAGGCCATCGGCCTCGCGCTGCCTTATTCGGCCGGCGCGCCAGCGCCCTACGAGATCCGCGACCAGTTCTGCGCCACCGCGGGCGAGATGATCATGGAACTCGTCGCCAAGCAGATCCGCCCGCGCGACATCGTGACCCGCAAGGCGCTCGAAAACGCGGCGACCGTCGTGGCGGCTTCGGGCGGCTCGACCAATGCCGCTCTCCATCTGCCCGCCATCGCGCATGAATGCGGCATCGAATTCTCGCTGTTCGACGTCGCCGAGATCTTCCGCCGCACGCCCTATGTCGCGGACCTGAAGCCCGGCGGCCGCTATGTCGCCAAGGACCTGTTCGAGGTCGGCGGCATTCCGCTCCTGATGAAGACCCTGCTCGATGCCGGCTATCTGCACGGCGACTGCATCACCGTGACGGGCCGCACGATCGCGGAGAACCTCGCTTCGGTGAAGTGGAACCCGGATCAGGACGTCGTCCGCCCCGCCACGAACCCGATCACCGCCACCGGCGGCGTCGTGGGCCTCAAGGGCAATCTCGCTCCGGAAGGCGCCATCGTGAAGGTGGCCGGCATGGCCGCCGACAAGCAGACCTTCGTCGGCCCGGCCCGCTGCTTCGACAATGAAGAAGCCTGCTTCGAAGCGGTGAAGAAGCGGACCTACAAGGAAGGCGAGGTCCTCGTGATCCGCTATGAAGGCCCGAAGGGCGGCCCCGGCATGCGCGAGATGCTCGCGACCACGGCCGCGCTCTACGGCCAAGGCATGGGCGACAAGGTCGCGCTGATCACCGACGGCCGCTTCTCCGGCGCCACCCGCGGCTTCTGCATCGGCCATGTCGGGCCCGAAGCGGCGGTCGGCGGGCCCATCGCGCTCCTGCGCGACGGTGACGTGATCGAGATCGACGCGATCCGCGGCGTCCTTTCGGTTCGTCTCTCCGATGCCGAGCTGGCGGAGCGGCGCAAGAGCTGGCAGCCGCGCGAGACCGATTACGGTTCGGGCGCGATCTGGAAATACTCGCAGACCGTGGGTTCGGCCCTCGGCGGTGCGGTCACGCATCCCGGTGCTGCGGGCGAAAAACACGTCTATGCCGATCTCTGATCCCATCCGTCGCGGGCTTCGCTGCGCTCGCCTCATCGCGCTCGGCGCGGGTCTTTCGACCCCCGCCGCGGCGCTCGAGGTCGTGCAGCCGTCGACGTCCGCGCCGGTGGCGATCGGCACTTCCCGGAGCGTCGGCGAAGCCTTCCGCTCCGGGATGCGGCACTACAACGAAGGCAACAAGACGGGCGCGGTCAAAGCGCTCGAATATGCGGCGGGGCAGGGCCATGCGATGGCCCGCTGGAAGCTCGGCCGCATGTATGCGGACGGCGACGGCGTGCCCGTCGATCGCCTCCGGGCCTACGAGCACTTCTCGAAGATCGCGGACGCCTATGCGGATGAAAATCCGGAGTCGCCGAATGCGCGCTTCGTCTCCAACGCCTTCGTCGCGCTGGGCTCGTTCTATCTCGACGGGATCCGCGACACCTATGTGAAGTCCGACCCCGTCCGTGCCCGCGAAATGTTCGCCTATGCGGCGTCCTATTTCGGCGACTCCGACGCGCAGTACAACGTCGCGCGCCTCTGTCTCGAAGGCGTGGGCGGGCCGAAGGACGTGAAGCAGGCGGTCCGCTGGTTCAACCTCGCGGCGGAGAAGGGCCACGTCCAGTCACAGGCCATGCTCGGCCATCTGCTCTTCACCGGCGCGGCCGGGATGCGGCAGCGTGCGCGGGGCCTGATGTGGCTCACGCTCGCGAAGGACTCGGCGGATCCGAGCCGGGACGAATGGATCGTCTCGCTGCATGACGAGGCGATGGCCGTGGCGGCGGACACGGACCGCATGGCGGCCTCGAGCTACCTCCAGCAGCACGCGAAGAAATAATCCGAAGCTCTTCTCAGAGCGCCAGATCCACATGGATCGGCACGTGGTCGCTGGGCTTGTCCCAGCCGCGCACATGCTTCGAGACGCGGCAGTCCCTGAGCCGGTCGGTCGCCTGAGGCGAGAGCAACAGATGGTCGATGCGGATCCCGTTGTTCCGCTGCCAAGCGCCGGCCTGATAATCCCAGAACGTGTAGACCTCGCCGTCCGGATCGCAGGCGCGCAATGCGTCCGTGAAGCCGAGCGCCAGCAATTCCCTGAACTTGCCTCGGCTTTCCGGCCGGAACAGTGCATCGCCCGCCCAAGCCTCCGGGTTCTTCGCGTCGCGCGGCGTCGGGATGACGTTGTAGTCGCCGGCGAGCACCAGCGGCTCCTCGTGCTGCAGCAGGTCTCGGGCATGGTCGATCAGCCGATCCATCCAGCCGAGCTTGTAGGGGAATTTCTCGGTGCCCAGCGGATTGCCGTTGGGGAGATAGATCGAGGCCACGCGTACGGCGCCTTCGGGCGTCGAGATGACGGCTTCGATATAGCGGGACTGCAGGTCCGCCTCGTCGCCCGGCAGGCCGCGGATCACCTCGTCCATCCGGTGCTTCGAGAGAATGGCGACGCCGTTGAAGGTCTTCTGGCCGTGCACGGCGACATTGTAGCCCGCCGCTTCGATCTCCAGCGCCGGAAAGGCCTCGTCGACGCATTTGATCTCCTGCAGGCAGACGACGTCCGGCGCGGCTTCCTTCAGCCAGGCGACGAGATGTTCGATCCGCTGTTTGACGGAGTTCACGTTCCAGGTGGCGATGCGCATGGGCGATTCCTCGGCTTCGCGGCGACCCTAGCGGCTTTCCCGCCGCGGTCGAGGGCCTTCTCGGAGGCGCTGCTTCCTTGACAGGCCGACGGCCGACGCGCACCTCCTCGGCCGAAAGCCGCCGGATCCCCGTTCATGCCCGCTCCCGTCCTCATCGAAGGTCACGCGATCGTTTCGGACGACGACCGCATCGCCGACGCCGAAGGGCGGATGCCGCGCGTCCTGATGAACGATGCGGATTGGCGGCATTTCCAGATGCGGCTCGATGCGGCGACCATCACCGCGCTGGGCCGCAAGGGGCATGAGGCGCATGCCAATCCCAAGGGCCGCACGCGGCTCGTCGTCTCGTCCTCCGCCGCGGGGCTCGAACGACGTGCGGATGCATGGTGGTGGAATCCCGCCGCCGTGCCGTGGTCCGACGTCGCCCGCCGGCTTCTGCCCGAGGGCGGGCGCGTGGCGGTGCCGGGCGGCACCGACGTCTTCGATCTCTTTCTCGGGATCGGCTACGACGAATTCCATCTGACGCGCGTCATCGGCGCGGAAGTCGGGCCGGGTGCGCCGGTGTTCCGCGCCTGCGATGACGGGATCGCGCCCGAGGCCTTGCTGGAGAAGGCCGGGTTGAGGCTCGCCGATCAACGCGTGCTCGATCCCGTCGGGCCCGTGATCCTCTCCGTCTGGTCTCGCTCGGTCTGAGCGGGGAGGAGGGTCTTCTCATCCCTCCCATCTTTTTTGCATCGCGACGCGAACTCGGCGTTTCACTTCGTTGCAGGGCGTGCTAACGGAACGCGCCAACTCACGGGCTTCGGGACGCATGATTCCGAGGCCCTTTCGCTCATTCAGGAGTTGGCGATGGCATCCCTTTCCACGATCCGAGAAGCCCTGACCTTCGACGACGTGCTGCTGCAGCCCGGCCACTCCACGGTCATGCCGGGCGATGTCGATCTCCGGACCCGGCTTACCCGCACGATCAGCCTCAATCTTCCGATCATCTCGGCGGCGATGGATACCGTCACCGAGGCGCGGCTCGCGATCGCCATGGCGCAGGCCGGCGGTCTCGGCGTGGTTCATCGCAATATGGAGCCGCCCGAGCAGGCCGATGAAATCCGCAAGGTGAAGAAGTTCGAGAGCGGCATGGTGGTGAACCCCGTCACCATCCATCCCGACGAGACGCTCTCCGAAGCCTTCGAACTCATGAAGCGCCACGGGATTTCCGGCATTCCGGTCGTCGAGCGCGGCCCTGCGGGCAAGCCCGGCAAGCTCTGCGGCATCCTCACCAATCGTGACGTCCGCTTCGCGGCCGATCCGAACCAGCCGGTCTCGGAGCTGATGACCAAGGACCGGCTCATCACGGTCCGCGAAGGCACGACGCAGGACGAGGCGCGCCGCCTCCTGCATCAATTCCGCATCGAGAAGCTGCTCGTCGTCGACGACCACTATCGCTGCATCGGCCTCGTCACCGTGAAGGACATGGAGAAGCAGGTCGCGCATCCGAACGCCTCGAAGGACGAGCAGGGCCGCCTGCGCGTCGCCGCGGCGACCACGGTGGGCGATACGGGCTTCATCCGTGCCGAAATGCTCATCGATGCGGGCGTCGACGTGCTGGTGGTCGACACGGCGCACGGCCATTCGCAGCGCGTTCTCGAATCCGTGAGCCGCATCAAGAAGCTCTCGAATTCCGTGCAGGTCGTGGCCGGCAACGTCGCGACCGCCGAAGGCACGAAGGCGCTGATCGACGCGGGCGCCGACTGCGTGAAGATCGGCATCGGTCCGGGTTCGATCTGCACCACCCGCATCGTCGCGGGCGTCGGCGTGCCGCAGCTCACCGCCATCATGGACTCGGCCGAGGCCGCGGCGAAGGCGGGCGTGCCGGTGATCGCGGACGGCGGCATCAAATTCTCGGGCGACCTCGCCAAGGCGCTCGCCGCCGGTGCCGAGATCGCGATGGTCGGCTCGCTGCTCGCGGGCACGGATGAAAGCCCCGGCGAGGTGTTCCTCTATCAGGGCCGCTCCTACAAGGCCTATCGCGGCATGGGCTCGGTCGGCGCGATGGCGCGCGGCTCGGCCGACCGCTACTTCCAGCAGGACATCAAGGACACGCTGAAGCTCGTGCCGGAAGGCATCGAGGGTCAGGTGCCCTACAAGGGCCCCGTCGGCAGCGTGATCCACCAGCTCGCCGGCGGGCTGCGCGCCGCGATGGGCTATGTGGGCGCCGCGAATCTGGCGGAGTTCCGCGAGAAATCGCAATTCGTGCGCATCACCTCCGCGGGCCTGCGCGAGAGCCATGCCCATGACGTGACGATCACGCGCGAAAGCCCGAACTATCCGATGGGTCGATGACCCCGGCGGCGCGGCTTTCCGCCGCCATCGAGGTTCTCGGCGACATCGAGGCGCGCCGCCGCCCCGCCGCCGATGCATTGAAGGATTGGGGCCTGTCGCATCGCTTTGCGGGCTCGGGCGACCGCGCCGCCATCGCGGCGCTCGTCTATGACGCTCTGCGTCGGCGCTCCTCTGCGGCCGCACTGATGGGCGAAGCGACGCCCCGCGCGGTGCTCCTCGGTGCGCTGCATCTCGCCCGCGGCCTCGACCTCGATGCGCTGTCCCGACTTTGTTCCGGCGAGCGTTTCGCCCCCGCGCCCTTGATCGATGCCGAACGCGATGCGCTCGCGCGCGGCCTGCCCGACGATGCGGCCCCGCATGTGCGCGGCGACTATCCCGAATGGCTCGATCCGGACTTCGCCGAGGCTTTCGGCGAGGGCAGGGCGGAGGAACTCGCCGCGCTCACGGAGCGGGCATCCGTCGATCTTCGCGTGAATACGCTCAAGGCGGATCGCGACGAGGTCGCGGCCGAGCTCGCGCATCTCGGCGTCGAGGCGACCCCGCTGTCGAGCGTCGGGCTCCGCATCCGGCTGAAGGACGACGGCCGCGCGCCCTCCGTTCAGGCCGAGCCCGCCTTTCTCAAGGGCAAGATCGAGATTCAGGACGAAGGCTCGCAGCTCGTGGCGCAGCTCGCCGGCGCCGATCCCGGCATGCAGGTGGTCGATCTCTGCGCGGGCGGCGGCGGCAAGACGCTCGCGCTCGCCGCGCTGATGGACAATCACGGCCAGATCTTCGCGACCGACAACGACAAGCGCCGCCTTGCGCCCATCCATGAGCGGCTCGACCGCGCGGGCGTCCGCAACGCGCAGGTCCGCACCCCGAAGACGCGCGAAGACGATCCGCTGGCCGATTGCGCGGGCCGCATGGATCTCGTCGTCGTGGATGCGCCCTGCACCGGAACCGGAACGTGGCGCCGTAACCCGGATGCGAAATGGCGGGTGCGGCCGTCGAGCCTCGACGATCGGGTCCGCGATCAGGCGGCGGTGCTCGACCGCGCCGCCCGGCTCGTGAAGAAGGGCGGGCGCATCGCCTACATCACCTGCTCGCTGCTGCCCGTCGAGAACGACGGCGCCGTCCGCGCTTTCCTCGAACGGCATGACGGGTTCGAGAGCGTCGATCCCGAAACCGTCGCGCATGACGGCGGGCTGCCCGATCTCGCCCGGTTCCGTTCGCCCGGCGGGTCGGGCCTGCTCCTGACCCCGCGCCGGACCGGCACCGACGGCTTCTTCCTCGCGCAACTCCGGCGCCGCACTTGAGCGGCGCCCGACCTTGGCTTAACCGGACACCATGACCGAGCATCATCACGACAAGATCCTCATCGTCGATTTCGGCAGCCAGGTGACGCAGCTCATCGCGCGCCGCGTCCGCGAAGAGGGGGTCTATTCCGAGATCGTCCCGTTCCAGTCGGCCGAAAAGGCCTTCCTCGAAATGCGGCCGAAGGGCGTGATCCTGTCCGGTGGTCCCGCCTCGGTCACGGAACAGCACACGCCGCGCGCGCCGCAGGCGGTGTTCGATGCGGGCGTTCCGGTGCTCGGCATCTGCTACGGCGAGCAGACCATGTGCGCCCAGCTCGGCGGCACCGTCGAGGCCGGCCACCACCGCGAATTCGGCCGCGCAGAGGTCGAGGTCAAGGCGGAGAGCGCGCTCTTCGACGGCGTGTGGCAGAAGGGTCAGCGCTATCCCGTATGGATGAGCCACGGCGACCGCGTGACGAAACTTCCCGAAGGCTTCGCGGTCATCGCCACCTCCGAGAACGCCCCCTTCGCGGCGGTCGCGAATGAGGCGAAGCGCTATTACGGCGTCCAGTTCCACCCCGAAGTCGTGCACACGCCGCACGGCGCGGGCCTGCTGCGCAACTTCGTGCGCAAGATCGCGGGCTGCACCGGCGATTGGTCGATGAAGGCCTTCCGCGAGGAGGCGATCGAGCGCATCCGCGCCCAGGTCGGCAAGGGCCGTGTGATCTGCGGACTGTCCGGCGGCGTGGATTCCGCGGTCGCCGCGGTGCTGATCCACGAGGCCATCGGCGACCAGCTCACCTGCGTCTTCGTCGATCACGGCCTGCTGCGGCTCGGCGAGGCGAAGAAGGTCGTGGCGCTGTTCAAGGACAGCTACAACATCCCGCTCGTCCATGTGGATGCGGAAGAGACCTTCCTCTCGGCGCTCGCGGGCGTCGAGGATCCGGAGGTCAAGCGCAAGACCATCGGCAAGCTCTTCATCGACGTGTTCGAGGAAGAGGCGCACCGGGTCGGCGGCGCGGACTTCCTCGCGCAGGGTACGCTTTATCCGGACGTGATCGAGAGCGTCTCCTTCACCGGCGGCCCCTCCGTCACCATCAAGTCGCACCACAATGTCGGCGGCCTGCCCGAGCGCATGAAGATGAAGCTCGTCGAGCCGCTGCGCGAACTCTTCAAGGACGAGGTGCGCGCGCTCGGCCGCGAACTCGGCCTGCCGGAAGCCTTCGTCGGCCGCCATCCTTTCCCCGGCCCCGGCCTCGCGATCCGCATCCCCGGCGCGGTCACGAAGGAGAAGTGCGACATTCTCCGCCTCGCCGACGAGATCTATCTCGAGGAGATCCGCCGCGCGGGCCTCTACGACGACATCTGGCAGGCCTTCGCCGTGCTGCTCCCCGTCCGCACCGTGGGCGTGATGGGCGACGGGCGCACCTACGACCATGTCTGCGCCCTGCGCGCGGTGACCTCGGTCGACGGCATGACGGCGGATTTCTACCCCTTCGACATGGCCTTCCTCGGCCGCGCCGCGACCCGCATCATCAACGAGGTCCGCGGCATCAACCGGGTCGTCTACGACGTGACGTCGAAGCCCCCCGGCACGATCGAGTGGGAATGACGCTTCCGCCCCGGGGCGTTGGCCCCGACGCGCGGGCGTGCTAATCCGCGCCTTCAGTCCGGGCCCGCGCCCGCCACAGCGAGATTCCGACGGCCCATGTCCGACATTTTCCGCGAAGTCGAAGAAGAGGTCCGGCGCGACAAGGCTGCCGAGATCTGGAAGAAGTACGGCAGGCTGTTCATCGCCGGCGCGGTCCTGCTCGTCGCGGGAACGGCGGGCTGGAGTGCGTGGCAGCAATATCAGCGCAAGCAGGCCGAAATCGCCGCGTCCCGCTTCGAGGCCGCGATCGTCGACGCCCGCGAGGGCCGCAGCAAGGAAGCCGTCGCGGCACTCGAAGCGCTCGCCAAGGACGCGCCCGGCGGCTATCGCGACGTCGCGCGCCTGCGCGCCGCGGCCGAACTCGGCCGCACGGACAAGGCCGCAGCCGTCGCGGCCTTCGATGCGCTCGCGAACGACACGTCGCTTCCCGCGACGCTCCGCGGTCTCGCGCGGCTGCGCTCGGCGCAATACGCCGCCGACACGCTCGATCGCGCGGCGCTCAAGGCGAAGCTCGATCCGATCATCTCGCCCGCGGGTCCGTGGACGCCGAATGCGCGCGAGCTTCTCGGTCTGGCGGCGTTGAAGGCCGGCGCCTATGATGAGGCCGGTCGCGAATTCGACGCGATCACGGTCGATCCCGCCGCTCCGCCCGCGCTCAAGGAGCGGGTCGAGGCCTATCTCGGCCTCGTGCGCGGCGGCCCCGTGAAGACGACGCCCTGAGGGGCGCGGAGAACCGCACATCATGACCTTCACGGTCGCCATCGTCGGCCGCCCGAACGTGGGCAAGTCGACGCTCTTCAACCGTCTCGTCGGCAAGAAGCTCGCGCTCGTCGACGATCAGCCCGGCGTCACCCGTGACCGCCGGGAAGGCGAAGCGCGCCTCGGCGATCTCGAATTCACGATCATCGACACGGCGGGCCTCGAAGAGGCCAAGGGCGAGACGCTGCTCGGCCGCATGCGCGCACAGACGGAAGCCGCCGTCGGCGACGCCGACGCGATCCTGTTCGTGATCGACGCGCGCGCGGGCGTCACCCCGTCCGACCGGCATTTCGCCGATCTCGTGCGGCGGGCGGGCAAGCCCGTGATCCTTCTCGCCAACAAGGCCGAGGGGAAGCAGGGTCTGAGCGAAGCCTACGAGGCCTTCGGGCTCGGGCTCGGCGACCCTCTGCCTTTCTCGGCGGAACACGGCGAAGGCCTTTCGGATCTCTATGACGCTTTGCGCGAGGCGCTCCCTGAACTGACGGCGATCTCCGCCGAGGTGTCGGAAGACGAAGCTGCGGCGGAGGAGGAGGGCGAGGAGCAGGTCGAGCGGCCGCTGCGCGTCGCCGTCGTTGGTCGGCCGAATGCGGGCAAGTCGACGCTCATCAATTGCATGCTGGGCGAGGACCGTCTGCTGACGGGCCCCGAAGCCGGCATCACGCGGGATTCCATCGGGCTCGAATGGGAGTGGCGCGGGCGCAAGGTGAAGCTTTTCGACACCGCCGGCATGCGCAAGCGCGCCAAGGTCGACGACAAGCTCGAAAAGCTCTCCGTCGCGGACGGACTGCGTGCGGTGAAATTCGCCGAAGTCGTCGTGCTGCTGCTCGACGCCACGATCCCCTTCGAGAAGCAGGATCTCGCGATCCTGTCGATCATCGAACGCGAGGGGCGGGCTCTCGTCGTCGCGCTGAACAAATGGGATCTGGTCGGCGATCCGGCCAAGCTCAAGACGATCATGGAGGATGCGCAGCGAGTGCTCTCCAACGTGCGCGGCGCGCCGATCGTGCCGGTGTCGGCGCTTGCGGGGCAGGGCATCGACCGGCTGATGGAGACCTGCTTCAAGGTCGCCGAGACATGGTCGACCCGCATCTCCACCGGCCGCCTGAACAAGTGGCTGGAAAAGGTGCTCGAAAGCCATCCGCCGCCGGCGGTTTCGGGCCGACGGATCAAGATCCGCTACATGACGCAGGTGAAGGCGCGGCCGCCGCATTTCGCGTTGTTCGGCAACCAGCTCGATGCGCTGCCGGAAAGCTATGTCCGCTATCTCGTCAACGGGCTGCGCGAGACCTTCGAGCTGCCGGGCACGCCGATCCGCATGTCGATGCGCACGAGCGACAACCCCTACGACAAAGGCTGAGCGCCGCCTGCCGTCATTGCTTCGTCGCTTCGCTCCTCGCAATGACGGGGGAAGCCGCTGCCTTGCGGGCGGGCTTGCGCGGATTTGTGCCCCTGCGAAAGGCGCGCTTTGCCGGCCTCGGTCACGGTGCTAAGAGGAGCGCCGATCGGCCCGTGCCGTGCCGGCCCCGGGCCCCGACCAGCTAAAAAAGAAGGTTTCACCGATGGCGAAGATCAAGGTGGCGAACCCCGTCGTCGAGATGGACGGCGACGAGATGACCCGGATCATCTGGCAGTACATCAAGGACAAGCTGATCCACCCCTATCTCGACATCGACCTGAAATATTACGACCTCTCGGTCGAGCACCGCGACGCCACCAACGACCAGGTGACGATCGATTCCGCCGAGGCGACCAAGAAATACGGCGTCGCCGTGAAGTGCGCCACGATCACGCCGGACGAGGCGCGCGTGAAGGAGTTCAACCTCAAGGAGATGTGGAAGTCGCCGAACGGCACGATCCGCAACATCCTCGGCGGCGTGATCTTCCGCGAGCCCATCATCTGCAAGAACGTACCGCGCCTCGTGCCGGGCTGGACGCAGCCCTTCGTGATCGGCCGTCACGCCTATGGCGACCAGTATCGCGCGACGGACTTCAAGGTGCCCGGCAAGGGCCGCCTGACGATCAAGTTCGAAGGCGATGACGGCACGGTGATCGAGAAGGAAGTCTTCAAGTTCCCGGGCGCCGGCGTCGCGATGTCGATGTACAACCTCGACGAGTCGATCCGCGATTTCGCCCGCGCGTCCTTCAACTACGGCCTCGCCCGCAAGTACCCGGTCTACCTCTCCACGAAGAACACGATCCTCAAGGCCTATGACGGCCGCTTCAAGGATCTCTTCCAGGAGGTCTTCGACAACGAGTTCAAGTCGAAGTTCGATTCGCTGGGCCTCACCTACGAGCACCGCCTCATCGACGACATGGTCGCGTCCTGCCTGAAGTGGTCGGGCGGCTATGTCTGGGCGTGCAAGAACTACGACGGCGACGTGCAGTCCGACACGGCGGCGCAGGGCTTCGGCTCGC
The DNA here is from genome assembly GCA_027483895.1 of Hyphomicrobiales bacterium. Classification (GTDB taxonomy): domain Bacteria; phylum Pseudomonadota; class Alphaproteobacteria; order Rhizobiales; family Beijerinckiaceae; genus JAIXZO01. The sequence goes on from JAIXTP010000009.1 coordinate 173,666, forward strand.
TCGGCCTGATGACCTCCGTGCTGATGACGCCGGACGGCCGCACGGTCGAGGCGGAAGCCGCGCACGGCACCGTCACGCGTCACTACCGCGAGCACCAGAAGGGCAAGGAGACCTCGACGAACTCGATGGCCTCGATCTTCGCCTGGACGCGTGGTCTGGCCCATCGCGCCAAGCTCGACGACAACGCGGAGCTCGCCCGCTTCGCGACGACCCTCGAGAAGGTCTGCGTGGATACGGTCGAGGCGGGCTTCATGACGAAGGACCTCGCGCTCCTCGTCGGTGCCGACCAGAAGTGGCTCTCCACCACGGGCTTCCTCGACAAGATCGACGAGAACCTCAAGAAGGCCATGGCCTGACGGTCGTCCCGTTCCGCATCACGAAAAGCCCGGCTTCGGCCGGGCTTTTTTCATGTCGGATCGGATGATGCCCGAAAGGCGGTCTCGACCGAGGTGGCGTTCCCGCTCCGCGGGCCCTATCTGATCGGCATGCCGTTTCCGGAAACTCGTCGCCGCATGATCGCTCTCGCCGCCGCCGCCGTCCTCTCCCCGGCCGTCCTCCGCCGCGCCTTCGCCGCGGGCGAGGGCGAAGCCGATGTCGCGATCATCGGCGCCGGAGGCGCCGGGATCGCGGCCGCCCGCACATTGGTCGAAGCGGGCAAGCGGGTGGTCGTTCTGGAAGCGCGCGGGCGTCCCGGCGGGCGGGCCTTCACCGATTCCTCTCTCGGCATTCCCTTCGATGCGGGCGCCGCCTTCATTCATTTCGCCGAACGCAACCCGTGGATCGGGCTCGCCGAGCACTACGGGCTCGAGCTCCTGCACTGGAACGGCTGGACTCATTTCCGCCCTCATGCGGGCGGGCGCTTTCTCGGGCAGGGCTATATCGACCGCCGCTTGCGGGCGCGGAAGGCTCTCTGGCCGCTTCTGGAGAAGATCGAGTCCGGCGGGCCGGACACCTCGCTCGCGCAATTGGCGGCGTCGCTCGGCGAGGACGGGCCCACCGCGATCCGCGACATGGCGATGCTGTCGATCGGCGAGAATCCCGAACGGATTTCCGCCCGGGACTACGCGTCGCTCTGGGACGGCAGCGACAAGGTGGTCCCGGCGGGATACGGCACGCTGGTGGCGATGGCGGCCGAGGGGTTGCCGATCCGCTACGGCTGCCCGGCCACGGCCGTTCATGCCGAGGCGGATCACGTCGAGATCGCCACGCCGCTGGGCGTCCTCAAGGCCGGCAGCGTGATCGTGACGGTGCCCGTCGGCGTCCTCGCCGACGAGGTCATCCGCTTCACGCCGGGGCTGCCCTTGGAAACGGTCCACGCGATCGAAGGTATCGGCATGGGGGCACTCACGAAGGTGGCCTTGCGCTTCGACGGCGAGCGCTTCGGCATCGCCCAAGGCGACGATTTCGTCGTGGTCGACTTCGCGGGCGGCGCGATGACCTTCGAGATGTGGCCCTTCGACCGCGACATCGTGATCGGCACCACCGGCGGCGATGCGGGGCGCGCTCTGGGCGACATGGGCGAAGCGGGCGCAATCACCGCGGCGCTGGAAGCCTTCGCCGAAGTGGTCGGCGAGGAGGCCAAGCGCCGTTTCGTTTCGGGCCGCCTGTCCGACTGGTGGCACGATCCGCTCTCGCAGGGGTCCTATTCGGTCGTGCGGCCCGGCCGCGCCGGGGCCCGCGTCGCCTTGGCCCGCCCCGTGGCCGGCCGTGTCTGGTTCTGCGGCGAAGCCACCGCGGGCGGGGGCGCCATGACCGTGGGCGGCGCGTCCCTCGAGGGACGCAGGGTCGCCAAGGCGATCATCGCGGGGACCCACTGATCGCGTCTTCACGGGCGGCGCTTGCGATCCGCGGGCAGGTCGATCTTTTTCGCGTGACGGTCTATGGGTGGGCGATACGGTTCCGCCCATGAACGCACCGACGATTCTCGTCTTCGATTCCGGCCTCGGCGGCCTCACGGTCCATGCCCATGTGGCGCGGGCGCGACCCGATGCGCGGATCGTCTATGTCGCCGACGACGCGGTCTTTCCCTATGGCCGGCTCACGAACCACGAACTCGAGGATCGCGTGACGGCGGTCTTCGATCGGCTCATTCCGCTCGTCCGGCCCGACATCATCGTCATCGCCTGCAATACGGCATCGACGATCGCCTTGGGTGCCTTGCGGGCGCGCTTCGACACGCCCTTCGTCGGCACCGTTCCCGCCGTGAAACCCGCCGCTGCAGCGTCGAAGTCCCGCCGTTTCAGTGTTTTGGGTACGCCCGGAACCGTGCGGCAGGAATATACGGCAGAGCTGATCCGGAGCTTCGCGTCGGACTGCAACGTCACGCTCGTCGGCGCGCCGCGCTTGGCCGCGCTCGCCGAGGCGGAGATGCGGGGCGAGCCGGTCTCCGACGCCGATCTCGCGGCCGAGATCGAGGCCTGCTTCGTCGAGGACGAGGGCGGCCGCACGGATGTCGTCGCGCTCGCCTGCACGCATTATCCGCTGGTGCTGCCGCGGCTGGAGCTGCTCGCGCCATGGCCGGTCACCTGGATCGATCCGGCCCCTGCGATCGCCCGTCGGGTGGTCCAGCTGATCGGCGAGCGGTCCGCAGGGGCGCCGGTCCGGACGGACGGGCGTGCGCTGTTCACCTCCGGCCGTGCGCTTCTGCCGAGCCTGCGCGAGGTGCTCTCGGCGCGCGGCCTGCCCGACGTGGCCGTCGAGGCGATGCCGCCGGGTTTGACAGCTTCGGTCCCCTCCGTTAATTGAGCGCCATCGACGGGGCGGGCCTCACGGCTCGCCTCTTCGTTTGACGCACCCGTGATCCCGTTGCGCTGCGCGCTTCGCGGTTCTGTCGGCTCCGCCTTCGGGAGGAGCAGAGGAGGGCGCGTTCCTCACGAACACGAGAAAATAGAGGACCGCGATGACCAAGCGCATCCAGGCCAAGCACAAGATCGACCGTCGCCTCGGCCAGAACATCTGGGGCCGTCCGAAGAGCCCCGTCAACAAGCGCGAATACGGCCCCGGCCAGCACGGCCAGCGCCGTAAGGGCAAGATGTCGGACTTCGGCACGCAGCTCCGTGCCAAGCAGAAGCTGAAGGGCTACTACGCCAACATCTCCGAGAAGCAGTTCCGCCGCTACTACGAGGAGGCCGTCCGTCTGCGCGGCGACTCCGGCGAGAACCTGATCGGCCTTCTCGAGCGTCGTCTCGACGCCGTCGTGTACCGTTCGAAGTTCGTGGCGACGCCCTTCGCGGCCCGCCAGTTCATCAACCACGGTCACATCCGCGTGAACGGCAAGCGCGTCAACATCCCGTCCTACCTCGTGAAGGTCGGCGACGTGATCGAGATCAAGCAGGCGTCCAAGCAGCTCGCCTTCGTCCTCGAGGCCTCGCAGCTCGCCGAGCGCGACACGCCGGACTACATCGAGGTGGACCACAACAAGATGACCGCGAAGTTCGCGCGCATCCCGCAGCTGACCGACGTGCCGTACCCGGTCCAGATGGAACCGTCGCTGGTCGTCGAATTCTATTCGCGCTGATCGTTTCGGCGTTTCGAAAATACGAAAAGGGCAGCCTTCGGGCTGCCCTTTTTCATTTCAGGTCGCTTTTTGAATTCCGGGCGCGGCTCAGTAATGCGGAGGCGGCGGCTCCGGTCCTTCGCGGCGCGGCTCCAGCGCGCGGATTTCCTCGATGAGGCGCGCGACCGTCCGCGAAAGCCCGTCGATCAGCCGCCATTGTTCGGTGACGACCTCGTTGAGCTCGGCGATCGTGCGGTCCTGATGGGCGATGCGGACTTCCAGGGCGTCGATCCTGTCGGTCGTGGTTTCATGATCCGTCATGGAGGTCTCCTGCCGGTGCCGTCCGGCCCGGAACCTTGTATCCGACCGTCCGCGCCGTCAGATGCGCGGGAGCGAGGCGTAGTAGATCGCCAGAGCTTCGAGTTCCTCCCGCGTCATGTGACGGGACATCCAGCGCATTTCCTTGTGCTTGCGCTCGCCCGAGCGGAACGCCTTCATCTGGTTCAGGAGATAGACGACGTTCTGGCCCGCCAGATGCGGCACCTCGACGTCCTTCGCGATCCCGTCCATGCCGTGGCACGGCGCGCAGGCCTCGACGCCGACCGGCTGTTTGACCGTCTGGGCGAGAGCGCCGCCCGCGCCGAGCAAGGCGGTCGAGAGGCCCAGCGCGAGCATGGTGCGGAAGAAACGAGTCATGGCGTCCTGCGGGGAAAGTACCCCGCCCGGAGATGCGGGCGGGGTTTCGTCGTCAAGAGCGGCCGCGGGTGCGGACCATGAAGGTGTCGAAGGCGTATTCGTTCAGCTGCCACCAGGGCAGGACGTCCTGCCGATAGGCCTGCAGCGATTCCCAAGCGCGCTTGAAGTCGGCGTTTTTGGCCGAGATTTCGGCATAGGTCTCGTTCGAGGCCTTCAGCGCCGCTTCGAGCACCGGCGTCGGGAAGACGCGCAGTTCCGCGCCCTTTTCCACCATGCGGCGGAGCGCGGGCCCGTTCACCGCGTCGTATTTGGCGAGCATCCAGTTGTGCGCCGCCTCGCAGGCGTTCGCGAGGATGCCCCGGTAATGCGCGGGCAGCTCGTCCAGCTTCTGCTTGTTGACGATGAGATGGAGCATTGCGCCGCCCTCCCACCAGCCGGGCGCGTAATAGTATTTCGCGACCCGCAGGAAGCCGAGCTTCTCGTCGTCATAGGGGCCGACGAATTCGGCGGCATCGAGCGCGCCGCGTTCGAGCGCCGGATAGACGTCGCCGGGCGCGAGCTGCTGCGGAACCACGCCGAGCTTGGCGAGGATCTGCCCGGCAAGCCCGCCGATGCGGAATTTGAGGCCGTTGAGGTCGGCGACTTCCTTGATCTCCTTGCGGAAGAAGCCGCCCATCTGCGCGCCGGAGCTGCCCGCGGCGAAGGCGACGGCGTTGTAGCGTGCGAGAACCTCGTTCGTGATCGTGCGGCCGTCGAAGAAATGCCACCAGGCGTGCTGCTGGCGTGCATTCAGGCCGAAGGGAATGCCCGTGCCGAAGGCGAGGGCGGGATCCTTGCCGATGTAGAAATAGGTCGGCGTATGCGCGCATTCGACCGTTCCCGTCTGGACGGCGTCGAGCGCCTGCAGGCCGGGGACGATTTCGCCGGGACCGAAGACCTGGATCTGGAAACGATTGTCGGATGCTTCGGCGACGTATTTGGCGAGCATTTCGCCGGTGCCGAAGATCGTGTCGAGCGACTTCGGGAAGCTCGACGTCAGGCGCCACTTCACCTCCGGCATGGACTGCGCGAGGGCGGGGGCAGCGACCCCTGCGGAGGCGGCGGCGACGCCGGCGCCGGTCATGAATTTACGTCGATCGATCGTCATGCGCGGAATGCTCCCCGGTCCAACAAACGGCTTTCGGATCCGCCTCGGCCGCAACGGGCCGGCGGATTCGGGCCTTCGGCGAAGATCATGCCGGGAACCGGCGCGGATTGCCGGCCCGCGCCGCGCCTGACGGCTCCTCGCGGCGTGCAGAGCCCGCCAGAGTTCACACGGCTTCGAAAACCCTGTCGACCGGAACGCCCAGCGCCGTGACCATGCGGTTCGTCTCCGACGCCATCGCGATGATCGCCACGAGTTCCCGATACTCCTCTTCCGTCATGCCCTTGGCCCGTGCCGAAGCCGTGTGGGAGTGGATGCAGTAATTGCATCCGTGAGCGACCGACACGGCGATGTAGATCATCTCCTTCACTTTCGGCTCGATGACGCCGGGTCCCATGACCTCCTTGAGGCTCTCCCATGTCCGCCTCAGCGTCTTCGGGTCATGGGCGAGGGCGCGCCAGAAATTGTTGATGAAGTCCGTCTTCCGCGTGGCCCTGATGTCGTCGAAGACTGCGCGGGCTTCGGGCGAAAGGGACGCGTCGTCGAGAAGTGTCACGGTGGTCATGTGCGAATCCGGTAAGGAGGTCGTCGGTGCCATGATGCGCCGGTCTGCATCACGGTCGCCACCCCGGCCGTATCGGAGTTCGCGATGAGGCAAGAGGATCTGCTCAGGCCGCCCCACGCGGTCGACGTCGATTTCGACGCGTTGCCGCCGATCCTCCGCGTCCTGCTGACGACCGACGGGATCGTCACGGACGTGCTCGCGGCATGGTTTCTGGAAGACGTCGAAGCGGCCGATGCCGTGATGAGCGAAAACGCGGGCGTCGTCCTGCGTCGGGTCCTGCTCGTCGGCCGTCCGAGCGGCCGCCGTTTCGTCCATGCGGTGTCCGAACTCCGGATGGACGTTTTGCCGCCGGAGATGCGCTCGGCGCTCGCCGCGAGTCCGCGCGGCATCGGACAAGCCCTGAGAACCCTCGGCCTCGCGACGCATCGGTCGGTCGAGGATCGATGGAGCGAAACCGCGGCCGAACGAGCCGGAGAGCTCGGACTTCGGCCGCGGGACACGCTCGTCGCACGTCGCTACGTCGTCTCGGCGGGAGATCGGCCCGCCTTGCGGATCGTCGAACGGTTTCCGCTGTCGCTCTTTGCCGCCGAACCGCCTCAGTAGAGGTAGTTCGGCAGCCAGAGGGCGATGCCCGGGAACGTGTAGACGAGGATCATCGCCACGAGCACGATCCAGAGGAACGGCATCACGCCCGCGAAGATCTCGTTGATCGTCACCCCCTTCGGCGCGACGCCCTTCAGATAGAAGGGAGCCATCGCGACGGGCGGCGACAGGAACGAGGTCTGGATGTTCAGTGCGATCAGGATGCCGAAGAACAGCGGATCGACCCCGAACTGCTGGAGCAGCGGCAGGAAGATCGGCACGAAGATCACGATGATCTCGGTCCATTCCAACGGCCAGCCGAGCACGAAGATGATCAGCTGAGCGATGATCAGGAACGTCAGGGGCGAAGGATCGAGCCACGCCATGAAGGTCTTGATGGGCTCGTGGCCGCCCAGATAGGCGAAGATCGACGAGAAGATGAACGATCCCACGAAGAGCCAGCAGACCATGGCCGAGGTCCGGGCGGTGAGGACGACCGACTCCTGGATCTTCGAGAAGCTCAGCGAGCGATAGGCCGCCGCGAGAAGCAGGCTTCCCAGCGATCCGACCGCGGCCGCTTCGGTCGGCGTCGCGACGCCGAAGAAGATCGCGCCCAGGACCGAGAGGATGAGGAGGGTCAGCGGGAAGAAGCTCGTGGCCAGCGCCTTGGCGATCGTCGTCCACGGCACGTCGTACTGCTCGGGCGGCAGCTTGGGTGCGAGCGACGGGTTCAGCATGCACCGGACGATGACGTAGAGCATGTAGAGACCGGCGAGCAGCAGGCCGGGGAAGAAGGCGCCCGCATAGAGCTTCGGCACCGAAACGCCCGCCGTGGCGCCGTAAAGGATCAGCATGACGCTCGGCGGAATGAGGATGCCGAGGCAGCCGCCCGCGCATACCACGCCCGCCGAGAGCCTCACGTCGTATCCGGCGCGCAGCATGGCCGGGAAGGCCAGGAGGCCCATCAGCGTGACGACCGCGCCCACGATGCCGGTGGCGGTGGCGAAGATCGCGCAGGTCGCGAGCGTGGCGACCGCAAGCGCGCCCGGAACCCCCTTGAGCGCCAGCTGCAGCGAGTGGAACAGCCGGTCGAGGATGTTCGCGCGCTCGATGATGTAGCCCATGAAGACGAAGAGCGGGATGGAGACGAGCACGTCGTTCGCCATCACCGAATAGGCGCGCTGCACGACGAGGCTGAAAACGGTGTCCCCCATCGCGAGATAGCCGAAGCCCACGCCCAGAGCCATGAGCGTGAAGGCGATCGGAAATCCGAGCATGATGAAGACGATGAAGAGGGCGAGCATCAGCACGCCCAGCTCGGGATTGGTCAGGGCGAACATGCGGATCAATCCTTGCTCGTGGCGGAGGGCGCGCTCTGCTGCGCCTGCTCGAGAATGAGCTTTTCGGTCTCTTCGACGTCATGCAGCCGCTGAGGCCACTCGCCGGTCTTCAGGCACATCACGCAGCGTGCCGTCTCCGCGAGACCCTGCACGACCATCATCACGCCGACGATCGGGATCAGCGATTTGAAATGGTAGAGCGGCGGACCGTTCGGGCTGTTGGACGAGTGCTCCTTGATGAGCCAGGAGAAGGCCGCGAACTTGTAGCCCGCATAAGCCAGAGCGAGGATGCCGGGAAAGAAGAACAGGACGTAGAGGACGAGGTCGATCGCAGCCTGCGTCTTGGGCGTCCACGCGCGGTAAAGGAAGTCGCCGCGGACATGCGCGTTGCGGGCCAGCGCATAGGGGCCCGCCAGCATGAAGAGCGTCCCGTAAAGAATGTAGCTCGCGTCGAACGCCCAGCTCGTCGGTGCGCGCAGCACGTAACGGGCGAAGACTTCGTAGCACATCGCGAGGGTCAGGACGACGATGGCCCAGCCTGCGGTTTTTCCTACGGCCGTGTTGAAACGGTCGATCGTCAGGAGGATCGCGTTCACGCGCGGGCTCCGTCTTATGTCCAGAAATGCGGGAAGAACGGCGGGCGACCGCGTGGGCCGCCCGCCGGCTCTCTGCGGCCGATCAGGCCTTGAAGAAGTGGCGATAGGCCGCCGTGTAGGGAGGCGTATTCGCGACTTCGTAGGATTTGGTGCGCTTCACCCAAGCCATCTGGCTTTCGATCACCTTCTTGAAGAAGGGGTTTTCGCCGGAGAGCTTGGCGATGACCTTCTCCCACGCCGCGAGCTGGGCGTTGAGGATCGCGTCCGGCGTCTGGATGACGTTGACGCCCTTCGCGCGGAGGGCTTCGAGGTCCTTCGAGTAACGGTCGGTCGCCTTCCAGAGCATGTCGGCGGAGGCGGACTCGGCCGCATATTTGACGATCGCCTTCAGTTCGGCGGGCAGCGCGTCGTACTTGCCCTTGTTGAAGATGATCTCGAAGGACTCTGCCGACTGGTGCCAGCTCTGCAGCATGTAGACCTTGGAGACGTCCTGGAAGCCGAGCAACGAGTCCGAAGACGGGTTGTTGAACTCGGCGCCGTCGATCACGCCGCGCTCGAGCGCCGGAACGATTTCACCGCCCGCGAGGATGGTCACCGCGGCGCCCATCTCGTTCTTGAGATCCGCCGCGAGGCCGACGGTGCGGTACTTCAGGCCGCGGATGTCGTCGGCGGTCTTCAGCTCCTTCTTGAACCAGCCGAGCGGCTGGCACGGCATCGGGCCGGACAGGAAGCCGACCAGATTGAGCTTGAGGACCTGCGTGACCAGCTCGTTGTAGAGCTCGTAGCCGCCGCCGTAGTTCATCCAGGCGAGGAAGTTGCTCGCGTCCCAGCCGAAGGCGGGGGGCGTGCCGAACAGCGAGAACGCCTTGTTCTTGCCGTACCAATAGGCGGAGACGCCGTGGCCGCCGTCGAGGATGCCCGCGTTGACCGCGTCCTGCATCTGGAAGGCCGGCACGACGGAGCCCGCCGCCAGCAGCTCGACCTTCAGGCGGTTGCCCGCCATCTCGTTCACGCGCTTGACGAAGTCGCCCGCGAATTCATGGAAGATGTCCTTGGTCGGCCAGGTCGACTGGAACTTCCAAGTCACGGTCTGTGCCCGGCTGACGTTCGGCATGGCCACAGTGGCGACGCCGCCCGCTGCCGCGGCGGTGAGGAAACGGCGACGGCTGGTCGCCTTCTCGGTCTTGTCGGTCATGGTCCGCTCCCTTTCGCGCGCCGGCTTCGGCGCTGCATTTACGGCGGTTCAGCTCCGCCTTGGCCGCAGACATCGGGCGCGGCCGGGATCGGACAAGGAGCGATCAGCTGCGGTTCGAGGCCTCCAGGGTGCGACCGATAGCCGCGATCATCCGCTCGTCGAGCGGGTTGGTGAAGGCGGAGAACACCGCCGCGATGCGGCCGTCGGGCCCGATCAGATATTTGTGGAAGTTCCAGCGCGGCGGATCACCCGGCTTTTCCGCAAGCGCCCATTTGAAGAAGGGATGTGCGTTGTCGCCCTTCACGACCGTTTTCGTCGCCATGGGGAAAGTGACGCCGAACTGATGGGTCGCCTGCTGCGCGATGTCCGCATCGTTCGCGGCTTCCTGCCCGCCGAAATCGCCCGAGGGAACGCCGAGGACGAGAAGGCCGCGCGGAGCGTATCGGGCGTGGAGCTTCTCGAGGTCGTGCATCTGTGAGGCGAAGCCGCAGAAGGATGCGGTATTCACGATCAGCATCGGGCGGCCCGCGTGATCGCCGAGCATGATCTCGCCGCCGTGAAGGCTCTTGAACGAGAAGCGATAGGCGCCGGCCGCGCTCATCGAGGCGAGGGCGGCGGAGGGGGCCGCGCCGAGCGCGGCAAGGGAAGCGAGGATTTCGCGACGGTTCATGACGACGGCTCCCGTGCGGTGATGTCTTCTCATCTTACGCGCGCCGTACCGTTCGGACCATCTTCGAGCGGGCGCCGCGACGATCGGACTTCGCGCGCCTTGACTTCCCCCGGGCCCGGGCCGAATGTCCATCCATCCTAGGGGTGCCCCGGCAGGGGGCTGAGACGTCGACGGGCCGGAAGGCCGCGCGACGGACCCTTCGAACCTGATCCGGCTCGCACCGGCGGAGGGAAGGAAACGAACGGCCGGCAGGCCGCCGCTCTCCGCTCCCGATTTCCCGAAGGTCGCGAGCGCTCGAGAGCGAGGACGACACGATGCGCAACGCCGCGCCGCAGGACTTCACCGTCACCACCGGGCCGCTGCCCGCTTCCACGAAGGTCTTCGTCGAAGGGGCGATCCATAAGGACGTGAGGGTCGGCATGCGCGAGATCGCGCTGTCGGAAGGCTCGGGCGAGCCGCCGCTCCGCGTCTATGATTCCTCCGGTCCGTACACGGACGCGAAGGCCTCGATCGATATTCACAAGGGCCTTCCGGAACTCCGTCGGCAGTGGATCCTCGGCCGCGGCGACGTCGAGACCTATGCCGGCCGCGAGATCCGGCCCGAGGACAACGGGCTGAAGCCGCACGAGATCGGCAAGCTCGATGCGATCTTCGAACGCGGCGCGCGCATGCCGCTTCGCGCCAAGGCGGGCGCGGCCGTGACGCAGCTCGCTTACGCGCGGCGCGGCATCATCACGCCGGAGATGGAATACGTCGCCATCCGCGAAAATCTCGGCCGGGCCGAGATGAAGGAGAAGGCGAAGCGCGACGGCGAGAGCTTCGGCGCGGAGATCCCGGACGAGGTGACGGCCGAATTCGTGCGCAGCGAGATCGCGCGCGGCCGGGCGATCATTCCCGCCAACATCAACCATACCGAACTCGAGCCGATGATCATCGGCCGCAACTTCCTCGTGAAGATCAACGCGAATATCGGCAACTCGGCCGTGTCCTCGTCGATCGCCGAGGAGGTCGAGAAGCTCGTCTGGTCGATCCGCTGGGGCGCGGACACGGTCATGGACCTCTCGACCGGCAAGAACATCCATACGACGCGCGAATGGATCATGCGCAATTCGCCGGTGCCGATCGGCACCGTGCCGATCTATCAGGCGCTCGAGAAGGTCGGCGGCAAGCCGGAAGAGCTCACTTGGGAGATCTTCCGCGACACGCTGATCGAGCAGGCCGAGCAGGGCGTGGACTATTTCACGATCCATGCGGGCGTGCGGCTGCCCTACATCCCGCTGACGGCGAACCGCGTGACCGGCATCGTCTCGCGCGGCGGCTCGATCCTCGCCAAGTGGTGCCTCGCGCATCACAAGGAGAACTTCCTCTACACGCACTTCGCCGAGATCTGCGAGATCATGAAGGCGTATGACGTGTCCTTCTCGCTCGGCGACGGCCTGCGGCCCGGCTCGATCGCGGACGCGAACGACGCCGCGCAGTTCGCCGAACTCGAGACGCTCGGCGAGCTCACCAAGGTCGCCTGGGATCAGGACGTCCAGGTCATGATCGAAGGGCCCGGCCATGTGCCGATGCACAAGATCAAGGTGAACATGGACAAGCAGCTCGCCGCCTGCGGCGAGGCGCCGTTCTACACGCTCGGACCGCTGACGACGGACATCGCGCCCGGCTACGACCACATCACCTCGGGCATCGGCGCGGCGATGATCGGCTGGTTCGGCTGCGCCATGCTCTGCTACGTGACGCCGAAGGAGCATCTGGGTCTGCCCAACCGCGACGACGTGAAGACGGGCGTGATCACCTACAAGATCGCCGCCCACGCCGCCGACCTCGCCAAGGGGCATCCGGCGGCGCAGCGCCGCGACGACGCCTTGTCCCGTGCCCGGTTCGAGTTCCGCTGGGTCGACCAGTTCAACCTCGGCCTCGATCCGGATACGGCGCGCGAATATCACGACGAAACGCTGCCTGCGGACGGCGCGAAGGTGGCGCATTTCTGCTCGATGTGCGGGCCGAAATTCTGCTCGATGAAGATCACGCAGGACCTGCGCGAGGCGGCCAAGGGTATGGAGGACATGTCCGAGACCTTCCGCAAGACCGGCGGCAACATCTATCTCCCCGTCGAGCCGGGGGACTCCAACCGCGCGCTCGACGCAGCCGAGTAAGGTCGCGCCCACGGGCCGCGGGACCCCTCCCGCGGCCTGAAATTCCTTCATACCTTTCTGTCGAGAACCATCCGAAATGCCCACCCGTCGATCCCTGATCGGCGGCGGCCTCGGCGCGCTTGCGGCGCCGGCCGTCGTCCATGCCCAAGGCTCCGCCGTCAACCCGTTCCGCTGGCGCATGACCACGTCATGGCCGAAGACGCTGATCGGCCCCGGTCCTTCCGCCGCGCGCATCGCCGAACGCATCCGCACGCTCGGCGAAGGGCGGCTTGTGGTCGATGTCTTCGCCGCGGGCGAGATCGTGCCGGCCTTCGCCGTGTTCGACGCCGTCGCGAACGGCACCGTCGAGATGGGGCATACGGCGTCCTTCTTCATCGTCGGCAAGGTTCCCGCCGCGGCCTTCTACACGACCGTTCCGTTCGGCCTCGATCCGGCCGGCCATCTGTCATGGCTCGAAGCGGGCGGCGGCCGGGCTCTGTGGGAGGAGCTCTACGCGCCCTTCGGCGTGAAGCCGTTTCTCGGCGGGAACACGGGAGCCTCGCTCGCAGGTTGGTTCCGCAAGCCCGTCGAGTCCCTCGAAGAGCTCAAGGGCATGCGTATCCGCGTCTCGGGGCTCGGCGGCGAGCTCTATCGGCGGCTCGGGGCCGTGCCGCAGGCCATCCCGCCCGGCGACGTCTATACGAGCCTCGAGCGCGGCACGATCGACGCGGTCGAACTGCTCGGGCCGATGAACGATCTCGATTCCGGTCTCTGGCGCATCGCCCCGGTCTGCATGGTCCCCGGCTTCAACAAGCCGAACGGTGCTTCCGAGGCCCTTGTGGGCACGAAGGCTTTCGAGTTGCTGCCCGCGGACCTGAAGGCCGTCGTCGAGCACGCCTGCGTGACGGAGCATGCGACCGCTCTGGCCGAAAGCGCGGCCGCGCACGGGCAGGCGCTCCTGAAGCTCGCGCAGAACAATGTGCGCTTCGTCTCCGTGCCGCGCGACGTTCTCGCGCGTGCCCGCAAGACCGCCACCGACATCGTGGAGGAGATCGGGCAGGCGGGTCCGCTGCAGCGCCGGATCGTGGATTCCTACAGAGCGGCGCAGGCGCTGCTCCGCCCCTGGGACCGCATTTCGCGGGTTCCGGCAGAGGATTAATCCGCGTTGCGAGCGCGCAGTGCCTCGTCGACCGCGGTGCGGAGCCTCCGCGCGGCGGCTTGCGGGTCGGCGCTGCGCGTGACCGCGCCGATCACCGCGATGCCGTCCGCGCCGGCGGCGATCACCGCTGCGGCATTGCCCTCGTCGATGCCTGCGATCGCGCCGACCGGAATGCCCGGCTTCGCCGCGCGCAGCACGGCCCCGATGCGGGCCAGCCCGTCGAGGCCGATCGGCGCATCGGGATTGTCTTTGTGCACGGTGGGGAAGACGCCGCCGCAGAACGCGTAGTCCACCGGTTCGTCGGCGACCGCGCGGGCGTGGCGCTCGTTCTTGATCGTCCGGCCGATGATGGCCCCGGGACCGAGCTTCCGGCGCGCCTCCGCGGGCGACATGTCGTCTTGGCCGAGATGCACGCCGTCCGCGCCGACACGCAGGGCCGTTTCGACGTCGTCGTTGACGAGGAGCCGCGCGCCGCTTTCCGAGAGCGCCGAGCGGACGGCACGGAGCGTCCGCTCCTTTTCGATCTGCGAACCGGTCTTGTCCCGATACTGGAACAGCGTGGCTCCCCCGCGCGCGGCTTGCGCCGCGACGTCGGGAAGCAGGTCGCGGTCGACGGCACCGGGGTCGAGCAGGACATAGAGGCGGATGTCGACGGGGTTCACGAAAGCCTCGTCATGGCGACCAGCTCGCCCGGGGTCAGAGCGTGGAGCGCGTCGAGGAGATGGACCGCGAAGGTCCCGGGTCCGCGCGCATGGGTGGCCGCGTTCTGTTGCGCCAGCCCATAGGCCGCGAAGGCCGTCGCTGCGGCGACCGATGCATCCTGTTCCACGGCGGCGAGCGCGGCCATGAGCGCTGAAAGCGCGCAGCCGGCTCCGGTCACGAGCGCGGCATAAGGGTGGCCGTTCTCGATGCGGTGTTCGCCCGCTGCCGTGATCACGCGGTCGGTTTCGGCCGATACAGCGAGCACGGTGCCGGCCTTTCGGGCGGCTGCGGCGGACGGCTTGGCGCCGCAGACCGCCGTGATCTCCGCGCAATTGCCCCGCACGATCGCGGGGCCGTGGCTCAGCAGTTCGACCGCGAAGGCGCGGCGCGTTTCCGCCGTATCGACGAAGACCGGATCGAGCACGAAGGGCTTGCCCTTCGCCGCATCGAGAGCGACCGCGACCGCCTTTCGGCGATCGGCGTCCATCGTGCCGAGATTGACGAGCAGTCCGTCGCAACGCCGGGCGAAATCGCCGATCTCGGCGGGATCCGTCGTCATGGACGGGATCGCGCCCGAGGCGAGAAGCACGTTGGCCGTGAAGCCCTGGACGACGGTGTTGGTGATGCAGTGGACGCGCGGACCCTTGTCGCGCAGGCGCCCCCAGCAGGACCGGATGCTTTCGAGCGTGATCGCGTTCGTCATGCGTCGTTCCTAGCCCCGCTGGGGCCCGCGCGGAAGTCGCGCGGGACGAGGGGCGGGCATGCCGGGAAAGCGGTACGCGTTCCGGTCGTCACGCGTTGCCGAAGACACGCTTGAATATCGTGTCGACATGTTTGAGGTGATAGCCGAGGTCGAACTTTTCCTCGATCTCCGCCGCGGTCAGCGCCTTCGACACGTCCGGATCGGCCTTCAGCAGGGTCAGGAAGTCGCCTTCGCCGCGCCAGACCGGCATCGCGTTGCGTTGCACGAGGCGATAAGCGTCCTCTCGGCTCACGCCCTTCTGGGTCAGCGCGAGGAGTACGCGCTGCGAATGAACGAGCCCCCCGAGCCGGTCGAGGTTCTTCTGCATGTTCTCGGGATAGACGAGAAGCTTGTCGATGACGCCGGTCAGGCGGACCAGCGCGAAATCGAGGGTGACCGTCGCGTCCGGCCCGATCATGCGCTCGACCGAGGAATGCGAGATGTCGCGTTCGTGCCAGAGCGCCACGTTCTCCATGGCGGGCATCGCATAGGCGCGCACCATGCGGGCGAGGCCGGTGAGGTTTTCGGTCAGGACCGGGTTGCGCTTGTGCGGCATCGCGGAGGAGCCCTTCTGGCCCTCCGAGAAATATTCTTCGGCCTCGAGGACTTCGCTGCGCTGGAGATGGCGGATCTCGGTGGCGAGACGCTCGATGGAGGAGGCGACGACTCCGAGGATCGCGAAATACATCGCGTGGCGGTCGCGGGGGATGACCTGCGTGGAGACCGGCTCCGGCTTCAGGCCCATCGCCTTGGCGACATGTTCTTCGACCCGCGGATCGATATTGGCGAAGGTGCCCACCGCGCCCGAAATGGCGCAGGTGGCGATCTCATCGCGCGCCGCGACGAGGCGCTCGCGGCAACGGTCGAACTCGGCATAGGCGAGGGCGAGCTTCACGCCGAACGTGGTCGGCTCGGCATGGATGCCGTGCGAGCGGCCGATGGTCGGCGTCATCTTGTGCTCGAAGGCGCGACGCTTGAGGGCCGCGAGCAGCGCGTCCATGTCCTTCAGCAGGAGATCGGTGGCGCGCACGAGCTGGACGTTGAGGCACGTGTCGAGCACGTCCGACGAGGTCATGCCCTGATGCACGAAGCGCGAATCCGGACCGATGAACTCGGCCAGATGCGTGAGGAAGGCGATGACGTCGTGCTTCACCTCGCGCTCGATCGCGTCGATGCGCTCGACGTCGAAGGTCGCGGCGCCGCCCTTTTCCCAGATGGTCTTCGCGGATTCCTTGGGGATCACGCCGAGTTCGGCGAGCGCGTCGCAGGCATGCGCCTCGATTTCGAACCAGATGCGGAACTTGGTCTCGGGCGACCAGATCGCGACCATCTCGGGGCGGCTGTAACGCGGGATCATGTGCGGCGTCCTCTCGACTGACGCCGCGCGGGTAGCACGGGCCGGTCAGGCGGGCAATGATCCCGCGCCGTTCATGCCGCGGCGCGTGCGTCCTCCGCCGCGGCGCGGATCGCGGCGATGTTGCGGGCGTAGCCTTCTTCGTTCCCCGCCTTGAACACGGCCGAACCCGCGACCAGCGTGTCGGCACCCGCGGCCGCGACGAGGGGCGCGGTTTCCGGCGTGATCCCGCCGTCGATCTCGAGGCGGATCGGGCGATCGCCGATCATCCTGCGCACCCGGCGCGTCTTCTCGACCACGTCGTCGATGAAGGCCTGGCCGCCGAAGCCGGGATTGACCGTCATGAGCAGCACGAGATCGACCATGCCGAGCACGGGCTCGATCACGCTCTCATGCGTGCCCGGGTTGATGACGACGCCCGCCTGCTTGCCCAGCGCGCGGATCGCCTGAAGCGTGCGGTGGAGATGCGGTCCCGCCTCGGCATGGACAGAGATGAGATCGGCGCCCGCATCCGCGAAGGCCGCGAGATAGGGATCGACCGGGGCGATCATCAGATGGACGTCGAAGAACTTCTTCGTGTGCTTTCGCATCGCGCGGATCACGTCCGGGCCGAAGCTGATGTTCGGCACGAAATGTCCGTCCATCACGTCCAGATGGATCCAGTCGGCCCCGGCGCGGTCGACGGCGGAGATTTCCTCGCCGAGCCGGGCGAAATCGGCGGCGAGCATGGAAGGGGCGATGACGAGAGGACGGGTCATGACGGCCGGTTAGCACCTGCGGACCCGGCCGGCAACGCGCCCTGGGCCGCGCGCCGGATCAGCCGCGCGAAAGGCGCCACCGCGACGGGCGCGAGATAGATCGGAAATTGGAGCAGCGCGAAGAAGAGATAGGTGTCGGGCGGGCAGGCCGCGCCCATCGCGGCGACGAGCGGCGCGGTATTGCGCATGCCCGCCCCGATGCCGAGCACCAGCGCGGGACCGTCGCCGAGAGGCCGCAGCACGAAGAAGGAGATGATCGTGCCGACCACGCAGATGCCCGTGACCACCGCGAGATAGAGCGCGACCTTGGCCGGATCGGCGCGGAAGGCGTCGATGACGCCGTCCATCGCCGCCACCGCGAAGAGGAAGTAGATGATGACGTTGAAGCCGTCGAGTTCATGGCGTCGACGGCGCAGGCGTTCTCCGCCCGCGAGCTTCCGGATCGCGAAGGCGACGACCATGCCGCCGCCCATGAGGCCGACGAGACGGATCGCGAGCACGGCGGGGTCCATCGGCACGGCGGCGCCCGCGAGCCATGCCGTCAGCGACGGCGCCGCCGCGGGCGTGAGTGCCACCGCGACGACGAGAACGAGCAGGCCGAGACTGCTGTCGAGCCCAAGCACCGCGGCATAGGCGGGAAAGCCCATCAGAGGAGGTGCTGCGCCGATCAGCGCGATGCCCAGAAGCAGCCCCGGCTCGATCGCTTCGCGGCCGATGAGCGCGAGCGCGACGCCGACCAGGATCGGCGGCATCAGCGTCATCCAGAGAAAGGCGGCGGCGAGGCTTTTGGGCGATTGCAGCGCCCGCTTGATGCCGGAGAAGTCGGCGCGTGCGAAGGTCAGCGCGACGAAGATGAAGATCGTGACCGGCAGCAAAGGCCGCAGCGTCGCCGCCAGCTGGGGCAGAGCGAGGCCGAGAAAGATGGACAGCGCGAAGCCCATGGAGCCGTGGCGCCCCATGAAGGCGAGCAGGCGCAGGACGGGACGCGTGAGTTTCACGAGGACGGTCGACCGGAAGAATGAAAAATCCGAGGGTCCGGTCGTTTTGCGGCCGGCCCCGAAGGCGCGCGGACCCTAGACTCCGCTGGAGACGCCGGCAACGGAAGGAGGCATGCGGTGGACGCGGAGGTGATCGTTCTCGGCGCGGGAATCGTCGGCTTGGCGACGGCGCTGCAGGTGCAGGCCAAAGGCCGCTCCGTCCTTCTGGTCGACAAAGGGGAGCCGGGCGCCGCGACGAGCTTCGGCAATGCCGGAATCATCGAGCGCGCCTCGATCTACCCCTATGCCTTTCCGCGGAAGCTCGGCGATCTGTTCCGCTATGCGATGAACCGCGAGACGGACGCGCATTATCATTGGTCGGCCTTGCCGAAGGCGGCGCCGTGGCTTGTGCGCTATTGGGCCGCCAGTTCCCGGCACGGCCATGAAGGCGCGATGCGCGCGGCCCTGCCGCTGATCGAGAACTGCCTCTCCGAGCATGAACCGCTGATCGCCGCGGCGGATGCGGGCCATCTCCTGCGTCGCACGGGCTGGATCAAGACCTTCCGTGATCCCGGCAAGCTCGCTGAAGAGAGCGCCGCAGCCGAGCGCATCCGCCCGTTCGGGCTCGACATCGCCTTTCTCGGCCCCGAGGAACTCGCGGCGGCGGAGCCTCATCTCCGGCCGGGTCTTGCGGGCGGCATCCATTTCAAGGACCCCGCCAACATCGCCGATCCGCAGGAATTGTCGCGCGCCTATCTCCGGCTCTTCGAGAAGCGGGGAGGGCGTTTCCTGCAAGGCGAAGCGATGACGCTGCACCGCCACGGTGCGGAATGGTGCGTGCGGACGATCGAAGGCCATGCGCATGCGCGTGATGTCGTCGTGGCGCTCGGGCCGTGGTCGCCGGATCTGGTCCGGCGGCTCGGCTATGATCTGCCTCTCGGCGTGAAGCGCGGCTACCACATGCATTACGCCCCGCAGGGCAACGCGGTGCTCAACCACACGCTTTATGACGGCGACGGGAAATACGTTCTCGCGCCGATGCTTAAAGGCATCCGGCTGACGACGGGCGCGGAATTCGCCGACCGCGACGCGCCGCCGACGCCTGTGCAGCTCGCGCGGGTCGAACCGAAGGCACGCGCCTTCTTCCCGCTGGGCGACCGGCTCGAAAAGGACCCTTGGATGGGCTCGCGGCCTTGCACGCCGGACATGGTTCCGGTGATCGGGCCCGCGCCGCGGGATCCGGGCCTCTGGTTCGCCTTCGGCCATGCCCATCACGGGCTGACGCTCTCGGCCGTCACCGGGCGGCTGATCGCCGAGATGATCGCGGGGGAAGATCCGTTCTGCGACCCGACGCCCTACCGCGCGGACCGGTTCTGAAAGGCCGCGAACCGGCTACGCCAGTCCGGCTGCGCGCCCGAAAAGGGCAGGGCGGTCGCCGCATGCACGC
The DNA here is from genome assembly GCA_027483895.1 of Hyphomicrobiales bacterium. Classification (GTDB taxonomy): domain Bacteria; phylum Pseudomonadota; class Alphaproteobacteria; order Rhizobiales; family Beijerinckiaceae; genus JAIXZO01. The sequence continues at coordinate 193,227 of JAIXTP010000009.1, forward strand.
CACGGGCGACGGCGCGCGCCAGCACGTCGGCCGCCGCCGATGCGATCTCGGCGAGCGCGAAGGGATCGACCGGCGCCGGGTTCCGGGCCGTCGCGGCCGCAAAGACGATGTCGCCGTCGAGCGGCGTATGAGCGGGGCGGATCGCGCGGGCGAGGCCGTCATGGGCCGCGGATGCCGTGCGCTTGCATTGCGCCTTGGTGAGGTCGGCATCGGTCGCGACGACCGCGATGGTCGTGTTGCGGCCCGGGCCGCCCTTCAGCCGCAGATCGAGCGCGCCTTGGGGCAGCGGCGAGGGGATACCGAGCGCGCCGAATTCGTCGCTCTGTTCGTAAGGCGCGGCCCAGAAATGCGGGCCGTTGCCGACGGTGACGGTGCCGACGGCATTGACGGCGACGAGGGCGCCCACGGTGAAGCCCCGCGGCGTCACGACGCTCGCCGATCCGAGCCCGCCCTTCAGATCCGCCGTCGTCGCGCCGTAGCCCGCGCCGACCGTTCCGAGTGCCGTCCGGGCGGATGCGTTTTCGAGCGCCGCGCGGCCGAGTTCGAAATAAGGCGGCCGCTCGCCCCACTCCTTGTCGCCGCCGTTGAGCAGGTCGAACAGGATCGCCTGCGGCACGATCGGCACCCGCACCGGACCTACCGGAAAGCCGCGTCCGCGTGCCGCGAGGCCGGCCATGACCCCGCCGGCCGCATCGAGCCCGAAGGCGGAGCCGCCGGACAGGACGAGCGCATCGACGGCCTCGACCGTCATCTCCGGTTCGAGCAGGGCCGTGTCGCGGGTGCCGGGAGCGCCGCCGAGGATCGAGACAGAGGCCGCCGCGGGTCTTTCGAACAGGACGACGCTGACGCCCGAGGCCAACCGCGCATCATGCGCGGCGCCCACGACAAGGCCGGGAACGTCGGTGATGGTGTTCGAAGCGCCGCGAGTCATGCGGGGATGGTGACGGGCGCGCGGCGCGGCCGCAAGCCGCAAGGTCCTGAAGCGGCGCGCCTTGGCCCGCCCCTCATGGGCGGATAGAAGGATGCGATGACCGACGTGACCTTTCCCGCCGCCGTTCTGGCCGGCCTTCTGAGCTTCCTCAGCCCCTGCGTCCTGCCGCTGGTGCCGCCCTATCTCACTTGGCTGGCGGGCACGACGGCGGAGGATCTCGGCGTCGAGGGCGAACGCGCGACGCGCCGCGACGTGATGATCGCCGCCGTGCTCTTCGTGCTCGGCTTCGCCACCGTTTTCATCACGCTCGGCGCGACCGCCTCGCTGCTCGGGCAGGTGATCCGGCAGAACCTCGGTCTGCTGTCCACGATCGCCGGCATCGCCATCATCGCGATGGGCCTGCATTTCCTCGGCCTGTTCCGCATGGCGTTCCTCTATCGCGAGGCGCGGCTGTCGCTCGAAAAGCCGGTCGGGCTCTGGGGCGCCTATGTCATGGGCCTCGCCTTCGCCTTCGGCTGGACGCCCTGCATCGGCCCCGTTCTCGCGGCCATTCTCGCGGTGGCGGGCTCCGAGGACACGGTACTGCGCGGGGCGGCGCTGCTCGCCGCCTATTCCGCGGGCCTCGGCATTCCCTTCCTCGGCGCGGCCTTCGCGCTCGAACGCTTCACGGGCCTGATGAAGCGCTTCCGGAGCCGGATGATCCTCGTCGAGAAGACCACGGGCGCGCTCCTCGTGTTGACGGGCGTCGCCTTCCTGACCGGGGCGATGACGGACGCTTCGTTCTGGCTGCTGGAGACCTTCCCCGGTCTCGCCAGGCTCGGCTGAGGATGCGGGCAAAAGAAAAGGGCGCCGAAGCGCCCTTTTCCGATCGAGGCGGAACGATCCCGCGTCACTTCTGGACGTAGGTCAGCTTTCCGTCCTGCTTCTTCCACTCGTACATGACGTAGTCGAGGCTCTTGCGGTCGCCCTTGGCGTCGTAGCTGATGTCGCCCAGCACGGTCTTGAAGGTCTTGCCGGAGTGCATGACCTCGGCGACCTTCTTCGGGTCGAGCGACTTCGCCTGCTCGGCCGCCTGCTTGATGATCTGCACGGCGGCGTAGCTGTAGAGCGTGTAGGATTCCGGCTCGAAGTTCTTCGCGCGGAACTTGGCGACCACCGCCGCCGCATCGGCGTTCTTGCGGGCGTCGGGGCCGAAGGTCATCAGCGTGCCTTCCGCGCCGGGGCCGGCGATCTCGCCGAATTCGTTCGAGGTGATGCCGTCGCCCGAGAGCATCACGGCCTTTACGCCCTGGTCGCGCATCTGGCGGATGAGAAGGCCGCCTTCGGTATGCAGGCCGCCCCACATCACGAGATCGGCGCCCGAGGCCTTGATCTTGGAGACCAGAGCCGAGAGGTCCTTCTCGCCGGTGTTGATGCCTTCGTACAGCACTTCCTTCATGCCGCCCGCGTTCATGAAGCCCTTGGCCGCATCGGCGAGGCCCTGGCCGTAGGTGGTCTTGTCATGAACGACGGCGATCTTCTTGCCCTTGAAGTTGGCGAGCACGTGGTCCGCCCAGAGCTTGCCCTGCTGGTCGTCGCGGCCGCAGGTGCGGAACACGTTCCACATCTTGCGTTCGGTGATGCGCGGGTTGGTCGCCGACGGCGTCACCATCAGAATGCCGTTCTCTGCATAGACTTCCGATGCCGGCATGGTGACGCCGGAATTGAAGTGACCCACGACGAACTTCACGCCGTCGCCGACGAACTTGTTCGCCACCGAAACGCCCTGCTTCGGATCCGAAACGTCGTCGCCCAGCGTGATCGTGATCTTCTGGCCGAGAATGCCGCCCGACGCGTTGATGTCCTCGACGGCCTGCTCGACGCCGTTCTTGAGCTGCGCGCCGAAGGCCGCGTTCGGGCCGGTCAGCGGACCGCCCACGCCCATCTTGATCTGGGCGTTCGCGACGCCTGCCATGGCGAGGACCGCGCCGACCGCGATGCCCGTCATCAAAAGCTTCTTCATGAGTTGCTCCCCTTCGGATGGACGCCGGTCCGGGACCGGCGGGACGTCGCCCCGCGACGAACGTCGAGACCGGATGATTGCGCCTTTTCAGGCGCCTGTCACGGGTGAAAGACGTCCCGTGTCAGCCTTCCCGAACGATGCCTTCGCCGTCCCGTTCGCGCCAGGAAAACGGCCCGGTGCGGACATAGAGCCAGCGATACTGGCGCGTCATCTGCTCGGTACGCGCGTGCCGGAAGCCGAGACTGCCGGCGGCCATCAGAAACAGCGTATCGACGAGGTAGTACCGCGCCGAGAACAGCGTGCCGCCGAACATCGCGAAATGTATGAAGCGGACGGCGGCGCCGAGGATCAGCATGTACAGGATGACCTGCGCATAGGGCCGCCAGGTCCGCGCGACGGCGCGGCCCGCCGTCCAGGCCGCCGATCCGCCCATGAGCACCGTCACGAGCAGGAACAGCCAGACGGAGCTTTCCTCGTAGAGAATGCCCTGCATTCCGTCCCCCTCAGTGATGCCCGCCTTCGAGATAGGCCGCACGGACCTGCGGATCCGCCAGAAGATCCTTGCCGGTGCCGGTCATCGTGATCACGCCGTTGACCATGACGTAACCGCGATGCGCGAGTTTCAGCGCATGCCAAGCGTTCTGCTCGACGAGGAACACCGTGAGACCCTGCGAGCGGTTCAGTTCCCGGATGGCGTCGAAGATCTGCTTCACGACGAGCGGGGCGAGCCCGAGCGAAGGCTCGTCCAGAAGAAGAAGGCGAGGGCGCGCCATGAGCGCACGCGCGATCGCGAGCATCTGCTGCTCGCCGCCGGACAGCGTGCCGCCGCGCTGGTCGATGCGTTCCTTCAGGCGCGGGAACAGCGCGAACATGCGCTCGAGATCCTCGGCGAACCAGGCCCCGCCGTTCACGGCGGCGCCCATCTGGAGGTTCTCGTAGACGGTCATCCGCGGGAAGATCCGACGGCCCTCGGGCGATTGCGCGATCGAGAGGCGCGCGATCTCGTGCGTCGGCATGGCGGTGATGTCGCGACCGGCGAAGGTGATGCGCCCTTCTCGTGCCCGCGGCTTGCCGAAGATGGTCATCATCAGGGTGGATTTGCCGGCGCCGTTCGCGCCGATGAGGGTGACGATCTCCCCCTCATGCACGTCCACGTCGACGCCCTTCAGGGCGATGATGTTGCCGTAGAAGGTCTTCACGCCCCTGACGGAAAGGAGCGGCGCGTCCGAATGCGCGGCGACGGCGGCCCCGGTCATGCTCCCACCTCCGCCTCGACCGCGGCGACTTCCTCATCTTCCACGCCGAGATATGCAGCTATCACTTTCGGATCGTTCCGGATTTCGTCCGGCGCGCCGTCGGCGATCTTGATCCCGTAATCGAGCACCACGACGTGATCGGAAATCTCCATGACCACCGACATGTCGTGCTCGATCAGCAGCACCGAAGTGCCGTCGCGGTCGCGCACCGAACGCAGCAGCGCGTTCAGTTCGAGGCTTTCGCGCGGGTTCAGCCCGGCGGCGGGCTCGTCGAGGCAGAGCAGGACGGGGTCGGTGCACATCGCGCGCGCGATCTCGAGCCGACGCTGATCGCCGTAGGGCAGATCGCCCGCCGGATCGTCCGCCCGGTCGACGAGCCCGATCCGTTCCAGCCATGCCACGGCCTTGTCGACGGCCTCTTGCTCGCGGCGGCGGTATCCGCCGATGCCCAGCACCCCGAGTACGGTCCAGCCGGACGCCGCCATCAGCGGATTGTGCTGCGCCACCAGAAGGTTTTCCAGAACCGTCATGCCTTGGAACAGGCGGATGTTCTGGAACGTGCGCGCCACGCGCGCCTTCTCGTTGATGCGGTAGTCCGGAAGTCGTTCGAGCAGGAAGCGCGTGCCGTCCTCATGCGTCAGCGCGATCATGCCCTCGGTGGGCTTGTAGAAGCCGGTGATGCAGTTGAAGACCGTGGTCTTCCCGGCGCCGTTCGGGCCGATCAGGGCGGTGATCTCGCCGCGCCGCACGTCGAAGCTCACGTCGTTGACGGCGAGCAGACCGCCGAAGCGCATCGACAGATGATGAAGGGAGAGCAGGGGGGCGGTCATCAGCCGTGGCCCTCCTTCACGAGCGATCCCGAGATCGCCTTGCGTTCGCGATGGACGATGCTCGGCTCGCGGGTGGAGATGAGGCCGCGCGGCTTCCACAGCATCATCAGCACCATCGCGAGGCCGAAGATGAGCATCCGGTATTGCGTCGCGTCGAAATCAGGCCCGAAGACCTGTTTCAGGAAATCGAGTTCGCGCAGGATCTCGATGCCGCCGACGAGGAGGATGGCCGCGATCACCACGCCCGCGAGGCTGCCCATGCCGCCGAGCACGACGATCGCGAGGATCTGGGCCGACTCGAGGAAAACGAAGCTTTCCGGGCTGATGAAGCCTTGTCGGGCGGCGAAGAAGCAGCCCGCGAAGCCGCCGAACATCGCGCCGATGGCGAAGGCGGTGAGCTTGGTGTTCGTCGTGTTGATGCCGAGCGAGCGACAGGCGATCTCGTCCTCGCGCAGCGCCTCCCAGGCGCGCCCGACCGGCAGACGGCGCAGGCGCACCGAAATGGCCGCCGTGAGAAGCGCGAGGATGAGGATCACGTAGAAGAGGAAGATCGTGCGGTAGATCGGGCTGAATTCCAGCCCGAACACGGCCGCGAAGCCGATATCCGAGGCATTGAACGGAATGCCGAAGAAGCTCGGCCGCGGGATGGAGGAAATGCCCGCATAGCCGCCCGAAAACTCGACCCAGTTGATCAGGACGAGCCGGATGATCTCGCCGAAGGCGAGGGTCACGATGGCGAGATAATCGCCCCGGAGGCGCAGGACGGGAAAGCCGAGGATGATGCCCCAGAGCCCGGCGAGGATGCCGGAGATCGGCAGGCAGATCCAGAACGCCCAGAGGCCGAGATCGGGATAGGTGGCCGGTATCACCTGCGTCGCGATCAGCGCGTAGGAATAGGCGCCCACCGCATAGAAGGCGACATAGCCGAGGTCGAGAAGGCCCGCGAGGCCGACCACGATGTTCAGCCCCCAGCCGAGCATGATGTAGATGAGGATCTGGATGCCGAAATTGTCGATCCATTTGATCGACCCGAGCGGCCCGTTCAGCGCCAGCATCAGAAGGGGATAGGCGACGACGAAGGCGAGCGCCGCGGGCGGACCGGTCCGGGCGAGGACGGGCGGCAGCACGAAGGGCTTCGAGGGCGCCGCGGCCTTTCCGCGCCGGAGCCACGCGACGGCGATGCGGCCGAAAAAGACAAGAACGCAGGCGAGGACCACCGAATCCCAGCGCTGAGCGAGCACCAGTTGGTTGCTCATGTTCTGATCTGAGCGCAGCGCGAGGATCGGGACGGACAGGCCGAGCATTACGAGCGCCGCGAAGCCCGCGTCCTTCACGGCGGCGGCGAGGTCGAAGGCGGGCCGATCGGCCGCCGACGCGTCCTGACGGGCGGCCATCTCAGACCTTCTCCACTTCCGGTCGCCCGAAAAGGCCCGTGGGCAGGAAGACCAGCGTGATCGCGAGGATCGAGAAAGCCGCGACGTCCTTGTAGTCGATCGAGAAATAGGCGGACCACATGGTCTCGATGAGCCCGATCAGAAGACCGCCGATCACCGCGCCGGGCAGAGACCCGATGCCGCCGAGAACCGCGGCCGTGAAGGCCTTCACCCCCGGGATGAAGCCGTCGGAGAAGTTCACGACGCCGTAATACATGATGTACATGACGCCCGCGACGGCCGCGAGGGCGGCGCCCATGACGAAGGTCAGCGAGATCGTGGCGTCGACATTGATGCCGAGGAGCGAGGCCATCTTCTGGTCCTGCTCGCAGGCACGCTGGGCGCGGCCGAGCGGCGTCTTCTGTACGACGTACCAGAAGATCGCCAGCGAGACCGCCGTCACCACCATGATCACGATCTGCTTGTAGCCGATTCCGACCGTGTAGCCGTTCTGCTCGAACAGCGGCAGCACCTGCGTGAACATCGGCGGCACGGGCTTGTTGCGCGGGCCCTGCAGGACCTGCACGAGGTTCGACAGCAGGATCGACATCCCGATGGCCGAGATCAGGGGTGCGAGGCGGAAGGAGCCGCGCAGCGGCCGGTAGGCGACGCGCTCGATCGCCCAGTTCCACAGCCCCGTGAACACCATGCCGAGAACCAGCACGATCATCAGGGCGGGCAGGACGGCGAGCCCCAACCAGGCGGTCATCACCATGAAGAAGAGGAGCGCGATGAAGCCCCCTACCATGAAGACGTCGCCATGGGCGAAATTGACCATGCCGATGATCCCGAAGACCATGGTGTAACCGATGGCGATCAACCCGTAGATCGATCCCAAGGTCAGCCCGTTGATGAGCTGCTGTACGAAGACTTCCATCGGCTATGCCCGCTCCCCTGATGAGCCGCCCTCGGACGTAGCTCGCGAAAGCCCGCCGGCAAGTCGTGCGTCAAGACTTAGCAATGCCCGAGCGTGGCCACAATGCCGCTTCCGGCGAGCCGAAGGAGACCGGACAACCCGAGCGAGCCGACCCGCGACGTCGTGCGCATAAGGAAGGGGTGGTCGTCCGGTCCGATGAAATGTAAAGAAATGTAATGATCTCGATTTCGGCTACCGAACCGATCGCTTCGACGACGGACGAGACCCTCTCGGAAAAGGCTTATCGCCTGATCGAGAACATGATCATCACATTGGAGCTGGCTCCCGGCGCGCGGCTCACCGAGGCGTCGTTGATGATGCGCACGGGGATCGGGCGAACGCCCGTCCGCGAGGCGGTCCTGAGGCTGGTCACCGACCGTTTGATGGAAGTGATTCCCCGTCGCGGCCTCGTCGTGACGCAGGTTCTGCCGCACGAGGTCGTTCAGGCTTTCGATCTGCGTCTTCTTCTGGAGCCGCTGATGACGTCGGCGGCCGCCATGCACGCGGCCGAGGACGAGCGCGGGCTTGTGATGGGCTTCGCGGAGAAGATGATCGCCGCCGCGAACCGCGACGATCCGATCGCCTATCTCGATGCCGACAATATGTTCGACATCACCGTGGCCCGGGCGGCGCGCAATCTCCACCTCGAACGCGTGATGAATCCTCTGCGCGCGGCGGTGCGGCGCGGCTGGTATTTCTACATGGGCGTCAGCGATCTCGTGCCGACGGCGCACGCCCATGCCGCGATCGCCCGTAAGATTTTCGACGGTGATCACAACGGTGCCGCGGAGGCGTCTCGTCGCCTCGTGGGCATGGCGCGGGCGAGCGTGATCAAGAACGGCTTGGGGCTTTCGCTCGTCTGACGGATCTCCGCAGATCGGGGCCGGCCCTTCGCGAAGCGCTGCGCTAAGGTTCCGCCGTTCCGATCCGAGGGAGTACGCCATGGCGATGACGATGAACGGGGAAGCCGTCCTTCCCGCACCGCGCGAAACGGTCTGGGCGAAGCTCAACGACCCCGAGGTGCTGAAAGCCTGCATTCCCGGGTGTCAGTCGCTGGAACTGGCGAGCCCGACGGAATTCGCGGCGGTCGCGAAGGTGAAGGTCGGTCCCGTCAGCGCGACCTTCAAGGGCCGCGTGCATCTTCTCGATCTCGATCCGCCGAACGGCTATCGCATTCAAGGCGAAGGCGAGGGCGGCGTCGCGGGCTTCGCCAAAGGCGGCGCGAATGTGCGGCTCGAGGAAGTGCCCGAGGGCACGAAGCTCGTCTACGACGTCGAGGCGCAGATCGGCGGCAAGCTCGCCCAGCTCGGCGGACGCCTGATCAACGGCGTCGCGAAGAAGATGGCCGACGAGTTCTTCGGCAATTTCGCCAAGGCCGTCGGCTCCGAAAACGCTGCGGCCTGACCTTCGGCTGGGCCGAGCGGCGCCTTGACCGGCCAAGAACCCCGTTTCACACTTCGATCCGAAGGCGCCGGCCGCCCGAGGACGCCCCGATAAAAGGCCCGAACTTCAGAACGAGGGCCGCGGAAGGAGGAGAGGAATGACCACCGTCACCATGACGGTCAACGGGAAATCCGTGACCGCGAACGTCGATCCTCGGACGCTGCTCGCGCAGTTCGTCCGCGAGAACCTCCGCCTCACCGGAACTCATGTGGGCTGCGACACCAGCCAGTGCGGCGCCTGCGTCGTTCATGTCGACGGCCGCGCCGTGAAGAGCTGCACGGTGCTTGCCGTGTCCTGCGACGGAGCGAGCGTGACCACGATCGAGGGGCTCGCGAACGGCGCCGAGCTGCACCCGATGCAGGCGGCCTTCCGCGAGCATCACGGCCTTCAGTGCGGCTTTTGCACGCCGGGCATGATCATGAGCGCGGTCGACATCGTGAACCGCAAGGGACACGACCTCGACGAGCATACGATCCGCGAGGAGCTCGAGGGCAATATCTGCCGCTGTACGGGCTACCACAACATCGTGAAGGCCGTGGAAGCCGGGGCGAAGGCCATGGGCGGCACGGTCGCCGCGGGCATCGCGGCCGAGTGATCGACGGGGGCGGCGTGCCGCGGACGGACGGGGACGAGATGGCGAAGATCATCCGCTCCGGTTCGGTGTTCCGCGGCGCGGGTCGGTTCGACCGACGCGCCGCCCCGATGCCGAAGAACGACGAAAAAACATCCGAGGAAACCCCATGACCGCCACCGGAATCGGCGCGCCCGTCAGGCGCCGCGAGGACTTCCGCTTCATCACAGGGCAGGGCCGGTACACGGACGACATCGAGCGTCCCGGACAGACCTACGCCTATTTCCTGCGCTCGCCCCACGCCCATGCGGCGATCCGCTCGATCGACGCCGCCGCGGCCCGCGCCACGCCGGGCGTTCTGGCCGTGCTGACCGGCGACGATCTGGCGGCCGACGGCGTCGGCGGGCTCATCTGCGGCTGGATGATCCACTCGAAGGACGGCACGCCGATGAAGGCGGGGGCCCATCCCGCGCTCGCACAGGGCAAGGTCCGCTATGTCGGCGACCATGTCGCCGTCGTCGTGGCGGAAACGCTCGCGATCGCCAAGGATGCGGCCGAGAAGATCGTGGTCGACTATCAGGTGCTCGCGCCGGTCGTCGACATGAACGCCGCGGTGAAGAAGGGCGCGCCCGTCATCCATGACGTGGCGCCCGACAACGTCGTCTATGACTGGCATCTCGGCGACAAGGCCGCCGCTGATGCGGCCTTCGCGAAGGCCAAGCACGTCACGAAGATCGATCTCGTCAACAACCGGCTTGTCCCGAACCCGATGGAGACGCGCGCGGCCATCGGCGAATATGACGGCGGCAGCGAGAGCTTCACGCTCTACACGACGAGCCAGAACCCGCATGTCGCGCGGCTCGTTCTGTCCGCCTTCATCGGCATCGCGCCCGAGCACAAGCTCCGCGTGATCGCGCCCGACGTCGGCGGCGGCTTCGGCTCCAAGATCTTCATCTATGCCGAAGAGACGGTCTGCGTCTGGGCGGCGAAGAAGGTCGGCCGGCCCGTGAAATGGACCTCCGACCGCACCGAAGCCTTTCTTTCGGACGCTCACGGCCGCGACCACATCACCCATGCCGAGCTCGCGCTCGACGACAAGGGCCGGATGCTGGGTCTTCGGGTGAAGACCAAGGCCAATCTCGGCGCCTATCTCTCGACCTTTTCGAGCTGCGTGCCGACCTATCTCTATGCGCCGCTGCTCTCGGGCCAGTACGACATCCCCGCGATCTATTGCGAGGTCGAGGGCGTCTATACGAACACCGCGCCGGTCGACGCCTATCGCGGCGCCGGACGCCCGGAAGCGACCTTCGTCGTCGAGCGGATCGTCGAGGTCGCGGCCCGCGAGATCGGTCAGGATCCGGCCGCGTTCCGGAAGAAGAACTTCATCCGCAAGTTCCCGCACCAGACGCCGGTCATCATGGCCTATGACACGGGCGATTATGCCGCCTCGCTCGACAAGGCGCTGGAGCTGATCGACTACAAGAACATCGGCCGCCGCAAGCGCGAGAGCGCCCGGAAGGGCAAGATGCGCGGCATCGGCTTCTCGGCCTATATCGAAGCCTGCGGCATCGCTCCGTCGGCCGCGGTCGGCTCGCTCGGCGCGGGCGTCGGCCTTTGGGAATCGGCGGAAGTGCGCGTGAACCCGGTCGGCACCGTCGAGGTGCTCACCGGTTCGCACAGCCACGGACAGGGTCACGAGACGACCTTCGCGCAGCTCGTCTGCGACCGGCTCGGCATTCCGATCGATCAGGTCTCGATCGTCCACGGCGACACCGACAAGGTGCAGTTCGGCATGGGCACCTATGGCTCGCGCTCCGGCGCCGTCGGCATGTCGGCCATCGCCAAGGCGCTCGACAAGGTGATCGCCAAGGGCAAGAAGGTCGCGGCCTATGCGCTCGAAGCCTCCGAGGCGGACATCGAGTTCAAGGACGGTCGCTTCGGCGTCGCGGGCACGGACAAGTCGCTCGCCTTCGGCGAAGTCGCCCTGCAGGCCTATATCGCCCACAAATTCTCGGGGCAGGATCTCGAGCCGGGGCTGAAGGAGGGGGCGTTCTATGACCCGACCAACTTCACCTTCCCCTCGGGCGTGCATGTCTGCGAAGTCGAGATCGATCCCGATACGGGCGTGACCCGGGTCGACCGCTGGGTCGCGGTGGATGATTTCGGCGTCATCATCAATCCGATGATCGTCGAAGGTCAGGTGCATGGCGGCATCGCGCAGGGCGTCGGCCAGGCGTTGCTCGAAGGCGCCCACTACGACGCGTCAGGCCAGCTCGTGACCGCGAGCTACATGGACTACTGCATGCCGCGCGCGGACGACCTGCCGTCCTTCAAGGTCGACCACACGACGACGCCGTGCCCCTCGAACCCGCTCGGGATCAAGGGCTGCGGCGAGGCCGGCGCCATCGCCGCGCCGCCCGCCGTCATCAACGCCATCACGGACGCCCTCGGTCACGAGGACGTCACCATGCCCGCGACCCCGCAGGTCGTCTGGCGCGCGGCCCGCAAGGCCGCGTTCCGGACCGCCGCCGAATAAGCCGAGGAGAGCTCCCCATGTATGCTTTCAACTATCAGCGCGCGAAGTCCGTGCGTCAGGCCGCGGGGCTTCTGGCCAAGAACGGGGAAGCCAAGCTTCTGGCCGGCGGGCAGACGCTGCTGCCGACGATGAAGCAGCGCCTCGCTTCGCCGCCTGTGCTTGTCGATCTTGCGCGGATCGAGGGGCTCGCGGGCATCGAGCGCAAGGGCCGCGCGATCGTGATCGGCGCCATGACCAAACATGCCGACGTCGCGACCTCGACGCTCGTCCGTGAGGCGATCCCGGCGCTCGCGGCGCTCGCCGAAGGCATCGGCGACCCGGCCGTGCGCAACCGCGGCACGATCGGCGGCTCGGTCGCCAACAACGATCCTTCGGCCGACTATCCGGCGGCCTGCCTCGCGCTCGGCGCCACGATCGTGACGAACAAGCGCAAGATCCCGGCCGACGAGTTCTTCCAAGGCCTGTTCACGACGGCGTTGGACGAGGGCGAAATCATCGTGAAGATCGCCTTCCCGGCGCCCTCCAAAGCGGCTTACGTGAAGTTTCCGAACCCGGCCTCGCGCTACGCCATGGTCGGCGTCTTCGTGGCCAAGCGCGGTTCCGAGATCCGCGTCGCCGTCACGGGCGCCTCGTCCGACGGCGTGTTCCGCTGGACGGCGGCGGAAGAGGCGCTGCGCAGCCGCTTCAATCCGAAGTCGCTCGACGGCGTCGCGGCCTCTGCCGACGGCATGATCTCCGACATCCATGGCTCGGCCGAATACCGGGCGCATCTCGTCGGCGTCATGGCCAAGCGCGCCGTGTCGGCCGCGCTCGGCAAGTAATCTCGACCTCGACAGTTCAGCGTCCCGGGGTCGACCGATCCCGGGACGTTCGTTTTCCAGACCGGACCGGACCCGTGATGCAGCTGCCCGAGACCATCGACGATACCGTGAAGCTGCTGGCGGGCGGCGACTATGTGGCCGATCGCGCATTGGCGACGGTCGTCTTCCTCTCCCTGAAGATGGGCCGTCCGCTGCTGCTCGAAGGCGAAGCGGGCGTCGGCAAGACCGAGATCGCCAAGGTTCTAGCCCGGACGCTCGGCCGCAAACTGATCCGCCTGCAATGCTATGAGGGGCTCGACGTCTCCTCGGCGGTCTACGAGTGGAACTATGCGGGCCAGATGATGGCGATCCGCCTCGCGGAAGCCGAGGGCGGGGTCGACCGCACGCGGCTCGAGCATGACGTGTTTTCCGAGCGCTATCTCGTCAAGCGCCCGCTGCTGCAGGCGCTTGAGCCCGATCCCGCGGGCGCGCCGATCCTGCTGATCGACGAACTCGATCGGACGGACGAAGCCTTCGAAGCCTTCCTGCTGGAAGTGCTTTCGGACGCGCAGGTGACGATCCCGGAACTCGGGACCATCCGCGCCGCGCATCCGCCCATCGTGATCGTCACGTCGAACCGGACGCGCGAGATCCACGACGCTTTGAAGCGCCGCTGCCTCTATCATTGGGTCGATTACCCCGACTCCGAGCGCGAATTGGCCATCCTGAGGGCGAAGGCGCCCGCCGCGCCCGCGAAGCTCTCCCAAGAGGTCGTCGCCTTCGTGCAGGCGATCCGCAAGGAAGAACTCTTCAAGGCGCCCGGCGTCGCCGAAACGCTCGACTGGGCGACGGCGCTCGTCGAACTCGACGCGGCGGCGCTCGACCCGCAGCTCGTCTCCGACACGCTCGGCGTGCTGCTCAAATATCAGGACGACATCACCCGCCTGCAGGGTGCGCCCGCCAAGAAGATCCTCGACGAGATCCGGGCGGGCTGACGCGCCGTTCCGACCGAAGGACGACACCGATGACCGACGAGACCGCCGCGATCAAAGCCGTCGTGAAGACCTATCTCGACGGTCTTCACGAGGGCGACGCCGACAAGCTGGCCTCGGCCTTCCACCCCACGAGCGCGCTCGCGAGCGAGGACGGCGGGGCGTTGAAGGTAGTGCCGCGCGACGCGTGGCTCGATCTCGTGCGAAATCGGCCTTCGCCGCAGGCGCAAGGTCTCGCGCGCCACGACGAGATCCTGCAGATCGACCTCGCCGGGCCGGGCACGGCCTTCGTGAAGCTGAAATGCGCCATCCCGCCGCGCTTCTTCACGGACTATCTGTGCCTGCTCAAGATCGAGGGCCGCTGGCAGGTCGCACAGAAGGTCTTCGCCGTCGAGGTTCGCGGTTGACCGTCCTTCCCCGTCATTGCGAGGAGCGGAGCGACGCGGCAATCCTTGCCGTTCATCGAGCGGGCTGTCCGGCATTCACTGGATTGCTTCGCTTCGCTCGCAATGACGAAGGGAGCGATATCGCGACGCCGGAAGGCTCGGCCCGATGACCGACGCCGGCCGCCTTTCCGAGAACATCGCCTATTTCGCCCGGGCCCTGCGTGACGCCGGGCTGCCGGTCGGCCCGGGTTCGGTGCTCGACGCACTCGGGGCGGTGGAGGCCGCGCGGGTGGGCTCGCGCGACGACTTCTATTGGACGCTCCATGCCGTCTTCGTGAAGAAGCACGAGCATTCGGAGATCTTCGATCAGGCCTTCCGCATCTTCTGGCGGCGGCGCTCCTATATGGACCAGCTGATCGCGACGCTGTCGCCCAAGACGCCGCCGGTGCCGGACGAAGGCCGCAAGCCCGATGCGGGCGCATTGCGCGTCGCGCAATCGCTGTTCAAGCAGCGCGAGCGGCCCGACGAGCCGGAGGAGGAGAAGGTCGAGATCTCGGCCCGGCTCACCGTGTCCGAGAAGGAGATCCTGCGCGGCAAGGATTTCGCGCAGATGACGGCCGAGGAGATCGCGCGGGCGCGGCGCCTGATCGAACGCATGAAGCTGCCCGACGACCGGATCGAAACCCGGCGGATGGTGGCGGCGGAGCTCGGCCGCCGCATCGACCTGCGCCGGACGTTCCGGCGTTCGCTGCGCGGCGGGGGCGGCACGATCGATCTGGCGTTCCGCGAACCGGCGCTGAAGCATCCGCCCGTGGTCGCGCTCTGCGACATTTCGGGCTCGATGGCCGAATACACCCGGCTCTTTCTGCAGTTCCTGCACACGCTCACGGAATCGCGGCGGCGCGTGCACACGTTCTTGTTCGGCACGCGGCTGAACAACGTCACGCGCGCCCTGCGCAGCCGGGATCCGGACGAGGCGCTCGCGCGCTGCTCGGCGCAGGTTCAGGACTGGTCGGGCGGGACGCGGATCTCGTCGAGCCTGCGCCGCTTCAACATGGACTGGTCGCGCCGCGTATTGGGGCAGGGCGCGGTCGTGCTCCTCTTCACCGATGGGCTGGAACGAGACGGGACGGAGGATCTGCCGGTCGAGATGGACCGGCTGCATCGCTCCTGCCGCAAGCTCGTCTGGATCAATCCGCTGCTGCGTTTCGACGGGTTCGAGCCGCGTGCAGCGGGGATCAGGGCCATGCTGCCGCATGTGGACGAATTCCGTCCGATCCATAATCTCTCTTCGATGGAAACGCTGGTCCGCGCGTTGTCCGCAGAGCCGTCCGCGGAGACCGATCCCCGCCGGATTCTGCGGAAGGTCGCCTGAACCGAGGAGGTCCGCCGTGATCACCACCGACCAAGACATTCTCGCGAGCGCCGAAGCCTGGAAGCGGGCCGGCAGGAAGGTCGCCGTCGCCACCGTGGTCGAGACCTGGGGCTCGGCGCCGCGGCCGGTCGGAAGCCGGCTCGTCGTCGACGAGGAAGGCAATTTCCTCGGCTCCGTCTCGGGCGGATGCGTGGAAGGCGCGGTCGTGACCGAAGCGCTCGACGTGATCGAGGGCGGCGCGCCCAAGCTGCTTTCCTTCGGCGTGGCCGACGAGACCGCGTGGCGGGTGGGGCTGAGCTGCGGCGGCCGGATCTCCGTATTCGTGGAGAGGGTCGAAGGATGAAGCTCGATCTTCTCGCCGAACTGAACGCCGAACGCGCCGCCCGGCGCGCGACCGTCGTCGTCACCGATCTCGCGACGGGGGCCCAGCGGCTGGTGAAGGAAGCGGCCGTCGCCGCCGATCCGCTCTCCGAGACGCTTGCCGCAGCCATCCGCTCGGGCAAGAGCGGCATGGCGGAGACGGCCGAAGGGCCGCGCTTCCTCGCGGTCCAGACGCCGCCGCTGCGCATTCTGTGCCTCGGCGCGGTGCATATCTCGCAGGCGCTCGTGCCGATCGCGGGCGTGCTCGGCCATGACGTGATCGTCGTCGATCCGCGCACGGCCTTCGCCACCTCCGAGCGTTTCCCGGGGGTGCAGGTCCTCGCGGAATGGCCGGACGAGGCGCTCCCGCGTCTCGGGGTCGACCGGTACACGGCCTTCGTGGCGCTGACGCATGACCCGAAGATCGACGATCCGGGGCTGCACATCGCGCTGCGGTCCGATTGCTTCTATATCGGCGCGCTCGGCTCGCGGAAGACGCATGGCCGCCGTGTCGAGCGGCTCACGGAGGCGGGCTTCGCGCCCGAGGCCGTCGCCCGGATCCGCGCGCCCATCGGATTGCCCATCGGGGCCGTGAGCCCGGCCGAGATCGCCCTGTCGATCATGGGCGAGATCACCGCCGCCCTGCGCCTCGGGGAGCGGACCGCCGCCACGACGGCGGCGGCATGAAGTTCGGTTCCGTTCCCGTCCCCGAAGCGGTCGGCGCGATCGTCGCGCATTCGGTCCGCACGGCCGACCTGGTGGTCAAGAAAGGCACTCGGCTCGACGCGTCGCAGGCGGAGCGACTCGCTGCCGCGGGGATCTCCGAGATCGTCGTGGCGCGCCTCGATCCCGACGACCTGCACGAGGACGATGCCGCCGCCCGGCTTGCGGGCGCGGTCGCGGGCGATGGCGTGCGCGTCGATCGTGCGGTCACCGGTCGCGCGAACCTCTTTGCCGAATGCGCGGGCCTTCTCGTCGTCGATGCCGCCGCCGTGGACCTCTTCAACACCGTGGACGAAGCGGTGACGGTCGCGACACTGCCCGCATGGAAACCGGTCGAACCGGGAGAGATGATCGGGACCGTCAAGATCATCCCCTTCGCCGTTCCGGAGCGGATCGTGAAGGCGGCCGAGGCCGCGGTCGGGGGGCGCCCGGCGATCCGCGTCGCGGCCTTCGTTCCGCTGCGCGTGGCGGTCGTGTCGACCCTCCTGCCCGGGCTGAAGCCGAGCGTGGTGAAGAAGACGCTCGACGTTCTCGCCGAACGCCTTGCGCTCGCGGGCGGATCGATCGTGGAGGATCGAAGGGTTCCCCATGATGCCGAGGCCCTCAAGGCCGCGGTCGAGGTGGTCGCACCCGCGGCCGACCTCGTGATCGTCTTCGGCGCCTCCGCCATCACGGATCGGCGCGACGTGATCCCGGCCGCCTTGGAGGCCGCGGGCGGCCGGATCGAGCATTTCGGCATGCCGGTCGACCCCGGCAATCTGCTGCTGTTCGGCACGCTCGAAGGAAAGCCCTTTCTCGGCGCGCCGGGCTGTGCCCGCAGCCCGAAGGAGAACGGCTTCGATTGGGTGCTGCAGCGGCTGATGGCGCGCGTTCCCGTCACCAAGGCGGACATCACGCGGATGGGGGTCGGCGGTCTGTTGATGGAGATCGTCCAGCGCGGCCGCTTGCGGGACGCGCCCGAGGAGCATTGATGCGCTGCGCCGCCGTCGTCCTCGCCGCCGGCCGCTCGTCGCGTATGGGCGGTCCGAACAAACTGCTTCAGATGCTGCGCGGGAAGACGTTGCTCCGGCACGTTCTTTCGGCCGCCGTCGAAAGCAGGGCGGATCCGATCGTCCTCGTGACGGGGCATCAGGCGGAAGAGGTCGCCGCAGCGACGCGGGACGTCGTCGCCCGTTGCGTGTTCAACCCGCGCTATGCGGAAGGGCTTTCCACCTCGCTGCGCGCCGGCATCGACTCGCTTCCGGCCGATTGCGACGCGGCCGTCGTCCTTCTCGGCGACATGCCGGACGTCTCGGCCGCGCTGATCGACCGATTGATCGCGGCGCTCGAAGCCCGGCCCGATGCGCCTGCCGCGGTTCCGGCCTTCGAAGGAGCGTGGGGCAATCCGGTCGTCCTGTCGCGGTCTCTCTTCGCGGAGGTCGGAAAGCTTTCGGGGGACGCGGGCGCGCGGAAGCTTCTGGAGGGGCTCCGCGACCGGGTCGTCGCCGTGCCGGTCGAAGATCCCGCGGTCGCGCTCGATCTCGATACGCCCGAGGCCTTGGCGGCCGCGCGGCGGGCGTCCGGCGAAGTCTGAAAGGCATGGCGGGAATTCCTCGCGCGGCACTCCCATTCATGCGGCGCGGCCGCTATAACGCCGGTCGTCCCTACCCGCCGAGGATCTCCCGATGAGTGGCAGCACCCGTTCCAGCGCCGATCTCGATCCGCGTCGCCGCAAGATTCTGTTCCGGTCCTGGCACCGCGGCATGCGGGAGATGGATCTCATCATGGGCCGCTTCGCGGATCAGGAGATCGGCGCAATGACCGATGCGGATCTCGACGAATTCGAGCGCCTCATCGAGGTGCCGGACCGCGACCTGTTCTCGTGGATCGTCAGCGGCGTCGAGGTGCCGGAGAATTACGACGGCCCGGTCTTCCGGCGCCTGCGCGAATTCCACACGCATATCGAGCCGCTCCACGCCTGATCGGCGCGGAACCGTTTCCCGGCCCCGTCCGTCTTTCGGGGCGCGCATCATCCTTCCAGAACGGCCGTCGCGGGCCGCGGGGTCATCGTTCCTCCATGAAAGCCGTCCTCGATCGCCTTCTCGACCGCCTGTCGAAGCGGGAGCGGGCGACGCTCGCGTCCGTTCCCGAAGGCTTCGACGTCCTCATCCTCGCCGACCTCGTCCGGGTGCTCGCGCGCAAGGGGCCCGAACGTCCCGCGACCCTCGTGATGGTGGCGCAGGACAGCGCAAGGCAGGCGGCGCTCGAAATCGGGCTCGGTTTCGTCGCCCCCGACATCGAGGTGTTGAGCTTCCCCAATTGGGATTGCCAGCCCTATGACCGTGCCTCGCCGAACGCCGCCGTCTCGGCGCGTCGGATCACCGTGCTGTCGCGCCTCGCCCGGTCGAAATCGGGCGAGGATCGGCCGCGCATCCTGATCGTCACCGCGAACGGTCTCGTTCAGCGCGTGCCCAAGCGCGTGCGCATCGCGGCCGAAACCTTCTCCGCTGCGCCGGGCAACATGGTCGACACGACCGAGCTGGCCGCGTGGCTCGACGGCAACGGCTTCCAGCGCACCGCGACCGTACGCGAGACGGGCGAATTCGCCGTGCGCGGCGGCATCGTCGATCTCTTCGCGCCCGGCATGCCGAACCCCGTGCGCCTCGACTTCTTCGGCGATACGCTGGAATCGATCCGCTCCTTCGATCCCGAAAGCCAGCGCTCGGTGGGGCAGCTGCGCGCGCTCGATCTCGTGCCGATGAGCGAGGTCCAGCTGACGACCGAAACCATCCGCCGGTTCCGCCAGAACTATCTCGCGCAATTCGGCGCCGCGACGCGCGACGACACGCTCTACGAGGCGGTCAGCGAAGGCCGGCGGCATCCCGGCATGGAGCACTGGCTGCCGCTGTTCCATGACGGTCTCGATACACTGTTCGACTATGCGGACGGCGCGCCCTTCGTCTTCGACGCGCATGCGGACGACGCCGCGGCCGAGCGGCTCGCGACGGTGAAGGACCATTTCGACGCCCGTGCCGCGGCCCTGCAGAAGCCTGCCGCCGGCGCGACGCCCTATAAGCCGCTTCCGCCGGATGCGCTCTATCTCTCGCCCTCCGATTTCGCGACCAAGGTCGCGGAAACGACGGGGCTGGTGCTCTCGCCCTTCGCGATGCCCGAAGACCACGGCCGTTCGGTGGTGGATGCGGGCGGCCGGCAGGGCCGTAATTTCGCGCCGGAGCGGCAGCAGGCCGAGGCGGGGGAGGGCGCGAACGTCTTCGACGCGGCGGTCGCCCATATCCGCGATCTTCAGGGGGCGAAGAAGCGCGTGATCGTCGCCGCATGGTCGGACGGCGCGCGCGACCGTCTTTCCCATGTGCTCGCCGACCACGGGCTGAAGCCGCTGAAGCCCGTCGAAACGCTCGGTGCGGCGCTGGCTCTGCCCGCGAACGAGACGGCGCTCGCCGTCTGGGGGCTCGAAAGCGGCTTCGAGACCGAGGGGCTCGCGGTCGTCGGCGAGCAGGACATTCTCGGCGATCGCCTCGTTCGGCGCGCCCGCCGCTCGAAGCGCGCGCAGGACTTCATCGCCGAAGTGGGCACGCTGACCCCGGGCGATCTCGTGGTGCATGTCGATCACGGCATCGGCCGCTTCGTGGGGCTGCAGACGATCGACGTATCCGGCGCACCGCATGACTGCGTCGAGGTTCACTATGCGGGGGGCGACAAGCTCTTCCTGCCGGTCGAGAACCTCGAACTTCTCTCCCGCTACGGTTCCGAAGAGACGGAAGTCGCGCTCGACAAGCTCGGCGGCGGCGCGTGGCAGGCCCGCAAGGCCAAGATGAAGCAGCGCATCCGCGAGATGGCGCAGGCCCTCATCAAGGTCGCCGCCGCCCGCATGCTGAAGGAAGCGCCGAAGCTGGAGCCTCCCCACGGCGCCTATGACGAGTTCGCCGCGCGCTTCCCCTATGACGAGACCGAGGACCAGCAGCGGACCATTGACGCGGTGCTGGACGATCTCGCCTCCGGCCACCCCATGGACCGTCTGGTCTGCGGCGACGTCGGCTTCGGCAAGACCGAGGTCGCGCTCCGGGCGGCCTTCGCCGCGGCGATCTCCGGAAAGCAGGTCGCCGTGGTGGTGCCGACGACGCTGCTCGCGCGCCAGCACTTCAAGACCTTCTCGACCCGCTTCCAAGGGCTGCCGATCGTGGTGCGACAGGCTTCGCGTTTCGTGAGCGCGAAGGAACTGTCCGAGACCAAGAAGGGCATTTCGGACGGCACGGTCGACATCGTGGTCGGCACCCATGCGCTGCTCGGCAAGGGGATCGCCTTCAAGGACCTCGGCCTGCTCGTCGTGGACGAGGAGCAGCATTTCGGCGTGGGCCACAAGGAGCGGCTCAAGGAGCTGCGCGCCGAGGTGCATGTGCTCACACTGTCCGCAACGCCCATCCCGCGCACGCTGCAGCTGGCGCTGACCGGCGTGCGCGAACTCTCGATCATGGCGACGCCGCCGGTCGACCGGCTGGCGGTGCGGACCTTCGTCTCACCCTTCGACCCTCTGATCGTGCGCGAGGCGATTCTGCGCGAGCGGTATCGCGGCGGGCAGACCTTCTATGTGTGCCCCCGCATCGAGGACATCGACGAGGCGAAGACCTTCCTCGCCGCCGAGATCCCCGAGGCGAAGGTCGCGGTGGCCCATGGGCAGATGCCGACGAGCGAACTCGAAAGCGTCATGACGGCCTTCTACGAGGGGCAGTACGACGTGCTTCTGTCGACCGCGATCGTGGAATCGGGTCTCGACATTCCGACCGCCAACACGCTGATCGTGCATCGGGCCGACATGTTCGGCCTCGGCCAGCTCTATCAGCTTCGCGGGCGCGTCGGCCGGTCGAAGATCCGCGCCTATGCGCATTTCACCTATCCGGCGACGCGGCAGATCACGCCGCAGGCCGAAAAGCGCCTCAAGGTACTGCAATCGCTCGAAGGGCTCGGCGCGGGCTTCATGCTGGCCTCGCACGATCTCGACATCCGCGGCGCGGGCAATCTGCTCGGAGACGAGCAGTCGGGCCACATCAAGGAAGTCGGCTACGAGCTTTACCAGAAGATGCTCGAAGACGCGGTCGCCGCGCTCAAGGCGGGCATCGGCGACGAGGACGAGGTCGAGGACACCCAGTGGTCGCCGAACATCACCATCGGCACGCCGGTGATGATCCCCGAGCATTACGTGACCGATCTGACGCTGCGGCTCGGCCTCTACAAGCGGTTGTCCGCTCTCTCGGAGGACGGCGAGATCGATGCCTTCGGGGCCGAGATGGCGGACCGGTTCGGGCCGTTGCCGGAAGAGGTGGAGCAGTTGCTCGCGCTCGTGCGCATCAAGGCGTTGTGCCGTCGGGCGCATGTCGAGAAGGTCGAGGCGGGCCCTCGCGGGGTCATCATCTCGTTCCGCGACAACTCCTTCGCGAACCCCGAAGGGCTCGTGCGCTTCGTCGCGCAGCAGGGTTCGCTGGCGAAGGTGCGGCCCGACATGCGCATCGTCTTCATCGGCGATTACGACACGCCCGAAGACCGCCTGAAGAGCACGGCGAAGCTCTTGCGGGACCTCGTGCGCATCGCGGAGACGAAGAAGGCCGCCTGAAACGCGGACTTCGTTCTCAGGCGTCGCCTTCGCCCGTCACCGCGTCGAGGGCCTTGGCGATCACTTCGGGGGCTTCGGCGCCCGAAACGCCGATCTTTCCGCCGAAGATGAAGAACGGCACGCCGCGGATGCCGATGGCGGCGGCGCGCTCGATCTCTTCCTGGATCGCGTCGCGGTCCGTGTCGCTGTCGAGCCTTTCGAGCACGGCATCGCGATCGAGCCCGACCTCTTGCGCGATGTCGCCCAGAACTTCCGGATCGCCGACGTCCCGCCCGTCTTGGAAGAACGCGGTGAAGAGCGCGTCGACCATCTCGTTCTGAAGGCCCGCTTCCGCCGACCAACGCACGAGCCGATGGGCATCGAGCGTGTTCGGCGACCGTTCGATGGCGGCGAAATCGAAGGCGATCCCTTCGTCGGCGCCCATCTCGGTGATCTGTCGATGCAGCTCCGTCACGCGCTCGATCGAGCCGAATTTCTTGGTCATGTATTCGGTCCGGTCCCAACCGCCGTCGGGAATCGTGCCGTCGAGCTGGAACGGACGCCAATTGACGACGACCGGCACGTCCGGACGCAAGGCGAGGCCTTTTTCCAGCCGCTTCTTGCCGATCCAGCACCAAGGGCAGACCACGTCGGAAACGACGTCGATCACGACGGGTTCGAGGGCGTCGGCCATGGGGGCCTCCTGTCGGACGAAAGGCCGTTCATGTCGGAACGGCAGGGACATGCGGAATTCCGGCTCAACGCGGTTCGACCCAGAAGGTCTCGGGCGCATAGCCGAAGAGAGGCGCCCGTACCGGCCGCCGGATCTCGTTCTTTCGTGCGAGCCAGATCTCGGGCGCATGGAACAACGGAACGACATAGAAACCCGACAGCAGCACGCGGTCGAGCGCTCGGACGGCGTCGACGAACTCGTCGCGACCGCGCGCCGACAGCATCGCGTCGATCGCGGCCTCGATCGCGGGCGACCGCGCGCCCGCATAATTCAACGAGCCCTGACGGTCGGCCGCCCGGATGCTCCAGCGATTGTACTGCTCGTTGCCCGGGGAGGGGGACGCCGCCCAGGTGAACTGGATCATGTCGAAATCGAAGGCGGCCAGCCGCCTCCAATACTGCACGTCGTCGATCAGCCTCACCTCCATCCGGATGCCGAGCCGTTCGAGAGAGCGGGCGTAATTCAGCGCGAGGCGTTCCTGCAGCCGGCTGACGACGAGAAACTCGAAGGCGAAGGGCTCGCCCGCCGCATTTCGCAGCACGCCTTCCGAGAGCCTCCAGCCCGCGGCATGCAGAAGCGCGAGAGCCGCGCGCGCCGCTTCACGGTCCCGACCGGAACCGTCGGCGGAAGCGCGGCGACGCTCGCCCGCGAGAAAGTCCTCGCGGACCGCGCCGGGAAAGCGTGAGAGGATTTCACGCTCGCGGGCGGATGCGGGCCGCCCGGTCGATGCGAGGTCGGAGCCCTCGAAATAGCTCGACGTACGCCGGTAGAGCCCGTTGAAGAGGGTTCGATTGACCCATTCGAAGTCGAAGACGAGGCCGAGCGCCTCTCTCACGCGCATATCGGCGAAGACGGGTCTGCGCGTGTTGAAGACGAAGCCGGACATGCCTTTCGGCAGTCCGATCGGGATCGCGTCCTTCGATGCCCTTCCGTCCTTCATGGCGGGAAAGTCGTAGCCCGAGGCCCAGCGGGACGGATTGTCCTCGATCCGGACGTCATAGAGGCCGCCCTTGAACGCCTCGAAAAGGGAATTGGCGTCCCGGTAATAGTCGAAGCGGATCTCGTCGGCATTGTAGAGGCCGCGATAGGCAGGCAGGTCCTTGCCCCAGAAATTCGGGTCGCGGCGAAGGACGACGCTCTCGCCGGGCTTGATGTCGGCGACCGTATAGGGGCCGCTCCCGACCGGTGCGGCGAGGCTCGTCTCTTCGAAACGGGCCGGGTCCACCACATGGGCGGGCAGAACGGGCATCAGCGCGAGGATCAGCGGCAGTTCCCGGTCGCCTGCGCCTGCGAGGTCGAAACGGACCGTCAGGGCATCGGGTGCGGTCGCGGCCTTCACCTTGGCGTAATAGCCGCGCCAGGTCGGCTTGCCCTTGTCCTTGAGGAGCGACCACGAAAACAGCACGTCGGCCGCGGTCACGGGCTTTCCGTCGGAGAAGCGCGCACGGGGATCGAGGCGGAACGTGACCGCGGATCGATCGTCGGGCGTCTCGATCGAGGCGGCGATGCCCGCATAAAGCGAGAAGGGCTCGTCGGCCGCCCGCATCATCAGGCTCTGGATCACGTAACCGTTCGGCGGCGCGATGCCCTGCGCCGCGATCCCGCGGACGACGAAGGGGTTCAACGTGTCGAAGGTTCCCTGCACGCCGAAGACGATCCTGCCGCCTTTCGGCGCATCGGCGCGGACATGCGGGAAGGCAGAGAAGTCCGCCGGCAGAGCGGGCGCGCCGTGCATGGCGATGCCGTGGCGCTGTTCGGCGAACGCCGGAGCGCCGACGACGAGCGGCGCGAAGGTCGCGAGGGAAAGGGCGAGGCGCGCGAATCGAGAGACCATCACGGCCGAAGGTAGCATCTCGGATCGCGCGCAGTCCGCGCGTATGCGGTGATTTGCGACTGGAAAGAGATCGCCGAAGCCGTTAAGACCGACGCGCTCCAAGGAACGGCGAAAGCCGATTCTCGGGCGCGGTTCGACTTTCGCGTTTCCGCGGCGACCGCGTCCTTCGCTTTCGAGAGGAATTCTGTCGATGTCGTCCGTTCGGATTTCTGCCGCGTCGAAGCGGGTGGCCGCTCTTCTCGCCTCGGCGCTGGTCGTCGCCGGCCCCGCTCTGGCGCAGACGCCGCCGGCCAAGCCCGCGCCCGCTCAGCCCGCGAAGCCCGCCCAGCCCGCTCAGCCGGCCCAGCCGCCGGCGCAGGGCGGCCAGCCGATGGTGCCCGCCGGTCCGACCGTCGTTCAGCTGAAGCCCGAGCCCACCCAGACCGACTGGCTGAAGATCTGCGGCGAGGATCAGGCGGCGAAGAAGAAGGTCTGCTACGTCACCCGCGACTTCGTGTCCGATCAGGGCCAGCCGGTGCTGGCCGTGGCCGTCTATGACGTGCAGGGCGATCCGCAGAAGGTCGTCCGTTTCCTGATGCCGCTGGCGCTGCTTCTCGGCCCCGGCATCCGCTTCGGCGTCGATGCGGGGCAGACGACCGCGGGAAAATACGCGATCTGCTTCCCGAACGGCTGCTTCGCCGAGGGGACGGTGAAGGACGACGTGATCAATGCGCTGAAGAAGGGCACCACCCTCAACGTCAGCGTCCAGAACCAGTTCAGCCGCGAAGTGTCCTTCCAGGTGCCGCTCACGGGCTTCGGCAAGGCCTTCGACGGTCCGCCGATCGATCCGGCCGTGCTCGAGCAGCAGCAGCGCCAGATGGAAGAAGAGATGCGCAAGCAGGCCGAAGAGATGCGCAAGCGCATGGAACAGCAGCAGGGCCAGCAGGGCGGGGGCGCTCCGGCCCCGGCCGCCCCGGCGGCTCCCGCGCAGAAGCAGTGATCGCTTCGGCCCCTTGCTGAATCGAAAAGGCGCGGTCACCCGCGCCTTTTTCTTTGGCTTGGATCCGCCGTCGGCGGGTCAGTTCATGAGTTCGGTGCGCGCCCGGTACCGGCCGTCTTCGTCCATGTCGAAGACCTCGTCGACCTGCGGATGGCGGACCGGTTCGTCCGACGTGTCCGGCAGCAGGTTCTGCTCCGACACATAGGCGATGTATTCCGTTTCCGCGTTCTCGGCGAAGAGGTGGTAGAACGGCTGGTCCTTCGACGGCCTTACGTCCTCGGGAATGGAATTGTACCATTCGTCGGTGTTCGAGAAGGTCGGGTCGACGTCGAAAATGACGCCGCGGAACGGGTAGACGCGGTGCCTCACCACGTCCCCGATCGCATATTTCGCGCGTCTTTCCTTCAGCATGGTCCCCGATTGCCCCGAGCGCCCCGACTTGTCAACGGAGCGCCCGCGTCTCGCGATCCGCCGCTCAGAACCCGTAAGCCTCCGCGAAGGCCGGATCCTTCTCGGCGACGCGGCGGGCGAGGTCGACGATGACCTTGGCCTGTTTCCAGGTCGCGTCGTCCTGCATCTTGCCGTCGATCATCACCGCGCCCGAGCCGTCGGGCATCGCTTCGAGGATCCGTTTGGCGAAACGGACTTCGCCGGCATCCGGGCTGAACACGCGTTTGGCGATCGCGATCTGGGAGGGGTGCAGGCTCCACGCGCCCGCGCAGCCCAGCAGGAAGGCGTTGCGGAACTGGCTTTCGCAGGCGGCCTCGTCCGCGAAGTCGCCGAACGGTCCGTAGAACGCCTTGATGCCGTTCGCGGCGCAGGCGTCAACCATCTTGGCGATCGTGTAGTGCCACAGGTCCTGCTGCGCGGCGATGCGCGCCTCTTCGCCCTTGGGATCGGAGAGGACCTTGTATTCGGGATGGCCTCCGCCGACGCGCGTCGTCTTCATCGCGCGCGAGGCGGCGAGGTCCGCCGGTCCGAGGCTCATGCCGTGCATGCGGGGCGAGGCCGCGGCGATCTCCTCGACGTTCTTCACGCCTTCGGCGGTCTCGAGGATCGCGTGGATGAGGATCGGCTTGCGCACGCCGTGCCGCGCTTCGAGCTGCGCGAGAAGCTGGTCGCAATAATGGATGTCCCACGGTCCCTCGACCTTCGGCACCATCACGACGTCGAGCTTGTCGCCGATCTCCGCGACGATCTCCGTCACGTCGTCGAGCATCCACGGGCTGTTCAGCGCATTGATGCGGGTCCAGAGCCCGGTCGTGCCGAAATCCGTGGCCTTCGCCATCGCGATGAATCCGCGGCGCGCGTCGAGCTTGGATTCGACGGGGATCGCGTCTTCCAGGTTGCCGAGGACGACGTCGACCTGCTTCGCGAGTTCCGGAACCTTGGCCCGGACCTTTTCAAGATGCGGCGGGACGAAGTGGATCATCCGTTCGAGCGTCACGGGAAGGTCCCGGTAGGGCTCGGGCGCGCCGATGGCGAGCGGACGGAAGAAGTTGCGCGCGAGCTTCATGAGGCACTCCGACGGGTGTGTTGCGGTGCAACTAAACCCTGCGGAGGGCTCGCCCGCAATCCGCCTCGGGTAGGGGGCGTCCTCAGCCCCAGCGACGGTGCGACCACATCCACTGGCCCGGCACTTCGCGGATCCAGCGCTCGAACAGGGTATGGATGGCCTGCGTCGTCGCCGCGATGTCGGCTGTCTTGTCGTCGGTGATCACGGGGCGGACGAGTTCGACGTCTGCCCTGAAACGCCCCGGGCCGACCCGAAGGATGCGGCCCGCGACGATCGGCAGATCGCGCGCACGGGCCACGGCGGCGGGGAAGGGATTGGTGGGCGCCTCGCGGCCGAAGAAGGTGACGGGGATGCCCCTCGCGTCGCGCGTATCCGCGAGAAGAGCCAAGGAACAGCCGTCGGCGAGCTTCTTCATCAAAGCGCGCGCGGTCTCCGGGCTCTTCGCGAAGAGCCCGGCCGGGTAATAGGGCTCGCGCATCTTCGCGACGTCGCGATCGACGAGCGGGTTCTTGAGTCCCTGATAGACGCCGGTCATGTGCAGGCCGAGGCGGGCACCCGACATCGACGCCACTTCCCAATTGCCCATATGGAGCGACACGACCACGGCCTGCCCGTGCTCGGCGACCGCGCGCTTCACCTCGTCCGTGGCATGGACCGTCATCCGATCCGGATCGGCGTCGATCTCGTCGAGATGGAAGGCTTCCGCGAAGGTGCGGCCGAGGAACTCCCACATGTCGCGGGCGATGGCCTCACGCTCTTCGAGCGTCTTTTCGGGGAAGGCGAAGGCGAGATGTTCGAGCGTTCGCGCCTGCCGGCGCAGATGCGGCGCCGCGAAACGCCAGAGTCCGCCCACGAGGTTCGAGGCTGTGTCGAGCGGAAGTGCGCGCAGGAGACCCGCCACGGCCCGATAACCGACATGCTCCGCCCGGGTCAGAAACCCGTAGGCGGGGCGGGCGCCCTCCGAGGGCGATCGATCATCCGGGTCGAAGAAGTTCACACGCGATTCCGCATCACTGGCGGCGGCTTGGCTATCATGCCGCGCCCTTGCGGAAAAGCCGGCCGCCTCCCGCGGGCGGCGGCCTCAGTCCTCAGAACGCGCTTCCGAAGTCGGAAGCGTCGAGTTGCCCCATCGTCGGGCCGCGCAGCGTCAGGACCTGACCATCGCCGAGGTCGAGAACCGCTTGATAGGCGCCGAGCGTCAATCGGGGCTCGATGTCCGACCACGCATTCGTTCCGAGGATCCCGGAGAGGTCGAGTAGGTCCTCGCCCGGCTTGAAGCCGTCGATCCGGATGTCGCCGTCGAATTCGGATCGCTTGATCACGAACAGGTCCCGGCTCCCGTCGTCCGCCGCGAGCACATGGTCCCCCGCGTCGAGGAGGAAGGTGTCGGCCCCGGCGCCGTTCACGAAGAGATCGCTGCCGCTTCCGCCGTCCATCGTATCGTTTCCGGAGCCGCCGTTGAGAAGGTCGTCGCCGGCACCGCCGAGCAACCGGTCGTCGTCGTCCCCGCCGGAGAGCTTGTCGTTCCCCGACCCGCCGTCGAGCATGTCCGACCCCTGATCGCCCGACAGCGTGTCGGCGGCGTCGCCGCCCCGCAGGATGTCGTCGCCGTCCTGCCCGAACAGGCGGTCCGATTCCGACCCGCCGTCGAGCACGTCGCTGCCGCGCCCGCCGACGAGCAGGTCATAGCCGGTCCCGCCCGACAGGAAATCCGCGCCGTCTTTCCCTGCGAGGTCGTCGTTCCCGTTTCCGCCGAGCAGCGTATCCGCGCCGTCGATACCGCGAAGGCGGTCGTTCCCGTCCCCGCCGAGAATGCTGTCGTTGCCTCCGAGCCCGACGAGCGTGTCGTCGCCTCCGAGCCCGATGATGGTGTCCGAATACCACTTCCCGTAGATCGCGTCGGCGAAGACCGAGCCGATGATCGGGCCCGCCGGATTGGCCGGGGCAGGGGTGTAGAAGACGGATTGCGCGGGCGCGAAGACGCCTTCCACGAGTACGATGGGTCGCCATGCGTATCCGTCGCGGCCCTCGACGAAAGTTCCGAGCCCGTCGACATAGCTCGTCCGGAGAACGCCGGTATCGAAGGGCGACATCGCGCTCGTCTCCGCGAAGGCCGACACGTCCACGCGGCCGGACGCCCCGTTCCGGATGATGTCGTAGGCCGCCGGAACGCGTCCCGACAGGACGAAGAGGTCCTTCCCGTCGCCGCCGATGAAGGTATCGGTCGCATCGTCGGAACCCAGCCCTATGAAGACGTCGTCCGCGGGCGGATAGCCCGTATATCCGCCGGTGCCGTCGAGAAGGTCCGCGCCCGGCCCGTCGATCAGAAGGTCGGCACCGGCTCCGCCCTCCATGGAGTCGTTGCCCGCCCCGCCGTCGAGCGTGTCGTTGCCGAGATCGCCGTAAAGGGAGTCCGCACCGGCATCGCCGAACAGGAGGTCGTTTCCATGCTCGCCGAGCAGCACGTCGTCGCCGAGGTCGCCGTGAACCGTGTCCGGCCCGTCGCCGGCATGGAAGGTGTCGTTTCCTCCGAGACCCCGCAGGAAGTCGCCCTCGAGGCCCCCTTGGAAGTGTTCTGAGGCGTCTGTCGGGGTCGTGACGAACAGGGTCGGCACTTCCGGATCGGCGAAATTGTTCGGGTCGAGGTCGGCATAATCGACGTTCTTCAGGATCACGGCCGGCAGACGCCCCGTCCCGAAGACGGTTTCGATGAGAAATACGAGATCCGGGCCGTCCTGCTGCAGCCCCGGCGAATATTGATAGCTGTTGAGGTCGCTGGTGATCGTGAGGATGTCGCCCTGAGGACCGGGTTCGAAATCCTCGATCACGGCGACGAAATCGACCGGATCCCGGTCCACGTAATAGGCAAAGGTGTCGCGGCCCTCGCCGCCGGAAACGGTGTCCGTCCCGGCGCGCAGCTCGACCACGTCGTTGCCCGGCCCGCCCGAGACGAGATCGTCTCCCGCGTCGCCGCTCAGGAGGTCTTCGCCTCCCGCGCCGATCAAGGTGTCGGCGCCGTCGCCGCCCAGGATCGTGTCGGCGGCGTCCGTGCCGGTCAGGATTTCGGATGCTGCGGTACCCGTGATCAGCGCCATGGCGTGAACCTCTTCGAAGACGGAGCGGAGGTACGAACGGGGGACCCGCCTCAACGTGCCGCGCATGGAAGGGTTGCGGGCGAGGCCGAGCGCGTTGACGCTTGCCCGGAGGCGCCTTAATGCCTCCCGAAACCCCAGAAGCCGGCGGCCGCGGCCGACGTGACGGAGACGCCGAGTTGGGCAACGTCCTATCGCTTGCGACACCCTTTTTCGGCGTCGTCTTCATCGGCTTCTTCTGCGGGAAGCTGCTGAAATATCCCGAAGACGGCCTGCGCTGGATGAACTTCTTCATCGTCTACGTCGCGCTGCCGTCGATGTTCTTCAAGCTCATCTCCGAAGCGCCGATCGAGCAGCTGACGAACTGGCGCTACGTGCTCATCACGGTCGCCTGCTCCTTCACGATGTTCGTGATCTGCTTCGGCGTCGGCCTGTTCGCCACGGGCAACAAGGCGGATTCGACCATCGCCGCGGTCGCGGGCGCCTACGGCAATGTCGGCTATATGGGCCCGGGCATCGCGCTCGCCGCGCTCGGGCAGGGCGGCGTGGTCCCGGCGGCGCTCATCACGGTCACCGACACCGTGCTCTTCTTCACGCTCGTGCCGTTCCTCATGGCGGTCACGGGCGGGCGGCGCGAGAGCTTCGGGCGGACCGCCGCCTATGTGGTCCGGCGCATCGTGACCCATCCCTTCAACGTCGCGACGGCGCTGGGCATCTTCGCCGCGTCGATCGGCTTCAAGCCGCATGCGTCGCTCGATGCGACGCTGGTCTTTCTCAAGAATGCGGCGGCTCCCTGCGCGCTCTTCACGCTCGGCGTCACGGTGGCGCTCCGCCCGCTTCAGCGCGTGCCCACCGAATTGCCGGCCCTCATGGCCGTGAAGCTCTTCCTGCATCCCGCCGTGGTCTGGGTCGCGATGTCGTGGGGCGGCGATTTCGGCCGGGAATGGACGTTGACGGCGGTGCTTCTGGCCTCGCTGCCGCCGGCGCTGAACGTCTTCGTTCTGGCGGGCCAATACCGCGTCTATGTCGAGCGCGCATCGAGCGCGGTCCTGCTCGGGACGATCCTGTCCGTCGCGAGCGTGACCGGTCTGCTCTGGCTCATCACCGAAGGCGGAATGCCTTACGACCTGTTCCCGTAAGCGCCGGCGCCGAGCCCGCGCTTCATCGCCATCCGGCGCAGCGCGCCCACGCTGCCCAAGGCGAGGAGCCCGAAGCCGCGCGCGAGATCCACGGGCAGAAGCGCCGTCAGCAGCGACCGGTTGAGCACGTCCACGAAGGTGGTCCGCGCGGTCACTTCCTTTCGCCGGTCGGCGTCGTAAGCCGAGAGCGCGTCGTCGCAGCCCGGGTCGTCGAAGCGTTCGGCGGCCGCGACGAGGGCGCGGACGTCCGACAGTCCGAGGTTCAGGCCCTGCGCTCCGATGGGCGGGAACACGTGAGCCGCTTCCCCGATCACGGCCGTACGGTTGCGGCCGAAGGGCGTGACCGCGATGCCCCCCATCGGCACCGAGCCGCGGGGCCCGTCGAGCCGCATGGCACCGAGCATGGAATGAGCCTGCCGCTCGACCGTCCGCGCGAAGTCCGCGTCGCTTTCCGCGAGGAGCCGTTCCGCATGCCGCGGCTCGGTGAGCCAGACCAGACTCGAACGGCGTCCCGGCAGAGGAACGAGGGTGAACGGCCCGGTCCGCGTGTGGAATTCCGTCGAGGTTTCATCGTGCGGCCGATCATGCGCGAAGATCGCGGTGACGGCGGCCTGCGGATAGGTCCATTCACGCACGTCGATGCCAGCCGCCTCCCGCAGGAGCGACCTGCGACCGTCGGCGGCGACGAGGAGACGCGCGCGGATCACCGTTCCGTCCTCTGTCTCGACGCGGGCGAACGATCCCTCGTCCGAAGCCGAAACGGCCCGGCCCGTGATCATGCGGACGCCGGGTTCCGATGCCGCGGCCGCCGCGAGGCCCTCCGCGAGAACCGAGGCTTCGATGTTCTTGCCGAACTGATCGAGTTGGATCTCCCGCGCCGTGAAGGTCGTCGGAGGCGGGCGGAAGAGGCTGCCGGTGTCGTCGATGATGACCAGACGTTCGAGCGGTGCCGAGCGTTCGTCCAACGCGCCCCACGCGCCGAGATCGTCGAGGAAGTTCAGCGCCGGCCGCATCAGGGCGACGGTCCGGCCGTCGGCCTTCGGGCGTTCCGCCGCGAGCAGCGTCACCGTCCGGCCCTGCCGTGCGAAAGCGAGGGCCGCCGTGGAGCCTGCAGGGCCGCCGCCGACCACCAGCACGTCCCGGATCGCGTCGCCGTCCCCGTTCGTCTTCGCCTTGCGCGCCATGGGTCGCTCCTGCCTGCAAGGGAGGGTATAGGCCCGAGGGGGCGGTGCGCCAAGGCATGAGGCCCTCAGGGTTCATGCGGAGTGCGGATCGGGTCTCCGCGCGCGATAATGAACCCATGTCGCTCGATGTCGCTTCCCTGCCTGCGAAACGCGGCCCGTCGATGGACGCGCCCGTGATCGCGGCCGTGTGCGCCGTCGTGCTGCTCGCGCTCGGCGGCTGGGGCGCGCTCGCGCTCGAAGCAGTTCGGGCGGGGGAGGGGCCGGACGCGCTCTGGGCGGCGCTCTGCACCGCGTCCGGGCTCACGGGCGGCGGTTTCGGGTTTAGGGACCTCGCAGCGAAGCTCGGCATCTGGATCGCGATGACGGCCGCGATGATGCTGCCCGCCGCGTCCTCCGCCGCGGTGGCTCATGCCGCGCGGCTCGGCCGGGGCGCGCAAGCGGTCGCGTCCGCGATGCTCATGCCGCTCGTCCATCTGGCCGTTTGGTCCGTGATCGCGGTCGGTCTCGCGGCCCTGCAGTTAGGCGTCGAGCGGATCCTGTCCTTCGCGGTTCTTCCCGATCGCGCGGCGGCCGTGATCGGCGGCGCCGCGATCGGCTTTGCGGGGCTCTACCAATTCACGCCGTTCAAGGACCGCTGCCTCGCCGCCTGTCGCGTGCCGCTCGGCGGGTTCGAGGCGGGCCGGTCCGGCCTTGGTGCGTCCGCGCGTCTCGGCTTCCGTTATGCGCTGTCCTGCGTCGGCTGCTGCGGGCCGATGATGGCGATGATGGTGCTCGCGGGCGCGATGAACATTCTCTGGATGGCGGTTTTCGCCGTCCTGATGACGGTCGAGCGCTTCGCGGGGACCGCGCTCGTCGCGCGCATCATCGGTGCGGCGATGGTCGCGGCCGGCGCGGCGCTGTCGGTTTCCGCCGTAGGCCTTGCGCCCTTCGTCGCCGTTTTCACGCGCTGAGCGCGGGCCTTGCCATAAATTCGCCGGACGAGGCGGCGAAACGGGTTCTGCTGAGCGAACGACGAAGGATCGGAAACCGATCGTTTACGTTGTGCTGCGATGCAGAACGTACTCGTCGCCCCCGTATCTCGTGCCCGAGAAGAACCGACCATGACCGTTTCCCCGACCCGCCGAGAGATCCTTCCCGCGCTGTCGCTGCTTTTCGCGGGCGCCGTGGCGCCTTCGTCTGTGCTCGCGGCAGCGAACGATCTGTTCGGCGATCAGGCCGAATGGCGGCAGTCCTATGATTCGGCGCAGAGCCTCCGGGTTCAGCGCTCGCTCTCTCCGGTCATTTCCACGGGCACGCTCTCTGCGACCGAACAGGTGATCGAGCGCTATCGCGCACTGGTCGCCCAAGGCGGTTGGCCGATGATGCCGAAAGTGTCGCTCCGCCTCGGCCAGCGCGACCGCAACGTCATCGCGCTCCGCCAGCGCCTCATCGTGTCGGGCGATCTCGAGCCGAATGCGGGCGGTTCGAACGTGTTCGACTCGTTCGTCGAGGCCGGCGTGAAGCGCTTCCAGGAGCGTCACGGTCTCACGCCGACGGGCGTGCTCAATACTCAGACCGTCGCGGCGATGAACGTTCCGGCCGAGACGCGTCTGCGCCAGCTCGAGATCAACATCGTCCGGCTGCGGACCTATTCCGGCAATCTCGGCCATCGCTACGTGGTCGCCAACATCCCCGCGGCCCTGATCGAGACGGTCGAAGGCGGTCAGGTGATGACGCGGCATGCCGCGGGCGTGGGCAAGGCGGATCGCCAGTCGCCGATCATGACGACGCGCGTGGTCGACATCAATTTCAACCCGTTCTGGACCGTGCCCGCCTCGATCATCCGCAAGGATCTGATCCCCAAGATGCAGGCGGATCCGAACTATCTGCGCGACAACAAGATCCGCATGTTCGACCGCTCCGGCCAGGAAGTGCCTCCCGAGCGGGTCAACTGGAACTCGACGGAAGCGACGCAATACGTCTTCCGCCAGGACACCGGCGGCGAGTTCAACTCGCTCGGCTTCGTGCGCATCAACATCCCGAACCCCCACGGCGTGTATATGCACGACACGCCCGCCAAGGGCATCTTCGGCGACGACTTCCGCTTCGTCTCCTCGGGCTGCATGCGCGTGCAGAACGTGCGCGACTACGTGCAGTGGCTGTTGAAGGACACGCCCGGCTGGTCGCGTGACCAGATCGACGCCGCGATCGCCTCGGGCCAGCGCGTCGATGCGCGTCTCGCCCAGCCGGTGCCGGTTTATTGGGTCTATGTCACCGCCTGGGCGACCCCGGAAGGCACGGTCGAGTTCCGCGACGACATCTACGGCAAGGACGGGCTCGGCAGCGTTCCCGTCGCCTCCGCGGCTCCGATCTCCGACGACGACTGATCCTTTTCTCGTGAATTGACCCGGCCGCGCGTTGCCCGCGCGGCCCCTGCTCCCTAGTTTCCGCTCGGTGTCGTTTTCTCCCCGAGCGGAGGTGGACGGATTGCAGTCCCGGTCTTCTCCCGCGGCGCCGCGCGCGCCCATCGCCGTCGGCGCCGTCCGGCGGGGTTTCGCGCCCTGGTCCGATCCTTCGGCCGTGCCCCTGATCCGCTTCGAAGGCGTGCGCAAGCGCTTCGGTGCGCTTCTTGCCGTGGACGGCGTGGATCTCTCGATCTTCGAGCGTGAATTCTTCTGCTTGCTGGGCCCCTCGGGCTGCGGCAAGACGACCCTGATGCGCATGCTCGGAGGCTTCGAAGAGCCGGACGAGGGCCGCGTGACGCTCGGCGGCAGCGATCTCGCGGGCGTGCCGCCCTATCGGCGGCCCGTGAACATGATGTTCCAGTCCTATGCGCTGTTCCCGCATCTCAGCGTCGAGGCGAACATCGCCTTCGGTCTGAAGCAGGAAGGGCTGCCGAAGACCGAAATCGCAGACCGGGTGACCGAAATCCTCGGCAAGGTGCAGCTGCTCCCGATGGCGCGGCGTCGGCCGGATCAGCTCTCGGGCGGGCAGAGGCAGCGCGTCGCGCTCGCCCGCGCGCTCGTAAAGCGGCCGAAAGTGCTGCTGCTCGACGAGCCGCTCGGCGCGCTCGACAAGCGGCTGCGCGAGGAGACCCAATACGAGCTGATGGATCTTCAGGTCGAGCTGGGGATCACCTTCCTGATGGTCACGCATGATCAGGACGAGGCCATGTCGATGGCCGACCGCATCGCGATCATGGACAAGGGCCGGATCGTCCAGATCGGCACGCCCGCCGAGATCTACGAGTCACCCGCCACCCGCGGCGTGGCCGAATTCCTCGGCGACGTGACGATCTTCGAAGGCACGGTCGCGGGGCGGGGCGAGGGCGGCTGGACCGTTGAGTCGCCCTCGGCCGGCACCACGCTCACGGTCGGCTCCGCGGTCGATCTTCCCGTCGGCGGATCCGTCGGCGTCGCGGTCAGGCCCGAGAAGCTGAGGATACTTGCGGAGAACGAGCCGGACGGCCCGAACGTGATCGCGGGCGAGATCTGGGACATCGGTTATCTCGGCGACTGGACGGTCTACTGGGTCCGCCTGGAGTCCGGCCTCGTCGTCCGCGTCTCGCGCGCCAATACCGCGCGTTTCGTCGAGCGACCGCTGGGCTGGGAGGATCGCGTTCGGATCTCCTTCGATCCGTCCGCGGCCGTGGTGCTCACGAAATGAGGACCGGGGAGAAGGGCGGCGGGCGGCGGCTCGTCGTCGGCATTCCGTTCCTCTGGTCCGGCATCTTCTTCCTGCTGCCGTTCCTCATCGTGCTGCGCATGGCCTTTTCGGAGAGCGCGCAGGCGCGCCCGCCCTACCGGCCCGTCTTCGACTGGTCGGCGGGGTTCGCGGACGTCTTCGACAGGCTTTCGCAGCTCGGCGCCGACAATTTCCGCCTGATCGTCGAAGAGCCGCTCTATTTGGAGGCTTTCGTCACCTCGTTTCGACTGGCGGCGACGGCGACGATCCTTCTCATCCTGATCGGCTACCCGATGGCCTATGCGATGGCGCGGGCGCCGGCGCGGCTCAGGCCCGCCCTCGTCGCGCTCGTGATCCTGCCGTTCTGGACGAGCTTTCTGATCCGCGTCTATGCGTGGATCGGCATCCTGAAGCCCGAGGGACTGCTCAATATCCTGCTGATGAAGTTCGGTCTCGTCGCTGAGCCCCTGGAAATCCTCAACACCGAGATCGCGGTTCAGATCGGCCTCGTCTACGCCTATCTGCCCTTCATGGTGCTGCCGCTCTATGCGGCGCTCGAACGCATCGACCCGACGCTGACCGAGGCCGCGATGGACCTCGGTGCCCCGCGCTGGAAGGCGTTCTGGCAAGTCACGGTTCCGCTCTCGATCCCCGGCGTCCTCGCCGGTGCCTTCCTCGTCTTCATTCCCGCGCTCGGCGAATTCGTGATCCCGGATCTTCTGGGCGGCTCCGATACGATCATGATCGGGCGTTCGCTCTGGGTGGAGTTCTTCAACAACCGCGACTGGCCGCTCGCTTCCGCGGTCGCCGTCGTGCTCCTGCTCCTGGTTCTCGGCCCGATGGCCGCGTGGGGCGCGCTCGAAAGGCGGCGGGAGGAGGCCGAAGCGCGGACCGCGGCGGGTGCCCGGCCATGAAGGGCCTGTCGCGCATCAATCTCGTGGCGCTGACCTTCGGCTTCGCCTTCCTCTATCTGCCGATCCTCGTGCTGGTCGTCTATTCGTTCAATGCGTCGAAGCTCGTCACCGTTTGGGGCGGCTTCTCGACGCAATGGTACGGCGCGCTCTTCCGCAACGAGGCGCTGATGGATGCCGCATGGGTCACCCTGCGGGTGGGGCTCGTCTCGGCCACCGTCGCCACCGTGCTCGGCACGCTGGCGG
Source organism: Hyphomicrobiales bacterium (assembly GCA_027483895.1). GTDB lineage: Bacteria > Pseudomonadota > Alphaproteobacteria > Rhizobiales > Beijerinckiaceae > JAIXZO01. The sequence continues at coordinate 230,662 of JAIXTP010000009.1, forward strand.
CCGTCGCCTTGGTCCGGTTCGGCCGCTTCAGGGGGCGGGGCCTGTTCGCGGCGTCGATCCACGCGCCCATCGTCATGCCCGAAGTGATCACGGGCCTGTCGCTCCTGCTGTTCTTCGTGGCGATCGATCTCGACCGCGGCTTCTGGACGGTCACCATCGCGCATGTGACCTTCACGATGTGCTTCGTCGCCGTAGTCGTGCGCTCGCGGCTCGTGAGCTTCGACCGCAGCCTGGAAGAAGCGGCGATGGATCTCGGTGCCACGCCGCTCGTGACCTTCTTCTCCGTCACGCTGCCGCTCATCGCGCCCGCGGTCGCGGCGGGATGGCTGCTCGCCTTCACGCTGTCGATCGACGATCTCGTGATCGCGAGTTTCGTCTCGGGCCCCGGCGCCACGACGCTCCCGATGCGCATCTACGGGCAGGTGCGCCTCGGAGTGACGCCGGAGATCAACGCCGTCTCGACGCTGCTCATCGCGCTGGTCGCCTCGGTCGTGCTCGTCGTCTCCGTGGTGTTGCGGCGGCGCGAGGGCGCGTCGGACGTCTGAAACGAAAAACGGCCGGGGCGAGCCCGGCCGTTCCGTAGTCTTCGGCGCGCAGGATCAGAGCGCGACGGTGTAGTCGGCTTCCGTCTTGGCGCGGACCTCTTCCTTGGTCACGCCGTCGGCGAGTTCGATCAGCTTCATGCCGCCTTCGTGCTTGTTGATCGAGAACACGGCGAGATCCGTGATCACGAGATCGACGACGCCCGCGCCCGTGAGCGGCAGGTTGCACTGCTTGAGCAGCTTCGGCTCGTCCTTCGCCACATGCTCCATGAGCACGACGACGCGCTTGACGCCGGCGACGAGGTCCATCGCGCCGCCCATGCCCTTCACCATCTTGCCGGGGATCATCCAGTTGGCGAGGTCGCCGTTCTGGGCCACCTGCATGGCGCCGAGGATCGACAGGTCGATATGGCCGCCGCGGATCATCGCGAAGCTGTCGGACGACGAGAAATAGCTCGTGGTCGGCAGTTCGGTGATGGTCTGCTTGCCGGCATTGATCAGGTCCGGGTCCTCTTCGCCCTCATAGGGGAAGGGGCCCATGCCGAGCATGCCGTTCTCGCTCTGCAGCTGAACGCTCATGCCCTTGGGGATGAAGTTGGAAACGAGCGTCGGGATGCCGATGCCGAGATTCACGTAATAGCCGTCGCGCAGTTCCTTCGCGGCGCGGGCGGCCATCTGTTCACGGGTCCAAGCCATGGTGGTCTGCCTCGTTCGTTCAGCCGCGGGGACGGGTCGTGCGCTGCTCGATGCGCTTTTCGGCGTTCGGCACATGCACGATGCGCTGGACATAGACGCCCGGCGTATGGATCTGGTCGGGTTCGATCTCGCCCGGCTGCACGAGATGCTCCACCTCGACCACGGTCATGCGGCTGGCGGTCGCCATCATCGGGTTGAAGTTACGCGCCGTCTTGCGGAAGACGAGGTTGCCCTCGGTATCCGCTTTCCAGGCATGGATCACGGCGAGATCGCCGGTGATGCCGCGCTCCATCACGTATTTCGCGCCGTCGAATTCGCGGACTTCCTTGCCCTCGGCGACGATGGTGCCGACGCCCGTCTTCGTGAAGAAGGCGGGGATGCCCGCGCCGCCCGCACGGATGCGCTCGGCCAGCGTGCCCTGCGGGGTGAATTCGAGCTCGAGCTCGCCCGCGAGATACTGCTGCGCGAAGGTCTTGTTCTCGCCCACATAGGACGAGACCATCTTGCGGATCTGGCGGGTCTCGAGCAGGGCGCCGAGGCCCACGCCGTCGATGCCGGCATTGTTCGAGACCACGGTGAGGTTCTTCACGCCGGAATCGCGGATGGCCGCGATCAGCGTCTCGGGAATGCCGCAAAGGCCGAAGCCGCCCGAGAGGATCGTCATGCCGTCCTTCAACAGGCCGGCGAGGGCCGTCTTGGCGTCGGGATAAACCTTGTTGCTCACGCTCGTCCTTTCCGAAAAACCTTGCGCCCCCGGGACTGTGCCGCCCGAGCTTTCCTCCGAAGTCTGCACGACCCGCATTAAGGGGTCCAGCGGGCCCCGAGCAAGTCGAAACTGAAATATCAGGAGCGCGCGGGCGTCGGCTCCGCCTCGTTCCGGGCCGCGGCGTCGGCCGAAAGCTCGGCTGTCGTCTCGCCCGAAGCGCGCATCAGCAGCACCACGGGGGCCAAGCCCGCCGCGACGATCAAGAGCGAGGCGAGGGCACCGTCCTCGAACACGCCGCGGCCGGCATGGGCATAGACCGCCGTCGCCAACGTCTCGACATTGAGGGGACGCAGCAGAAGCGTGGCCGGCAGTTCCTTCATCGCGTCGACGAAGACGAGCAGCGCGGAAGAGGCGAGGGCGGGGCGAAGCAGCGGCCAGTGGATGTCACGCAGGAGCTTTCCCGGCCCGTGCCCGAGCGTTCGCGCCGCGTCGTCGACATGCGGCGAGAGCCGCGCGAAGCCGTTCTCGACGCCGCCGACCGCGATCCCTGAAAAGCGGACCGCATAGGCGATGACCACGGCCAACCCCGTTCCGGTGAGGAGAAGTCCGGCCCGTCCGCCCGTGATCGCGTTCTGCAGATCGGCCAGCAGATTGTCGATCGCGGCGATCGGCGCGAGCAAGGCCACGGCGACAACGGTGCCGGGCAAGGCATAGCCGAGCCCTGCGATCCGCGCGGACCATAGGGCGGCCGGATGGCGCAGGATGCGGACGGCCGCGGCGATCGAGGCGCCGATGATGACGATGAGAACGGTCGCCGTGAGCGCGAAGGTCAGCGTGGCGCCGATCTGCCCGGGCAATCCGGGATCGATCCGTGTTCCGCGGCGCGCCGCTTCCGTCGCGAGGAAGACCGCCGGAACCAGGAAGCCCGCGATCGGCGGCAGGGCGCATGCGAGCGCGGCGAGAAGCGCTTTCGGACCTTCGAGCGCGACGGGTTCCTGCGGCCGCGGCTTCTTGGCTGAAAGCGCGAAGCTCCGCGCGCCGCGAGATCGCATCTCGATGAGGATGAGGAGGGTGACGGCGGTCAGCAGCACGAGTGCGAGAACGGACGCGCCCGGCAGGCTGCCGCGGTTGAGCCAGGTCGTGTAGACCGCGACCGTCAGCGTCCGCACGCCGAGGTGATCGGTGGCGCCTATGTCGTTCAGCGTTTCGAGCAGCGCAAGCGACAGGCCCAGCGCGACTGCGGGCCGCGCGAGCGGCAGGGCGATGCGGCGGAACACCGATGCGGGCGAGGCCCCGAGCGTCCGGCCCGCCTCGATCAGGCTCGCGCATTGCACCGAAAAGAGGGCGCGCACCGGCAGGTAGACATAAGGGTAGAGTACGCAGCCGAGCAGCAGGATCGCGCCCGGCATCGAACGGATTTCCGGGAACCAGTAGTCCGCTCGGCTCCGGAAGCCGAAAAGCGCGCGGATCGCGCCCTGCACCGGACCGAGTGGTTCGAGGATCTCCACATAGACATAGGCGATGATGTAGGTCGGCACTGCGAGCGGCAGCACCAGCGCAACGGACAGCAGGCTCCGGCCCGGAAAGCGGAAGGCGGTGACGAGCCAGGCGGAGCCGACGCCGAGGAGTACCGTCACGACGCCGACGCCCGCGAGCAGCAGCGCCGTGTCGGCGACCGCGGCCGGGAGCACGACGGAAAAGATGTGACGAACCGGCGTGAGATCGCCCGTCACCGCGATCCAGAGCAGCGAGAGAAGCGGCGCGCCGATCAGCATAACGCCGAAAACCGCCGCCGCCCGGAGGGCGACGACGGTCCGTGAACGGCGGGCGGTCGCGGTCGCGATCGCGCCGGGCGGGAAGCGCGCCGGGATCACCGGTCGAAGTCGACCTTGTCGACGAGGACGCTGGCCGCATCCCGCTTGGCGGCGACGGCGCCGAGCGGAGTGACATCGGCCTTGATCGGGCCGAACAGCTTCGTCGTCGCGTTGGCCGCGATGCCCGGCCGCACCGGATATTCGTAGTTCAGATCCGCGAGCATGTTCTGCGCCGTCTCTCCGACCATGAATTCGAGAAGTTTCAAGGCTTCCGCCTTGTTCGGCGCGCTCTTGGCCACTGCCGCGCCGGAGATGTTCACATGCGTGCCGCCGCCCGCGAAGCTCGAGTCGAGCACCTTCACGGCCTGACCCCACTGCTTCTGGGCCTCGTCGGTGCCGTTCAGCATAAGCCCGACATAATAGGTGTTGCCGAGGCCCAAGTCGCAGACGCCCGCGAGGATGTCCTTGGCCACGTCGCGGTCGCCGCCCGAGGGCTTCTTGGCGAGATTGGCCTTGAGGCCCTTCAGCCACGCCTCGGCCTTGGCCTCGCCGTTCTTGGCGATGAAACCAGCGATCAGCGACTGGTTGTAAGGGTGCTGGCCGGAACGGATGCACACCCGGCCCTTCCATTTCGGATCGGCGAGATCGTCGTAGGTGATCGCGTCCTGCTTCACGCGCTCCTTGGAGGCGTAGACGACGCGCGAGCGGAGCGTGGTCGCGAACCAGTTGTCCTTCGCGTCGCGCAGCGCCTCCGGTACCGCGCTCTTCAGCGCCGCGCTGTCGACCGGCTGGGTGATCCCCATCTCGGCCGCCTTCACGAGACGGGCGACGTCCACGAGGATGATCAGGTCGGCCGGCGAATTCGCGCCCTCGGCCTTCACGCGCTCTTCCAACCCGTCGCGCACGAAGACGGTGTTCACCTTCGTGCCGGTCGCCTTCGTGAAGGCTTCGAGAACCGGCTTGATGAGATCCGCCTCACGGGACGTGTAGACGTTGACTTCGGCCGCGCCGGCCGTCGCGGACAGCGCGCAGAGGGCGACGGCGCCGCCCATGATGCTTTTGAACATCGGATTCTCCTGCGGCGGAGTTCAAGGGTCCGCCCCGGGGTTGACGATGGTCCGCATTAAGACGCGTCCGGACGAGGCGTCAACAAAAAGTCGTTCAAAATCAGAACATTACAGGATTTCTAAACTGGCATCATTCTAAACTCGCACGGGAACGCAAAGCCGCGCTTCGGGTTGAGGCGGATCAAGGCCGAAGCGTCCGGGACACGCGAGGATGGCGGCACGGAGGACCCAAAGATCATGCAACTCCCCCACAACTTCAAAAGAATCGTCATGCACCTCGCCCGATCGAAGGAGCATCCCGAAGGGTCGGCCCGCCACGGCTATGAACTCGTGGTGCCGTTGACCGAGAACGGGCACATCGATGCCCATGCGTGGCAGAGCCATCGCGACGATTGCCGGGTCCGGCGGTTCTGGAACGGCGAGCCGGACGCGATGGGCAAGGTCGTCCATCGGTCGGGCGGCGATCGCGGCGCACGCTGGATCTTCGACTATGACAGCGCCACCGAGTTCGACGACGAAGCGGGCTACCGCCTCAGCGATCACGTCTTCGCGCCCGGCGAGTACATCTCGATCCGCGACGAGGACGACGAGATGCACACGTTCCGCGTCGTCAGCGTGGTCGACGCGACCTGACGCTCGGCTCCCGGTGCGCGCGGCGCACCGGGACGTCTTCAGCCGCGAGCGTTCCGCGCTTCGCGGATCAGCGCCCAGATCTTCTCGGGCGTGGCGGGCATGTCGACATGGCGGATGCCGAAGTCGGCTAGGGCATCGACCACCGCATTCATCACGGCGGGCAGGGAGCCCGCACAGCCCGCTTCGCCGCAGCCCTTGGCGCCGAGAAGATTCGTCTTGGCGGGCGTCGGCCGGCTTTCGACCGTGAAGAACGGCGCGTCGTCCGCGCGCGGCATCGCATAGTCCATGAAGGATCCGGTCACGATCTGGCCGTCGTCGTCGAAGACGGTCCGTTCCAGAAGCGCCTGTCCGATGCCCTGCACCACGCCGCCATGCATCTGGCCTTCGACCAGCATCGGGTTGATGACGGTGCCGAAATCGTTGACCGCGGTGTAGCGCACCACGCGCGTCGTGCCCGTGTCGGGGTCGATCTCGACTTCCGCCGCATGGCAACCGTTGGGGAAGGCCGAGGGCGCGGCCTCGTGGACATGGTCCACGTCGAGCGTCGGCGGCACGTCCGGCGGCAGAGCGATCGCGCCTTGGTCGAGCTTGCGGGCGAGGTCCATGATGCCGATCGCACGGTCGGTGCCGGCGATGCGGAAGCGACCCGCGGCGAATTCGATGTCGTCCACCCCCGCTTCCAGCGCATGCGAAGCGATCACGCGGCCGCGCTCGATCACCTTGTCGCCCGCTTCGAGGATCGCCGCACCGCTCGCCATGATGGATTTCGAGCCGCCGGTGCCGCCGCCCGCGATCAGCCTGTCGCTGTCGCCCTGCACGAGGCGGATCGCGTCGAACGGCACGCCGAGTTTGGAGACCAGCACCTGCGCGAAGGCGGACCAGTGACCCTGCCCGAAATCGAGCGTGCCGGTGATGATCGTGACGGTGCCGTCCTTCTCGAACCGGATGCCGCCCATCTCCTTCATCGGCGGGGCGGTGACTTCGAGATATTGGCCGATGCCGCGGCCGCGCAGCAGGCCGCGCTTGCGGCTCGCCGCCTTGCGCGCCTTGAAGCCCTTCCAGTCGGCGGCTTCGAGCGTGCGGTCGAGGAGCCCCGTGAAGTCGCCGGAATCGTAGGTCATGCCCGAGGCCGCGGCATAGGGCAGCGCCTTGGTCGGGATGTGATTGCGCCGACGCAGCACTGCGGGGTCGATCCCGGTTTCGCGCGCGGCCGTGTCCATGAGCCGCTCCATGTAGTAGTTGCCCTCGGGCCGGCCCGCCCCGCGATAAGCGCCGGTCGGCACCGTGTTCGTGAACACGCAGCGGGAGCGCACGCCGATCAGCGGCGTGCGGTAGACGCTCGCGATGTTCTTGGCGATGTTCAGCGACGCCATCATCGGGCCGAACGGCGTCATGTAGCCGCCGAGATTGCCGAAGCCGTCGACGCGAAGGGCGAGGATGCGCCCCTTCGCATCGAGCGCGAGTTCGAGATCCACCTCATGGTCGCGGCCGTGGTGGTCGGAGACGAAGGACTCCGAGCGCCGGTCCGTCCATTTCACCGGCTTGCCGAGCGCGCGGGCCGCATGCAGCAGCGCCACATATTCCGGAAAGACGACGCCCTTCATGCCGAAGGAACCGCCGACCTGGCCCGTGATCACCCGAACCTTGTCCTTGGGCAGCTTCAGGACGTCGGCGAGCGTGTTCCGCATCCCGAACGTGCCTTGGCTGCAGGCGGTGAAGGTGAAGCGCCCGGTCTTGCGGTCATATTCGGCCAGCGCCGAGCGGGGTTCGAGCGCGTTCACCACGAGCCGGTTGTTGACGACGTGAAGCCGGGTGACGTGCGCCGCCTTCGCGAATGCGGCGTCCACAGCAGCCGCGTCGCCGTAGCGGAAATCGAGTGCGGTGTTCTCGGGCGCGTCGTCATAAAGAAGCGGCGCGCCGGGCTTCACCGCCTCGGATGCTTCGGTCACGGCGGGCAGTTCGTCGATGTCGAGCGTCACGGTCTCCGCGGCATCCTGCGCCTGCAACGCCGTCTTCGCTACGACGAGGGCCACGGGGTCGCCGACGAAGCGGACCTTGTCGGTCGCGAAGGCCTCGCGCAGCATCCGCCGCATGGGCGTACCGTCGGGGTTCTTGAAGGGCAGCGACGAGCCGAGAAGCCCGTATTCCGCGAGGTCGCGCCCGGTATAGATCGCAAGCACGCCCGGCATCGCGGCCGCCGCTTCGGTATCCACGCCCTTCAATAGGCCGTGCGCGTAGGGGCTTCGGACCACGGCGGCATGGACCTGCCCGGGCACGGACACGTCGTCCGTGTAGCGACCCTCGCCGCGCAGCAGCATGGGGTCCTCGGCGCGCGGGACGGGCTGGCCGATCCCGAACTGCGTGACGGCCAGGGCATTTTCGTCGATGCGGACGTTCATCTCTGCGACCCGTATGCGGTGAGAGTCAGGACCGTATAACCGGCGCACGCGGCTCGGAAATCAACCCTGTGCATGGGCGACATGCCGGGAGCGGGAACGTCGACGGCCTCGGCCGCATTCCGTCCTCGAACAAGAGGAGGTGTCGATGACGCGGATTCTGGTCGTGTATTACTCGTCATGGGGTCACGTCGAAACCATGGCCGAGGCCGAAGCCGAAGGCGCGCGCTCGGCGGGCGCCGAGGTGACGATCAAGCGGGTGCCGGAGCTCGTGCCGCCGGATGCGGCCGCCAAGGCGCATTACAAGCTCGACCAGCGCGCGCCGCTCGTCACGGTGGACGAACTTCCCGAATATGACGGCATCATCTTCGGGACGCCGACGCGCTTCGGCAACATGGCCTCGCAGATGAAGAACTTTCTCGATCAGACCGGGAAGCATTGGGTCAGCGGCGCTCTCACCGGCAAGCCCGCCGCGGTCTTCACGTCGACCGGGACGCAGCACGGCGGGCAGGAATCGACGATCCTCACCTTCCATACGGTGCTCTTGCATCTCGGCTTCGTGGTCGTCGGACTGCCCTATGCCTTCAAGGGCCAGAACGGGACGGCCGAGGTGATGGGCAATTCGCCCTACGGCGCGTCTACCATCGCCGACGGCGACGGATCCCGGCGACCGTCGGTCGTCGAGCTCGAAGGCGCCCGATGGCAGGGGCGGCATCTGGCCGTGATCGCGAGCAAGCTGGCCTCGCCCGGCGTCGATCTCGCGGCCGGATAGCCTAGGTTACTCGGCGGCGAAGAGGTCGCCGGTCCCGCTCGCGGCTGCGGAGGCATTCTGGGCCGCGCGCTCTTCGGCCTTCGGGTCGCCGGGCGCCGTCTCCCAGCCGAGATCGGGCACGGCGACGATCCGGTTCCCGGCGAAATCCGTCCGCGCGACGATGAAGCTGCGCTCTTCGAGATAAGCGAGGACGCGCCGGGCACGTCCGGGCGAGCGGCTCCCGAACACGCGCGCGACTTCGCCGTCGGACGGGCAGGGCGCTCTGTCGAGCGCGGCGCGCGCCAGCAGCAGGAACACGCTCTGCAGGTCCTCCGGCATGCGGGCGGCGTAGTCGATCGCCTTTTCCCAATCCGCGGCATGCTCGGGCGCGGCGGCGCCGCCCGCCCGCGCGGCCACGAGGCGGCGGCGGAAGGCCGGAAGGTCCGGCAGCGGCGCGCCGATCCGGCGCATGCGGCAGCGGACCTGAAAGTCCTGATACAGCACGGCCACGGACTGGAACGCGCTTTCGGGCTCCGAGACGACCTGACGGAGAATGTCTTCGAGCGCGCGCTCCCGCTCTTCCGCAGTCATTTCCGGAAGCGGCTCGGGCGCGGCATGCGACGCTTCGGACGCGTCCGCCACCTTCTGCAGCAGTTCGGCCGTGGAGGGCGGCGCAGGGGGGCGGGGCCGCACATAGCGCGGCGGATCGGGCTCGACGTCGAGAATGGATTCGCGCGCGCCCGGTGCCAGCGGCTCCGGCAACGGCATCAGCTTGGGCCCCGCACCGCGGGTCTCGGTCACGACGCTGCCGATCCGGACGGGCAGGGGGCGTTTCGAAAGCGCGGGGCCGAGGGCGACGAAATGGCCGCGTTCGAGATCGCGGAACATCTCGGCCTGCCGCCGGTCCATGCCGAGGAGATCCGCCGCCCGCGCCATGTCGATGTCGAGGAAGGTCCGGCCCATGAAGAAGTTCGACGCTTCGGCCGCCACGTTTTTTGCGAGCTTGGCGAGACGTTGGGTGGCGATGATACCCGCGAGACCGCGTTTGCGGCCGCGGCACATCAGGTTCGTCATCGCGCCGAGCGACAGCTTCCGGCTCTCGTCGGAGACTTCGCCCGCCGCCATAGGCGCGAACATCTGCGCTTCGTCCACGACCACGAGCATCGGGTACCAATAGTCCCGCTCCACGTCGAAGAGGCCGCCGAGGAAGGCCGCGGCGCTGCGCATCTGCTCTTCGGCGTCGAGGCCTTCGAGGTCGAGGACGACGGACACCCGCTGTTTGCGGATGCGCTCGGCGATGCGCTGCAGTTCGGATTCGGTCCGTTCGCCGGTGACGACGACATGACCGAACTTCTCGGCCAGCGAAACGAAGTCGCCTTCGGGGTCGATGATCGCCTGCTGGACCCAGGGTGCGCTTTGTTCGAGCAGGCGGCGCAGGAGATGCGACTTGCCCGATCCCGAATTGCCTTGGACGAGCAGACGCGTGGCGAGCAGTTCCTCGAGGTCGAGCTGCGCCGGTCCGCCGCCGGTGGCCGTGCCCATGTCGATCTCGGTCTTCAATGCCCGACGCACTCCGCGATGACCGGTTTCCGCCCGGGCTGAGTGCGTAGCATGCCGGGGCCCGGATCGGGCGCGTGCGCAGCGGAAATCCACAACTTAGGGGCCGCTCGCTTGCGGGCGCACGGACGAACGGGCATCAAGCGCGGGCCGGGCCTTTCCGGCGCAGGTTCCGCCGATGCTCTCCTTCCTCGCGACCAGCTTCCCCTTCTTCGCCGTGATCTTTCTCGGCTGGTTCGCCGGACGGCGGGGTCTGTTCGGGCCCGAAGCCGTGCGCATCCTCAACACCTTCGCCTTCGTCATCGCGACGCCCGCGCTGATCGTCCGCGTGGTGGCGGCCCAGCCGATCGTGGAACTCTGGAACGGCACCTATTTCGCGGTGCTCGCGGGGGTCGGTCTCGCTCTGTCGATCAGCGTGCGCATCGTCGCGCAGGCTTTCGGCGGCGCGGACGCGGCGGAGGCGACCTCGCGGGGGCAATCGACGGTCGGGCCGAATTTCGCCTTTCTCGGCATTCCGCTCGCCATCGCCTTTCTCGGCGAGAAGGCCGCGGGCCCCATCGCCATGGGGCTCTTGTGCGACAACGCGATCATCATCGCCTCGTCCATCGGCATTCTCGAAGCGATCCGCGGCGGCGGAAAGTCGCCGGCGGCCATCGCGAAGGACCTGCTTCGCGGCGTCGTCCTCAACCCCTTCATGCTGTCGATCGCCGCGGGCATGAGCCTGTCCATCGCGGGCATCGTCCCGTCCGGTCCGTTCGACCGCTTTCTCGGGTTTCTCGGCTCGGCCGCACCTCCGGCGGGCGTCTTCGCGCTGGGGCTCGCTTTGTCCGGCTGGTCGATCCGCGGGACGGTCGGCGTCATCGTGCCGCTCTCCGCCATCAAGCTGGTGCTGCACCCGGTGCTGATCTGGGTGATGCTCGGGCCGGTGCTGGGGCTGGACCCGTTCTGGCAGACGGCGGGCGTGCTTTATGCGGCGCTCCCCACCGCTGCGAACGTCTTCATCATCGCCGAGCGCTACGCCTCGGGCAGTCGCGTGATCGCTGCGGTGGTGCTCGTCACCACGGTGCTGGCCACCTTTACCTTCCCGACGGCGGCCTGGCTCGTCGCGCCCTAGGCATCAACCCTTGGGAGGCTCGAAAGGCAGCGGCGCGGTCCCTTCGTCGGTGAGATCGAACGCTTCGATTTTGCCGAAAGTGTCGCGCAAGCCTTCCGACCACGAACGGGAGAGCATGCGGAAATACGGGTCGTCCTGCCCGATGCGCTTCTGCGGCCCGATCTTCATCGAATCCCGCTCGTAGATCGCCAGATCGATCGGCAGGCCGACGGAGAGGTTGGAGCGCAGCGTCGAGTCGAAGGAGAGCAGGATCAGCTTCGCAGCGTCCCCCATCGCCATTTCCGGCCGCGCCACGCGGTCGAGAATCGGCTTTCCGTATTTGTGCTCGCCGATCTGGAAATAGGGCGTGTCCTTCGTCGCCTCGATGAAATTGCCCTCGGCATAGATCTGGAACATGCGCGGCGCCTCGCCGTGGATCTGCCCGCCGAGGATGAAGGAGGCCGAGAACATCTCCAGCGCCGGCCCGTCGACCTTCCGCACCTCGCGCACGGCATCGCCCACGAGGCGGGCCGCGCGGAACATGGTCTCGACATTGAGCAGCGACGGCTTGCCGTCGTCCCGATGCGCATCGATCTGTTCGTTGAGATTGGAGACGACCGCCTGCGTCACCGCGAGATTGCCCGCCGACAGCAGGATCAGGACGCGGTCGCCGTTGCGCTCCCAGACATGCATCTTCCGGAAGGTCGCGATGTTGTCGAGGCCCGCATTGGTCCGCGTGTCGGACGCGAAGACGAGCCCGCGGTCGAGCCGCAATCCTACGCAATAGGTCATGGAGCCTCCCGGTCGATCGTTTCGCTTTTATTGTTGATTCTGCCTGACCACGACCTCGACGCCGAGCCGTTCGTCGCCCGCGCCGTGACGGATGCCGCGGACCGGTGCCGCACCGGCCGCATCGAGGCCGACCGCGAGGCGGACATAGGCGTCCGTCGGGCATATGCCGTTGGCGGGGTCGAAGCCGATCCAGCCGAGATCCTCGGTGAACGCCTCGGCCCAGGCGTGGTGCGCGGCGCCCGGAACGTCGCTTTCGATCAGCAGGTATCCCGTCACGTAGCGCGCGGGGATGCCGAGGCTGCGTGCCGCCGCGATGAACACCTGCGCATGGTCCTGACACACGCCGCGCCGTTCCCTCAGCGCCTCGGCCGCCGTGGTATGCGCATGGGTGGCCCCCAGTTCGTAGGCGATCCGCCGATGAACGGCATCGAGCAGGCCGTGCAGCGTCGAGAGGCGATCGGCGTGCTGCGCGCTCAAAGCCAATTCGGCGATGGCCGCGTCCGGCCGCGTCGCGCCGGTCTCCCGGAGGAACACCGCGGGCGGCGCGATCTCGCCCGTCGAGCCGACCACGCCGTTGGTGTCCTCGGTCCGCACGACGCCCTTCGCGACGATGGAAACGGTTTCGACCGAGCCGGGCGGCGTCAGCAGATGCACCCGGTTGCCGAAGCCGTCGATATGGCTCGCCGCCGTCTCGATGCCCGGTGCTTCGACGGTCCAGGACAGGACGGTCTGCCCGCGTGACGAGGGAGGCGTCAGGCGCAGCGCCTGAACGGCATGAGCGAAGGGCAGGTCGTAGACATAGTCGGTGCGGTGCTCGACAGAGATTTCCATCGTCGGCGCCTCAGATGAAATTGTAATCGGCCGCGATCGCCGAGGAGACGGCGTTGTTCCGCGTCAGGAATTCCGTGAGGAACTCGTGAAGCCCGTCGCGGAAGATCGCGTCCATGTTCGCGGTCTTCAGCGTGTCGAGCAGCGCCCCGGCATGGGCTCCGGCCGACGCGCCCGCTCCGGTGGCCGCCGAAAGCCCCGCGGTCGCGCGGTTCACCCATTCGCAGCTGAAGCGCAGGCTGCGCGGCATTTCGGGGCTCAAGATCAGAAAATCCGCCACGTTCCAAGGACGATAGCGGTCCTTATAGACGTGCCGATACGATCGGTGCGCCGACACCGAGCGCAGGATCGTCTCCCATTGCGACGCGTCGAGATCCCCTCCCACCGTCTCGTTGGAGGGCAGCAGGACGTAATATTTGACGTCGAGGATGCGGGCCGTGTTGTCCGCGCGCTCGATGAAGGCGCCCGCTTGGCTGAAATGGTAGCCTTCGTCCCGGAGAAGCGTACCCAGCAGCGAGCCGCGGAAAAGGTTCGACCGCATCCGCACCCAATCGAGGAATTCGGGCAGTCGCCCCGAGGCGAGATCGGCCGGGCGGATCGCGGCGAATTCGATCCAGGTGGAATTCAGCGCCTCCCACATCTCGCGGGTCAGCGCGGTGCGCACGGCCCGCCCGTTGTTCCTCGCCGTTTCGAGGCAGTTGCGGACGGAAGACGGATTGTCCCGATCGAACAGCAGCCAATACTGGGCCTTCTCGCCGTCGATCGCCGCATATTTTGCGAGGAAGCCGTCGAGGCAGCCCGCGGCGATCAGGGTCGATTTCCAGTCCTCGCGATGCCCTGACCCCACGTCCGGCGTCAGCGAGATGCGGTAGCCCACTTCCGTGAGGCGGGCGATGTTCTCGGCGCGCTCGATATAGCGCGACATCCAGAAGAGGCTCGCGGCGGTCCGTCCCAGCATGGTCAGTCCTCCAGAACCCATGTGTCCTTGGTGCCGCCGCCCTGGCTGGAATTCACCACGAGCGATCCCTTCTTCAGCGCGACGCGGGTCAGCCCGCCGGGCGTGATCCGCACCTTGTCGCCCATCAGCACGAAGGGGCGTAGATCCACATGGCGCGGCGCGAAGCCGGTATCCGTGACGGCGGGGCAGGTCGAAAGCGCGAGCGTCGGCTGGGCGATGTAGTTCGCCGGGTCGGCCTTCAGCCGGGCCGCGAAGGCCGCGATCTCGCGCTTCGTCGCGGCGGGACCGACCAGCATGCCGTAGCCGCCCGAGCCGTGGACTTCCTTCACGACCAGTTCGGGCAGATGCGCCAGCACATGCGCCAGCTCGTCCGGGATGCCGCAGCGCCATGTCGGGACATTGTTCAGGATCGGCTTCTCGCCGGTGTAGAACTCGATGATCTCGGGCACATAGGCATAGATCGCCTTGTCGTCGGCGATTCCGGTGCCGGGCGCATTGACGATGGTGACCCCGCCCGCGCGATAGAGATCGAACAGGCCCGGGACGCCGAGCATCGACGTGGGATCGAAGGCCAGAGGATCGAGATAGGCGTCGTCGACCCGCCGATAGAGCACGTCCACCTGCGCCTTGCCGGTGATCGTGCGCATCCAGAGCGCCGCGTCCTCCACGTAGAGATCCGAACCCTGCACGAGTTCCACGCCCATCTGGTCGGCGAGGAAGGCGTGTTCGAAATAGGCGGAGTTGTAGATGCCGGGGGTCAGGATCGCGATGGTCGGATCGCCCTTGCAGGCAGGCGGCGCCACGCTCTCCAGCGTCTCGCGCAGGAGTTCCGGATAGCGCTCGACCGGGCGGACGCGGTGCTTCGCGAAGAGGTCGGGGAAGAGATGCATCATCGCTTCCCGGTTCTCGAGCATGTAGGACACGCCGGACGGCGTGCGCAGATTGTCTTCGAGAACGAAGAAGCCGTTCTCCCCCGTGCGCACGATGTCCGTGCCGATGATGTGCGAATACACCTTCCGCGGCGGATCGAAGCCGATCATTTCCGGCAGGAAGGCCGCGTTCCGGTTGATCATCTCCGCGGGAATGCGGCCCGCGCGCACGATCTCCTGCCGATGGTAGATGTCGTAGAGAAAGGCGTTCAGCGCGCGCACCCGCTGCTCGATGCCCCGCTCCAGAAAACGCCATTCGCCCGCTGAAATGACCCGTGGGATGAGATCGAAGGGGATCAGCCGCTCATTGGCCTCCTCCTTGCCGTAGACGGCGAAGGTGATGCCGAGCCTGCGGAAGATGGTGTCCGCTTCCTCCCGCTTCTTCCGGATCATGCCGCGGGGGCGTTCTTCGAGCCATCGCGCCACTTCCCGATAGGCCGGTCGACTGGTGCCGTCCGCAAGCAGCATCTCGTCGAAGAATGTCGGCTTCATCGCCGCTCCGGTCGGTCTCTCGTTCACGCCTGAGGTCCCCTGACGCGTTTCGTAACCGGTTACGCAAGAAGCGAGCCATGGGCGTGGTCCGAAGGTCGGGCGAGGGCGTATTGAAATCGGATGGAAACGGCGGCGATCGTCTGCCGTCGTTTCGTTCACGCTGCACAAAAAATGATCGGAACGCGGATGAGCGAACCCGCTCGCGAACTGACGGTCTATTACGACGGCGCTTGCCCGCTCTGCCGGCGGGAGATCGCGCTTTATCAGGGCTGCCGCGGCGCGGACGCGATCGATTTCGTGGACGTCTCGCAGCCGGGAGTCGTGCCCGGGGCCGATCTCGACCGGGATGCCGCGCTGGCGCGCTTCCACGTCCGCGACGCGGACGGGCGCCTGCATTCGGGCGCCGCGGGGTTCGCCGCTCTGTGGACCCGCCTTCCGGCTTGGCGCCCGGCGGCGCTCGTCGCGCGCTTGCCGCTCGTTCTTCCGGTCATGGAAGCGGCCTATCGCGGTTTCCTGAAGCTGCGGCCCTTCATCGCCTCCCGCCTCCGCTGACGGAACCGGCCCTCGGACGGCGCGTTGGCGCTCGAACCCGACCGAGGAGAGCCCGATGGCGATGAACGATGCGGCCCGCGAGGCCTATGTTGACGGCTTGCGCAATGCGCATGCGCTCGAGAAGCAGGCGATCGAGATCATCGAACGCCAGGTCGAGCGGATGGACCGTTATCCCGAACTGATGCAGCGGCTCCGGCAGCATTTGGCGGAGACGCGGGCGCAGGAGGAGCGGCTGGACCGTCTTTTGGAGCTGGCGGGCGAGAGCCGCTCGATGCTGAAGGACGTCGCGATGTCCTTCATGGGCAATATGGCGGCCATGGCCCATGCGCCCGCCGACGACGAGGTGCTCAAGAACACCTTCGCCGATATGGGCTTCGAGGCCTACGAGATCGCCGCCTATACCTCGCTGATCGCTCTGGCCGAGCAGGCGGGGCATGCGGAGGCCGTGACCGAGCTCCGGCGGAGCCTCGAAGAGGAACGCGCGATGTACGAATGGCTCGAACGCAATGTCGAGACCATCACCCGCGCCTATGTCTCGCGCGAGGCCGATCCTTCCTCCGCCGCCGCACGTTGACGGGCCCGTCGCGTGCGTCCGGGGCTTCCCAGCCCCGGACGATCCGCTAAAGTCCGGTCGAGACCACGCCTCGAAAGGACTTCGCCTCATGAGCATGCCGCAGATCGAGGATCTGACGATCGACGACGTGAAGGCGGGTCTCGCCGACGGTTCGATCGCGCTGGTCGACGTCCGCGAACCCCACGAATTCGAAGCGGGGCACATCCCCGGCGCGGTGCTGCTGCCGCTGTCCGTCTTCGATCCCGCGCTGCTGCCTTCCGACGGCCGGCGCATCGTGCTGTCCTGCCGTTCCGGCAAACGCTCCCTCGATGCCGCCTTTTTCTCGCAGGCCGCGGGCATCGCCGTCGACGCGCATTATGCGGGCGGCATGCTGGACTGGGTCGCGCACGGCGAACCGGTGGAAACCGGCTTGGCGGATTGACGCCGGCGCCCGTCGCCTCTCAACTCAAGATCCGAGACGCCGCGGCAGAACCGGCGTCGATCTCCCGGGGGAATTCGAATGTCCGTGAAGAAGTTCGGTGTCGGTCAGCCGCTCCGCCGCGTCGAGGATCACCGCCTGCTCACCGGCGGCGGTCGATATACGGACGATTACACGCCCGAGAAATCCCTCTACGCGGTGGTGCTGCGCAGCCCGCACGCACATGCCCGCTTCACGATCCGCGACGTCGAGGCGGCGCGGGCGATGAAGGGCGTGCGGCTCGTCCTCACGGCGGCCGACATCACGCATCTCGGCCCGGTGCCCTGCCTCGCCCCGATGGCGAATGCCGACGGCAGCCGCAACCACGTCGCCCATATCCCGGTGCTCTGCGAAGGCGTGGTCAAGCATGTGGGCGACGCCGTCGCCTTCGTCGTCGCCGACAGCGTCGAGCGCGCGAAGGACGGGGCGGAGGCGATCGTCGTCGATTACGAGACCCTCCCGCAGGTCTCCGACATGCGCGCGGCTCTGCGAAAGGGCGCTCCGGCGGTTTGGCCGCAGCAGACCGACAATGTGGTCTTCGACGCCGAAATGGGCGACCGCGCGGCGGTGGACGCGGTGTTCGCCAAGGCGGCGCGCGTGACCTCGATCGAGATCGAGAACAATCGTCTCATCACGAACTACATGGAGACCCGCGGCGCCGTCGGCGAATACGACGCGAAGGCGGGTTTCACGCTCACCACGTCGAGCCAGGGCGTCCACGGCATCCGCGACACGCTCGCGGGCAAGATCCTCAAGATCAAGCCGGAAAAGATCCGCGTCCTGACCGGAGACGTCGGTGGAGGTTTCGGCACCAAGACGTTCTGTTACCGCGAATATCCGCTCGTGCTGGAAGCCGCGAAGCGGCTCCGGCGGCCGGTGAAGTGGACGGCCGACCGCACCGATCATTTCGTCGCCGACGCGCATGGCCGCGACAACCTCGCCAAGGCCGAAGTGGCCATGGACGCGCAGGGGCGATTCCTCGCCATGCGCTTCGACGTGATCGGCAATCTCGGCGCCTATCTCTCGCAATACGGGCCCTACATCCCCTATCTCGGCACCACGATGCTGACGGGCGTCTACAAGACCCCGGTGATCCATGTCCGCGTTCGCGGGGTCTACACCAACACGGTGCCGGTCGACGCCTATCGCGGCGCGGGGAGGCCCGAGGCGGCCTATCTGCTGGAGCGTCTGGTCGATGCGGCCGCGCGCGAAACGGGCATCAAGCCCGAGACCCTGCGCCGCCGGAACTTCATCCCGCCCAAGGCGATGCCCTACAAGACGCCCGTCGGCGACCGGACCTACGACACGGGCGATTTCGACACGCATATGACGCGTGCGCTCGAAGCCGCGGAATGGGACGGCATCAAGGACCGCGTGCGCGCCTCCCGCAAGGCGGGCAAGCTCCGCGGCATCGGGCTCGCGACCTATATCGAATGCACGGCCTGGGGCTCCGGCGAGGACGTCGAGATCCGGCTGGAAACGGACGGCACCGTCACGATCTTCTCGGGCACCCAGTCGAACGGTCAGGGCCACGCCACGGCCTATGCCCAGTTCGCGGCGCAGCATCTCGATCTCGATCCCGCCAAGATCCGCGTCGTGCAGGGCGATACCGCGCTCGTCGCGACCGGCAACGGCACCGGCGGTTCGCGTTCGATCCCGGTCGGCGGCGTCTCCGTTCATCTCGCCGCGCAGAACCTCGCCGAGAAGCTCAAGCGTCTTGCGTCCGACGCGCTGGAAGCCTCGGTCGAAGACCTCGAAATCGCGGACGGTGCCGTGCGCGTCGTCGGCACCGACAAGCGGATCGGTTTCACCGATCTCGCCAAACTCCCCGCGGCGACAGAGGCGATGCGCACCGGGGAGGGCGATTTCGTGCCCCCGGACGCGACCTATCCGAACGGGACGCATGTCGCGGAAGTCGAGATCGACCCCGAAACCGGCGTCACCCGCATCGTGAACTACACGATCTGCGACGATTTCGGCGTGGCCGTGAACCCGCTTCTCTTGGCGGGGCAGGTCCATGGCGGCGTGGTGCAGGGCATCGGGCAGGCGCTGCTCGAACGCACCGTCTACGGTGAGGACGGCCAGCTCGTGACTGCGAGCTTCATGGACTACTGCCTGCCGCGCGCCGACGACGTGCCGTTCTTCTCCTTCGAGACGCGCAACGTCCCCTCGACCACCAATCCGCTCGGCATCAAGGGCGCGGGCGAGGCGGGGTCGATCGGGTCATGCCCGGCGGTGATCAACGCCGTGGTCGACGCGCTCGATCGGGCCTACGGCATCCGGAACATCGACATGCCGGCGACGCCCCAACGCATCCATGCCGCGATCCGCGCGGCCACCCTCGCGGCCGCCGAATGACTCGGCCGGCCTTTCATCAGAACAACGGAAATCCCATGCGCATCGCAGTCGCCGCCCTCGTTCTTGCCTCGCTTTCCGGCCCGGCCCTCGCGCAGGGCGACGTGATCGCGCAGCGCAAGGACATCATGAAGGGCGTCGGCGGGGCGACGCGCGACCCCGGCCGCATGCTGCGGGGCGAGCCCTTCGACATCGCCAAGGTGAAGGCCGCGCTCGCGGTCTATGCCGACTCCGCGGCCAAGATGTCGGGGCTTTATCCGGCCGGTTCCGAAACCGGTGGCGAGACGACCGCCTCGCCCAAGATCTGGCAGGCGAAGGCCGATTTCGACGCCCGCTTTGCGAAATTCGGTGCCGACGCCAAGGCCGCGGCCGCCGCGATCACCGACGAAGCGAGCTTCAAGGCGGAAATGCCGAAGGTTCTGCAGAATTGCGGCGCCTGCCACGAAGTCTATCGCATCGAAAAGAAATGAGCCTTTCCGCTCGCGCGGTCGTCGGCTCGGCCGTCGCCGTTCTGGCCGCGGTCGCGGGTTTCTGGCTGCTCACGGCCCCCGTGACCTGGCGTCTGTTGCGCGGCACGACCGAGGTCGCGTCGACGGCCGGGGATGCTCAGCGCGGGCGCATCCTTTTCGACGTGGGCGGCTGTGCCTCGTGCCATGTGACGCCGGGGTCTCAGGAGCGCGAGAAGCTCGGCGGCGGCATGGCGCTGCACACCGCGTTCGGCACGTTCGTCGTCCCCAATCTCTCGCCGCACCCGTCCGACGGCATCGGCGGATGGAGCACGGCCGATTTCGTCCGCGCGATGCGGGAGGGCGTCTCGCCGGACGGGCGGCACTACTATCCGTCCTTTCCCTACACCTCCTATCAGCGGCTGGAGACCGCCGATCTCGCGGACCTCTTCGCCTATCTGAAGACGCTTCCTCCGGTCGCGGGCAGGGCGTCGGATCACGACCTCGCTTTCCCGTATGCCTTCCGCAGCGGCTTGGGGCTTTGGAAGCTCGCCTTTCTCGACGGTCGCGTCTTTTCGCCCGACGCGGGCCGCCCGCCGGAATGGAACCGGGGCGCCTATCTGGTCGAAGGGGCAGGCCACTGCGCGGAATGCCATTCGCCCCGGAACGCGTTCGGCGCGATCTCGGGTGACCGCCGCTTCGCGGGCGGGCCTGACCCGGAAGGAAAGGGCGGTCGCGTTCCGAACCTCACCCCGCATGCCGACGGGCTCGGCAAATGGACGCGCGACGACATCGCGGAACTGCTGAAGACGGGCTTCACGCCCGATTTCGACTCCTTCGGCGGCAGCATGGCGGCGGTGGTCAAGAACACCGCGCGTCTGACGGACGAGGATCGGCTGGCGATGGCCGCCTATCTTACTTCGCTTCCCGCCCGCCCCGGCAAGGGCCGCTGAAGCGGCTCAACGCTTTTCGATCGTGCAGGCCCTGACGCGGCGTTCTTCCTTCCGCCCGTCCTCCGCCTCCTTCGAAGGGGCCAGCTGCCAGAGCCAGCTTTCCTCGGCTTCGGGGAGCGGAAGGCCGAGCAGAAGATCCTCCCACGGTCCGCCGTCGAAACGGTGTTCGGCATCCGTGATCAGCAGCGCCCGTCGTGCTTCGCCGAGCAGGGCCGGATGGCCGTCGAGGATCCTGCGGGCAGCCTTCAACACGTCCGCGTCGTCGTAGCGGCCCGCCCAACGCCGCACCGGCGAGATGACGAGCTGCGAAAGCAGATTGACCGACACGACGAGATCCGCCCCGCGGACGAGATCGAGCGTTTCGGGCGCATGCACCACGCGGCCGGTCAACGGATCGTCGCGGTCGAAACCGGAAAGGTCGCGGGCGATGCAGACGATCCGGCCTCGGGACAGCGCGGCCCGGAAGCGGACTTCGAGCGGGTGAACCGCGTCGACCAGCACGAGGCGGTCGAAGCGCGCCATCAACGCCTCCGCGTCGACGTCGTGCAGATGTCCGCTGCCCAGCACCACGACCTCCCGTCCGTGCTCGGGCAGGCGGGCCGCGACGAAGGCCTTCGTGCGGTGGAGATGCTCCCGCCAAGCAAGTCTGCAGCGGCGGGCGCGATGGCGTATCGCGATCTGCTCCGAAAGGAATCCCCGTCGGCGCGCGGATCCCGTGGCCGGCGTCAGGCACCATTCCAAGGCTTCGAGGATCATGCGCGAGCGTCCCGCCGACGAAAAAACCGGGGTCGATAAAAATCGAGCGAATCCCGCGGCGGAAATTTAGCGGATTCTCCGCAGTATCGAGAAAACATCTCGATGGAGGACGTCATGTTCAGATCTGGAGCGGATCGCGTCGGTTGGGCATTTTTATTGAGCGCGGCCCTTGTCGGGTCCGCGGCGGCGGGGGTCGGGCGCGTGGATTCATCGCCCGAGGCGCAGCGACAGATCGATGCCCAGGTGAGGGCGATCGTTTCAGGGCTCCGACGCGATGTCGGGGCCCTTTTGCGTGACGGCTCCACGATCCGGTCCGTCGACCTCGAAGGTCGCATCATCCGGATCGTCTGGCAGATGCCGTTCGAAAAGCACGGGCCCGGCTCTCGCGACCTGCGCGAACTCCGCAGCCGCATGCAGCGCGATTTCTGTTCGGGAAACACGGCGAAGCTGTTCCCCTATGGCGTGGGTTGGGATTATCAGTTCCTCGACGCCAAGGGTTTCACCATCGGCCTGTTTCGGATCACGGATTGCGACGGCCTCTGAGGCCGCATTTTTTTCGGGAACTCGAACGGCCGCGCTCCGGTTGTCGCAAGGCCCTCCGCTCGGGGCGGCCTCTTCGTTCGAGGAACCATGCGCGGCTTTCGCGGCCTCATCGCCCTTCTGCTCGTCGCGACGGCAACCGCAGCTCCGGGGCCGGGCCCGGCATCCGCCGCCTTTTTCGGGCTTTTCGGCTCCGAAGAGCCGCCGCCTCCTTCCGCAGAGGCCTTGTCCTTTTCCTTCGAAATCGCCGGCGCCGACGGCGACCTGAAACGTGCGCTCGAGCGGGTATCCACCGTCCGCTCGCTGGTCCCCCGTCCGCCTTCGGACGGAACGGCATTGGCGGGGCTGCTGGTCGCCGATTGGAACCGCTTGCTCGATGCGGCGTGGGGGCTCGGATTCTACGACGCGCGCGTCGTGATCGAAGCGGGCGGGCGTGTCGTCGTCGACGGTACGGGGCGGCCGATCGATGGCGCGGCTGCTCTTCTCGACGCTTACCGGGGCAGGGTGGTGGTCCCGGTGATGATCAGGGTCGAGCCGGGCCCCGAATTCCGCCTGCGCGACGTGCGTTTCATCGACGCCGGTACCGGCGCCCCATTCGATCCCGCTCTGCTGCCGCCTCATATGATCGGGCTCAAAGCAGGGACCCCCGCTCGCTCCGCCGAGGTTCTGGCGGCCGAGACGAGGGTTCTCGATCATTTCCGCGATCTCTCGCGTCCGCTGGCGCGCGTGGCCGATCGAAAGCCCGTCGTCGTTCACGGTGCGGCGGCGATGGATCTCGCGGTCTTCGTGGATCCCGGTATTCCGGCCCGGATCGGCCCGGTCACGGTGCAGGGTGCTCCCGGCGTCGATCCGCGTGTCGTCCGCTCCTTCATCTACACGGAGCCCGGCGACCCCTATTCGCGCCGCGCGATTTCCGACCTTCGGCGCTCCGTTGCACGCGTCGAGGCGCTCGGCAGCGTCCGGGTGAAGGAAGCCGAGCGGCTCGATACCGAGGGTCGTCTCCCTCTCGAAGTCGAGATCGCCGAACGTGCCAAGCGCGCGCTGTCGGTCGAGGCGCGCTATTCCACCACCGAAGGCCCCGGCGTGCGCGGGGGCTTCACGCATCGCAACCTCTTCGGCGGCGCCGAGCGGTTGCGGCTCGATGCCGATCTCTTCTGGGTCGGCGACACCGCGGGCCGACGCATCCGCCGCTTCAAGGACGTCGAAGCGGGCGATTTCGGGAGCCGTTTCTCGGCGAGCTTCCTGAAGCCCGCTCTGGGAGGCACGCGGAACGACTTCCTCGCCGATGCGGTCGCCGAGCGGGACCGGACGGAGGGCTATACGAGCCGACGCGTTCTCGTGACGACAGGCCTCCGGCACCGATGGTCGGACACCGTCTCGGCACTGGTCGGGCTCGAATTCGACAGGGGGCAGACGAGTGACCCGACGGGGCATATCGATTACACGCTCGTCGGCATTCCCGTGTCCGCGACCTACGATTCCACGGACAGCCTGCACGACCCGAAGGAAGGAATCCGCGCGACGGCGGGCGTGACGCCCTTTCCTCGGTTTCTCGGCTCGACGGTCGGCATGACCTCCATGCGCGGCCGCGTCTCCGCCTATCGCGCGATCGATCGGGAAGGGCGCATCGTGCTGGCGGGCATCGTGGGAGCCGGGACGGTGCTCGGCGCCGACGCAGAAGACATCCCCGCGAACCGCCGCTTCTATGCGGGCGGTGCGGGTTCCGTCCGCGGCTATGCGTGGCGGAGCCTCTCGCCGCTGTCCCTCGATGGTCGGCCCGTCGGCGGCCGCAGCGTCATCGAAGGATCGTTGGAGGCCCGCATCAGGGTCACCCCGACCATCGGCGTCGTGCCCTTCGTCGACGTGGGGACGGCGTATGCGGGGCCTTGGCCGAGCTTCGGCGACAAGCCGGCCATCGGCGCGGGCGTCGGCCTGCGTTACGAAACCGGCTTCGGGCCCGTCCGTCTCGACGTTGCGTTTCCGCTGGACCGGAGCAGGGCCGACCGGCCCGTGGCGCTCTATCTCGGCTTCGGGCAGGCGTTCTGACATGCGGCGCGCATCCGTCCTTCTCGCAATGCTCGTCGTCCTTTCCGTGTTCGGAGGGGGCTCTCTCGTTCTGGGGCAACAGGCGGGCGAGGATCGAGGCGTCCTCGCGAACCTTCTCTCCCGCGCGCTGTCGACGCCCGCAACGCGCATTTCGATCGGCGCGGTCGAAGGCGCTTTGTCCTCCGACGCGACCATCCGGAACGTGACGGTCTCCGACCGCGACGGCGTCGCGATCCATCTCGATCGCGCCCGCATCGTCTGGCGGCGCACGGCGCTGCTGCAGAGGCGGCTCGAGATCGAGCTGCTCGAAGTCGATCGGTTGGAAGTGCTCCGGCTGCCGCTCCCGAGCGAGGAGCCCGTCCCCGGCGAAGACCAGCCGCTTCTTCCCGAATTGCCGGTCGAGATCCGCGTGCAGAGCTTCCGGATGGCCGAACTCGCGCTCGGAGATGCCGTCGCAGGCATAGCGGCCAAGCTCTCCGCGAGCGGCTCCGCTTCTTTGGGCGAGCCTTCCGCCGGACTGTCCCTGACGCTGAACGCGGTGCGTCTCGACGGTGCGGGCAGTCTCGGCGCCGAACTCGAATATCGCCCCGACACCGCGGAGCTCCGGCTCGCGGCGCGCGTCTCGGAGCCGGAAGGGGGGCTTCTCGCCCGCGTCGCCGCATTGCCGGGGTTACCGCCCGTCCGCCTCGATATCACCGGCCGCGGGCCGCTCGACGCCTTCGAGGCCCGGCTCGACTTCGCGGCAGGCCTCGACATTACCGCTCGCGGGACCGCGCGGACCGTCCGCGAAGCGGCGGCACGGCGGCTCGATCTCGATCTTGCCGCGCGCATCGGGCCGTGGTTGCCGCCCGCGGCCGGCGTCGTCTTCGCCGACGAGACCGAGCTGACGGGCGGTTTCGCTTGGCGCGACGACGGCGGTTACGACTTGCGCGATCTGACGCTTCGCTCGGCCGCGGCCGTGCTCGTCATGCAGGGCGGCGTAGACCCGGCGGGCGCCGCCGACGTGTCGGCGCGCCTGCGCGCCGTGCCCGGACCCGACGGGCGCACGAAGCTCGCCGACGGCAGCCTCGGAACGCTCTCGTTCGAGGCCAAGCTGCTCGGGAATCTGTCGTCACCCACGGTCACCGGCGATCTTCGCCTTCGCGACCTCAAAACCTCTTCCGGTCGGCTGGGCGAAGCATCGGCCCGCCTTTCGGTCGTCCCGAGCGGGGCTTCTTCGCGGTTCCGCGTGATTGCCGGCGCGGAAGCGCGCGATCTGGTGCCGAGCGACCCTGCGCTTGCCCGCGCCCTCGGCTCGCGTGCAGCTTTGACCTTGCGGGCCGATATCGGCCCGGGCCCCGCCGTAATCGAACTCCTCGGCGTCGAAACGCCCGTGATGAAGGCGCGGTTCTCGGGAGATGCGGGCGCGCGGCGGCTGGACGGTGTCGCCGATTTCACCATCGCCGACCTTGCGCCTCTGTCCGATCTCGCCGGGCGTCGGCTCGCGGGCAAGGCCGAGATCCGCGCTCGCCTGACCGGCAATCCGGTCCGCAGCCGCATCGCGGTCGATCTCGACGGCGGGGTCGAGGGACTGCGCGCGGAGATGGAGCCTCTCGAAAGGCTGATCGGCCCCCGCCTCGCACTTTCCGGAACCGTCACGACGGGGCCGCGCTCCTGGAATTTCCGCGAGCTTTCGCTGAAAGGCCGCGACATCGTCGCCGTCGTCGACGGCCGGACGGACGATCGTTCGCATGATCTCGCTGCGCGGATCACGGCGCCGGATCTCTCCCGAGCCGATCGCGCGTTGAGCGGAGCGCTGCGGGCCGAGGCGCGGCTTTCGGGCTCTCCGGAGCGCCCCGAAATCGCGGTCGACGCATCGCTCGGCAAAGGCCGCATCGCTCTCTCGGGCGCCGCGGGCGAGGATCTGGATCTCTCTCTCGAAATCGAAAACCTCTCTCTCGGCACATCGGTCCTCGTCGCGCCCGCGCAGGGGCTTCGGGGAAGGCTCGATGCCTCCGCGAGGATCACGGGCCCCCGGTCCGCGCCCGAGGGGCCGTTCCGCTTCGCCGCGTCGGATCTCACGACGGTCGCGCTCCGCTCAGCGGGTCTCCCCGCGATGAGCCTCACGGGTGAGTGCAAGGCCGGAGGCGGCCGCGCTTCCATCGATGCGCGGCTCGCGGCGGGCGCCTTGGGGGATGCGCGCATCCAAGGCTCGATCCCGCTGAACGGCGAGGGTCGGCTTGATCTGAAACTGCCCGCCCGCATCGAGGCGGGCGCCTTGTCGGGACTGCTCGGAGCGGGCCGGCGATTCACGGGCCGGATCGCTGCGGACATCGCCGTGACCGGCACGCCCGCCGCACCGATCGCTTCGGGAGATCTTTCGCTTTCGAACGGTTCGTTCCGAGACCCGGTCGCGGGCGTGCGGCTCGATGCGGTCACGCTCCGCCTCGCGGCGCGCGGAGAGCGCATCGTCGTGGAAAGGGCGAGCGCCGTGACGCCGGGCGGCGGCAGCCTCTCGGCCTCCGGTTCGGTCCGTCTCGACATTGCGGCGGGCCTACCTGCCGATCTGCGGATCACCGGGCGGCGTGCCCGGCTCGTCGATACGCCCGCGTTCGACGCCACGGGCGATCTAGACCTGACCGTGACGGGGCCGGTCCTCCGGGCGCCGAAGCTCGCGGGCCGGGTGGGCATCGCGTCGATGAACATCCGCGTGCCCGAAAGGACCGGCGCGATGCTGCAGCCCCTTCCGGGTACGCGGCATGTCGGAGCGCCGCCGCGGGTCGAGGCGCGTCTGGCGCGTCAGGCGAAGCTCCGCAAGGGAGGCTCCGCGGCTTTCGCGGCTTCTCTGGATCTTCTCGTCGATGCGCCCGGGCGGATCTATGTCCGCGGGCGCGGGGTCGATGCCGAACTCGGCGGGCGGCTGCGTCTGACCGGCACGTCCAGCGATCCCGTGCCCGTCGGCGGCTTCGATCTCCGGCGCGGCTCGCTCTCCGTCCTCTCGCAGCGGCTGGAATTCACCCGCGGTCGGGCTTTGTTGACCGGCGACCTCGTTCCCACGCTCGATCTCGAAGCGCGGGCGAATTCGGGTGCCGTCACTGTCCGCATCCTGATCACGGGGCGCGCCGACGAGCCCGCTTTCGACATCACGTCCGAGCCGGAATTGCCTCAGGAGGAAGCCTTGTCGCGCCTCCTGTTCCAGCGGCCCACCGGCAGCCTCTCGCCGTTCCAGGCCGTCCAGCTGGCGGATGCGGTCGCCTCGTTCGGCGGCGGCGGGCCGCTCGAGGGCCTGCGGCGCTCCTTGGGGCTCGACAGCCTCGACATCGTATCGGGTACGAACGGTCCCGGCGCCGCTCTTGGGCGGGCCGTCGGTGAGCGCGCACGCGTCGGCATCAGAACGGGTGCGACGCCCGAAACCACGGGCGTCACGCTCGACGTCGATCTCACTCGCCGCATCCGGCTGCGCGGCGAGGCCGACGCGACCGGCGGCACCGCCGCGGGCATCGCCGCCGAATGGGAGTGGTGAGCCGGGAACGTCGGCGTCGCGTCTCCGTTGTCCCTTCGACCTCATGACCGCAAGAGGGCCGCTCTGCGCGCCCGGGCGGATGACCGAAGGAGAGTGATGTGAGCATGACGCATGGAACCCCGCGCGGCGGTGATGACTGGGTGAACGTCGGTTCGACGGAGCGGGCTCTGACCGCTCTTGCCGGAGGCCTCATGGTCGGCTGGGGCCTGCGCCACGGTCGCGCGGGCGGAACGCTCGCGGCGTTCTTCGGCTCCATGATGCTCGGGCGCAGCATCAGCGGCCATTGTCCCGGCTACGCGATGATGGAGTCGGACGAGGAAGGTCGGAGCTTCGCGGAACGCAAAGGCTGGTCGAACGCCTCGACGGTCACGCGCAGCATCACGATCGAAAGGCCCGCGGCCGAGCTGCACGCCTTCTGGCGCGACTTCTCGAACCTTTCCCGCTTCATGGACAACATCGAGTCCGTCGAGGTGATTTCGCCCGACCGGTCCCGCTGGACCGTGAAGGGCCCGGCGGGCGCTTCGCTCCATTGGACGTCGAAGGTGACGGAGGATCGGCCGGACCGCATCGCATGGGAGACCGAAGGCGATGCTGACGTGCGCAACGCAGGCTGGGTCGAATTCAAGGAATTGCCGGAAGGCCGCGGCACCATCGTCCGCACCATGATCGCCTACGAGCCGCCGGCGGGCGCGCTCGGCAAGACCGTCGCCGCGCTGTTCGGCCGAGAACCCGGCCGGCAGGCCGCTACCGATCTCCAGAACCTCAAGCGGATGATGGAGCAGGGAAACGGCGGCACCGGCACGCCGATGCCGGGCGCCGCGGGATCGGGCGCTTCGGGCGGCGATCCTTCGCGCGGAACGGGCGGCGGCGCGTTCGCCTACCAAGCAGGGAAGGAAGCGGGAACCACCGAGAACGGGAACGAGCACCGTTCGGGCGGACAGGCTTCGCTCTCCGGCGGCACGGCGGGTGAGCCCTCGTCCCCGCGCGCGGGCAAGCCGGGCGTCACCGGCAAGGACGTCGACCGCGGATGACCACGGTTCATCGCAAGATCGCCCGCGCCGCCTTCGTCGGCATCGTCGCGTCGGGGGCCTCGGCCCTCCTCGCCACGCTCGTGCAGGGCGTCATCGAGGCTCGCCACGCCCCGCGCGGGCGGCTCGTCCGCGTGCCCGGCGGCCTCGTGCATCTGCGCGAAGCGGGGCGACCGGACGCGGATCTCACGGTCGTGATGCTGCACGGCGCTTCCGTGAATCTCGAAGACCTGATGTTCGCCTTCGCAGACACGCTCGGACGTTCGGTGCGGCTGATCGCGGTGGACCGACCCGGCGCGGGCTGGACGGACCGCGGCGGCTCGATGGCCGACGCGTCGCTTTCGATGCAGGGCGCGATGATCCTCGATGCGCTCGGCGTCGCGGGCGTGCAGGACTTCGTTCTGCTCGGCCATTCCTGGTCGGGCGGCCTCGCATGCCGGATCGCGATCGACCGACCGGAGAGGGTGCTCGGGCTCGTGGTGTTGGCGGGCGCCTCCATGCCGTGGCCGATCGGGCGGAAATTGCTCGAACGCGCCAAGCGGCTCCGCTTCCTCAACGATTTCGTCGTGCGGGCGTTCTTCTCGCCCATGATCCATTGGGGCGCGCAACCGCTCGCCAAGGCGATCTTCAGCCCCCAGAAGCCGCCGGAGGGCTATGTCGGCGCGGTCGGCATCCGCCTGCTCGCCCGGCCGGACCGTTTCATCGCCAATGCCGAAGATATGATGCTCGTCGAGCAGGGGCTCGAACGGTTGGAGCCGCGCCTCGGCGAGATCTCGGCGCCGACGCTCATCATTCATGGCGATGCGGACCGTGTCATCCCGGTCGATGTCGGAAGGCGGCTACACAGGCGGATCTCGGGGTCGCGCTATCTCGAACTGCCCGGCATCGGCCACATGCCCCACCACGCCGAGAACGCCCGCGTGGTCGCCGCGATCGAGACGCTTCTCGACGGGATCCGGCAGGAGCGCGTCCGGAACGGAACGTCCACCGCCCGTCCGCGTTGATCCCGAGCCTGAACGGAGCCGTCCATGGCCGCGATCGAACTCGACCCTAAAAGGGATGCCCTTCTCCTCGATCTCGACGGGACCCTCGTCGACATCGCTCCCACGCCCGACGCGGTGAAGACGCCCGCGGGGCTGGTGGCCGACCTGACGCGCGTTCGTCGCAGGCTCGGTGGGGCTCTGGCCGTCGTTTCCGGCCGTCCCATCAGCGTGATCGACGATCTGCTCCGGCCCTTCCGCGCGGTCGCCGCGGGCATCCATGGCGCCGAACTGCGTGCGACCGAGGACGGCCCCGTGAAGCGGCTTCACGTCGTGCGCCCGAGCGATGAGGTGCACCGTCGACTGTCGGCTCTCGGACGCATGCCGGGGGTCGTCGTGGAGGACAAGGGGCCCGCTGTCGCGATCCATTTCCGGCGCAATCCCGCCGCCGCCCAAGAGATCGCCGAAGCGATCCGCTCGATCCTTCACGATCACCCGGCCGAAGGGCTCTCCGCATTGCCCGGCAAGGCGGTGATCGAGGTGAAGCCCGTATCCGTCAACAAGGGCGCCGCCGTGAACGCGATCATGGAGCATCCGCCCTTCGCCGGCCGTCGTCCGATCTATATCGGCGACGACGTGACGGACGAGGCGGCCTTCGCGGTCGTATCCCGCGTCGCGGGCCGGGGTTACGCCGTCGGCGAACCGCGTCTGGGCGCGGCGCGCGGTTTCGCCGATCCGTCGCAGGTGCGCGCGTGGCTCCATGATCTGCCGAAGTCGCTCGGGACGGCGGCATGAATCCGGCAGGGCTCGGATATGCCCTCATCGGCAACGGGCGAATCGCGGCCCTCATCGATCCGCGCGGGCGCATCGGCTGGTGGTGCTTTCCGCGTTTCGATGCGGATCCCGTCTTTTCGCGCCTTCTTTCGGGCGACGAAGAGAAGGGCTTCACCGACGTGGTGTTGGCGGATGCCGTGGACGGCAGCTGCGCCTATCTTCCGAACACGCCGATCCTAGTCACCACCCTGACCGACGCGAGCGGTGCGACCGTCCGCATCACCGATTTCGCGCCCTGTTTCCGGCAGTTCGGCCGACTGTTCCATCCCGCCCAATTGGTGCGTCGGATCGAGCCGGTTTCGGGGATCCCCCGCATCGCCATCCGCGTGCGGCCCACCTTCGATTACGGAAAGCCCGCCCATGCCCGCACGCTCGGCTCCAGCCATCTCCGCTTCACCGGCGGCAAGCATGTGCTGCGCGTCACCACCGACGCACCGCTCTCCTACGTCGCCGAGGAGCAATCCTTCGCCCTGACGCGACCGCTGACGCTGGTTTTCGGGCCGGACGAGCCTTTCGACGATGCGATCGAATCGACCGCCGCATCCTTCGAGACCAGAACCCGCGAGCATTGGCGCGAATGGGTCCGCTCGCTTGCGGTTCCGTTCGAATGGCAGGACGTGACGATCCGGGCGGCGATCACGCTGCGGCTCTGCTGTTTCGAGGAGACGGGCGCGATCGTCGCCGCGCATACCACCTCGATCCCCGAGGCCCCCGGCACCGAGCGCAATTGGGACTACCGCTACTGTTGGCTGCGCGACGCGCATTTCGTCGTTCAGGCGCTCAACCGGTTGGGCGCAACCAATACGATGGTGAACTATCTCGACTACATCGCCACGGTCGCGGGCGCCCCCGGACCTTTGAAGCCCGTCTACGGCATCGTCCCCGATCAGGATCTCGCGGAATGGCGCTCCGAGGATCTCGACGGCTTCAACGGTTTCGGGCCCGTCCGGGTCGGCAATGCCGCCGTGGATCAGGTTCAGAACGACGTCTTCGGAAGCGTCATCCTCGCGGCGCAGCAGATGTTCATCGACCGGAGGCTGCACCCGATGGCGGGCGAGAGCCTGTTCCGGCAGTTGGAGCGCTTGGGCGACGAAGCGTTCGCTGCCGCGCTCACGCCCGATGCCGGCATCTGGGAGTATCGCGGCCGAAGCCGGATCCACACCTATTCCGCCGCGATGTGCTGGGCGGCCTGCGACCGGCTCGGGCGGATCGCGCGGCTGCTCGGGCTCGGCGATGCCGCCTCGCATTGGACGGGCAGGGCTGCGCGGTTGCGCGAAGCGATGCTCGACCGCGCTTGGAACGCGAAGCGCAACGCCTTCACCGCCGCCTTCGGCGAGGACGATCTCGATGCCAGCGTGCTCCTCTTCTCGGAAATCGGCATCTTGCGCCCGGACGATCCGCGCTTCCGTTCCACCTGTGATCTGATCGGCCGGGAGCTCAGCCGCGACGGTCACATCTTCCGCTATGTCGCGCCCGACGATTTCGGCGAACCGGAGACCGCCTTCATCATCTGCCGCTTCTGGATGATCGACGCGCTTGCGGCCATGGGCCGGAAGGAAGAGGCGCGCGAACATCTCGAAGACCTGATCCGGTGCCGCAATCCGTTCGGGCTTCTGTCCGAGGACATCGACACCGGCACCGGCTGCCTCTGGGGCAACATCCCGCAGACCTATTCGATGGCGGGGCTCATCATTTCCGCCATGCGCCTGTCTCGAAGTTGGGAGGAGGCATGGGCGCCCGCCTCGTCGTGATCTCCAACCGCGTCCCGGTGCCCGACCCCGAAGGCCCGCCCGCCGCGGGCGGTCTCGCCGTCGCGGTCATGGCCGCGTTGCGGGGCCGGGAAGGGATCTGGTTCGGCTGGAGCGGGCAGGTCTCCGACGATCCGTCGGACGAGCCGCGCACGCAGGTCCATGACGGGATTTCCTACGTCGTCATAGACCTCAAGGAGCAGGACTTCGAAGAATACTATAACGGCTTCGCGAACCGCGTGCTTTGGCCGATCCTGCATTACCGGGTCGATCTCGCCGAATTCAACCGCGCCGATCTCAGCGGCTATGTCCGGGTCAATCAGCGCTTCGCACTCGCGTTGTCGCGCATCCTGCGTCCCGACGATCTCGTCTGGGTCCACGATTACCATCTGATGCCGTTGGCCCGCCTGCTTCGGGCTCAGGGGCACTACAACCGCATCGGCTTCTTCCTTCACATCCCGGTGCCGCCGCCCGATCTGATCGCGGCGCTGCCGCACCATGCCGACATTCTCGGCGCGCTCGTCGATTACGACCTCGTCGGCGTGCAGACCGACAACGATCGCGAGAACCTCCGGCGGTATCTCCGCTCGCGCGGCGCCGACCGGACGGGGGATCCGGACGTGCTCGCGCTTCCCGATCAGCGCGTCCGGCTCGGGGCCTATCCCGTCGGCATCGAGACGGATGAGTTCACCCGAATGGCCGAAGCGTCCGCCGGGTCCGACATCGTCGGCGAGATGACGGAAAGCCTCGGCGGCCGAGCGCTGGTGATCGGCGTCGATCGTCTCGACTATTCCAAGGGCATCACCCACCGGCTCGACGCGATCGAACGCTTTCTCGCTCATGCGCCGGAGTGGCGGGCGCGCGTCACGTTTCTACAGGTGACCCCGAAAAGCCGCGTCGAAATTCCGGAATACGCCGCGCTTCAGGAGGCCGTGTCCGGCACGGCAGGCCGGATCAACGGCGCTTACGGCGACGTGAGTTGGACCCCGATCCGCTATGTCAACCGCTCCTATGCGCGGGAGGAGCTGGCGGCGCTTTATCGACTGGCCAGGGTCGGCCTCGTCACCCCGCTCCGCGACGGGATGAACCTCGTCGCGAAGGAATACGTCGCCGCACAGGACCCCGGGGATCCCGGCGTGTTGGTTCTCTCGCAATTCGCGGGTGCTGCGGCGGAGCTGGATCGCGCGCTTCTGGTCAATCCGCACGAGCCCGAGGCGGTCGCGGCCGCCATCCTGCGGGCTCTCGAGATGCCTCTCGCCGAACGCGTCGAGCGGCACGCTTCGATGATCGAGGTCCTGCGCCGCAACGACGTCTCGCACTGGGCGGAGAATTTCATCACGGATCTGACGGGGCACCCCGCGTCTTCTGAGATCCGCGAAACTGAGCCGTAGGAACCAAGACGGGGAAGCCGCGTTGCGACGGGCGTTCCTTTTCCGCCGTCGCCGTTTTGCGCCCCCGGGCCTCGCGACCGTCTCCCCGCCCACCTTCGAGGTCGACCATGGCCACTCCCGTCCCGCCTCGTGCAGGCATGACCCTCAGCTTCGCCGACGAATTCGAGCGCACGAGCCTCAACGGCGAAGGAAGTCCGGGCTGGCTCACGACCTATTTCTGGGGCGCCCGGCGCCTGGGCGAATTCAACCAGCAGCAGATCTTCGTCGACGCGAATTACGGACCCGGCGGCATCGATCCGTTCGTGTTCAACAACGGCACGGTCAACATCACCGCAGACCGCACCCCCGAGCAGTATCTGGACGGCTACGGCTATCCGTACACGTCCGGGCACATGAACACGTACGACACGTTCAATTTCCGCTACGGCTATATCGAGATGCGGGCGAAGACCGCGGGCGGGCAGGGCTTCCTCGAAACCTTCTACGCCTCCCGCACCGACCGCTCGGTCCTCGGCGAGATCGACGTGCTGGAGTTCATCGGCAACCAGCCGAAATCGCTCTACGGCACGGTCCATTACGAGGAAACGGACGGCACGCTGACGAAGGCGAAGGTCGTGCGCGCCGCGCTGACGACCGACATGACTGCCGCCTACCACACCTACGGCGTCGATTGGACGCCGAGCTATATCCGCTTCTATTTCGACGGAAAGCTGATGGGCGAGATGCAGACGCCCGGCTCTCTGAAGGCGGCGGTCTATCTGATGGCCGACTTTTCCGTCGGCGGCACATGGGTCGGCTATCCCGACGCGACCACGCCGTTCCCCTCCGCCTACAGCATCGACTACATCCGCGTCTGGCAGGAGGCCTACGCCTTCGTGCCCGAAACCGTGATCGGCACGGGCGGTTCGGAAACGCTGGCGGGGGGCGACGGCGCCGACACGATCACTGCGGGCGCGGGCAACGACACGGTTCTGGCGGGCGGCGGCGACGACATCGTGCGCGGCGGCTCCGGCGACGATCGCCTTCAAGGCCAGAGCGGTTCCGACACGCTGGTGGGCGAATCCGGCGTCGATTGGCTGCAGGGCGGCCCCGACAATGATTTCTACGTGATCTTGGACGGGCAGGATTCGATCACGGACGGCAAGCTCGGCGGCTTCGACACCGTGATGATGAACCTGTCGAGCTACACCGTTCCCAACAACATCGAAGCCGTCATCCACGCCGGGACCAATGCGACCTCCATCCTGGGCCAATGGGCGAACAACTTCTTCGTCGGCGGAAACGCGGGCGACACGCTCAACGGCATGCAGGGCGACGACACGCTGATCGGCGGCGCGGGCGCGGATTCCCTGATCGGGTCCGCGGGCAACGACCTGATCAACACCTATGGCGGCGGCAACGACACGGTGAATTCCGGGAGCGGCCGCGACGTCATCGCCTTCGGCCCATCCGCGACCGCGTCCACCATCACGGTGCTCGATTTCGCCTCGGGCCTCGATCGGCTGGACCTGCGGCGGCTCGGGATCGACACGCTCTCCGAGCTGTCGCCCTTCATGACGACGAACGCCGAGGGCAAGGCGGTCATCTTCAAGGACAATACCCGGATCCTGATGAATGTCGGTCCCACCCAGATCAAGGCGACCGACCTCGTGACGGATCCGCTTCCGACCAAAACGACGCCGGTCGCGAGCGTGATCAGCAACGACATGCTTCTCGCCTCGAGCCCCATCGGCTCCGCCGTGGCGATGTTCGTGCCCAAGTCGGTGCCCGAGCCGCTCTCCTACACCCTGCTCTCGGGCGGTGCGGGCGACCTCGCCGTGCGCGGGCGTCAATTGGTGGTGACCGGCGCGCTCGATCCGGGCGCGACCTATACGCTCACGGTGCGCGCGACGAACGAATTCGGGCTCACGCGCGACCAGACCTTCACCGTCCAGGCGCTCGGCAATTCCGCGCCGGGTTCGCTCGCCTTCTCGCCGACCAAGATCACGGATGCCGCCGCCGTGGGCACGACGGTCGGCTCGCTTTCCGCGACGGATCCCGATCCGGGCGACCGGCTCGCTTATACGCTCACCGGAGATGCGGGCGGCCGTTTCGCGGTGGAGGGCAATCTCGTCAAGACCGCCGGGACGCTCGACCCCGTGCCCTACACCATCACCGTGAAGGTCACCGATCTCGGCGGGCTCAGTACCGAGAAGAGCTTCACGATCAACGTCGCCTCGGGCGCCGTGCTCGACGGCGTAACGATCACCGGCAGCGCCGGCAACGACTTCATCTCGCCGACCTCGACCATCGCCGGCCAACCGACGGCCACGACGCGCGGCGATCAGATCATGGGCAACGGCGGCAACGACACGCTGGACGGTGGTGCGGGCACGGACCGTATCGATGGCGGGGCGGGATCGGATCGCCTGATCGGCGGCGCCGGTGCCGACTCCCTCATCGGCGGGACCGGCGTGGACTACGCGTCCTATACGAACGCCTCCGCTGCGATCGCGATCGACATGGCGGATTCGAGATGGATCGCCGCCGCGGGCGACGCTGCGGGCGATCTCCTGTCCCAGATCGAAGGCGTCGAGGGCTCGAACTTCAACGACACCATCCTCGGCACGTCCGCAGGCGACCGACTCTTCGGCCGGAGCGGAAACGACTCCATCGAGGGCCGCGCCGGCAACGACTTCCTCTACGGCGAACTCGGCGACGACACGCTGATCGGCGGCGTCGGAAACGACGTCCTCTCCGGGGCGGGCGGCTACGACGAATTCGTCTTCGCGCTCGGCTCCGGCCGCGACGTCATCAACGGCTTCGCCGCGGGCACGGCGACGGGCGACGTCATCGTCTATCGCGGCACTTTCGCGAGCTTCGCGGAAGTGGTCGCGGCGGCGGAGTACCGCTCCGGCGTCGTCTCGCCGCAAGGCACGACCTTCACCGGTGTCGTCATTACCCGCGGCACCGACGAGCAATGGTTGAGCGGTCTGACGGTGGAAAAGCTGGCCGCGAACGACTTCCGCTTCGAGACCGACACGACGCCTCCGCCGCCGCCGCCGCCCGCGGGCGTCCTCGTGATCGGCACGGACGGCGCCGACGTGATCACGCCTACCCAGACGGTGGCAGGCCAGCCGACCGTCGGCAGCGGCAACGACACCGTGAATGCTCAGGCCGGGAACGACTATCTCGACGGCGCGGGCGGCAATGACAGGCTGAACGGTTTCGACGGCAACGACACGATCGTCGGCGGCCCCGGTGCCGACGTGCTCGACGGCGGGAACGGCTTCGATCTCGTGACCTATGCCGCCTCGACCTCCGGCATCGCCCTCGACATGATCGCCCCCAACTGGACCGGCGCGAAAGGCGACGCCGCGGGCGAGACCTACTTCATGATCGAGGCTCTGGACGGCTCGAACCACGACGACCTGATCATCGGGACGAACGAGCCCGCAAGACTGCGCGGTCTTGCCGGAAACGACACGATCCAGGGAAGGGTCGGCAACGACACCATCGTCGGCGGCGACGGCATCGATTCGATCATCGGCGGGGCCGGCAACGACTCGCTGTCCGGCGGCGCCGGGAACGACACCTTCGTCTTCGCCGCCGGGCACGGGCGCGACGTGATCACCGACTTCGCAGCGGGCAGCACGGTCGCCGACGTGGTCCGCTTCGAGGGCAGCTACACGAGCTTCACGGCCGTCCTCGCCGCCGCGAGCGATTTCACGGGCACTTCACCGCTCGGCGCGGCCTTCTCGGGCGTGGTGATCGGGACGGGCGCCGACCAGCTCTGGCTTCAGGGCGTGACCAAATCGGCCCTGAACGCCAACGACTTCGCGTTCGCCTGACCCACGGGCGCGGATGTCGGTCGAGGCCTCCCCGCGAGGGGAGGCCTTTTCGCGTTCAGCCGAGCGTCGCCTTCAGCCATCCGGCCACGCGGCGCGCGACCGGATCCTCGCGGCCGGTATAGAAATGGTCGCAGTCGGGAAAGATCTCCGCCGTGCAGTGGCCGGTCGTCTTCCGGGCGAAGGCCTCGGCCGGGTAGATGTCGGGCCGCTCCTTGTCGCCGACGATATAGAGGCTCGGGCAGGTGATCTTGGGCGCCATTTCCATCGTGTCGGGCGTCTCGGTGGAATAGTCGATCAGGGTTTCGGCCGTGATCACGTGCCACCAGCCGGGCAGTGTGATGAGCTGCCGCCCGCGGCCTTCGGCGATCATCCGAGCCGCCAGTTCCTTGTATTCGTCCAGCCGGTCGAGCGCGAAGAGGCCGTTGTCGCACATCTTCGGCACGATGTGACGACCGCCGAGATGGGCCGAGAGAAGCACCATGGCGGGCGTATCGGGATTGTCGGCCACATGGCGGACGGAGAGCATGCCCCCGTTGCTGTGGCCGATCACGACCGGCGCCCCGAAACCGCGCGCCCGGAGCCAACGCGAGGCATATTCGTTGTCGGCCACCGCCTCGGCGGCCGTCTGATAGGCGCCGCCGCCCGCCGTGCGGGCGGTCGGCGTCACGACGACGTCATGACCCCGGCGGTTGAAGGCGAGGCACGCATAGCCCAGCTCGACGAGATAGGGCGGCAGAAAGCGCGGCGGCCCGGAATAGAAGTTCAGGCAATTGCCGTGCAGCAGCATCACCGCCCCCGCCGTGGCCCCGCCCTCCGGTTCATAGAAGAGACCGTCGAGGGGGAAGGTGTCGGTCGTGATCGAGACGAGTTCGAGACGCATGTAAGGCTTCCGGTACCATCGGGGGAGCGCAGGCTCCCCCGGCGACCGGCGGCGGTCAATCTACGCCGGAGCATGGCCCGCACGCACGTGGCGAGGGGCGGGCCGTGTCCGCGATCCCTTTATTCCGCCGCTTCCTTGCCGCGCTTCTTCAGCGGGCGTCGGGCCAGCACCTCCTTGAGGAAGCGCCCGGTATGGCTTTCGGCGACCTTCACGACGTCTTCGGGCGTGCCTTGCGCCACGATACGCCCGCCGCCGTCTCCGCCTTCCGGACCCATGTCGATGATCCAGTCGGCGGTCTTGATGACTTCGAGATTGTGCTCGATCACCACGACCGTGTTGCCCTGCTCGACGAGTTCGTGAAGCACTTCCATGAGCTTCGCGACATCGTGGAAGTGCAGGCCCGTCGTCGGCTCGTCGAGGATGTAGAGCGTTCGCCCCGTAGAGCGCCGCGAGAGTTCCTTGGACAGCTTCACGCGCTGCGCCTCGCCGCCCGACAGCGTCG
The DNA here is from genome assembly GCA_027483895.1 of Hyphomicrobiales bacterium. Classification (GTDB taxonomy): domain Bacteria; phylum Pseudomonadota; class Alphaproteobacteria; order Rhizobiales; family Beijerinckiaceae; genus JAIXZO01. The sequence goes on from JAIXTP010000009.1 coordinate 269,290, forward strand.
TCGCCTGCTGGCCGACCTTCACATAGTCGAGGCCGACGCGCTTCAGCGTCTCCATCTTGTCCCGGATCGACGGCACCGCCTTGAACAGCTCGGCGGCCTCTTCGACCGTGGAATCAAGAACATCGGCGATGCTCTTGTCACGGAACTTCACCTCGAGCGTCTCACGGTCGTAGCGCCGGCCCTTGCAGACGTCGCAGGTCACATAGACGTCCGGCAGAAAGTGCATCTCGATCTTGATGACGCCGTCGCCTTGGCAGGCCTCGCAGCGGCCGCCCTTCACGTTGAAGGAGAAGCGGCCCGGCTGGTAGCCGCGCGCCTTCGCTTCCGGAAGCCCCGCGAACCATTCGCGGATCGGCGTGAAGGCGCCCGTATAGGTTGCCGGATTCGAGCGCGGCGTGCGGCCGATCGGCGACTGGTCGATGTCGATCACCTTGTCGAGATGTTCGAGCCCTTCGATCCGTTCGAACGGGGCAGGGTGCTCCAGCGCGCCGTTCAGGCGACGCGCGGCCGCCTTGTAGAGCGTGTCGATCACGAGGGTCGACTTGCCGCCGCCCGAGACGCCCGTGATGCAGGTGAAGGTGCCGAGCGGGATCTCCGCCGTCACGTTCTTGAGATTGTTGCCCTTCGCGCCGACGAGCCGCAGCATCCGGCTCTTGGAGGGCTTGCGGCGCTTCGCGGGCACGGGAACGGACATTTCGCCCGTGAGATATTTGCCCGTCAGCGATTTCGGGTCGTTCATCACGTGGTCGGGCGTGCCCTGCGACACGATCCGGCCGCCATGGATGCCCGCGCCCGGGCCCACATCGACCACATGGTCGGCCTGCAGGATCGCGTCCTCGTCATGCTCGACGACGATCACGGTGTTGCCCAGGTCGCGCAGCCGCTTGAGCGTCTGCAGCAGCCGCTCGTTGTCGCGCTGATGAAGGCCGATCGAAGGCTCGTCGAGCACATAGAGAACGCCCGTCAGGCCCGACCCGATCTGCGAGGCGAGCCTGATGCGCTGGCTCTCGCCGCCCGAAAGCGTGCCCGAGGCGCGGCCGAGCGTCAGATAGTCGAGCCCCACATCCATCAGGAAGTCGAGACGGTCGCGGATCTCCTTGAGGATGCGGCCCGCGATCTCCTTCTTCTTGGCGTCGAGCCGTTCTGGCAGGGTGCCGAACCAAGCCTGCGCCTCGCGCACCGAGAGCTTCGAGGCATCGCCGATATGGCTGTCGGCGATCTTCACCGCGAGCGCCTCCGGCTTCAGCCGGAAGCCCGAACAGGCGGCGCAGGGCGTTTCCGACATGTAGCGGCCGATTTCCTCGCGCGCCCAGTCGCTGTCCGTTTCCTTCCAGCGGCGTTCGAGATTGCGCACCACGCCCTCGAAGGGCTTGTTGACCTCGTAGGCGCGCAGCCCGTCGTCATAACGGAAGCGCACGGCCTGCCCGCCGGTCCCGTAAAGGATCGCGTTGCGCGCGTCCTCCGAGAGGTCCTGCCATTTGCTCGTGAGCTTGAAGCCGAAATGCGCGCCCAGCGCGTCGAGCGTCTGGCCGTAATAGGGAGAGGTCGAGCGCGCCCAAGGCGCCACCGCACCGCCGCGCAGCGTCAGCGTCTCGTCCGGTACCACGAGCATCGGGTCGATCGCCATCTCATGGCCGAGGCCGTCGCAGGCCGGACATGCGCCGAACGGATTGTTGAACGAAAAGAGGCGCGGCTCGATCTCGGGGATCGTGAAGCCCGAAACCGGGCAGGCGAATTTCTGCGAGAAGACGATGCGGCGCATCTCGCCGTTCGCCTCCTTCTCGTCGGCGAATTCCATCACCGCGATGCCGTCCGCCAGTTCGAGCGCGGTCTCGAAGCTCTCGGCGAGGCGGGCGGCCATGTCCGCGCGCACGACGATCCGATCCACCACGACGTCGATGTCGTGCTTGAGCTTCTTGTCGAGCGCGGGCGCCTCCGACACCTCGTAATAGGCGCCGTCGATCTTCACGCGCTGGAAGCCGCGCTTCTGGAAATCCGCGAGTTCCTTGCGGTATTCGCCCTTGCGGCCGCGGATCACGGGCGCGAGCAGATAGAGCCGCGTCTTTTCCGGCAGCGCGAGGACGCGGTCGACCATCTGCGAGACCGTCTGGCTCTCGATGGGCAGGCCGGTCGCAGGCGAATAGGGGGTGCCCACGCGCGCCCAGAGCAGCCGCATGTAATCGTAGATCTCGGTGACGGTCCCGACCGTCGAGCGCGGGTTCTTCGAGGTGGTCTTCTGTTCGATCGAGATGGCGGGCGACAGGCCGTCGATCTGGTCGACGTCCGGCTTCTGCATCATCTCGAGGAACTGTCGCGCATAGGCCGAAAGGCTTTCGACGTAGCGGCGCTGTCCCTCGGCATAGATCGTATCGAAGGCGAGCGAGGACTTGCCCGAGCCCGACAGGCCCGTGAACACCACGAGCCGGTCGCGCGGGATCACCAGATCGACGTTCTTGAGATTGTGCTCGCGCGCGCCGCGCACCGCGATCACGCGTGCGTCCGCACCCGGCGCCCGGGCCTTGTCGAAGAGATCGTCGATGGAACTCATTGGAAATCTACCTTGCCCGCGCGAGCCCCTGCGGCCCGCCCGATGCTTCCGACACGCGCCATCACATAATGCGCGACGGGCCCTGCGGACAGGGCCCTCGCTGCATGTCGGCTCCCGTCGTCCGCAGGGACCTCCACCAGGTCCCGGGGTTGTCGCGGGCCGCCTTCCGCGATAAGAACAGAACAGGAACTTATTCGCAAGCCGCAGCCGTCGTGGTGGATAACCCGCTTTGCAGGGCGGCTTCGGGGGCGCGCGGCGGCGCGGATCGGCTAAGGTCCGCGCGAACGGACGGGAGAGCACGGCATGTCGGGCAGCGTGAACAAGGTCATCCTCGTGGGCAATCTCGGGCGAGATCCCGAGACGCGCCGGCTCAACAACGGCGAACCCGTCGTGAATTTCAGCGTCGCCACCTCCGAGACCTGGCGCGACAAGGCCTCCGGCGAGCGTCGCGAGCGCACCGAGTGGCACAACGTCGTCATCTTCAACGAGAACCTCGCGAAGATCGCCGAGCAGTACCTGAAGAAGGGCTCGAAGGTTTATCTCGAAGGCCAACTCCAGACGCGCAAATACACCGACAAGAACGGCGTCGAGAAGCAGGCGACCGAAATCGTGCTCCAGCGCTATCGCGGCGAACTCACGCTGCTCGACGGGCGCGGGCAAGGCGGCGGCGCGGGTGATTCCGACGAAGGCGGTTCGATCGGCTACGGCGGTCGTCAGGGCGGCTATTCCGGCGGCGGCGGCGGTTCGTACGGCGGCGGCGCGGGCGGCTCCTCCGGTGGCGGTCGCAGCCCGGCTCCGGCTGGCGGCGGTCGTCTCGGCGGCGATCTCGACGACGACATTCCCTTCTGATCCCGGACCCGCGCGGGTTCCGTTTCACGAAGTGCCGAGCCCGGGTCCGTCCCGGGCTTGTTCGTTTTCGTGCACTTTTCTCTCACCCGTTCCGGGGTCTTTGAAGGCTTTCCGGTCCGTGGCAATCTCAGGTCCAAGCTCCCGGAAAGGGAGCCGTGCCGGCCCCCGACGGCGCGCGAAAAAGGACGAACAGGGAGCACGCGCCATGTCCGACGGACGGGGGAACGAAGCCGCGGTCGCGGCAACTGACGAAGCGGAGGCGCCGCGGCGCCGGGATCCGGTCATCCGCAAGATCGGGTTCGACGCGATCGGCGACGCGTTCGGCGCGGGGCTTCGGGATTTTCAGGCCGCGCCGGAATACGGACTGTTCTTCGGCGGCGTCTACGCGGTCGGCGGCATGCTGATGGTCGCGATGGCCGCGTTCTGGGACCTGCTGGTCATCGTCTATCCGCTCGCCGCGGGCTTCTCGCTCATCGGCCCCTTCGTGGCCGTGGGGCTCTACGAAGTCTCACGCCGCCGCGAAGCGGGACTTCCGCTTACATGGTCCGGCGTTCTGGGCGTCGTCTTCGCCCAGAGCCGGCGCGAACTCGGCTGGATGGCCTTCGTCACGCTCTTCGTCTTCATCATGTGGATGTACCAGATCCGCCTGCTCACGGCCCTTTTCTTCGGCCTGAAGCCGATCTCCACGCATGAATTCCTGCCCGCCCTCGTCTCGACGCCCGAGGGGTGGCTCTTCCTCGTCATCGGCCATGTCGACGGCGCCGTTCTGTCGCTCGTCCTCTTCGCGCTGACGGTCGTGTCCTTTCCGCTGCTTCTCGACCGCGAGGTGGATTTCATCACGGCCATGATCACCAGCGTGCGCTCCGTTACGACCAATCCGGGCCCGATGATCGGCTGGGCCGCGATCGTCGTGATCGCGCTGATCTTCGCCGCCATGCCCTTCTTCGTCGGCCTCTTCGTGGCGCTGCCCGTGCTGGGGCACACCACGTGGCACCTCTATCGGCGACTTGTGGAACCCGAAGCGCAGGCGGGATGACCCCGGCGAAAGGCGGGCCTATGGTTTCGGCGTCGATGCAACCGGCGGGGGCGATCATGGAATTCGATTCGGAAGCGTTGGCGGCGGTGACCGCCGCTTGGGCCGAAATCGAAAGCCCCACCTACGAAGCCGCCGCCGTCGACCGGATGCAGGATGCCGTCGCCGCCTTCGTCGGCGGCGCGCCGGTCGCGGTCGAACGCATCGCCGGAAAGCAGGGCCTCGGCGACACGCTCGTCCTGCGCGCAGGCCCGCGGACGGATGTGCCGCCCGTGCTGATCATGAGCCATGTGGACACGGTCCATCCGCTCGGCACGTCCGCGAAGGATCTGCCCGTGAGGCGAGAAGGCGACCGGCTCTACGGGCCCGGCGTCTACGACATGAAGGGCGGCGCGCTTCTCGCGCTGGAGGCCTTCCGGCGCGTCGCCGCGGACGGCACCGCCTCCCGCCCGCTCGTCTTCCTCGTGACGCCCGACGAGGAGATCGGCTCGCCGACGACGCGCGCCCTCATCGAGGAACTCGGCCGCAAGGCGGCCTTCGCGCTCGTGACCGAGCCCGCCCGCGACGGCGGCAAGGTGGTCACCGCCCGCAAGGGCGTCGGCCGCTTCGACGTCGAGATCGAAGGGCGCCCCGCGCATTCGGGAACGGCGCATGCGAAGGGTCGCAGCGCGATCCGCGAGGCCGCGCTCAAGATCACCGAAATCGAGTCGCTCACCGATTATGCCCGCGGCGTCACGACCACGGTGGGGATGGTCGGCGGCGGCACGGCCGCCAACACGATCCCGCAACTCGCGCGGTTCTGCGTCGATCTGCGGGTTACCAATTCCGAGGACGGCGAGGCCTACACCCGCCGCATCCTGAACCTGAAGCCGGAGGGTCCGGACATGCAGGTCCGCGTCACCGGCGGCATGAACCGTCCGCCCTATCCCAAGACGCCCGAAGGGATCGCGCTGTTCGAGCGCGTGCGGGCGCTGGGCGCCGAACTCGGCCGAACCATCGAGGATGTCCCGATGACCGGCGGCGGCAGCGACGGCAATTTCACCGCGGCCGTCGGCACGCCCACCATCGACGGGCTCGGCATCGACGGAGACGGCGCCCATACGCTGCAGGAATACGGCCTCGTCTCCTCGCTCGCGCCGCAGGCGAAGCTGATGCGGCGCTTGCTGGAAACGCTCTGAGCGTCAGACTACGGCCTTCACGCCGTCGATCACGAACTGCACCGCCAGCGCCGCGAGCACGACGCCGAGCAGGCGCGTGAGCAGGATGTTGCCCGTCACGCCCAGGAACCGCGCGATCTTCGTCGCGGCGAAGAAGCTCACGAGACAGCCGAGCATCACGAGGCCGATCACGCCGATCAGCGCGACGAGCAGCAGCGGATTGCCCTCCGACCGGCCGGAAAGCAGCAGCGTCGCCGTGATCGCGCCGGGTCCCGCCATCAGCGGAATGCCGAGCGGAAAGGCCGCGACATTGCGCACATGGTCGATGGTGATCGCCTTCTCCGCCGTCTCGTCGCGCCGTTCCTTGCGGAAGGCGAAGATCATCTCGAAGGCGATCACGAACAGCATGATCCCGCCCGCGATGCGGAAGGCCGGCAATCCGATGCCGAGCGCGGCGAGCAGCTGCGCGCCGAAAAGGCCCGACGCGGCAAGGATCCCGCCCGCGATCAACGAGGCCCGAAGCGCGACCTGACGGCGCTGGGCCTCCGACATCCCCTGCGTGAGCCCGAGAAAGGTCGGCGCGAGCCCCGGCGGATCGACGGTGACGAGCAGCGTGACGAGGGCTGAGACGAGAAAATCCGAGAACATCGGGGGTTCCGAGGGCAAGCGGAGCGGAATTTAGCATGGGCCTGCCGGGGCTATGGCATGCAAAAACCCGCCGATTGACAGGCTTGCCAAAAAAAGGAATTAATACCTATTCTAGAAATGGGTGATCGGGATGTCGTTGACTCGAATTCAAAAAATTCAAACAATTTTAGACTGGGCCAGAGCGGAAGTCGTGAATGTCAGGTCGCTGGTTTTACAGCGAAAGTTCGATCCGGAGCAGCCAAGAGCTCCAGCCGGTTCGCCTGACGGCGGTCAGTGGGTTTCGGAAGGCGTCGGAAACGCTTCCTCGCATCTCGGCAGCGGGGTGTCGCGTTGGATTTCGACCTCTCTTGAAGAGATTTGCGAGAGTCAGTTGCGACGCGATGAATTTCAATGCCGAATGGTTTCCATGAGATCCTGTTGGCAGCAAGCAATGGCGAGATATGCCGCGTGCTTGAGAGGGCGGCAGATCCCGCCGATGACGTATTGAGGTTTTTCGAATGAAGGTTTTCACGCACGAACTTTTTTTTCGCGGCGGGACAGACGACTTTCCCGTCGTGATATCCGTTTATGCACCGTTGCCCGCGGATCGCTCATGGTCCTGCACCTACGAAATCGCATGGCCCGAAGGCCCGCGCCGAAGCGCCGCGCACGGAGCGGATGCCTTGCAGGCCCTCGTGCTTGCGCTTGAGAAGATCGGTGCCGAGATCTATACGAGCGCTCATCACCGCTCCGGAGCCCTCTCGGGGTCCTCGCCGGGGGGCGGCTACGGCTTTCCCGTGCCGCCGAACCTGCGCGATCTGCTCTCGGGCGACGACGTCGCGGCCTTCGGGTGAGCGAAGTCGTCCATGCTTAAGCCAAGATCCTGAAAAATCGTGCGAAAAAGCCGGGGGAAGAGGGCGTTTTCGGGTGGCTTCGGAAAGCGGAATCGCCTAAGGGTCAGGCTCCCGAAAAAGCGATCGGACAAGACCGTTGGCCGAGAACGACAAGACGCCGCCCGGGGCGGATCCGCAGGACATCCGCCCCGTCTCGATCACCGACGAGATGAAGCGCAGCTATCTCGATTACGCGATGAGCGTGATCGTGAGCCGCGCTCTGCCCGACGTGCGCGACGGCCTCAAGCCCGTGCACCGGCGCATCCTCTTCTCGATGAACGAGAACGGCTACACGCCGGACAAGCCCTATCGCAAATCCGCGCGCGTGGTCGGCGACGTCATCGGTAAATACCACCCGCACGGCGACCAATCGATCTACGATGCGCTCGTGCGCATGGCGCAGGACTTCTCGATGCGCCTGCCGCTGGTCGACGGCCAGGGCAATTTCGGCTCGGTCGACGGCGATCCGGCGGCGGCCATGCGTTACACCGAGGTGCGTCTGGCGAAGTCCGCCATGGCGATCCTCGAGGATCTCGACAAGGACACGATCGACTTCCAGCCGAACTACGACGGTTCGGAGCGTGAGCCGACGGTCCTTCCCGCGCGCTTCCCGAACCTGCTCGCCAACGGCGCGGGCGGCATCGCGGTCGGCATGGCGACGAATATCCCGCCGCACAATCTCGGCGAGATCATCGACGCCTGCTCCGCCTATATCGACGATCCGTCGATCACGGTCGCCGACATCAACGAGATCGTCCCGGGCCCGGATTTCCCGACCGGCGGCACCATTCTCGGCCGCGGCGGCATCCGTGCGGCCTACAATCTCGGCCGCGGCTCGATCATCATGCGCGCCCGCGCCACGGTCGAGGAGATCCGCAAGGATCGCGAGGCGATCATCGTCACCGAGATCCCGTATCAGGTGAACAAGGCCTCGCTGATCGAGAAGATCGCCGATCTCGTGCGCGAGAAGCGCATCGAAGGCATCTCCGATCTGCGCGACGAGTCCGACCGCGACGGCATGCGCATCGTGATCGAGCTGAAGCGCGACGCCGTGGGCGACGTGGTGCTCAATCAGCTGTGGCGCTACACGCCGATGCAGTCGACCTTCGGCGCGAACATGGTCGCGCTGAACGGCGGCAAGCCGGAGCTGATGAACATCCTGGACATGGTCCGGGCCTTCGTCGACTTCCGCGAGGTCGTCGTCAGCCGCCGCACCAAGTTCCTGCTCGGCAAGGCGCGCGATCGGGCCCATGTGCTCGTCGGCCTCGCCATCGCGGTCGCGAATATCGACGAGATCATTCATCTCATCCGCACCGCGCCCGATCCGAACACGGCGCGCGAGTCGCTGATGGGCCGGGATTGGCCGGCGCGCGACGTGGCGCCGCTGATCGCGCTGATCGACGATCCGCGCCACCGCGTATCCGATGCGGGTACTTACCGTCTGTCCGAGACGCAGGCCCGCGCCATTCTCGACCTGCGCCTGCAGCGCCTCACCGCGCTCGGCCGCGACGAGATCGCCGACGAGTTGAACAAGCTGTCGGCCGAGATCTCGGACTATCTCGACATCCTGCGCTCGCGCGCCCGCATCATGGCAATCGTCAAGAACGAGCTGGCCGAGGTGAAGGCCGCCTATGCGACCCCGCGCAAGACCGAGATCACGGATTGGGATGCCGACGTCGACGACGAAGACCTGATCCAGCGCGAGGACATGGTCGTGACCGTCTCCCATGCGGGCTACATCAAGCGCGTTCCGCTCTCGACCTACCGTGCCCAGCGGCGCGGCGGAAAGGGCCGCTCCGGCATGCAGACGCGCGACGAGGATTTCGTCGCCCGGCTGTTCGTGGCCTCGACGCATACGCCCGTGCTGTTCTTCTCGTCGCGCGGGCAGGTCTACAAGGAAAAGGTCTGGCGACTTCCGCTGGCCGCCCCGCAGGCGCGCGGCAAGGCGCTCGTCAACATGCTGCCGCTCGTCGAGGGCGAGCGCATCACCACGATCATGCCGCTGCCGGAGAACGAGGCGGATTGGGATCTCTTGGACGTGATGTTCGCCACCACCACCGGCAATGTCCGTCGCAACAAGCTGTCCGACTTCGTCAACGTGAACCGCGCCGGCAAGATCGCGATGAAGCTCGACGAGGGCGACTCCATCGTCGACGTCCAGATCTGCACGGAGAACGACGACGTGCTGCTGACCACCGCGGTCGGACAGTGCATCCGTTTCGCCGTGCCTGAGGTGCGCGTCTTCAAGGGTCGCGATTCGACCGGCGTGCGCGGCATCTCGCTCGCCGACGGCGACCGCATCATCTCCATGGCGATCTTGCGCCATGTGGAGGCTTCGGCCGACGAGCGCGCGGCCTATCTCAAGATGCGGCGCGCGGTCACCGGCGAAGCCGGCGGCGAGGACGTCGTGGCGGATGCGGAGGAGGGCGGCTCGGCCGACGCGACGCTCTCGCAGGAGCGCTACGCGGAGCTGTCGGCTCACGAGCAGGTCGTGCTCACGCTGTCCGAGAACGGCTACGGCAAGCGCACCATCGCCTACGAGATCCGCACCACGGGCCGCGGCGGCAAGGGCATCGTCGCGATGGTCGTCAACGACCGGAACGGTCCGCTGATCGCGTCCTTCCCGGTCGAGTCCAGCGACCAGATCATGCTCGTGACCAATGGCGGCCAGCTGATCCGCTGCCCGGTCGAGGGCATCCGCCTCGCCGGCCGCAACACGCAGGGCGTGATCGTCTTCAACACGGCCGAAGACGAGCGCGTCGTCTCCGTCGAGCGCATCTCCGATACGGGCGAGGGCGAGGAAAGCGAGGCCGACGAGGGCGAGACGGAAGTCTGACCGGCCACGCCGCACCTCCGTCATTGCGAGAGCAGCGAAGCAAATCAGAGACGGCGACCCGAACGCTCTGTGGCCGGCGTCGTCTGGATTGCTTCGTCGCTTCGCTCCTCGCAATGACGGATGAAGCACGAGCCGCCGACGCATAGCCCCTTCATCCTGAGGAGCGCCCGAAGGGCGCGTCTCGAAGGATCGGCGTCGACCGCCGAGGGCCTTCGACAAACGGAAGAAACGCCACCTCCGTCATTGCGAGCGCAGCGAAGCAATCCAGAGAACGGCAGCCCGAGCGCTCTATGCCGGGCATCGTCTGGATTGCTTCGTCGCTTCGCTCCTCGCAATGACGGATAGAGCATGCCGCGCCGACGCATAGCCCCCCATCTTGAGGAGCGCCCGAAGGGCGCGTCTCGAAGGATCGGCGGCAGACCGTCGCGGCGCTCGCGACCTCGAAATCTTGCCCCTCCGCCTTTGACCCGCTAAGCCTTCCGCATGGTTTCACATGCCCCCCGCGTCGCCTTTTATGCCGGGTCCTTCGACCCCGTCACGAACGGCCATGTCGACGTGCTGCTGCAGGCCTGCGCGCTCGCCGACCGGTTGGTCGTCGCCATCGGCGTGCATCCCGGCAAGTCGCCGCTGTTTTCCGCTGAAGAGCGCGCCGAGATGATCCGGACGGCCGTCGGTTCCGCTGCCGTCGGTGCGGGGACGACGCTCGAGGTCGTGACCTTCGCCGATCTCGCGGTCGATGCCGCGCGCCGGTCGGGTGCGACCCTTCTGGTGCGCGGGCTGCGCGACGGCACGGATTTCGACTACGAGATGCAGATGGCGGGCATGAATTCCGCCATGGCGCCGGAGATCCGCACGGTCTTCCTGCCGGCTTCCCCGATGGTCCGCCCCATCACGGCCACGCTCGTGCGGCAGATCGCCAAGATGCGCGGCGACGTTTCCGGTTTCGTGCCGGCGGACGTGGCCGATCGCCTGCGGGCGAAATTCGCCTGACACCCGATGCGGCCACAGGCCGCCCAGCACTCGTTCCGGAGGTTTCCACGATGATCCGTCGCGCCGCTCTCGCCGCGCTCGCAGGCGCCGCCTTCCTCGCTTTCGCCCCTGTCCAAGCGACCGCTCAGACGCCGAAGGGCGATCCCGAAAACACGCTCGTCCTCGAAACCAAGGACGGCAAGGTCGTCATCGCGCTCCGGCCCGATCTCGCCCCCGCCCATGTCGAGCGCATCAAGACGCTGACGCGCCGCGGCTTCTATGACGGCATCGTCTTCCATCGCGTGATCGACGGCTTCATGGCGCAGACGGGCGATCCGACCGGTACCGGCATGGGCGGATCGGACCTGCCGAACGTGAAGGCCGAATTCTCGAACGTGCCCTTCAAGCGCGGCACGCTCGGCATGGCGCGCGCCCAGAGCCCGGACTCGGCCAATTCCCAGTTCTTCATCATGTTCGCCGAAGGCTCGTTTCTGAACGGGAAGTACACCGTCTTCGGCGAGGTCGTCTCCGGCATGGATGTCGTGGACAAGATCAAGAAGGGCGATCAGGCGGCCAACGGCTCCGTCCGCAATCCCGACAAGATCGTCCGCATGCGCGTCGCCGCCGACGTGAAGTGACGCGTTACCCTTTCAATCGAGACACAGGAGAGCCCCGATGGCCGACGTGAAGCCCGAAGACACGATGATCCTCGAAACCACCCAGGGGAAGGTGGTCATCGCCATGCGTCCCGATCTGGCGCCGAACCATGTCGCCCGGATCAAGGAACTGGTGCGCGAGGGCTTTTATGACGGCATCGTCTTCCACCGCGTGATCGATGGCTTCATGGCCCAGACGGGCTGCCCGCACGGCACCGGCACGGGCGGGTCGGGCAAGAAGCTGAAGCAGGAATTCAACGCCGAGCCCCATGTCCGCGGCACCTGCTCGATGGCCCGCGCCATGAACCCTGACTCGGCCGACAGCCAGTTCTTCATCTGCTTCGATGACGCCCGCTTCCTCGACCGTCAATACACGGTGTGGGGCGAGGTCATCGAGGGCATGGACAACGTGGACAAGATCAAGCGCGGCGAGCCGGTCAGCAACCCGGACAAGATCGTCTCCGCCCGGATGGCCGATCAGGCCTGACGACGAAAAAAGACCGGCCGGGGTAATCGAATAAGGTTCCCGGCCGGCCCACAACGATTGCTTCGCAAGAAACGCTGAAACGCCGCTCGCCCGCGCCCAGAAAATCATCGCGGAGAGCGTCTTTTATATAATCGGGAGCGCTCGGTTGTAATAGCAACCGGAGATAGTAACGCCAGATAAAGGATAATGTTACGGGTCTTTACTCAAAATATAATTGCATTTTTTGAACTAAAAACAACCTCAAGTAGTGTGCTGAACTCGCTATGCGTGTAGACGTCTTCGACTTCGTGCTGCCGGAAGAGCGGATCGCCGTCCGGCCCGCCGTGCCGCGTGATTCGGCGCGGATGCTCGTGGTGCCGGTCGAAGGCGACTTCGCGGACCGTACCGTGCGAGACCTTCCGGACATCCTGCGTGCGGGCGACGTTCTCGTCGTCAACGACACGCGGGTCATCCCCGCACGCTTGTCCGGCATCCGGGTCCGCGGGGATGCGGTCGCGCGGATCGAAGTGACGCTGCACAAGCGCGAGGCACCGGACCGCTGGCGCACCTTCGTGCGTCCCGCGAAGCGCCTCGCGCTCGGCGAACGGATCCGCTTCGGCGACGAGAGCGAGAGCAATGCCTGCTTCCTCGCGAGCCTCGACGCGGAGGCGGTCGAGAAGGGGGAGGGCGGCGAAGTGGTTCTCGCGTTCTCCTTCTCCGGCCCCGCTCTCGACGAAGCGATCGCGCGCCTCGGGCACATGCCGCTGCCGCCTTACATCGCGGCCAAGCGGGCGGACGACGAGGCCGACCGGAAGGACTATCAGACGCTCTTCGCGGATAAGGAGGGCGCCGTCGCGGCGCCCACCGCGGGACTGCATTTCACGCCGGACCTCGTGGATCGCCTTGCGGCCCGCGGCATCGGGCTCGAAAAGGTGACGCTCCATGTCGGCGCCGGAACCTTCCTGCCGGTGAAGGCGGAGGATACGCGCGACCACAAGATGCACTCCGAATACGGGGAGCTGTCGGCCGCGACCGCGGAACGGCTCAACGCCGTGCGGGCGGCCGGCGGGCGGATCGTGGCGGTGGGCACGACGTCCCTCCGTGTCCTCGAATCCGCGGTCCGGCCGGACGGGACCTTCCCGGCCTGGGCGGGCGACACGGACATCTTCATCACGCCGGGCTCGGTGATCCGCTCGGCCGACGTGCTGATGACGAATTTCCACCTGCCGCGTTCGACGCTCTTCATGCTGGTCGGCGCCTTTTCCGGCCTCGACAGGATGAAGGCGGCCTATGCGCATGCCATCGCCTCGGGCTATCGCTTCTATTCCTACGGCGACGCGTCCCTTCTCTTCAGGGCCGCTCCGGGAGACGCGGAATGACGCAGGCGGAACGGTTCGGTTTCTCGATCGCGGCGACCGACGGCAAGGCCCGGACGGGCGAGATCTCGATGCCCCGCGGCGTCATCCGGACGCCGGCCTTCATGCCGGTCGGGACCGCCGCGACGGTGAAGGCGATGTATCCCGAACAGGTGAAGGCGCTCGGCGCGGACATCGTGCTCGGCAACGTCTATCACCTGATGCTGCGCCCGGGCGCGGAGCGCGTCGCACGGCTCGGCGGCCTGCATAAGCTCATGAACTGGCCTTACCCGATCCTCACGGACTCGGGCGGGTTTCAGGTCATGTCGCTCGCGCAGCTCAGGAAACTGAACGAGAAGGGCGTGACGTTCCGTTCGCATGTGGACGGCTCGGCCCATGAGCTGACGCCCGAGCGCTCGATAGAGATCCAAGGCCTGCTCGGCTCCGACATCCAGATGCAGCTCGACGAATGCGTGAAGCTGCCCTGCAGCGACGCCGAGGCCGAGCGGGCGATGGAATTGTCGCTGCGCTGGGCGGAACGTTGCAGGACCGCCTTCGGCGACCAGCCCGGCCGGGCGATGTTCGGCATCGTTCAGGGCGGAGCGGTTCCTGCGCTCCGCGAACGCAGCGCGCAGGCGCTCGCGGCAATGGAACTGAAGGGCTACGCGATCGGCGGCCTCGCGGTCGGCGAACCGCAAGAGGTCATGCTGCGCATGATCGAAGCGACGGAGCCGCATCTTCCCAAGGACAAGCCCCGCTATCTGATGGGCGTCGGTACGCCCGACGACATCGTCGAAAGCGTGCGGCGCGGCGTCGACATGTTCGATTGCGTGATGCCGACGCGCGCGGGCCGGCACGGCTTGGCCTTCTCGCGCTTCGGCAAGATCAATCTGCGCAATGCACGGCATGCGGAGGATCCGCGGCCGCTCGACCCGGGGTCGTCCTGCCCGGCCGCGCGGGACTATTCGCGGGCCTATCTCCACCATCTGGTGAAGGCGGGCGAGATCCTCGGCATGATGCTGCTGACTTGGGTCAACCTCGCTTATTATCAGGACCTGATGGCGGGCCTGCGCGCCGCCATCGCCGCGGGTCGCCTCGACGATTTCATCGCCGAGACGAAGGACGGCTGGGCGCGGGGCGATGCGGCCGTCTGACGGGGTGCCGCCGTCCGCTCAGCGGACGAGTTCCCGCATTCCCTGATCGAGCCCGTCGAGAGTGAGCGGGACCATGCGGGCGGGCCCGATCAGGCGCTGGATCAGCGAGATCGACTGCGTATAGCCCCACAGGTTCTTGCGGACGGGGTTGATCCAGATCGAGCGGGGGAAGTGGTCGAAAAGGCGCTGCAGCCAGACTTCGCCCGCCTCCTCGTTCCAATGTTCGACCGAGCCGCCGGGAATCGCGATCTCGTAGGGGCTCATCGAGGCGTCGCCGACGAAGACGACGCGGTAGTCGGAGCCGAAGGTCCGGATCACGTCGAGCGTCGGCGTCGTCTCCGTCCGACGCCGGGCGTTCGACTTCCACACGCCCTCATAGACGCAATTGTGAAAGTAGAAGAATTCGAGATGCTTGAACTCGCTGCGGGCGGCGGAGAACAGCTCCTCGACCTGCTCGACATGAGCGTCCATCGAGCCTCCCACGTCGAGGAAGAGCAGTACCTTGATCGCGTTTCGACGTTCGGGCCGCAGGCGGACGTCGAGCCAGCCCTTGTTGGCGGTCTCCCGGATCGTGCCGTCGAGATCGAGTTCTTCGAGCGCGCCCGTCCGGGCGAATTTGCGGAGCCGCCGCAGCGCGATCTTGATCGCGCGCGTTCCGATCTCCACGCCGTCGTCGAGATCCTTGAACTCGCGCTTGTCCCAGACCTTCACGGCCCGGTTGTTGCGGTTCTTGTCCTGACCGATGCGGATGCCTTCGGGATTGTAGCCGTAGGCGCCGTAGGGCGAGGTGCCCGCCGTGCCGATCCATTTGCTGCCGCCCTGATGACGGCCCTTCTGCTCGGCAAGCCGCTCCTTGAGGCGCTTCCAGAGCTCCTCCCAACCGAGCGCTTCGAGCTGCGCCTTTTCCTCGTCGGTGAGGTATTTTTCGGCGAGCTTGCGCAGCCATTCGTCCGGCACCTCGGCGGCTTCGACGAGTTCGGCCAGCGAGTCGAACCCCTTGAAGGACGCGGCGAAGACGCGATCGAACTTGTCGAGATTCCGCTCGTCCTTCACGAGGCAGGAGCGGGCGAGGAAATAGAAGTTCTCGACCGAACGCTCGGCCAGATCCTTCTCCAGCGCTTCGAGCAGGGTCAGATATTCCCGCAATGTGACGGGGATCTTCGCGGCCCGGAGATTGCCGAAGAAGCCCAGCAGCATCTCACCGCTCTCCCGGCCCGCGCGTCTCGGTCCGTTCCTCGACGACGCGATATTCCACCTCGATCGCGCCGGAACCGCCTGGACCCCCGCCTTCCGAAGCCCTGCGCTCGGCTTCGCGCAGCATGCGACGCAGGCGCCAGCGGGCGATGATCCCTGCGATGATCAGCAGCGGAACGATCAGCAGGAACAGCCCGAAGCCGAGGACGACGACGGACAGGCCCAAGGCGAAGGCGAGCGCCGCGAGAATGGCGATCGCCCATTGCGGGACATTGATCGTCCGGATGCCGGAACCGTCTCTATAACGAAAATCCATGCGCTCTTTCTCTCACCCTCCGCGGCTCCGGGGCAAGTGCGGGAAGGCGGGCCGCGAACTCCGGCCGCTTATGCCCGAAATGACCGTCGGAAACCCGAATATGCCGCATTCGCCCGGCATGAGGTCGACGCCGGACCCGCAGGAGACCCCGATGACCGCATCCGCCGCCGAATATTCGCCGACCGGGAACACCGCCGTGGACGGGCTGCTCAGCGGCGTCCGCTGGAGTACCGGCGCGCTGACCTTCGCCTTTCCCGGAACGGCGGCTGCCTACGGCTCCGATTACGCGTGGTCCGCCGCTCCTGAACCGCAGGACGGCTTCGTCGCCTTCACGGCCGCGCAACAGAGCTATGTGCGCTCCATTCTCGCCGATTATGCGGCGGTCGCGAATCTGAGCTTCACGGAAGCGGGCGGGGACGCCGATCTCCGCTTCGGACGATCCGCCGCGGTCGACAAGGACGGGAGCGCCTTCGCCTGGGCCTATTATCCGGATGCGGGCGCGGGCGGCGACGTGTGGTTCCGGAGCGATTGGTCGGCCGTGCCTGCCGTCGGCAGCTTCGATCATCTCGCGGCGATGCACGAGATCGGCCATGCCCTCGGCCTCAAGCACCCGTTCGAGGTTTCGGGGGGCTTCCCCGCTCTTTCGCCCGCGATCGACGGAAACGACTTCACCGTGATGTCCTACGATGCGTTTCCGGGCGCCGGATACAATGTCGTGGCGGCAGGAAGTCATCCGCATACGCCGATGCAATACGACGTCGCGGCGCTGCAGACGCTCTACGGAGCGAATTTCAGGACGCATGCGGGCGATACGATCTATCGCTGGAACGGCACCACCGGCGAGGGCTTCGTCGACGGCGTCGGGCAGGGGGTAACCGACGGCAACAAGATCTACGAGACCGTTTGGGACGGCGGCGGGCGGGACACTTACGACCTTTCTTCCTTCTCGCGCGCGCTTCACCTCGATCTGAATCCGGGCGGCTGGGTCGCTCTGGCCGATCCCGTCGGCGGCCCGCAGGCCTCCTTCGGCGGCGGCCGATATGCGCCCGGCATGGTGGCGAACGCCTTTCAGTTCGAAGGCGACGTTAGGTCTCTCATCGAAAACGCGATCGGCGGAAGCGCGTCCGATCTCGTCAGAGGGAACATCGCGGCCAACCGGCTCGAGGGACGAGCGGGGGCGGACACGCTTACGGGCGGCGGCGGTGCCGACACCTTGATCGGCGGAGCGGGCGCCGACCGGCTTGAAGGCGGCGCCGGCAACGATCTCGCCGATTACGCCGCGGCGCCCGGCGCGGTGATCGTCGATCTGGCGACGGGCAAGGGCGCGGGCGGACAGGCGAACGGCGACGTCTATGCGGGCATCGAATCGGTCCTGGGCTCGGCCTTCAACGACCGGATCCTCGGAAACGCGTACGGCAACGGGCTGACCGGCGGCGCGGGTGCCGACAGGCTCGAAGGCGGCGGCGGCAACGACGTTCTGACCGGCGGGACGGGAAACGACGTGCTCGTCGGCGGAGCCGGTTCGGATCTCTTCGTTTTCGCGCCGGGATGCGGCGTCGACCGGATTCTCGATTTCATTCCGGGCACGACGGTTGATGCGCTCAAGATCTCCGGCGGGCTCTATGCGTCGGCCGTCGACGCACTCGCCGCGGCACGGCAGGTGGGAGCGGACGTCCATCTCGATCTCGGCACCGGCGGCGTCGATCTCGTCGGCGTGAAGCTCGCCGATCTGACCAAGGCGGATTTCTACATCGGCTGAGCGTGCGCTTGACCCCCGGCGGCGGGACCGACAGTCTGCGGTCGCGCCGAAAAGGGGGCCCCATGCGTTTCGAAGGTACCGAGTCCTACGTCGCCACCGAGGATCTGACCGTCGCGGTCAATGCCGCGATCGTGCTCGAACGTCCGCTTCTGGTGAAGGGCGAGCCGGGGACCGGAAAGACCGTTCTAGCGGAGGAAATCGCCCGCGCGCTCGGCGCTCCGCTCATCACGTGGCACATCAAGTCCACGACGAAAGCCGCTCAAGGACTTTATGAATACGATGCCGTGTCGCGTCTGCGCGACAGCCAGCTCGGCGATCCCCGCGTCTCCGAGATCCGGAACTACATCCGGCGCGGCAAGCTGTGGGAGGCCTTCGCGGGCGAGACGCGGCCGGTTCTTCTGATCGACGAGATCGACAAGGCCGACATCGAATTCCCGAACGACCTTCTGCTCGAACTCGACCGCATGGAATTCCATGTCTACGAGACCGGCGAGACGATCCGCGCGAAGCGGCGCCCGGTGGTGATCATCACCTCGAACAACGAAAAGGAACTGCCCGACGCGTTCCTGCGCCGCTGCTTCTTCCACTACATCCGCTTCCCCGATCAGGAGACGATGGAGCGGATCGTCGAGGTGCATTTCCCCGACATCAAGAAGCGGCTGACGGCCGAAGCGCTGCGTCTCTTCTTCGAACTGCGCGATGTGCCGGGCCTCAAGAAGAAGCCGTCGACCTCGGAACTGCTCGACTGGCTGAAGCTTTTGATGGCCGAAGACATCTCGCCCGAGACGCTGCGCGAGAAGGACGCGAAGAAGCTGATCCCCCCGCTGCACGGCGCGCTGCTGAAGAACGAGCAGGACGTGCACATGCTCGAACGGATCGCCTTCCTCAATCGCCGCGAAGGGCGCTGAGGATCACTCCGGGAAGCGGTAGCTCAGCACCTTGCGGCTGGGGAAGTCGAAGATCCGGCCGCTCTCGTTCCAATCCGGCGCGGCCAGCTTCACGAACCAAGGCGCGAGATCCTCGGGCGTTTCCAGCGTCATCGGATCCTCGCCGGGCAGCGCGGAGGCGCGCATGTCGGTGCGCAGCGGACCCGGATTGACCATCATCACCTTGACCTTGGTCGAGGCGGTTTCCGCCGCATAGGTGGAGCCGAGAGCGTCCACCGCGGCTTTGGAGACCGAGTAGGGGCCCCAATAGGCCATGCGCTTCCAGGAGGCGCCGGACGACACAAGGATGGCGCGGCCGGCGTCCGACGCCTGCAGCAGCGGATCGAGCGAGCGGATGAAGCGCCAATTCGCGGTGACGTTGACCGTCATCACCTCGTCCCATGCCTTGGGCTGGACATGGCCGAGCGGCGAGATCGGCCCGAGCACGGCGCCGTTGCCGAGAAAGACGTCGAGCTTGCCCCACCGCTCGTAGATCGCGGCGCCGAGACGGTCGATCGCTTCCATGTCCTTGAGGTCCATGGGCACGAGCGTCGCGGTCGAGCCCTTCTCGCGGATGGCGTCGTCGAGCTCCTCGAGCGCGCCCTGCGTACGCGCGACGGCGACGATATGGGCGCCCGCTTCGGCGAAGGCCAAGGCGGCCGCGCGGCCGATGCCGCGGGACGCCCCGGTGATCAGGGCGATGCGATTCGCGAGGATCTTGGACATGCTGGGTTCCGGATGATCAGCCGGCTTCGGCCAGAAGCGCCAATTGGCGCGGCGTTTCGACGGACTTGTCCGTAAGCGCGGTCGGATAGTCGCCCGTGAAGCAGTGGTCGGTGAATTTCGGCGCGGCGGGATCGCGGCCGGGCTCGCCCATCGCGCGGTAGATGCCGTCGACGGAGAGGAAGGCGAGAGAGTCGCAGCCGATATAGCGGCGCATCTCTTCGAGCGAATGGGTCGCGGCGAGGAGTTTTTCGCGCTCGGGCGTGTCGATCCCGTAATAGTCGGGATGGGTGATCGGCGGGCTGGAAATGCGGAAATGCACTTCCTTGGCGCCGGCCTCGCGCATCATCTGCACGATCTTCACCGAAGTGGTGCCGCGTACGATCGAATCGTCGATCAGCACGATGCGCTTGCCCGCGACCACCGATCGGTTGGCCGAGTGCTTCATGCGCACGCCCAGCTCGCGGACCGACTGCGTCGGCTGGATGAAGGTGCGGCCGACATAGTGGTTGCGGATGATCCCGAGCTCGTACGGGATCCCCGACGCTTGCGCGTAGCCGAGCGCGGCGGGCACGCCGGAGTCGGGCACCGGGATGACCACGTCGGCTTCGATGCCGGATTCGGCCGCGAGTTCCGCGCCCATGCGCTTGCGGACGTCGTAGACCGGGCGGCCGTGCACGATGGAGTCCGGCCGCGCGAAATAGATGAACTCGAAGATGCAGGGCCGTGCGGCCGCGGGCGGGAACGGCTTCAGGGACTGAAGGCCGGTCTCGTCGATGACGACCACTTCGCCGTTCTCGATGTCGCGGATGAAGCGGGCGCCGATGATGTCGAGCGCGCAGGTCTCGGAGGCGAGGATGAAGCAGCCGTCGAGCTCGCCGAGAACCAGCGGGCGGATGCCGAGCGGATCGCGCGCGCCGACGAGCTTCTTGTTGGTGAGGCCGACGAAGGCGTAGGCGCCTTCGAGGCGCTGGATCGCGTCGACGAAGCTGTCCACGAAGCGGGTGCGCTTGCTGCGGGCCACGAGGTGGAGGACGACCTCGGTGTCGGTCGTCGACTGGCAGATCGCGCCCTCGCGCACGAGCTCGCGACGCAGCGTGAGGCCGTTGGTGAGATTGCCGTTGTGCGCGACCGCGAAGCCGCCGCCATGCAGCTCGGCGAAGAGCGGCTGCACGTTGCGCAGGATGGTTTCGCCGGTCGTGGAATAGCGGACGTGACCGATGGCCGACGAGCCCTTCAACCGTTCGATGACGGCGCGGTCGGAGAAGTTGTCGCCCACGAGGCCGAGGCGGCGTTCCGAATGGAAGCGCTTGCCGTCGAAGGCCACGATGCCTGCGGCTTCCTGGCCGCGATGCTGGAGCGCATGCAGGCCGAGAGCGGTGATCGCGGCGGCTTCGGGATGTCCGAAAATGCCGAATACGCCGCACTCTTCGCGAAGCCGGTCGGCATCGAGGTCGAATTCGATATCGGTCATGGAAGAGATCCGCGTCGACGCAGCCCGTTGCGTCCGTTCGTATATGCGCCCGCCGGCGCGATTTATCAACGCGTCTACCGGGTTCCGCCGGTCGATTCGATGAGTTGCTTGAGCCCCTGCTGGTCGGCGGGCTTTGCCGGAGCGGGGGCGGGAGCAGCAGCGGTGCCGCCGGTCGGCGCCGGTGCGGGCGCTGCCTGCGTCTCGCCCTTCGGCTTGCCGAGGCCAGGGATCTTCGGGTCGTCCGGCATCAGCGCGAAGAGCCCGTCGCCCGCCTGTTTCAGGAAGGGGCGCAGGCGCGCGTCGCGCAGCATGTCGGGCTGGCGGCCTTCGCCGACGAGATAGTCGAAGAACATGAAGGCCACGACGGCGATGAGAAAGCCGCGGACGGCGCCGAACATGAAGCCGAGCGTGCGGTCGAGCGCGCCGATGCTCGAATCGAGGATCAGGTCGGAAATCTTCACCGTGATGATCGAGACGATGATCAGCACGGCGAAGAAGACGGACGCGATGGCGGCGGCGAGCGCGAGCTGCTTGTTCGTGATATAGGGTTCGAGGAACGGCAGGACGAGCGGGTGGAAGGCATAGGCGGCGAAGCCCGCCGCGACCCAGCTGCCGATCGCCAGCACCTCGCGCGTGAAACCGCGCACCGATGCGAGAATGGCGGACAGAAGGACGACGCCCACGATGGCGATGTCCAGGACGTTGACCGGCAGTTGGCTCATCGCCACCTCGGATTCGACTGCTTGGTTCGGGAATGCGGGCCCTTATAGCGGCGACGGGACGACCCGTCACCCACGTTCGGAGGCGAGCGCGCGCCGCGCACGCGGGGCGAGTGCGGCGATGCCGGAGACGAGATCGGTGACGTCGCCCGCCGCATCGTGGCGCATGGGCGACGAGCCGCGACCGTCGAGCCCGGCGCGGGGCAGAAAGGCGGTGGAAAAGCCGAGCTTCGCCGCCTCCTTGAGCCGAGCGGGCGTCTGCGCGGCAGGACGAAGGGCGCCCGTCAGCGCGATCTCGCCGATATAGACGCGGTCGGGCGGCAGCGGCGCGCCGGTGAGGGACGAGACGAGCGCGGCGGCTGCGGCGGCGTCGGCGGCCGGTTCCGTGATCTTCAGGCCGCCCGCGACGTTCAGATAGACGTCGTATTGGCCGAGCCTGAGGCCCGCATGCGCTTCGAGAACGGCGATGACCATGGACAGGCGGCTCGGGTCCCATCCGACGACGGCGCGGCGGGGCGTGCCGAGCGAGGAGGGGGCCACGAGGGCCTGAAATTCCACGAGGAGCGGGCGCGTGCCTTCCATGCCCGCGAAGACGGCAGTGCCCGGTGAACCCGTGTCGCGGCCCGCAAGGAAGAGCGCCGACGGGTTGGGGACCTCGGCGAGGCCCGTGCCCGTCATTTCGAACACGCCGATTTCGTCGGTGGGGCCGAAACGGTTCTTCACGGCGCGCAGGATGCGGAAATGGTGGGCCCCGTCGCCCTCGAAGGACGCGACCGCATCGACCATGTGTTCCACGACGCGCGGCCCCGCGATCTGGCCGTCTTTGGTGACGTGGCCGACGAGGATCAGCGCGGAGCCGCTGGTCTTGGCGTAGCGGATGAGCGCCTGTGCCGAGCCGCGGACCTGCGTCACCGTGCCGGGCGCGGACTCTACCGCTTCCGACCACATGGTCTGGATCGAATCGATGATGACGAGGGTCGGCGCTCCGCCCTGCGAGAGCGTCGCGATGATGTCCTCGACATTGGTCTCGGAAGCGAGTTCGACGGGCGCATCGGCCAGCGCGAGGCGTTCGGCACGGAGCCTGACCTGCCCGACCGCTTCTTCGCCGGAGATATAGACGACGCGGCGGCCGCTCTTCGCGACGGCGGCGCAGGCCTGCATCAGAAGGGTGGACTTGCCGATGCCCGGATCGCCGCCGAGCAGGATCACGGAGCCGCGCACGAAGCCGCCGCCAGTCACGCGGTCGAGTTCGGCGATGCCGGAGGGAACGCGCGGCGCGTCCATGCTCGACCCGGTGAGGCCTTCGAGCGGAAAGACGCGGCCCTTGGTCCGCCCGCCGGGGCCGCGCGGGGCCGAGCCGCCCGGCAAGGGCGGGGGCGCGCTTTCCTCCGCGATCGTGTTCCAGCCGCCGCAGGCGTCGCAGCGGCCCTGCCAACGCCCGTAGACGGCGCCGCAGGACTGGCAGGCGAAGCTGTTGGAACGTTTGGCCATCAGCGGACCTCCCGACGGGGATGGCGGCGGCCGAGCTGGGTGAGGATCTCGTAGCCGATCGTGCCTGCATTGCGGCCCACGCGATCGATGTCGAGTTCGCCGCCGATGAACATGGCCTCGTCGCCGCGCTTCGCGCCGGGAACGTCCGTCACGTCGAGCGCGAGAAGATCCATCGAGATCCGGCCCGCCACCGGACACACCACGCCCGCGACGACGGCCTCGGCCGCGTGCACGCCCGTCGGTGCGGAGCCCGACCGGAGGAAGCCGTCGGCATATCCGAGCGAGACCGTCGCGATGCGGCTCGGGCGACCCGCGATCCACGTGCCGTTGTAGCCGACCGCATCGCCCGGCCGGACGTCCCTGACCTGAAGGAGAGGGACGGACAGCCGCACGACCGGTTCCATGGGGTTCCGTTCGCCGGGCAGTGGATTGCCGCCGTAAAGCGCATAGCCGGGCCGGACAAGATCGTGATGCGCGTCGGGGCCGAGAAAGATACCGGCGGAATTGGCGAGGCTTCCCTTCACGCCCGGGAAAAGAGCGCGCGCTTCGGCGAAGGAAGCGATCTGGCGCCCATTGATACCGGCTTCGGGTTCCTCGGCTGAGACGAGATGGCTCATCAAAAGCGTGATTTCGAAACCGAGCGTGTTGTCGCGTCGGCGTGCGGCGACGTCGCCCCAATCGGCGGGCGCAAGGCCGA
The DNA here is from genome assembly GCA_027483895.1 of Hyphomicrobiales bacterium. Taxonomy (GTDB): domain Bacteria; phylum Pseudomonadota; class Alphaproteobacteria; order Rhizobiales; family Beijerinckiaceae; genus JAIXZO01. The sequence continues at coordinate 293,132 of JAIXTP010000009.1, forward strand.
GCCGGTTCATGCCGGTATCCACATGCACCGCCGCCTCGCCCGGAAGCTCCGTCGCATGCACATAGTCCTGCCATTCCGAGATGTCTTCGGGCGAGCCGAGGACCGGGCGCAGGCGCCACGGCCCGTAATCGCCCGCCGTACCCGGCGCCAATCCGTTCAGGACATAGATCACCGCATCCGGAGCGACCTCGCGCGCGCGGATGCCCTCGCTCGGATGGGCCACGAAAAAGGTGCGGCAGCCGTCGGCCGCAAGCGCCCGCACGGCGCCTTCCAATCCGGTGCCGTAGGCGTCGGCCTTGACCACGGCCGCACATTCCGCCGAGCCGACCAGCCGCGCGAGGCGGCGACGGTTCATCACCGTCGCGGAGCGGTCGATCACGAGTTCGGCGGAGGTCATGGAAGCTCCTCGAGGCGCAAGGGCGGCTCGCGAAGGAATCCTCCGTCGGGCGGGCGCAACGCGCCTTCCCGGAAAGGAGGTTCCGTTCGTCGGTCCCCGAAGGGACTTACATCCGCTCGGGGAGATTGTCCTCGCTCGCGAGATTCGAGAAGCGCGTGATCTCGGCGTCGAATTGCAGCTGGACGGTGCCGGTGGGTCCGTGACGCTGCTTGCCGATGATCACTTCGGCGCGGCCGTGGACCTGATCCATCTCGGCCTGCCATTTGAAATGCTCTTCGGTGCCGGGCTTCGGCTCCTTGTTCTTGAGGTAATATTCCTCGCGATAGACGAACATCACCACGTCCGCGTCCTGCTCGATCGAGCCGGATTCACGCAGATCCGACAGCTGCGGTCGCTTGTCGTCGCGGTTCTCGACCTGACGCGAGAGCTGGGACAGCGCGATGATCGGAACCGAAAGCTCCTTGGCGAGCGCCTTCAGGCCCGTGGTGATCTCCGTGAGTTCCTGCACGCGGTTCTCGCCCTTCTTGGACGAACCCGAAAGAAGCTGGAGGTAGTCGACCACCAGAAGGTCGAGGCCCTTCTGGCGCTTGAGGCGGCGGGCGCGGGCGGTGAGCTGCGCGATCGAGATGCCGCCGGTCTGGTCGATATAGAACGGCACGCGCTCCATCTCGCGCGCCGCATCCGCGATGCGGCCGAACTCGTCCTCGCGGATCTCGCCGCGGCGGATCTTGTAGGAGGCGACGCCCGACTGCTCGGCGATGATACGGGTGGCGAGCTGTTCGGCCGACATTTCGAGCGAGAAGAAGCCGACGATGCCGCCGTCCATCCGCTTGATGTTGCCGTCCTGCTGCTTCTCGCCGTGATAGGCCTGAGCCACGTTGAAGGCGATGTTGGTGGCGAGCGACGTCTTGCCCATGGCCGGACGGCCCGCAAGGATCACGAGGTCGGAGGGCTGCAGGCCGCCCATCATCCGGTCGAGATCGGTCATGCCGGTCGCGATGCCGGAGAGCTTGCGGTCACGCTTGTAGGCTTCCGCCGCCATGTCGACCGCAGCGCGGAGCGCGTCCGAGAAGCCGAGAAAGCCACCCTCATAGCGTCCGCTTTCCGCGAGTTCGTAGAGCGCGCGTTCGGCTTCCTCGATCTGTTCGCGGGGCGAGGCCTCGACGGGCGCGTCGAAGGCGACATTGACCATGTCCTCGCCGATCCGGATCAACCGGCGGCGCATCGCGAGATCATAGATCGTGCGGCCGTAAGCGTCGGCATTGATGACCGAGGTCGCTTCCGCGGCAAGCCGCGCGAGATATTGCGACACGGTGAGGCCGCCGAGATCCTGGTCGCCCAGGAAGGTCTTCATGGTGATCGGCGTGGCGAGCTTGCCCGCGCGGATCAGCGATTGGGCGACCTCGAAGATCCGCTTGTGGATCTCTTCGAAGAAGTGGTCTGGTTCGAGGAAGTCCGAGACGCGGTAGAAGGCGTCGTTGTTCACGAGGACCGCGCCGAGCAATGCCTGCTCCGCCTCGATATTGTTCGGAGCGGTACGGAATTGGGGTTCCGGATCGGGCAGGCGGGCGACGTTGTTCGCCATGGGCGGACGATCCTCGGGTCGGCGGTTCGGACGATCGTTCAGTTAGCACCGAACAAGCGGCAAGACGCGTCTCCGTTCCGCGCGGACCGAGCTTCCCCCGTTACCCACAGGCCTTGCGCGCCGATGACGATTTCAGGGGCGGTGTGTCTTGCCGGAAACAGCGACGGCGGCCGAAGCCGCCGTCATCGTCGTCAGGAGGGTACGAAGGACCGCGGCGTCAGCCGACGATTTCGTTGCCCGAGAAGAACTGGGCGATTTCGACGGCGGCGGTCTCCGGAGCGTCGGAACCGTGAACCGTGTTCTCGCCGACCGACTTGGCGAAGAGCTTGCGGATGGTGCCGTCGGCCGCATTGGCCGGGTTGGTGGCGCCCATCACTTCGCGGTAGCGCGCGATGGCGTTGTCGCCTTCGAGCACCTGCACGACGACCGGGCCGGAGACCATGAAGTCGACGAGCTCGCCGAAGAAGGGACGCTCGCGGTGCACGCCGTAGAAGGTCTCGGCCTGCTCGCGGGTCATCCGGATGCGCTTCTGCGCGACGATCCGCAGGCCCGCCTTCTCGATGACGGCGTTGACGCTGCCGGTGAGGTTCCGCTCGGTCGCGTCGGGTTTGATGATCGAGAAAGTGCGTTCGAGGGCCATGCTCGTACCTGCTGGGTTCGGAAGGTAAAACGGGAATTCGGCGGGCTTATACCTTCGGCCCGGTCGCGCGACAACCCGAGCGGCACCGTGCCGCGGCGGTTGATCAGAGCACGGCCGCCATGACCTCGACCGCGATGGCGATGCCGAGCAGGCAGCTGGCGGCCACCAGCATGAGCGCCGAGGGGGAAAAGCCGTTCATGCAGGTCCGATCCATCCCGCGAACTCCGTCTGCGGGTCGGATCTGCTGCGATTCGGCGGGCCGAAAGGCGGCCCGGGCGTGGCGGAAATGCGGTCAGGCGCCGCGATGCGGGCTGATCAGCGCCGGGCAGGGCCGGTCGTCGGCGATGCGGACGCGGTTGCCGTCGAGAACGGCCATGCCCGAAGCCACGAGCGCGAGCGCATAGGGATAGACCCGATGCTCCGCTTCGAGGACGCGGGCGGCGAGGGTGTCGGGCGTATCGTCCGAGAGCACCGGCACGGCGGCCTGCGCGATGATCGGGCCCGCATCGACGTCCGGCACCACATGGTGGACCGTGCAGCCGTGGATCTTCACGCCTTCCTCGATGGCTCGTTCATGGGTGTGAAGACCCCGGAAGGAGGGCATCAGCGACGGGTGGATGTTGATGAGACGACCCGTCCGGCGCGTGATGAACCAGGGCGTAAGGACGCGCATGAAGCCTGCGAGGCAGACGAGTTCGATCCCGGCCTCCTCGAGGCGGGCATCGACGGCGCGTTCGAAGCTCTCGCGGTCGGCAAAGGCCTTGTGGTCGACGGTCGCGGTCGGGAGGCCCGCGGCGGCCGCGCGGTCGAGCCCCGGCGCGCCGGGCCTGTTCGAAAGCACCAGCGCGATCTCGGCCGGATATGACGGATCGGCCGCCGCCTCGATGAGGGCGGTCATGTTCGATCCGCGCCCGGAGATCAGGATCGCGGTCTTGACGCGCTTCGTGCTCACAGCGCGAGACGTCCGCGCGTCATGACGCGTTCGCCCTCGCCGGCAGCGACGACTTCGCCGAGACGGACGGGCTTTTCGCCCGCTGCCGACAACGCGGCTTCCACCTCGTCGAGCTTTGCGGGGTCGACCGCGATCACCATGCCGATGCCGCAGTTGAAGGTGCGGAGCATTTCGTATTCGACGACGCCGCCGGTCGCTGCCAGCCAACGGAAGACCGGGAGGACCGGGATCGCGTCGAGATCGATGACGACGCCGGTGCCGTCGGGCAGCACGCGGGGAATGTTGTCGATGAAGCCGCCGCCCGTGATGTGGGCGAGCGCCTTGATGCCGCCCGTCGTACGGATGGCGGTCAGCAGCTGCTTCACATAGATCCGAGTCGGCTCCAGCAGCGCCGCGCCGAGCGTGGTGTCGGGGGCGAAGGGAGCGGGCTCGTTCCAGCCGAGACCCGCGCGGGCCACGATGCGCCGGACGAGGGAATAGCCGTTCGAATGCACGCCCGAGGAGGGAAGGCCGATCAGGACGTCGCCCCGGCCGACATCCGGCCGCGGCAGGAGCGTCCCGCGTTCCGCGGCGCCGACGGAGAAGCCCGCGAGATCGTAATCGCCGCCCTGATAGACGCCCGGCATTTCGGCCGTCTCGCCGCCGATGAGCGCGCAGCCCGCCAAGAGGCAGCCTTGCGCGATGCCCTTGACGACCTTCGCGCCGACGTCCGGCGCGAGCTTCCCGGTTGCGAAATAGTCAAGGAAGAAGAGGGGTTCGGCGCCCTGCACGATGATGTCGTTGACGCACATGGCCACGAGATCGATGCCGATCGTGTCGTGGATGTTCGTCTCGATCGCGATCTTGAGCTTCGTGCCGACGCCGTCATTGGCTGCGACGAGCACGGGATCGCGGAAGCCGGCGGCCTTGAGGTCGAAGAGACCGCCGAAGCCGCCGATCTCCGCATCCGCCCCCGGCCGGCGCGTCGCGCGCACAAGCGGCTTGATCGCATCGACGAGCGCGTTGCCCGCATCGATGTCGACGCCCGCATCGGCGTAAGTGAGCCCCTTGCTGTCCCGGTCGGTCATGGACGTCTCCTGATCGCGCGGGGCCCGGAGTAAGGTCCGGCTCCGTCGAAGGCAAGTCCGGCATGTTCCGGGGCGTCGATTTCCGAAGCGGCACTCCCTACATTGGTGAGGTCGACCACAGAGGCATCATGATCCCCAATCTGATCACCATCATGCGGCTCGTCCTGGTTCCGGTCACGGTCGCGATGATCGGCCGCCAGAACTGGGGGCTCGCCTTCGCCGCCTTCATGGTGGCCGGGATCTCGGACGCGGTGGACGGCTTCATCGCGCGGCGCTTCGACATGCGCACGGTGCTCGGCGCCTATCTCGATCCGCTGGCCGACAAGGCGCTGCTCGTTTCGATCTACGTCACGCTGGCGGTCGTGGGCATGGTGCCGGGATGGCTCGCGATCGCGGTCGTGTCGCGCGACATCATGATCGTCAGCGCGATCGTGCTGAGCTGGGTGCTCGACAAGCCGATGGCGATCAAGCCCGTCTTCGTGTCGAAGGCGAACACCGCCGCGCAGATCGCGTTCGCCGCGGCGGTTCTGGGCGGATCGGCCTTCGGATTTCCCGTCGATCCCTGGGCAGACGAGGGCGCGGCGGTCGTGGCGGCCTTGACCGTTGCGTCCGCGGGCGCCTATCTCGCCCGGTGGCTGCGCCACATGACCGCGTAAGGCGGCTTCCTTTCGGACGGTCCGGGCATGACCCTGCAACGACAATTCGCGTTCTGGACCGGCCTTCTCGTCGTCCTCGGCCTTCTGCTGTTCGTGCTTCGGGAAGCGCTGCTGCCCTTCGTGGCCGGTTTCAGCATCGCCTATATCCTGCAGCCCTTCGTGGCCCGGCTGACGGGTTGGGGCTGGCCGCGCGCCTTGGCGGTCGCTGCCGTGATGAGCCTCGTGGTGCTGGTTCTCGCAGGCGTGCTGCTGATCGGCCTGCCGAAGATCGCGCATGAGGTCACGAACCTGATCGTGCAGGTGCCTGAATACGTGAAGCGCCTGCGCGGGCTCTATGAGAACAGCGTGCTCGCCCAGCGCATCGGCCGCACGATCGACATGGACGAACTCGCCGGCTCCGTCGGCGGGGCTCTCGGCAGCGTCGGGTCGTGGCTCACGTCCATCAGCCGCTCGGTGCTGACGGGCGGGATGGCCGTGTTCGGTGCGATCTCCACCATCGTGCTCGCACCGATCATCGCCTTCTATCTGCTGCTCGACTGGAACCGCATGGTGGCCACGGTCGACGGCTGGATCCCGCACGCACAGCGCGCCACCGTGCGCATTCTGTTCGCCCGCATCGACCGTGCGCTCGCGGGCTTCATCCGCGGGCAGAGCTTCGTCTGTCTGTTTCTCGGCATCTGGTATGCGGGCGGTCTCGCCCTCGTTGGCCTCAATTTCGGCCTGCTGATCGGCATTTCGGCGGGGCTTTTGAGCTTCATTCCCTTCGTCGGCACGGTGCTCGGCCTCATGGCGGCGCTCGTGGTCGCCGTCGCGCAATTCTGGCCGGATTGGTGGCCGATCGCGGGCGTTATCGCCGTCTTCGCGACGGGGCAGTTCCTCGAAGGAAACGTGCTGTCCCCGAAGATCGTGGGCGAGGCCGTCGGCCTTCACCCCGTCTGGCTGATGTTTTCGCTCTTCGCCTTCGGCTCGTTGTTCGGCTTTCTCGGGCTTCTCGTCGCCGTGCCGGTCGCGGCGACGATCGGCGTGCTGCTGCGTTTCGCGATCGGGCGTTACCGTGAAAGCGCGCTGTTTCTCGGAACGGGTACGGAAGGCGAGCGCCGCGGATCGGGCGCGGCATGACCGACGAGAGACCCCGTCAGCTCGCGCTCGAACTTCCCGTTCAGGCGAGCTTCGATCCCGAGGATTTCCTCGTCAGCGCCAGCAATGAGACGGCATACGCCTTTCTCGAGCGCTGGCCGGATTGGCCGCAGCCGATCGTGCTTCTCGTCGGCCCTCCCGGCAGCGGCAAGAGCCATCTCTCGGCCGTGTGGGCCGCGCGGGCGGGCGCGACGACGCTGGCGCGGGCGGATCTGACCGAGGCTCTCATCCATGACATCGCCGGGCGACCTGCCGTGGTGCTGGAGGATTGCGACGGACCGGGCGACGAAGCTGTGCTGTTCCATCTTCTGAACGCCGTCCGCGAGCGGGGCGGGGCCTTGCTGATGACGGCGGGCAGACGGCCCGAAGAATGGGGGCTGGCGACGGCGGATCTATTGTCCCGCCTGAGGCTCGCGCAACGCCTGACCATCGACGAGGCGGACGAGGCTCTGCTCGGCGCCTTGCTGGTCAAGTTTTTCGTCGAACGCCAGATGGTGGTCGATACGGGCGTCGTCGATTACGTCCGGCCGCGGATCGAACGCTCGGTGGCGGCGGCGCGCGCCTTCGTGGAGGCGCTCGACCGGGAAGGATTGGCGCGGCGCCGTCGCATCACGAAGGCCTTGGCGGCGGAACTGCTGAAACGCGGCGACGCGGAGGATCCTCTCCTGCCGTTGTAGCCTTGGCGTCGTCAAAGCGTCATGATCGGCGACGAGAAGTTGCGGCGAACGGAGAATCGGATTTTGGCGAAACACGGCGAACGGCGCGTCGAAACCCCTTCGGATATCGATACCGATGCGGGCACGGCCGAACTGTTGGCTTCGCCGCACAGGTTCATCAACCGCGAACTGTCCTGGCTGGAATTCAACCGCCGCGTGCTCGCGGAAGCCGGGAACCCGGATCACCCGCTGCTCGAACAGCTCCGCTTCCTGTCGATCTCCGCGAACAATCTCGACGAGTTCTTCATGGTCCGCGTCGCAGGCCTTCGCGGCCAGTTCCGGGCCGGACTCACGCAGGTCTCGCAGGACGGATTGCTGCCCGGCGAACAATTGGCGCTCATCGGTCACGCGGTGTCGCAGCTCGCGGCCGAACAGCAGCACCGCTGGCGGGAATTGCGGACGGCCTTGATCGACGAAGGGATCGTGCTCGTCGATGCGGCGGGCGTGACCACGGCCGAGCGGGCATGGCTGGAAGAGTATTTCCTGCTGAACGTCTTCCCCGTGCTGACGCCGCTCGCTGTCGATCCGGCGCATCCGTTCCCGTTCATTCCCAATCTCGGTTTCTCGCTGGCGCTCGAACTCGTGCGCGGGGCGGACGGCCGCAGGCTCAACGCGCTCATCCGTATTCCCAACAAGGTCGAGCGCTTCATCCGGATGCCGGATTTCGCGCAGACGGGCGCGCTTCGGTTCATCACGCTCGAACAGGCGATGTCGCTCTTCACGGCGCGGCTTTTCCCCGGTTACGGGGTCCGCGGGCTCGGAGCCTTCCGGGTCATCCGCGACTCGGACATCGAAGTCGAAGAAGAGGCCGAGGATCTCGTCCGCCTTTTCGAATCCGCGCTGAAGCAACGGCGTCGGGGCTCCGTCATCCGGCTCGAAGTGGATGCCGCGATGCCGGAAAGCCTCCGGCATTTCGTTGCCGAGGAGATCGGCGTGCTGGCCGACGAGGTCTTCATCGTCGAGGGCATGCTCGCACTCGAAGAACTCAACCAGCTCGTCGCGCTCGATCGGCCGGACCTTAAGTTCCCGCCCTATACCCCGCGGCATCCTGAGCGCATCCGCGACCATGGCGGCGATTGCTTCGCGGCGATCCGGCAGAAGGACCTGATCGTCCATCATCCCTACGAGTCCTTCGACGCCGTCGTGCAGTTCCTGCAGCAGGCGGCGCGGGACCCGAACGTCGTCGCGATCAAGCAGACGCTCTACCGCACGTCGAACGACAGCCCGATCGTGAAGGCGCTGGCGGAAGCCGCGGAGGCGGGCAAATCGGTCACCGCTCTCGTGGAGCTCAAGGCGCGTTTCGACGAGGAAGCGAATATCCGCTGGGCGCGCGACCTCGAACGGGCGGGCGCGCAGGTGGTGTTCGGCTTCATCGAGTTGAAGACGCACGCGAAGCTTTCGATGGTCGTGCGGCGCGAGGCGGGTGCGCTCGTCACCTACTGCCATCTGGGGACGGGAAATTATCACCCCATCACGGCGAAAGTTTACACGGACCTGTCCTACTTCACCGCCGATCCGATGATCGCGCGCGACGTCGCGCGGATCTTCAACTACGTGACGGGCTATGCGGAACCCGCCGAACTCGAGGCGCTCGCCGTCTCGCCGCTGACGCTCAAGAAACGGCTTCTCGGACATATCGAGGAAGAGATCGCCCATGCGCGGGCAGGGCGGCCTGCGACGATCTGGGCGAAATGCAACGCGCTGGTCGACCCCGTGATCATCGACGCGCTCTATGCGGCGAGCCGCGAGGGCGTTCAGATCGATCTCGTCGTGCGCGGCATCTGCTGCCTGCGGCCGGGCATTCCCGGGATGTCCGAGACGATCCGGGTGAAGTCGATCGTCGGGCGCTTCCTCGAACATTCGCGGATCTACGCCTTCGGCAACGGCCATGCGATGCCGGGGCCGCATGCGCGGGTCTACATCTCCTCGGCCGATCTGATGTCGCGCAATCTCGACCGGCGCGTCGAAGTGCTGGTGCCGATCACCAATCCGACGGTGCACGAGCAGGTGCTGAACCAGATCCTTCTGGCAAATCTGCTCGACAACCAGCAGAGCTGGCGCGTGCTGTCGGACGGCTCGAGCGAGCGGATCAAGGCGCAGGCGGACGAGCGTCCGTTCAATGCACATCGTTACTTCATGACGAATCCGAGCCTTTCGGGGCGCGGAAAATCGTTGAAAAGTTCGAGCCCGCGTAGCCTCGCGGGCGGCAAAAGGCGTAGTTAGTCCCGCATTCCCTCGGCAGAGGAACGATCGGCGGTATCCGCATGAACGCTCAGGGACGTCTCGACGTCGGCGCCCCCGTCGCCATCATCGACATCGGCTCGAACTCCGTCCGCCTCGTCGTCTATGAAGGGCTGACGCGGTCGCCGACGCCGATCTTCAATGAAAAGAGCATGGCGGGTCTGGGCCGGGGCGTTTCGGTCACGGGCCGGCTCGCGTCCGACGCGATGGACAAGGCGCTGGCGGCCCTCCGCCGTTTCCGCGTGCTCTGCGACACGATGCGGGTCGAGGACATCACCGTCGTGGCGACCGCCGCGGCGCGCGACGCGGAAAACGGCGAAGCGTTCATCCGCGAATGCGAGGCGATCACGCGCGTGCCGATCCGGCTGATTTCCGGCCGCCGCGAGGCGGAACTGTCCGCCATGGGCGTGATCTCCGGCATCTGGCAACCGGACGGCATCGTCGGCGACCTCGGCGGCGGATCGCTCGAACTCGTCGACTTGCGCGGGGCGCAGATCGGCGACGCCGTATCGCTGAAGCTCGGCGCGCTCGCGCTCCAGGACCGCTCCGAAGGCAGCCTCAAAAAGGCGGCCAAGATCATCAAGCAGTCGCTCGGCGATTGGCCGGGGCTGAAAAAGCTCAAGGGCCGCACCTTCTACGCGGTCGGCGGCACTTGGCGTTCATTGGCGCGGCTGCACATGAAGCAGCGCGCCTATCCGCTCAATGTGATGCACGAATATCTGATCCCCGCGTCCGATGCGGCGGATTTCGCGCAGCTGGTCGAGCGCGTCTCGGCCGAGACGCTCGATTCGATCGAGGCCGTTTCCGCAGCCCGTCGGCCGCTGCTGGGCTACGGCGCGCTTCTGCTCGAGGAGATCATCCGGACCGGCAAGCCGAGCGCCGTGGTGGTCTCCGCGGCGGGCGTCCGGGAGGGGCTTCTCTACGAGCGGCTCGACCCCGAAGAGCGGGATGAAGATCCGCTGCTGTCCGCCGCGTCCGAATTGAACGTGCTGCGTTCGCGGGCGCCGCTCCACGGGGAGGAACTGCGCGGCTGGACCGACGCCTTCATGGCGTCGGCGGGTCTCGATGAGACGCCGGGCGAAAAACGTCTGCGCCATGCGGCCTGTCTCTTGGCCGATATCGGCTGGCGGGCGCATCCGGACTATCGGGGCGAGCAGGCGGCGAACATCGTCGCGAATGCGGCCTTCACGGGCGTCGACCATCCCGGCAGGGCCTTCATCGCGCTGACGCTCGCCTATCGGCATGTCGGCCTTTCGGAAGACCAGATCAGCCCGCGCCTGCGTGAACTCACGACGGCGCGGATGATCGACCGGGCGCGGATCCTCGGCGCGCTGATGCGGGTGGCGTATCTCGTAAGCGCCGCGATGCCCGGAATTCTGCCCCGGACGCCGCTGCGGTGCGAGGCGGGGCGCGTGGTGCTCGAATTGCCGCCGGATCTGGCGGCGCTCGCCAATGAAAGGTTGATGGGTCGGCTGAAGGGCCTGTCGCGCGTGATCGGCCGGACGGCCGAATTCGGCTTCGCGAAAGGCTGAATTCAGCGCGTGAAGGAAACGACCTTGCCGTTCTGAATGGCGAGGCCCAGTCGCCCGTGCTTCAGCGCGACGGCCTTCTCGCCGAAGATCGTCTTGCGCCAACCGCGGAGCGCGGCGACATCGGCCTCGTCGTCCGCCGCGATGGCTTCGAGGTCGTCGACCGTGGCGATGACCTTGGGCGCGACGCGCTCGGCATCCGAGACCATCTTCAGCAGCACTTTGAGCAGTTCGACGGTGGCGGGGCTGTAATTGCGCCGCTCGTTCCGCTCGAGAGCGGGCAGGGACTTCGGATCCCGCGCCAGACCGCGCTCGACCGCGGCGACGATTTCAGCACCGGCACGCGAGCGCTCGAAGCCGGAGGGAATCGACCGGAGCTTGCCGAGGGCCTCGCCGGACCGGGGCGCCGAGGTCACGACGTCCATCACGGCGTCGTCCTTGAGCACGCGGCTCCGCGGGACGTCGCGGCTGCGGGACTCGTTCTCGCGCCAAGCGGCGAGTTCGATGAGGATCGCGAGTTCCTTCTGCTTCCGGATCCGGCCGCGCAGGCGCTGCCACGCGTTTTCGGGGTGAAGTTCGTAGGTCGAGGGCGAGGTGAGCACACGCATCTCGTCGTCGAGCCAATGCGTGCGGCCGCTCTCTTCGAGATCGCGCTTGAGCGCCAGATAGACGTCGCGCAGATGGGTGACGTCCGAGCTCGCATAAGTCAGCTGCGCCTCGGACAGCGGCCGCTGAGACCAATCCGTGAAGCGGGACGACTTGTCGATGCGGGCCTTGGCGAGATCATGCGCCAACTGCTCGTAGGACACGCTGTCGCCGTAGCCGCAGACCATGGCCGCGACCTGCGTGTCGAAGAGCGGCTCAGGGATGCAACGGTCGAGGTTCCAGAGGATTTCGAGATCCTGACGGCCCGAATGGAAGACCTTCACGACCTCGGGATTTCGCATGAGATCGAGGAAGGGCTTGAGATCGAGCCCGGGTGCCAGCGGATCGACCAAGGCGAATTCGTCCCGGCTCGCCATCTGGATCAGGCAGAGTTTCGGGAAATAGGTCGTCTCCCGCATGAACTCCGTGTCGACCGTCACGAAGGGATGCAGGGCGAGGCGATGGCAGGCGGCCGCGAGGGCCTCCGTCGTGGTGATCAGCGGCATGGTGCGTCACTGATAATGGAGTCGCGGGAGACGGCCAATCCTTCGTGCGACATGCCCGTCCGGCGTCGCGGGGACGGGGAGGCGGGCTGGCCCGGGGCTCGCGCCTTGACAAAGCGCGGCCGTGCATGCGTTTTCCGCGCGACTTTCACGGACTGCGGACCGGCTCGCGCGAGCCCTCCGCCCTGACGGGACGGACCCTTGATGCACCGCTATCGGACCCACACCTGCGGCGCGCTCCGCGAGAGCGATATCGGCTCGGTCGCTCGGCTTTCGGGCTGGTGCCATCGCATCCGCGACCACGGCGGCGTGCTCTTCATCGATCTGCGCGACCATTACGGCATGACGCAATGCGTCGTGGACCCGGATTCGCCCGCCTTCCGCGACGCGGAGAAGCTGCGGTCCGAATGGGTCGTGCGCATGGACGGCAAGGTCCGCAAGCGGCCCGAAGGCACCGAGAACAAGGATCTCGCGACCGGCGCGGTCGAAGTGTTCATCACCGAGCTCGAAGTGCTGGGCGCCGCGGCCGAACTGCCTTTGCAGGTGTTCGGCGATCAGCCGTTCCCGGAAGAGACGCGGCTCAAATACCGCTTCCTCGACCTGCGCCGCGAGACGCTCCACGGCAACATCATGAAGCGCGTCGCGATCGTCGACTTCCTGCGGGGAGCGATGAAGGGGCAGGGCTTCAACGAATTCCAGACGCCCATCCTGACGGCGTCCTCGCCCGAAGGCGCGCGCGACTTCCTCGTGCCGTCGCGGCTGCACCCGGGCAAGTTCTACGCGCTGCCGCAGGCGCCGCAGCAGTACAAGCAGCTTCTGATGATGGCGGGCTTCGACCGCTACTTCCAGATCGCGCCGTGCTTCCGCGACGAGGACCCGCGGGCGGACCGGCTGCCGGGCGAGTTCTACCAGCTCGACCTCGAGATGAGCTTCGTCACGCAGGACGACGTGTTCGCCGCGGTCGAGCCCGTGATCGGCGGCGTGTTCCGCGAATTCGGCGACGGCAAGCATGTCACCCCGAGCCCGTGGCCGCGCATTCCCTATGCCGAGGCCATGCAGAAATACGGCTCCGACAAGCCGGACCTGCGCAACCCGCTGGTGATGCAGGACGTGTCGGAGCATTTCCGCGGCTCGAACTTCAAGGTCTTCGCGCGCATGCTCGAAGAGCCGAAGAACCGCGTCTGGGCGATTCCCGGCCCCAAGGGCGGCAGCCGCGCCTTCTGCGACCGCATGAATTCCTGGGCCCAGGGCGAAGGCCAGCCGGGGCTGGGATATATTATTTTCGACCACCAGATTGTGACCGCGACTGGAAACACCCCGGCCGAGGCGATGTCGAACGCGATCAGTGGAGATCGCTCGGGTGTGGGGGCGGTGACTGGGAAAGGGCCGATCGCCAACAACATCGGTGCTGAGCGAGCGGAAGCTATACGCCAGCAGCTCGGACTGGCCGCTGGCGATGCCGCATTCTTCGTCGCAGGCGATCCTGAGAAGTTCGTGAAGTTCGCGGGCGCGGCGCGCACCCGGGTGGGAACGGAACTCGGCCTCGTCGACGAGAGCCGGTTCGAACTGGCCTGGATCGTCGACTTCCCGATGTTCGAGTGGAACGAGGACGAGAAGAAGGTCGACTTCTCGCACAACCCCTTCTCGATGCCGCAGGGCGGGCTGGATGCGCTGAACGGTCAGGACCCGCTGACCATCAAGGCGTTCCAATACGACATCGCCTGCAACGGCTTCGAGATCGCCTCGGGCGGCATCCGCAACCACCGGCCGGAGGCCATGGTGAAGGCGTTCGAGATCGCGGGCTACGGCGAGGAAACCGTCGTCGAGCGCTTCGGCGGCATGTATCGCGCCTTCCAATACGGCGCGCCCCCGCATGGCGGCATGGCCGCGGGCATCGACCGTATCGTGATGCTGCTGTGCGACGCGCAGAATCTGCGCGAGGTGGCGTTGTTCCCGATGAACCAGCAGGCTCTGGACCTGCTGATGGGCGCGCCTTCGGACGTGACGCCCCGCCAGCTGCGCGATCTCCATATCCGGCTCAATCTGCCCGAAAAGGCCTGATCGGCGCCCGACCGGGGCGGAAATCGCCTCTCACGACCATGGAAAGCGGCCTTTCGGGGCCGCTTTTTCGTGTCCGCAGCGAAAACCGGCGTGTAAACCTTTCCTTTGCGGATTCGGTGATGTTCCGGGCGACGCGAGGGGGAGTTTCCATGGCCACGATGTCGGATGACCTGCGCTCGGGCGCTCTAGTCTATCATCGGCTTCCCAAGCCCGGAAAACTCGAGATCCAGCCGACGAAGCCGCTGGGCAACCAGCGCGACCTTGCGCTGGCCTACACGCCCGGTGTCGCGGCACCCTGCGAGGCCATCGCGGCCGATCCGTCGACGGCAGCGGACTACACCTCGCGCCAGAACCTCGTCGCCGTCGTCACCAACGGCACGGCCGTGCTCGGGCTCGGCGATATCGGCCCGCTCGCCTCGAAGCCCGTGATGGAGGGCAAGGCGGTCCTCTTCAAGAAATTCGCGGGCATCGACGTCTTCGACATCGAGATCGCGGAAAAGCAGGTCGACCGGATCGTCGACGTCGTGGCCGCGCTCGAGCCGACCTTCGGCGGCATCAATCTCGAAGACATCAAGGCGCCGGAATGCTTCGAGGTGGAGGCCCGCCTCAAGGAGCGGATGGCGATCCCGGTCTTCCATGACGACCAGCACGGCACCGCGATCATCGTGGGCTCGGCGGTTCAGAACGCGCTGGCGCTCGCGGGCAAGTCGCTCGGCGCGGTGAAGGTCGTGACGTCGGGCGCGGGCGCCGCGGCGCTCGCCTGCCTCAACCTCCTCGTCTCGCTCGGCGTGAAGCGGGAGAACATTTGGATCACGGACATCGAGGGCGTGGTCCATCAGGGGCGCGAGACGCTCATGGACCGCTGGAAGGCGGTCTACGCCCAGAAGACCGACAAGCGCACGCTGGCCGAGGTGATCGAGGGTGCGGACGTGTTTCTCGGCCTGTCGGCCGCGGGCGTCCTGAAGCCCGAACTGTTGAAGGCGATGGCGCCGCGGCCGCTGATCATGGCGCTGGCCAATCCGACGCCGGAAATCATGCCCGACGTCGCGCGCGCGGCGCGACCCGACGCTATGATCTGCACGGGGCGCTCGGACTTCCCCAATCAGGTCAACAACGTCCTGTGCTTCCCCTACATCTTCCGCGGCGCGCTCGATGTCGGCGCGACGACGATCAATGAGGAGATGAAGCTCGCGGCGGTCTCGGCCATCGCGCAGCTCGCCCGGGAGGCGCCCTCGGATGTCGTGGCGCGGGCCTATGGCGGAGAGGTGCAGAGCTTCGGCGAGACCTCGCTGATCCCGAGCCCATTCGATCCGCGGCTCATCCTGCGCATCGCACCGGCTGTCGCGAAGGCCGCGATGGATACGGGCGTCGCGACGCGCCCGATCCACGATTTCGACGCCTATCTGGAACGGCTCGACCGCTTCGTCTTCCGCTCCGGTTTCGTGATGAAGCCGATCTTCGCCGCGGCCAAGGCGGCGCCGAAGCGCGTGATCTATGCCGACGGGGAAGACGAACGCGTGCTGCGCGCGGCGCAGGTGGTGCTGGAAGAGGGCATCGCAGTGCCGATCCTCGTCGGGCGGCCGGCCGTGATCCAGACCCGCTGCGAGCGGTTCGGCCTCACGATCCGCCCGGGGCGCGAGGTCGAGGTCATCAACCCGGAGGACGATCCGCGCTACCGCGATTACGTCGCGACGCTGCTCGAACGCGCGGGCCGCAAGGGCATCAATCCGGATGCGGCCCGCACGCTGGTGCGCACCAACACGACGGTCATCGCGGCGGTCGCCGTGGTGCGCGGCGATGCCGACGCGATGATCGCGGGTCTGGAAGGCCGGTTCTCCTCCAAGCTCCGCACCATCCTGAACGTGATCGGTCTCGCGCCGGGCGTGCGACGGATCGCGGGCATGTCGTTGATGATCTCGGCGAAGGGCCACCACTTCCTGACCGACACCCATGTGCAGGTCGACCCGTCCGCCGAAGAGATCGCGGATACGGCCATCCGCTGCGCGCGGCACATCGAACGCTTCGGCATCGTGCCGAAGGTGGCCTTGCTGTCGCATTCGGATTTCGGCGGTTCGGATGCGCCGTCCGCGCGCAAGATGCGCGCCGCGCTGGGGGTGATCCGCGAAGCGGCGCCTGAGCTCGAAGTGGACGGCGAAATGCAGGGCGATACGGCGCTGTCCGAACTCGTCCGCGAACGAAAGATGCCTTCGTCGAGCCTCAAGGGCGAGGCCAATCTCTTGGTGATGCCGAATCTCGACGCCGCCAACATCGCCTATCAGATCATGAAGGTGATCGGCGACGCGCTGCCCGTCGGCCCCATCCTGATCGGGCCGGCGAAGCCCGCGCATGTGCTGACGCCCTCGGTGACGGCGCGCGGCGTCGTGAACATGACGGCGCTCGCCGTGGTCGAGGCGCAGACGCCCGCGGAGTGACGCCGGGCCCGGGCCGGATCAGTCCGCGCGGGCTTCCACTTCGACCAGCGCGAAGGCGTCGGCCGGTGCGGCGATCATCGCGGCTTCCGCCGCGCCGATCCCCGCCGTGTTCTTGGCGCGGGCGGAGACGGTCAGCCGCTTCGGGTCGCCGATGAACTGGAGGGTCGCGGCCGTCAAAGCCCGCGCGCCGGGCGACGTACCGAGGATCGGCGGGAGAGTGAGTGCCGCGAGCGCCTTCGTCTCGTTGCGCACCTGCTGCGGCGTCTTGCGACCGCCGCCTTCCTTCGCGGCGAGCTTCTCCGCGAGGCCGCGGTTCTCGACGGTAAGATCGAGCCTCTTGATGGTCATGGCGACGGCCGAGAGAGCGGCGGCTTCGGCGGAAGACGCATTCATCACGGCGCCCGCATTGCCGAGAACGCCGGAAAGCGTCACGTCCGCCATGTCGACGCCCTTGAAGGAGACTTCGCGGATTTCGAGCTCGTCCGTCCCGCGCATGGCCAGTTCGATCGCGCCCGACACGTCGATCTTGGAATAGCCGAGAGCGCGCAGATCCGCCGTCTCGGCATCGGCCGGGTCGAGCGGAGCGGTCACGCCTTCGAAGGCGAGCCGCATGCCCTTGGGAATTCCGCCCGCCGGATTGTCCACCCGGATTTCGAGGCCGCGCATTTCGGCGGGGGCGGAGAGGGGCGATCCCATTCCGCGGACCGAGACGTTGCGGATGCGAAGGGCGCCGAAGGCGGGCATGAGGGAGGAAAGCGACGGTTCGACGGTCTTGGCAGGGTCGCCGTAAGCTGCGACGAGGCCCTTCAGGAGCGGCTCCATCGACCAATCCGAAAAGCGGATGGTTTCGATGGACACGCGCTCGGCGCCCGAAGCGTGGCTGACATTGTCGAGCGCGAACACCGGACCCCTGCCGGTGGCGGCGCCCTCGAAGAGCATGCGGCCGATAAGGGCGTCCTCGGTGCCGTCGGTCACGCGGATGCCGAGCGCCTCCAAACGACCGATCGCGATGGACGCGTAGAGCTTTTCGAGATCGCGGACGAGCACCGCGCGGTCGGCGGGCTTGAGCGAGTCGAAATCCTCGGCGGCGGCGAAGCCTTCAAGCGTCGCGGTCCAGCCTTTGGCGAGCGGCCGGGCCAGAATGTCGGAGGCCACCATGCGATCCATCAGAACCCGACCGCCGTCCTCGGGCTTCATTTCCACGGCCGTGACTTCGACGGAGGCATAGACCGGCCGGAGTTCGGCCGAATCCGCGCCCGGAGCCTGCAATGCGAGCCCGAAGGCGATGTCGGCCTCACGCACGCGCACAGTACCGAAAGTGCCGCTCATGACCGACCGGCCGTCGGTTTCTTCCGTGAAGCGCCCGCCGTTCATGATGCCCGCAGCGGCCCGACCGTTGCGGATGTCGGTGAGGCGCACGCCTTCGAGCACCATGGTCGACCGGTCCTTGCCCACGCGGTCGACGGTTTCGATCGACGCCGCGCGCACGGCCGTGGCGGAGAGCTTGCCGACGGCATCGGCGACGGCCTTGAAATCGCCAGACGTTCCCAATCGGCGCAGCGCCTCGGCCGAGAGCGAGGAACCTTCGATCTCCAGACCCTTCAACACGATCGTGGTACCCGCCGAGCCGATGGTCAGCTGTTCGATCTGAACGGTCTGCGCGTGAACCGGCGCAATCAAAAGACCGGCGAAAAGGCAGGCAAGAAGGGCTGCGCGGGAACGAGCGAACAAGGCGGTACTCCGTGGGGCTTTTCGGGCCGCGGATCCTGCTCCTGCACTCGCCGCTTGTAAACGTCGGCCATCGCGATCAGCGCGCGTCGGCGGGCGGGTAGGCGAGGATCGTCGCCTCGACATCCGCGACCGTGGGCAGGCCCGCTTCGTTGCCGAGGCGGCGGATCTTGAAGCCCGAAGCGCCGCGCGCGAAGTGGAAGTGCTCGGCCCAGGACAGTTCGGGGCGCATCAGTTTCGAAGCCATATAGGCGCCGTGGAAGACATCGCCGGCGCCGCTCGTATCGACGATCTCCGCCGTTGGAACCGCGAGCGGAGGCTGGCGCCGAACCGTGCCGGTCTCGTCGTACCAGAGCATGCCGCGCTCGCCCTGCGTGACGCCGCCGATCAGGACGCCCTTGGCCTTCAGGAGATCGAGCAGCTCCTCGGCGCCGATCTTCAGCTGGCGTGCGAAATCCTCGCCGCATATCGCCACGTCGATGAATTCGAGGAGTTCCAGACTGTTGGAGCGGACCGTTCCGCCATCGAGCGAAGTGAGGATACCCGCCTCCCGCATGGTCCGGGCATAGTGGATCGCGGCATCCGGCTGATGGCCGTCGACGTGGAGCGCGCGGCAGCCCGAGAGATTGAGGGCGGGGAAGGGGTGCAGATAGTCGTCGTCGCGGCAGCGGATGATCGCGCGTTTCGTGCCGTTCGGGATCACGAAGGAGAGCGAACTTTCGTGAACCTTCCGCCCGTGGATCGGGATCGCATATTTGGCGGCCATGTCGAGGAACATCCGGCCGAGCCAGTCGTCCGCCAGTGACGTCAGCAGGTCCGGAACGACGCCGAGCTTCGCGCAGCAGAACGCCGCCGTGACGGCATTGCCGCCGAATGAGACCGCGTAGTCGCGCGCGACCGTCTTCTCGTCGCCGCTCGGCATGCGATCGGCGAGGAACGTGACGTCGATATAGGTCTGTCCGATGAAAAGCGCGTCCAAGCGAGAATCCCCGATAGCCCGCTGAAGGCTATCACGCGGACGCGGTCAGATCGAAAAGCTGGTCCCGCAGCCGCAGGAGGCGGTCGCGTTCGGATTGGTGACGCGGAAGGCCTGTCCCATCAGGTCGTCGACGAAATCGACGGTAGACCCTGAAAGGAACTGCAGCGACGTCGAATCGACGAGCATCCGCGCCCCGTCGCGCTCCACCACGAGGTCGTCCTCGGTCCGGTTGCGGTCGAAGCCGAATTCGTACTGGAAGCCCGAGCATCCGCCGCCGCTGACGCTCAGTCGGATCATGGAGCCCGGCGGCTCGTCCCGCAGAACCGACAGGATCCGCTGCGCGGCGCGCTCGGTCATCGTGAGATCGGTGGAAACCGTCATCGTCCTTCGCGCACATCGTTCAAGGCGATGCGCCCTCTTGCACTGTCGACCCTCATCTACGTAAGTCCCTGAAGAGCTGACTTCAACCTCGGGGGCTTCGCCGTGAACGAGTCGACGGACAGCCGCTTCGACCGCCGCAGGGCTGCTTATGCGTGCGATCCTGCGGCCTCGCGCGGCCGGCTCATCCCCGAAGCGGGTTCACCGACGCGCAGCGAATTCCAGCGCGACCGCGACCGGATCATTCATTCCACCGCGTTCCGGCGGCTGAAACACAAGACGCAGGTCTTCGTCTATCACGAGGGCGACCATTTCCGGACGCGGCTCACGCATACGATCGAGGTGTCGCAGATCGCCCGCGCGCTCGCCCGGGCGCTCGGCCTCGACGAGGATCTCGCCGAAGCGCTCGCGCTCTCGCATGATCTCGGCCACACCCCTTTCGGCCATACGGGCGAGGATGCGCTGCACGACTGCATGAAGCCGTGGGGCGGGTTCGACCACAATGCCCAGGCCTTGCGCATCGTGACCTCGCTCGAGCGTCGTTACGCGGATTTCGACGGGCTGAACCTCTCTTGGGAGACGCTCGAAGGGCTCGTGAAGCACAACGGGCCGCTGCTGGACGGCGAGGGGCGGCCGACGGCACGCTACGCAGCGGAAGGCGTGCCCGCCGCGATCCTCGGCTTCGACGCCGCTTGGCCGCTCGATCTCGCCACTCGCGCCTCGGCCGAGGCGCAGGCGGCCGCCATCGCCGACGATATCGCCTACGACGCCCACGACATCGACGACGGACTGCGCGCGGGCCTGTTCACGCTCGACGATCTCCGGCAGGTGCCGTTCCTTGCCGAGCTTCTGGCGGAGATCGACGCGCGTTGGCCGGGGCTGGAACGGGTCCGCGTGATCCACGAACTCGGCCGCCGGGTCATCACCCGGTTCATCGAGGACGTGATCCGTGAATCCGCGAAGCGGCTCGAGGGCTTTTCTTCGGCCGAGGAGGTGCGGCGGGCGGGGCGCACGCTGGTCGCCTTCTCGCCCGCGATGGAGGGGGCGGACAGGGCCATCAAGGGCTTCCTGTTTCCCAACATGTACCGCCACCCGTCCGTGGTGGCCGTGCGCAAACAGGCGGAATGCGTCGTCCGCGACCTGTTCGGCGCGTTCTCCGCCGATCCCGGCAAGATGCCCGCCGAATGGTGCCGGGGAATCGAAAAGCTCGACGACGCGGCGCGGCACCGCCTGATCGCGGACTATATCGCGGGAATGACGGACCGCTTCGCGCTCGACGAACACCGCCGTTCGTTTGACGCGACCCCGGACTTGCGTTAGCGCAGCCTCGGTTTTCAAGGATCTCCGGCCCTCCGATGAATATTTTCGACGTCCTTCAGGCGCGCGTCGTCGACGCGCTCGACAGGCTTTCGCACGAGGGCGTGATCCCGGCCGGGCTCGATGCGTCCCGCGTGGTGGTGGAGCCGCCGCGCGATGCCTCGCACGGGGATTTCGCGACCAATGCCGCGATGGTGCTCGCCAAGGAGGCGAAGACCAATCCTCGCGCGCTCGCCGAAAAGCTCGCCGCCGTTCTCGCCGAGGCGCCCGACGTGACGGCCGCCGAAGTGGCAGGCCCCGGCTTCATCAATATCCGCGTCGCGCCGCGCGTCTTCGCCGAGGTGATGAAGGCCGCGGCGACCTTGCGCGGCGATTTCGGCCGCTCGCGGCTCGGCGCCGGCCGGAAGGTCAATGTGGAATACGTCTCGGCGAACCCCACCGGGCCGATGCATGTCGGCCACGGGCGCGGCGCGGTCTTCGGCGATGCGCTGTCCGAGCTGCTGGCCTTCACGGGCCACGACGTCACCCGCGAATATTACATCAACGACGCGGGCGCCCAGGTCGAGGTGCTCGCGCGCTCGGCCTATCTGCGCTACCTCGAAGCCCTCGGCGAGCCCGTGGGCGAGATCCCGGAAGGACTCTATCCCGGCGACTACCTCAAGCCCGTCGGCGTCGCGC
The DNA here is from genome assembly GCA_027483895.1 of Hyphomicrobiales bacterium. Classification (GTDB taxonomy): domain Bacteria; phylum Pseudomonadota; class Alphaproteobacteria; order Rhizobiales; family Beijerinckiaceae; genus JAIXZO01. Next base: position 314,773 of record JAIXTP010000009.1, read on the forward strand.
TGAAGGATCGGCACGGCGCGGCGCTGAAGGCTATGGACGACGCCGAGCGGTTGCCGCTGATCCGCGACGTCGCGATCGACATGATGATGGACATGATCCGCGCGGACCTCGCGCGGCTGTCGATCCGCCATGACGTCTTCTTTTCCGAGCGGTCGCTCTCGAAGGGCGCGACGGACGCGATCGCGGAGACGATCGCGGATCTGCGCACGCGCGACCTCGTCTATGAAGGCCGCCTTCCGCCGCCCAAGGGCGCCCCGGTCGAGGATTGGGAGGACCGGGAACAGACCCTGTTCCGCGCCACCGCCTTCGGCGACGACGTGGACCGGCCGCTCCTGAAATCCGACGGAAGCTATACCTATTTCGCCTCCGACATCGCCTATCACGCATCGAAATATTGCCGCGGCTTCGCGACGATGATCGACGTCTGGGGTGCGGACCACGGCGGCTATGTGAAGCGGATGAATGCCGCGGTCGCGGCCGTCACGGGCGGAAATGGCGAGCTGGACGTCAAGCTCTGCCAGCTCGTGCGGCTGTTGCGTGCAGGCGAGCCGGTGAAAATGTCGAAGCGGGCCGGGGACTTCGTGACGCTTCGTGATGTGGTGGATGAGGTCGGATCCGACGCCGTCCGCTTCATGATGCTGTTCCGCAAGAACGACGCGACGCTCGATTTCGACCTCGCCAAGGTGATCGAGCAGTCTAAGGACAACCCCGTCTTCTACGTCCAGTATGCGCATGCGCGCTGCCGCTCCGTGTTCCGGCAGGCGGAACAGGCGTTCCCCGGCATTTCGGAAGCGATCGGCCCGGATGCCGATTTCACGCGGCTCGACGATTCCGCGGAACAGGAGCTTTTCCGCCGGATCGCACAGTTCCCGCGTGCCGTCGAAGCGGCCGCCACCGCTCACGAGCCGCACCGGATCGCCTTCTGGCTCTACGAACTCGCGAGCGAGTTCCATGCGCTGTGGAACAAAGGCAAGGAAGCGCCGCATTTGCGGTATGTGATCGAGGGCGACCGGGATCTGACGATCGCACGTCTCGCGATGGTCCGGACGGTGATGGACGTGCTCGCCGCGGGCCTGTCCATCCTCGGCGTTTCCGCCCCGGACGAGATGCGCTGAAAGTGGTACTGTCTCGGTCTTGCTCGACGGATCCGGTCGAAAGAGCGGAGAATGGAAGCGCGATTCGTTCGCGGCGTGGGGGTGCTTCCTCCGGAGTTGAGGTGTGCTGATGAACGACGATACGCGTCTGCGCTCGGCCATCAATCTTGACGAATTGGAGCGGCAGCTCCGCGAAGCGGCGTCGAGCCGCGGTGCGCCGCAACGAGCCGCCGCATCCGTCGACGATCCGCTCGCGGAATTGGCGCGTCTCGTGGGCCGCAGCGAGCCGCAGGTTCAGGTGCCTGCCGCGGCAAGCGAAATGGGTCGCGATCACGACTATGGGGCGCAGAGCGGAAACGCAGAAGTTCCGGTTTCGCCCGCCGTTCTCGGACCTCAATTCCGGCAGGAACACGACGGCTCGCGGCCGGTGCAAGCGTCCTCGGCTTATGCCTATCCTCAGGAGCCCGTCCGCTCGACCGCCGCGAGCGGAACCGCGGCGGGTCCGGAGGTTTATCCGGGAACGGACCCCTATTTCGAACAGGAAGGCCGCGGGGATCACGCGTTCTACGAGGAGCCCCTCGAGGAACCGCGGGCGAAGCCTCGCCGTGCGGGCCTCTACATGTTCGCCGCGCTCGCGGTGCTGGCGGCGGGCGGCGTCGGCGCGATGGCGTGGCTCAAGCGCGATACGGTGAAGGTGGCATCCGGAGCCGCGCCGCTGATCAAGGCCGAGACGGCCCCCGCCAAGATCCCTGCCCAGAACCCCGGCGGGATGGAAGTTCCGGCGCAGAACACGCAGATCTACAATCGGGCCGCACCGGACGATACCAAGACAGCGAAGGTGGTGCCGAGCGAGGAGCAACCGGTCGACGTCGCTACCGCCCAGCGCCTGGCTGGCAATGCGCCCGCGGGCCAGACGCCGCCCCCCGCCGCCGCCGCGAACCGGCCGGCAGCCTCCATCGGGATGGGCGAGCCGAAAAAGGTTCGGAGCGTAACCGTTCGTCCGGACGGCACCATCGTGGAAGAGCCCGCGCGTCCGGCCGGCCAGACGGGCGGCCAGGAGCCCGTGCGCGTTCTTCCGGGCAATGCCGCCGGCGCAGGTTCGCCGATGCCGCAAACCGCGCCCCAATCGCGACCGCAGACCGCCATGACGGTGCCGCCCGCGGCGTCCGCATCGGCGCCGTCCGCTTCGCCTGCGCCCGCTCCGGCGGCGGCCGGACCCGCCGCGACCGCCTTACCGCCTCCGAGGCCGAGTGCGCCCCCGCCCGCCGAACCGGCGCGGCCGACCGTCGCCGCGGCGCCTCCGGTCGCGGTTCAGCCGCCGGCTCCGGCACCATCGCCGGCTCCCGCACCTGCTCCCGCTCAGGCGGATGCGGGAACGGGAGACTACGCGGTTCAGCTCGCGGCTCCGGGATCGGAAGCCGAGGCGCGCGACGCGATCTCGAGGTTCCAGCAACGGTTCGGCGGCGTTCTGGGGGGCTATCCGCTGTCGGCGCGTCGCGCCGAAGTCAACAATCGCGAGATCTACCGGGTCCGCGTCGGGGGTCTGTCGCGCGAGGAAGCGAACGGGCTCTGCGAGCGGTTGAAGGCCGCGGGCGGGCAATGCTTCGTGGCCCGCAACTGACCGCCTCGCTTGACCCGCACGCCCGGCGAACGTAAGCGCGAAGCATGACCGCAAGCGCCTTCATCGCCGGGTGTTCCGGCCCCGAACTTACCGAAACGGAGCGCCGCTTCTTCCGCGATGTGGATCCGTGGGGTCTCATCGTTTTCCGGCGCAACATCGTCGACCGCAAGCAGTTGTCGGCGCTGACGGCGTCGTTCCGCGAGGTCGTCGGGCGCGCGGATGCGCCGGTCCTCGTGGATCAGGAAGGCGGACGGGTACAGCGGCTCAACGTGCCCCATTGGCCGAAATATCCGCCCGGTCGTAGTTACGGGGACATTCACCGGCGCGATCCGGTCGCGGGCCGCGAACTGACGCGGCTCGCCGCGATGCTTCTCGCCCATGATCTCACCGAGGTTGGGATCACGGTCGATTGCGTGCCCGTTCTCGACGTTCCTCAGCCAGGCGCGCATGACATCATCGGCGATCGCGCCTACGGCCTCGACCCCGACACCGTCGCGGTGTTGGGGCGTGCGGCGGCGGAGGGGCTTCTTGCGGCCGGCGTTCTGCCGGTGATCAAGCACATCCCGGGGCACGGCCGCGCCTTCGCGGACAGCCACGAGGCGCTGCCGGTCGTGGACACGCCCCGCGAGGAGTTGGAGCGGGTCGATTTTCGGCCGTTCCGCATGCTCGCGGACATGCCGCTCGCGATGACGGCCCATGTCGTCTACACGGCCGTGGATGCCGACGCGCCGATCACGACGTCGGCGAAGGGGATCGCGGACGTGATCCGCGGCACCATCGGCTATGACGGCTGCCTGATGAGCGACGATCTTTCGATGAAGGCGCTCTCCGGCACGATGCGTGCGCGGGCCGAAGCCGCCTTCGCAGCCGGGTGTGACCTCGCGCTTCACTGCAACGGCGAGATGGACGAGATGACGGCCGTGGCCGAGGCCGCGCCGCGCCTTTCGGGCGACGCCGCCCGCCGCGCGGCCGCGGCTCTGTTGCGGATCGCGCACGCGCCGGAACCCTTCGACCCTGTGGATGCCCGTGCCCGGCTCGACGCCGCGCTTGCGGCCTCCGCCTGACGGTCTGAAGCTCTCGTCGCCCGCCGCCGAATCGGGATCCGCATGCGCAAGGAACTCGCCTTCGAAGATCCGGTGGTCGCGGTCGACCGCGGCGAGGCGGAGCCTGCGCTGGTGGTGGATGTCGACGGCTTCGCGGGGCCGCTCGATCTTCTGTTGGAACTCGCTCGGCGCCAGAAGGTCGATCTGCACAAGATCTCGGTGCTCGCGCTGGCGGAGCAATATCTCGGCTTCATCGAAGCCGCGCGCAGCTTCCGGCTCGAACTCGCGGCCGATTATCTCGTGATGGCGGCCTGGCTCGCTTATCTGAAGTCCCGCCTTCTGCTGCCGGAACCCGCCAAGGGCGACGAGCCGCCCGCCGAGGAACTCGCGCAGCGGCTGGCTTTCCGATTGCGCCGCCTCGAAGCCGTGCGCGAAGCCGCTAAGAAGCTCTATGACCGTCCCCAGCTGGGGCGCGACGTTTTCGGCAGGGGCGCGCCCGAGCCGGTGCGGATCGACCGGAAGCGCGATTGGGATGCGAGCCTCTACGATCTCCTGAAGGCCTATGCCGAGCAGCGGCAGACCAAGGCGCTGTCGCGCGTCAGTTTCGCCAAGCGCTTCGTCTGGTCGCTCGCCGAAGCGCGCGATGCTCTTGACCGGTTGGTGGGCGGCGGCCTCGACTGGACCGTGCTCGACGACTATCTGATGGCCTTCGTGGTCGACCCTGCGCAAAGGGCGACCGTGCGGGCGTCGGCTTTCTCCGCCACGCTCGAAATGGTCCGGGAAGGGCTGATCGACCTGCGGCAGGACGGCGCCTTCACGCCGATCTTCGTCCGGCCGCGTCGCCCCGACATCGAGGAAGGAGCGTCGTCCGCATGAAGCGTTCGGCGGAACAGCGGAACATGAGCGACCCGAGCGTCTTCCGCGAGGGATGCCGCATCGTGGAAGCGCTTCTGTTCGCCTCGGCCGATCCGCTGAGCGGAGAAGAATTGGCGTCGCGGCTTCCGCGCGACGTGCATATCGCCGACATTCTGGCGCGTCTGCGGGAGGATTATGCCGACCGCGGCGTCACTTTGGTGGAGGTGGCGGGGCGCTGGACGTTCCGTACTTCGGAGGATCTCTCCTATCTGCTCGCCCGAGAGGCGCAGGAGACCCGCAAGCTCTCGCGGGCCGCGCTCGAAACGCTGGCGGTCATCGCCTATCACCAGCCGGTGACGCGCGCGGAGATCGAGGACATCCGCGGCGTTTCCACCCATCGCGGCACGCTCGATTCGCTGATGGAGACGGGCTGGATCCGGCTTCGCGGCCGCCGACGCACGCCTGGCCGACCGGTCACCTACGGCACGACTGACGCCTTTCTCGTGCATTTCGGTCTCACCGTCGTCGACGATCTTCCGGGTCTCGACGAACTGAAGGGCGCGGGCTTTCTCGACGGGCGCCTTCCGCCCGGCTTCAGCGTTCCCGTGCCGTCCGACGATCCGTCCTTGCGCGAGGACGAGGATCCGTTGGAAGAGGACCTCTTCACGCGGCTCGCCGAGGAAAAGGCTTCCGAAGTCGAGGAACCGCTTTCGGACGGAGAGGACGCGTGAACATGGCGGGGGAGCGCGCGCGCGAACGTTGGGGGCGTCGCGGGACGGCGGGCGCCGCCATTCCGTCGCGGCTCGTCTTCGAGGGCATCGAACGACGCTACGGCCGCCGCAGCGTGCTCGACGGCATCGAGCTTGCGGTCGAGCCCGGCGAAGTCCTCTGCCTTCTCGGCCCCTCGGGTTGCGGCAAGACGACGCTGCTGCGACTGGCGGCCGGCGTCGAGCGGCCGTCGGCCGGGCGCATCACGCTGGACGCGCGGGTGCTGGCGGACGACCGGTCCTTCGTCGCGCCAGAACAGCGCGGCATCGGCTTGATGTTTCAGGATTACGCGCTTTTCCCCCATCTCACCGTGCGCGAGAACGTCGCCTTCGGCCTTCGCGGACTCGGTGCGTCGGATGTCGAGGCCGCGGTGCAGCGCGCCTTGAGCCGTGTCGGATTGACTCGGCATGCCGACGCTTATCCCGGAAATCTTTCCGGCGGCGAACAGCAGCGCGTGGCTCTGGCCCGCGTCGTGGCGCCGAGGCCCGGCGTCGTGCTGATGGACGAGCCCTTCTCCAATCTCGACCGCCGCATGCGCGATGCGGTGCGCGAGGAGACGGTGGCGCTTTTGCGGGAAATGGGCGCGACGACCGTGATCGTGACGCATGACCCGGAAGAGGCCATGCGCATTTCCGATCGGGTCGCGCTGCTTCGCGACGGGCGGATCGTGCAGGTCGGCCCCGCGGAGGAACTCTATCGCCGGCCCGTCGATCTCGAAGCGGCGCGGTTCTTCTGCGATTTCACGGAGATCGAAGGCGTCGTCCGCAACGGCAAGGTGGAGACGACGCTCGGGTTCTTCGATGCGCCCGGCGCGCCGGAAGGGGCGCCCGCCGTCGTCTGCATCCGGCCGGAAGCTGTCGAGATCAAGGCGCAGGGTTTCTGCATTCCCGGCCGCGTTCTGTCGCGTCGTTTCCTCGGAGAGGTCGACCTGCTCGACATCGCGGTGCAGGGCGCCGACGTCCCGCTCAAGGCCCGGTTGCGCGGCCATCCGGGCGCGCGGCCCGGAAAGGATGTGGGAGTCGCGATCGACGAGGAGGACGTCCTTGTTTTTGCCAAGGCGGATGCCTAGTTTGCCGGGCATGTTCCGCGAACCCGAGGGTTCGCTCATCGAAGGGGAGTTTTCGCCATGGGTGGCGTCAGCATCTGGCACTGGATCGTCGTCGGCATCGTGGTGATGCTGCTGTTCGGGCGCGGCAAGATTTCCGAACTCATGGGCGACGTCGCGAAGGGCATCAAATCCTTCAAGCAGGGCATGGCCGACGAATCGGCCGAGGCGGCCAAGCCCGCCGAGCCCGTGAAGACGATCGAGGCTCCCGCGCAGACCGCGCAGGCGCCGCAGGCCGCTCCGGCCGCCGAGCCCAAGGCTCACTGACACTTCTGCAGCGGAGCCCCGTGAACAACGGGCCTCCACGGGGCGCCCCAGTCAATGTTCGACATCAGTGCGGGTGAGCTGGTCATCATCGGGGTGGTCGCGCTCGTCGTCATCGGCCCGAAGGAGCTTCCGGGCGTTCTTCGGACCGTCGGCCAGGCCGTCGCGAAGATCCGCCGCATGGCGGGCGACTTCCAGTCGCAATTCTCGGAGGCGATGCGGGAGGCCGAACTCGATCAGGCCAAGAAGTCCGTCGAGGACATCGGCAGTTCGGTGTCCAAGGCTTTGGATCCGTCCGCCGTGATCGACCCCGGCCCGCCCGCGGCCTCGACGACGGCCGCCGCGAGCGAGCCGCAGATCTCGCTTCCCGAACCCGCCCCCGTTCCCGAAGTGACGTCGGAGGCCATCCGCGCCGAGATCGCGGCGCAGGCCGCCGTAGAGCCCGCGCCCGCGGAAGCGCCCGCCGCTCCTGCGGCGGCCGAGCCTGCTGCCGCGCCCGCCAAGGAGACGACGGTCGCGAAGGCCGAAGGGAGTGACAGCCGATGAGCCATGACGACATCGAGGCCTCTCGGGCCCCGCTCATCGACCATCTGATCGAACTCCGTCAGAGGCTGATCAAATCCCTGATCGCCTTTTTCGGCATGTTCATCGTCTCGTTCTTCTTCGCCAAACAGATCTACAACGTCCTGCTGATCCCCTACATCATCGCCGCCGACGACGTGTCGCAGGTGAAGATGATCTACACTGCGCCGCTCGAATATTTCTTCACCCAGCTGAAGATCGCGGCGTTCGGAGCGGCGTTCTTCTCGTTCCCCGTCGTCGCGACGCAGGTCTACAAATTCGTCGCGCCCGGCCTCTATGCGAACGAGCGCGACGCGTTCCGTCCCTATCTCGTCGCCACGCCGATCCTGTTTCTGCTGGGCTCGTCCGTCGTGATGTTCATCGCGATGCCCATGCTGATGAAGTTCTCCCTCGGCATGCAGCAGATGGGCGGCGAGGGCACCGCGACGATCGAGCTTTTGCCGAAGGTCAGCGAGTACCTGTCGCTGATCATGACGCTGATCTTCGCCTTCGGGCTGACCTTCCAGCTGCCGGTACTGCTGACGCTTCTGGCGCAGGCGGGCTTCATCGACGCGCAGTTCCTGCGTGAGAAGCGGCGCTATGCGATCGTGGGCGTCTTCATCGTCGCCGCGATCGTGACGCCGCCCGACGTGCTGAGCCAACTGGCGCTTGCCGTGCCGACCCTGCTTCTTTACGAGGTCTCGATCCTCGCCGTGCAGATGGTGGAGAAGAAGCGGCTCGCGCAGAAGGCGGCGGACGACGCCGAGACCGGGGCGAGCACCTGATCTCCCGCTCTCGCGGCACCAGAGACTGCGAGAGCGCCCATGTACGACATCCGTTGGATCCGCGAAAACGCCGCCCTGTTCGACCGGGGTCTCGCGAACCGGGGTGCTGCGCCGCTCTCGGCGTCGCTTCTGGCGCTGGACGATCGTCGCCGTGCGGCGATCGCGGAGGCTCAGGCCGCACAGGAACGCCGCAACGCGCTCTCGAAAGAGATCGGCCAGGCGATGGCCGCGAAGGATCAGGCCCGCGCCGACGCGCTGAAGGCCGAAGTCGCCGCGTTGAAAGAGAGGCTCGCGACGCTCGAAGCCGAGGAGAAGGCGGCGGTCGCCGAGCTCGATACCGCGCTCGCTGCCATTCCGAACACGCCGAAGGACGAGGTGCCCGTCGGGGCCGACGAGCACGGCAATGTCGAGAAGAGCCGTTTCGGTACGCCCAAGACCTACGACTTCGAGGCCAAGCAGCATTTCGACATCGGCGAAGGCCTCGGCTTGATGGATTTCGAAGCGGCGACGCGCATGTCCGGCGCACGCTTCGTCGTCAACAAGGGGCAACTGGCCCGCATGGAGCGTGCGCTCGGCCAGTTCATGCTCGATCTGCACACCGGCGAGCACGGCTATATCGAGGTCAATCCGCCGCTGCTGGTGAAGGACCACACGATGTTCGGCACCGCGCAGCTGCCGAAATTCGAGGAGGACCAGTTCCGCGTCCTTCCCGATTACTGGCTTGTGCCGACCGCCGAAGTCCCGCTCACCAATCTCGTCCGCGAGGCGATCACCTCGGACGAGGAACTCCCGATGCGCCTGACCGCGCTCACGCCCTGCTTCCGGGCCGAGGCGGGCTCGGCGGGGCGCGATACGCGCGGCATGATCCGCCAGCACCAGTTCACCAAGGTCGAGCTCGTCTCGATCACCACCCCGGAACAATCGGGTGAAGAGCACGAGCGGATGCTGGCATGCGCGGAAGCCGTGCTGCAGAAGCTCGATCTTCCGTACCGCGTGATGACGCTGTGCACCGGCGACATGGGCTTCGCCTCGCAGAAGACCTACGACATCGAGGTCTGGCTGCCGGGGCAGGGCGCTTATCGCGAGATTTCGTCCTGCTCGGTCTGCGGCGATTTCCAGGCACGGCGGATGAATGCGCGCTGCCGCAAGCCCGGCGACAAGGCCACCCGCTTCGTCCATACGCTGAACGGCTCCGGTACCGCGGTCGGCCGCGCCCTCGTCGCGGTGATGGAGAATTATCAGAACGCGGACGGCAGCATTACGGTGCCGACCGTGCTGGCGCCCTATATGGGCGGCATCACGCGGATCGAGAAAAAGGCCTGACCATGCGCATCCTCGTCACCAATGACGACGGCATCCACGCCGAAGGCCTCGAAGTCTGCGCGGCCATCGCGCATGCGCTGTCGGACGACGTGTGGGTCGTGGCGCCCGAGACGGACCAGTCCGGCGTCGCGCATTCGCTGTCGTTGAACGACCCGCTGCGCCTGCGCGAGGTCGGCGAACGCCGCTTCGCCGTGAAGGGCACACCGACCGACTGCGTGATCATGGCGATCCGGCACATTCTCGACGTGAAGCCGACGCTGGTGCTTTCGGGGGTCAATCGCGGTCAGAACGCGGCCGAGGACGTCACCTATTCCGGAACGGTCGCGGGCGCGATGGAAGGCACGATCCTCGGGGTTCCGGCGATCGCGCTGTCTCAGGCCTACGGTCCTGCCGGACGCGACGCGATCCATTGGGGTTGCGCACGGGCTCACGGCGCGCCGATCGTGCGCAAGATACTCGAGACGGGGATCGAGCCCGGGGTGCTCGTGAACGTGAATTTCCCGGATTGCGCGGCCGAAAACGTTCAGGGCGTCGCCGTGACGGCGCAGGGACGGCGGGACGCGGAATTCCTCCGCATCGAGCCGCGGGCCGACGGCCGCGGCAATCCGTACTTCTGGATCGGTTTCGCCCGCGGAAAATACGATCTCGGCACGGGCACGGACCTTCGCGCTCTGTCCGAGAAGAAGATCTCCGTCAGCCCGCTCCGGCTCGACATGACGGATGAGCCGACGCTCACGCGCTTCGCGCGGAGCTTCTGAGAGGTCGGGCGCCGTGGCTGCGATGCAGGATCCGTCCGGCCCCGAAGCGAAGGTCCAGTTCCTGATGGCCCTGCGGGCCCAAGGGTTCCGGGACACGGACCTCTTGCGCGCCTTCGAGACCGTTCCGCGCACCGAATTCGTGTCGCGCCGCTACGCGGATCTGGCCCTGTCCGACATGACGCTCCCGATCGCCTGCGGGCAGACGATCGCCGCACCCACGGTGCTGGCCCGTATGGTGGCCGCTCTCGGACCTGCGCCGGAGCTGCGCGTTCTCGAGATCGGCACGGGTACGGGCTATTCGACGATGATCCTTTCCCGCCTCTGCCGCGAGGTGGTCTCGTTGGAGCGGTTCCGCTCGCTCGCGGCCGAGGCCGAATCGCGTCTGGCCGCGCTCGGCGTCCGCAATGCGGGGATCGTCCACGGCGACGGCCTGGCGATTCGCGGGGGTGGAAAGTTCGACCGCATCTTCATCGATGCGTCTTTCGAAACGCCCCCCGCCAATCTCGTCGAATCGCTCGAGCCGGAAGGCCTCATGGTCGGCGTGCGCCGGACGGACGAGGGCGGGCGGCTTGCCGTGTATACGCGAGGCGAAGACGGGCTTTCCGAGGTGCTGGGCGCTCGGATCGCGCTTCCGCCGCTCATGCCGGGGGCCTCCGCCGCCCTTTGAACGGGAAAGGCGGTTTCCTGCAAAGGTTACGCCCGCTCTTCAACCGATCCTTAACCCAAACGCGATTTAACTTTCCGGGTATCGTCCAGTCTCGGAAGTGGGCCGCGTGATGCGTAAATCCCGTTCTCTCGTCTCCATGCGTACCCTGTCCCGCGTGCTCATCGTCGCAGCCGTCGGCGGTGGTGCCGCGGCCTGCGGATCGGACGTCGTCCGGTTCAGCGACAATCCCTTCTCGAACCCCTTCGCCGGATCGCAGCGCTTCGAAAACCGCAGCGCTCCGAGCACGACGGGTTCGCTCGCTCCGGCCGGAGCGCCCGCGCAATCGGCGCCGGTCGGCGGCGTGGCCTCCGCACCTCTCGCGCCGCCTCAGGTTTCGTCCGCTCCGCTCGCGGCGCCTTCGGGCATGGCCCCGGCGAGAACGGCATCGGCGCCTTCCGTGGCACCGGTCGCTCCTTCTCCGACGGTCTCGTCCTCGGGTGGTTGGACCGCTTCCGGCGGCTCGGTCGTGACGCTCGGCCAGGGCGAGAACCTCAAGACGCTCGCGAATCGTTACGGCGTGCCCGAATCGGCCCTGCGCAGCGCGAACAATCTTTCGGGGACGGCCCAGCCGTCGCCCGGCCAGAAGATCGTGATCCCCGTCTTCAATGCCGCGGGTTCCTCCGCGCCGTCGTCGGCCAAGGCCGCCCCTGTCGCTGCCGCGCCGGCCGCTGCCGGCAAGGTCGAGGCCGGAAAGCCCGCGCAGACGTTGCAGGCTCAGGCGGCTCAGCCGCAGACGACGAAGCCATCGGATCCCAAGGCCGCGGGCAAGCAGCAGGTCGCTTCGGTGGAGCCGGCCAAGGTCGATCCGAAGGCTGCGAAGACGGCTCAGCCCGCTCCCGCGCAGCCCGCGGTCGCCGATGTCCGCGTCGATCCCAAGGCGGCGAAGCAGGACGCGAAATCGGGTACCAGGCCCGAGGCCAAGCCGGAGCCGCAGAAGACCGCGGCCGCCGCGCCTGCGCCTGCAGCCGCCCCCGCTCCGGAAACGACGGCCAGCGTCGCACCGGAAAAGGCCTCGTCCGAATTCCGGTGGCCCGCCCGCGGACGGATCATCAACGGCTTCGGCAACAAGGGCGGGCAGGCCAGCGACGGCATCAGCATAGCCGTTCCGGAAGGCACGCCCGTCAAGGCGGCCGAGGGCGGCATCGTCGGTTACGCCGGGAACGAACTCAAGGGCTACGGCAATCTCGTTCTGATCCGTCACGACAACGGATATGTGACGGTCTATGCCCACAACGGCGACCTGAAGGTGAAGCGCGGCGAGACGGTGAAGCGCGGTCAGGTCATCGCGACGTCCGGTCAGACCGGCAACGTCTCTTCTCCCCAGCTCAAATTCGAGATCCGGAAGGGTCAGACGCCGGTCGATCCGCTCGAATATCTCTCGGGCAACTGATCGTCGCGTCGTGAAACGAGAAGGGCGGCCGCGAGGCCGCCCTTTTTTCGTTCGGCTCAGCCCTCCAAGGGCTTGCCCATCCGGCCTGCCAGATCCTGGATGAACTGCCAGGCGGTGCGGCCAGAGCGCGAAGCGCGCGTGATCGACCATTCGAGCGCGTCATGCCGCATCGTTTCGAGGTCGGCGTCGAGGCCGTAATGGGCGGCGTAGCTCTCGACCATCGCGAGATAGTCGTCCTGGCTGCATTTGTGGAAGCCGAGCCAGAGACCGAAACGGTCGGAGAGCGAGGTCTTCTCCTCGATCGCTTCGCCCGGATTCACGGCGGTCGAACGTTCGTTGTCCATCATGTCGCGCGGCAGGAGATGGCGGCGGTTCGAGGTGGCGTAGAAGATGACGTTGTCGGGCCGGCCTTCGATGCCGCCTTCCAGAACCGCCTTCAGCGACTTGTAGGAGGTGTCGTTCACGTCGAAGGAGAGATCGTCGCAGAACACGATGAAGCGGACGTCCTGGGCGCCGCGCATGATGTTCATCAGCGCGGGCAGGCTGTCGATGTCCTCGCGATGGATCTCGACGAGCTTGAGCGGACGCACGCTCGGCAGCTTGCCGGCGGATGCGTGAGCCGCCTTCACGAGCGAGGACTTGCCCATGCCGCGCGCGCCCCAGAGAAGCGCGTTGTTGGCCGGGAGGCCGCGCGCGAAACGCTCGGTGTTCTCCATCAGCTGGTCGCGGACGCTGTCGATTCCCTTGAGAAGGGTCATCTCGACGCGGTTGACCCGCGGGACAGGAACGAGACGAGGGGGTGCCGGATGCCAGACGAAGGCGTCCGCCGCCGAGAGGTCCTGAGCGCCTCCGGCAGGCGGAGCGAGCCGTTCGAGCGCCTCGGCGATTCGGGAAAGGAGGGGAACGAGATCTTGGGGAAGCGACACGATGCGACGAGGTCCTGCGGATGGCGAAGGTTCCGTTGGCGGACTCTGATAGGGCGCCCCGGAGCCTGCGTCCACCGCACGCCTTGCGCGGCACTGCGGCGGATTTGATTTCGCGGGTCCCGTCGCTATAGTCCGCGCCGCTTCGGGGGCGTCGCTCCCGTTTTCCCGTTTCCGGAGGATCGCCTTGATCACCCCCGCTTTCGCGCAGGCCGCCGGCGCGCCCGGCACGCAGGACATGCTCGTCCAGATCGTGCCCTTCGTCCTCATCTTCGTGATCATGTATTTCCTGATCATCCGGCCGCAGCAGAAGCGCGCGCGCGAGCATCAGGAGATGATCAAGAACGTGCGCCGCGGCGACGTCGTGGTCATGTCCGGCGGCATCATCGGCAAGGTGACCAAGGTCTCCGACGACGCCGAGATGGAAATCGAAGCCGGCGAAGGCGTGAAGATCCGCGTTCTGCGCGGCATGATCGCCGAAGTCCGCTCCAAGTCCGAGCCGGTGAAGACCGAAACCAAGGCCTGAGGCCCTTCGACCGCGCCCGAGGAGGCCGCACCCGGACCATGCTGCGCTTTTCCCGCTTCAAGACCACGGCCGTGATCCTGCTCGCGCTGGGGTCGATCCTGTTCGCGATGCCGAGCCTGTTGTCGCCCGCGCAGCGTCAGGCCATGGCGGATTCGATTCCGTCCTGGCTGCCGAAATGGATCGTGCCGCATCAGGCGATCACGCTCGGCCTCGACCTGCAGGGCGGCTCGCACGTGCTTCTCGAGGTGGATACGGCCGCGGTGGTCCGCGCGCAGGTCAACGCCTTGCGCGACGACGTGCGGCGGGTTCTTCGCGAGGAGCGCGTTTCGCTCGCGGGCGGCATCGGCGTGCAGGCCCGCGGCGTGGCGGTTCGCGTCAATGATCCGGCCGAGCGGGCGCGCCTGCTTCCCAAGCTCCGTGAACTGACCAATCCGCTGGGCGGCGGCATGCTCGCGACCTCGGGCCCGACCATGACGCTGTCCGAGAACGCCGACGGCCTCGTGCAGATCGCGCTGACGGATGCCGGCGTGAACGAGCGCATCCGCAAGGCGATCGATCAGGCCATCGAGGTTCTGCGGCGTCGCGTCGACGCGCTCGGCACGACCGAGCCCAACATCCAGCGGCAGGGCATCGACCGCATTCTTGTGCAGGTGCCCGGGCTGCAGGATCCGCGTCGTCTCAAGGACATTCTCGGCACGACCGCGCAGCTGGAGTTCCGCTTCGTCGCGGAAGCGACGGCGGCCCCCGGCGACGTCGAGATGTTGCCGAATGCGGAAGGCGGCGGGCAGCTCCCCATCGAGCGCCGCGTGATCGTGCAGGGCGAGGATCTGGTCGACGCCCAGCCGGCTTTCGACTCCCGCTCGGGCGAGCCGATCGTCAATTTCCGCTTCAACGTCCGTGGCGCGCAGCGCTTCGGTCAGGCGACGACGGAAGGCGTGGGCCGGCTCTTCGCGATCGTGCTCGACAAGAAGGTCATTTCCGCCCCGCGCATCCAGACCGCGATCACCGGCGGTTCGGGCCAGATTTCCGGGCGCTTCACGGTCGAACAGGCCAACAATCTCGCGATCCTCCTTCGCGCGGGCGCGCTTCCGGCGCCGCTCACGATCGTGGAAGAACGCACCGTCGGTCCGGGCCTCGGCCAGGATTCGATCGAGGCGGGCAAGCTCGCGACCTATGTCGGTACGGCCTTCGTCGTGGTGCTGATGATCGCGGTCTACGGGCTCTTCGGCATTTTCGCGAACATCGCGCTCACGATCCACGTCATCATGATCTTCGCGATGATGGCGCTCGTCGGCTCCACGCTGACGCTTCCGGGCATCGCGGGCATCGTGCTGACCATCGGAACGGCCGTCGATTCGAACGTGCTGATCTATGAGCGCATCCGTGAGGAGGCGAGGGCGGGGCGCAGCGTCACGTCCGCGCTCGAAGCCGGGTTCACGCGCGCTTTCGCGACGATCATCGACTCGAACGTCACGATGTTCCTCGCCGCCGCGATCCTGTTCATGCTCGGGTCCGGCCCCGTCCGCGGCTTCGCGGTGACGATGATCTTCGGCATCGTGACGACCGTCGTCACCGCCGTGACCATGACGCGCATGATGATCGCGCTCTGGTACCGGACCGCGCGACCGACGCGCATTCCCTTCTGAGCGGAGAGGCAGAACCATGAGATATCTCCGCATCATCCCGGACGACACGAAATTCGGCTTCATGCGCTTCCGCCATGTGAGCTTCGCGGTGTCGGCGCTCCTGTCGGTCATCGCCGTCGCGTCGTTCCTTACCATCAGCATGAATTTCGGGATCGACTTCACGGGCGGCACGCTCATCGAGATGCAGTCGCGCGCGGGCAAGACGGACATCGGAACCGTGCGCGAGGCCGCACTCGATCTCGCGCTCGGCGAGGTGGAGGTGCAGGGCTTCGGCAATGAAGGCGGCGTCTCGATCCGCTTCGGCCTGCAGCCCGGCGGCGAGCAGGGCCAGCAAGCCGCCATGGAGAAGGTGAAGCGTATCTTCGAGCCGGATTACGAGTTTCGCCGCGTTGAAGTCGTGGGTCCGCGCGTCTCGGGCGAGCTCGTCCAGTCGGGCACGCTCGGCGTGCTGCTCTCGATCGTTGCCGTCCTGATCTATCTTTGGTTCCGCTTCGAGTGGCAGTTCGCCATCGGCGCCGTCATCGCGACGCTGCACGATCTCGTGCTGACGATCGGCTTCTTCGCGATCACGCAGATCGAGTTCAACATGACCTCGATCGCGGCGATCCTCACCATCGTCGGCTTCTCGCTGAACGACACGGTGGTGGTCTTCGACCGCATCCGCGAGCTTCTGCGGAAGTACAAGAAGATGCCGGCGGGCGAGCTTCTCGACCTCGCGGTCAACACGACGCTCTCGCGCTCCATCACGACGTCGGCGACGACGTTCCTTGCGCTGCTCGCGCTGGTGCTGTTCGGCGGCCCGGTCATTTCGAGCTTCAGCTACGCGATGTTCTTCGGCGTGATCGTGGGCGTCTATTCGACCACCTTCATCGCGGCACCGGTGCTCATCTATCTCGGCGTGCGGAACTCCGGCGAGGTCGAGGCGATCCAGGCCGAAACCGAGGCGGCTCCCGCGCGATGAGCGGCGGGCGCCGGTACGAGGGTTTCGTTCCGGGCCGGCACGCGATCGACTCCTACGGCGGCGGCGGGTTCCGCTTCGCGGACATGTCCCATCGGGGGTCGATCCTCGCGCTGCCCTCCGGAGTGCGGGCGTGGTCTGCCCGCAGCGCGGCCGACCTGACGGCGGACGCCTTCGCCGAAGTCATGGCCGAAGCCGCCGAGATCGACACGCTGCTGATCGGAACCGGACCCGGGCTCGTCTTTCTCGACGAAGAACTGCGGCTTTTCCTGAAGACCGGGAACATGGCGGTCGACGTCATGTCCACGGGCTCGGCCGCGCGGGTCTACAACATCATGGTCGGCGAGAACCGGCGCGTCGCCGCGGCGTTGCTTGCCGTGGAGTGACGGCCGATGGTGGCGGACGACCCCTTCGTGCATTGCGACGCGCTTCTGGCCGAGGGCGACCCCGACCGGCGTCTGGCCTGCATGTTCGTGCCGGCGCATGCCCGGCCCGCCGTCACGGCCATCTACGCCTTCAATCTCGAAACCGCCCGCGTCCGCGATCTCGTCTCGGAGCCGCTGCCCGGCGAGATCCGCCTACAATGGTGGCGGGACGCGCTTCAGGGCCAAGGCCATGGCGACGTCCGCGCCAATCCCGTCGCCGCGGCGCTTCTCGACGCGATCTCGCGCTATCGGCTTCCGCTGAAGCCTTTTCTCGACCTGATCGATGCGCGCAACGGCGACCTCTATGACGATCCGCCGCCGACGCTGAACGACCTCGAAGGTTATTGCGGAGAGACGTCCTCGGCGCTCATCCGCCTCGCGAGCCTCGTCCTCGCGGACGGCGGCGACGCGGGACCGGCCGATGCGGCGGGCTATGCCGGCGTCGCCTATGCGCTCGCGGGCCTCCTCCGGTCGTTTCCTCATCATGCATCACGCGGACGCGTGTTCCTGCCGCGGGACGTCATGGCGCGCCACGCGGTCGGGATCGAGGACGTGCTGTCGGGACGAAGGAGCCCGGGCTTGGACGCCGCGCTCGGAGAGCTCGCGGGCCTCGCCCGTGCACGTCTGGAACAGGCGCGCGGCTTGCGCGGTTCGCTGCCGCGGGGCGTTCGGCCCGCCTTCGCGCCCGTCGCGCTCGTCGAGCCGTGGCTCGCGGGTCTGGCGCGTCGCACGGATCCTTTCGCCGCAGCACCCGAACCGGCCGCATGGACCAAGCCCCTCCGCCTCTGGCGCGCGGCGGTGAGCGGCTCCTTCTGATCCGATCCGGTCAGGAACCTCTCGAGAACCGACGCGTTCGGCTCTTCGGGAGGCTTACGGATGCACTGCGACGGCCGCGTTTACGTCATCGGCGACATCCACGGTCACGCGCGCGCACTCGAAGGGCTCCTTGCCGGGATCGCCGAGCACGGGCGGGGGCGCGACGCGCTGATCGTATTCTTGGGCGACTACATCGATCGCGGCCCCGATTCGGCGCGGGTGATCGCCTTGGCGCGCAATCTGGAACGCGCCGGCCGCGCCGTTTGCCTGATGGGCAATCACGAACAGATGCTGCTGCGCAGCCTCACCGAACCGCTCGCACGCGCGGCGTGGATGCGGGAGGGCGGGCTCGACACGCTGGCAAGTTTCGGGGTGCAGCGCGCCGACAGGATCCCGAAGGACGTGCTCGATTGGCTCGCCTCCCTGCCCACGCAATGGCAGGACGAGCGCCGCGTCTATGTTCATGCGGGCCTCGACCCGGCCCGTCCGATGGACCGGCAGACGGATTGGGCCCGGCTCTGGATCCGCGAACCCTTCGTGACGCGGGACCATGATTTCGGTCTTCACATCGTGCACGGGCATACGGTGCAGGAAAACGGCTGCGCCGAACTCCGGCCCTTCAGAACGGGGCTCGACACGGGTTGCGGTTACGGCGGGCCGCTGACCGCGGGCGTCTTCGAGGCCGATCGAGCCGGACCGGTCGCGCTGATCCGAGCGGCGCCGGACGGGCGTTGGTCGGTCGTCGACATCGACGAAAGAGCTTCAAAGCCGCGGCGGGCCTGGCCGCGCGACGTCGCAGCCTTCGGCGGCGTCGTGCTTCTCGCCGCCGGGGCTTATGTGGCCGCGCGCACGGACATGTGGCGGGATCTTCGGCCCGAACTGCCCGCGGCCGCCTTCGACAGGTCTTTGCCCGTCGAACGCGATGGTGCTGCGAAGGCTAGCGAAACCTCCGCAGTGGCTGGGCCGCAGGATCCCGTTCCGCCGACTGCCCCGGAGGTCCCGGATCGCGCGGCGGACGAAACGCTTCCGGATCCGCAGGCTGCCGAAGCGGCTTCCGATCCGATACCGCCCGCGGCCGCTCACACAGACGCGCCCGATCCCGCTCCCGCCGCTACGAAGCCGCCCGACGAGATCGTCGTCGCTCTTCCTTCGGCAGAGCAGCCGCAGGATCCGCCGCCGGCGGCTCCTGCGGCTGAAGACACCTTGGTCACGGGCTCCGTATCCGGACCCACCGACCCGCCGACGGATGCGGTTCCTCAGAATGCATCCGCCGTCCGACCTGCGCCCGCGCATAGGGAAATTCCGGCCCGCGTCGTTCGCCCCCAAGTTGACGATCCGACGCGTCGGTCCGCGAGCCGTTTCCAAAGCGGAGAGGGCAGGTCGGTTTCGGCGCTGCCGGGCGCCGTCGAGATCCGCGACCTTCCTCCTCCGCCGGCAAGCGACACCCGCACCCGTACGCGATCCCGCGGGGCGTCATGCGTAATCGAGCATCGCGATCTTTTCGGACGGGTCGTCGCGACCGTTCCGTGTCGGCTGGAGGGCAGCCGGGGCGGTCGCCGGGGAGAATCTCTCGTGCTCATCCCGGAAGGCGATTTCGGCCCGCCGACCCGGACGCTCGTTCCCGACGAAGGCCGGTTCCTCCTTTTCGGCGGCGACGGCGGCGGCGGATCGGTCGGCGCGGTCGGTAACGCGTCGGCCACCGCGGCCGGCCTGAGCGCTGCGGCGGCAAGCGAGGGAACGGGAACGGGTGCTGCGGGCTCGGGCGCCTCGGGTGGCGGAGGCGGAGCAGCGGGAGGCGGTTCGGCCGGTGGTGGTTCGGGGAGCGGAGGCGCGGGCTCGGACGGCCGCGGGGGCACCGCTGGCGGAAATGGAGGAGGCGGGGGCGGCTCCGGCGGCGCCGGAGGAGGCAGTGGCGGTGACGGCGGCGGGAACGGAGGGGGAGGCGGAAACGGCGGAGGCAACGGGGGAGGCGGCGGCAATGGGGGAGGCGGAGGCAATGGGGGAGGCGGAGGCGGTGGAAACGGCGGCGGAAACCGCTGACGACAGCGTCATCAAAATGCCGCCGTTCTTCGGCTCGATATCGGCGTTCAAACGCACGCCGTCGGAGGGCCCGATGTATTTCGCCTTTCCACCGCTCCCCCTCCTGCCGTTCCGGCTCGGTCGCACCACGCATGCGGACCATGGCCGCGATCGCGAAGCGGCAGGAACCCATGCCGACGAGACCGACGCCGATCACGAAGCCGAACGGGACGCGCTGTTCGTGAATGTCTGGGCGCTGGCCCCGCGGGATCCCGAACAAGCCGCCTGAACCCGTCGGGGGATTGCGAAGAGACCGTTTTCGGCGGATAAGCGCCGCGCCGGCGGCCGGAGGTCGCGGCATGCCCGTTCCGTCTGGTGCTCGCCCCGCATGACCCCTCCCGCGATCCTCTCGCGCGTCTTCGCATTCGCCGAGGCCGGCCATGCGCGTGCTTGCGCGTTGCTTCTGCTGATCGGGCTCGCGCTGTTCCTTCCCGGCCGGGCGACGCTGCAACCGATGGACCGCGACGAACCCCGCTTCGCGCAGGCCACGAAGCAGATGCTGGAGACCGGCGACTTCGTCGACATCCGGCTGCAGGACGAGGCGCGGCACAAGAAGCCCGTCGGCATCTACTGGATGCAGGCCGCATTCGTCGCGGCGGCCGATGCGGCTGGCGTTCCGGACGCGCGGCAGAGGATCGACCTCTACCGTATTCCCTCGTTGCTCGGCGCATTGGGCACGGTCCTGCTGACCTATGCCGCCGGAACCGCCTTTTTGACGCGCCGCGGCGCTTTCTTGGCCGCCGTGCTCGTCGCTTCCACCATTCTCCTCGGCGTCGAGGCCCGTCTCGCGAAGACCGACGCTGTGCTGACGGCGACCGTCGTCGGCGCGATGGCGGTGCTCGCGCATGCTTGGAACCGTCGTGAGACCGCGGCCGCCCTTCCGCTTTTCGCCGTCGTCGGGTTCTGGGTCGCGATCGGGCTCGGCATTCTGGTCAAGGGCCCGATCACGCCCGTGATCGTGGGAGGAGCTGCGGTGCTTCTCGCCGTGCATGCCCGTTCGGGACGCTGGCTCCGCCAGCTGCGGACCGGGCCGGGATTGCTGCTGGTGGCGGCGATGGTCCTGCCTTGGTTCGTCGCCATCGCGATCAAGAGCGGCGGTGCCTTCTTCGAAGCGTCTTTGGGCGAAGACATGCTCGCGAAGGTCGCGCAGGGCAAGGAGCGCCACGGCGCGCCTCCGGGCACCTATCTGGGCGCGTTCTTCGCGACCGCTTGGCCCATGGTGCCCTTCGTCCTCGTGGCGCTGCCGCATGCGTGGCGCGAGCGGATGCGGCCCGACGTGTTCTTCTGCCTCGTCTGGGCGGTCCCGATGTGGATCGTGCTGGAATTCGTGCCGACGAAGCTGCCCCATTACGTTCTGCCGCTCTATCCGGCGCTCGCGATCCTGGCCGCGCTCGCTGCGGAGCGCAGCAAGAGCGTCCTGCAGGGCGCCGCACCCGCCCTCGCGGCGTGGTGGATCGCCGCCGTGCCGTTGGTCTTGGCCGCGGGCGTGGTGTTCGGATCCCGCCATCTCGGCGATCCCGTTCCTTGGATCGGGCTGCCGCTGGTTCTGCTTGCCGCCGTGCCCGCTTTCATCGCGACGCGTGAATTCCGCGCGGAGCGCCTCGGCTCCGCGGCGCTCGCGGCCGCGCTTGCCTCCGTCGTGATCGTCTCGGGCGTTTATCAATTCTCATCGCCCGTGCTGCGCAGCCTGCGGATCAGCGAGCGGCTCGCAGATGCGGGCCGGTCGGTCTGTCCGTCGCCTGCCATGGCTTCGAGCGGCTATTCGGAACCGAGCCTCGTTTTCCTGACCTCGACCGACATCGTCCTTGCGGGGCCGGCGGAAGTCGCGGCCTTTCTGACCCGGCCGGGCTGTCGCGTCGCCTTCGTCGAGAGCCGCCAGTCGGCCGCCTTCGACAAGGCGATCGCGGATGCGGGCGTCGAGCCCCGTCTCGTGACGCGGGTTTCGGGTTTCAACATCAACGGCGGTCGGCGCGTGGAATTCGCCGTCTGGGCCCGTGAGAACGCAAAATGACCGATCCCGTCACGCCGCGGCTCGCGGTCGTCGTTCCCGTCAGGAATGAAGAAGGAAATGTCGCGCCGCTCGTCGCGGAGATCGAAGCGGCCTGCGCGCCGCTCGGCGCCTTCGAGATCATCTATGTCGACGACGGCTCGAGCGATGCGACGCCCGCGCGCCTCGCCGAGTTGCGGATGACGCGCCCGCACCTCAGACAACTTCGCCACGCGCAATCCTGCGGGCAGAGCGCCGCCGTCCGCACCGGCGTCCGCGCCGCTACGGCCCCGATCGTCGTGACGCTCGACGGAGACGGGCAGAACGATCCTGCTTATATCCCGAACCTCGTCGCGGCTCTCGATGCCGCCGGGCCGCGGGCGGGTCTGGCGCAAGGCCAACGTCTCGGCCGCAAGGATACGGGCTTCAAGCGCTTCCAATCCCGGACCGCGAATTTCGTCCGGAACGCGGTCCTGAAGGACGGGACGCGGGATACGGGGTGCGGGCTCAAGGCCTTGCGGCGCGACGTCTACCTCGCTTTGCCCTATTTCGACGCGCTCCACCGCTTCATGCCGGCATTGGTGAAACGGGAAGGATTCGACGTCGTTCTCGTCGACGTCGTCGATCGGCCGCGGTTCACGGGCGTCTCGAATTACGGTTTCTTCGATAGGCTCTGGGTCGGCATTCAGGACCTGATCGGCGTCGCTTGGCTCATCCGCCGGCGTCGGCGCGTGCCGCATGTGACGGAGATCGCCTGATGCTCGTCGATCTGTCGCGCTCCGTCGGCGGTTACCTCGCTTCCGTCTTCGTGCTGAACATCGATTTCTGGGTGATCGTCGGTTTCGTCGGTCAGGCGCTCTTCACCGCGCGCTTCATCGTGCAATGGCTCGCCAGCGAGAAGGCCGAAAAGAGCGTGATCCCGCTCGCGTTCTGGTTCTTCTCGATCGGCGGAGCGCTGCTTCTGCTGATCTATGCGCTCTATCGCCGCGATCCGGTCTTCATCGTCGGTCAGGGGCTCGGCATCTTCATCTACGCCCGCAATCTGGTCCTGATCGCGCGCGAGAAGCGGTCGCGCTCGGAAGGCGAAAAGGGATGACGGGTTCGCCCGCGCGTCCGTCCCATGCGGACGATCTCGACGGCACGCTGGCCGAGGCGCTCCGGCTCCTCGCGCGCGGCGCTGCCGACCGTCGGTCTCCCTTCCATACGCCCGGGATCGCGACGATCGGTCGAGACGGTCGGCCCAAGCTGCGGACCGTGGTTTTGAGGGCTTTCGATCCCGCGGGCCCGGCGCTGCGCTTCCATACGGATTCCCGGTCGGCGAAGATCGCCGAACTCGAAGCCGCCCCGTCGATCGCCGTTCACGGCTATGATCCGGGAGCGAAGATCCAGATCCGGATCGAAGGTCGCGCCTCCGTCCATGGCGACGATGCCGTCGCCGAAGCCGCGTGGAACGCGTCGCAGCGGATGAGCCGTGCGTGCTATGCCGTAGCTCCCGGTCCGGGTACCGCCATGGAGAGCGCGGACGCGTTCGAGCTTCCGGCTACCGACGAAGAGATCGCGTCGGGCCGTATCCATTTCCGCGCGGTGGTCGTCGCCATCGAGCGGTTGGAGTGGCTTTGGCTGGCGCATGGCGGCCATCGCCGTGCCGAATTCGCGTTCGGTCCGGACGGCTCGGCGAGCGGGCGCTGGTTGGTGCCCTGATCAGCAGGCGGCACGCAGGCGTGCGAAGCCTTGCTCGAGATCGGCCTTCAGGTCGGCCGTGTCCTCGAAACCGATCTGGAAACGGAGAGCCGCGCCTCCGGGAGCCCATGCGGTCGCCGTGCGATAGCTCGCGCAGTCGAACGGGATGACGAGGCTTTCGAAGCCGCCCCACGAATAGCCCATGCCGAAGAGCTTCAGCCCGTCGAGCATCGCGGCGACGGCCTTTTCCGGTGCCGGCTCCAGAATGACGGAAAAGAGCCCGGACGAACCCTTGAAATCGCGCTTCCAGAATTCGTGGCCGGGGCAGGACGGGAAGGCGGGGTGCAGCACCCTCTTCACTTCCGGGCGTCCCGCGAACCAATGGGCCATGTCGAGCGCCTGCCGCTCGGCTTCCTTGAGGCGCAGAAACATCGTCCGCATGCCGCGCAGCGCGAGGAAAACGTCCTCCGGCCCGGCGCAGGGCGCCATCGCGTCGAAGGTCTCGCGCAGCTTCGGCCACGCGCGCTCGTTCGCGGAGACCAAACCGAGCAGCAGATCCGAATGCCCGCCGAGATATTTCGTGCCGGCCTCGATCGCGATGTCGACGCCGCGCTCGTGCGGCGGGAAGAAGAAGGGCGTCGCCCACGTATTGTCCATGATGACCAGCGCACCGGCCGCATGTGCGACCTCGGCGATGCCCGGAACGTCCTGAATCTCGAAGGACTGCGAGCCCGGCGCCTCCGTGAACACGACCTTCGTGTTCGGACGGATCAGAGCGGCTATGCCGCGCCCGATCATCGGGTCGTAATATTCTGTCTCGACGCCGAAATTGCGCAGGACGGTCGCGCAGAAATGGCGGGTGGGCCGGTAGACGCTGTCTGTCATCAGCAGATGGTCGCCCGCTTTCAGGCACGACATCAGCGCGAGCGTCACGGCGGCGAGGCCCGACGGAACGAGCACGCTTCCTGCCGCGCCGGACAGCTCGGTCCACGCCTCTTCCAAGGCTTCCGTCGTCGGCGTCCCGCGCGTGCCGTAGGTGAAGCGCCCCGTCCGGCCGAGCAGATCCTCCATCGTCGGCGCGAGGACGGTCGACCCGCGATAGATCGGCGTATTCACGAAGCCGAACTGTTCGGAAGGGTCGCGCCCGGCATGCACCATGCGGGTGCGCTCTGCCCAGCGGGAACGATCGGCGGCGTCGGTCATGGAAAACTCGAAGCAAGAGAAAGGGCGAAGACCGCGGCAGTCGAATGGATGCCCGATGCCGCGTCAAGCCGTCGCTCCACTGGTTGCGGCTTAGAAATGCTGCGGTGCAGTCCAAGCTGGGGATCGAGCCTTGACCCTAGAGAAAACTTCCCATGTGATTAGTGCATGGTTCGACCTGGCAAAACCGCCCGGGCATCCCGCCCGGAGCGAGGGTCGATCGTGGAGTGGGAGAAACTTCGAATGAAAAAACTTCTCGTCACGGCGGCCCTTGCCGCCGCCGCGGCCTTCGCAGCTTCGGCCGCGTCCGCGCAGACGCTGAACACGGTGAAGCAGAAGGGCCAGCTGTCTTGCGGCTCGAATACCGGCCTCGCGGGCTTCGGCCAGCCGGACGCGCAGGGCAACTGGACGGGTCTGGACGTCGAGTATTGCCGGGCCGTCGCCGCTGCGATCTTCAACGACCCCACCAAGGTGAAGTTCGTCCCGCTCTCGGCGAAGGACCGCTTCACGGCGCTGCAGTCGGGCGAAGTGGACATCCTCGTCCGCAACACGACCTGGACGATCTCGCGCGACACGTCGCTCGGTCTCGAATTCGGCCCGGTCAACTACTATGACGGCCAGGGCTTCATGGTCCGCAAAAGCCTGAAGGTGACCTCCGCGAAGGAACTCTCGGGCGCGTCCGTCTGCGTGCAGCAGGGCACGACGACCGAGCTCAACCTCGCCGACTATTTCCGCGCCAACAAGCTCGAGCTGAAGTCCGTCACCTTCGCGACCTCGGACGAGACGATCAAGGCGTATGACGCCGGCCGTTGCGACGCGTTCACGACCGACGCCTCGGGCCTCTATTCCGAGCGTCTGCGTCTCGCCAACGCCAACGACCACATCGTTCTCCCCGAGATCATCTCGAAGGAGCCGCTCGGTCCGTCCGTCCGTCACGGCGACAACCAGTGGTGGGATCTCGTCAAGTGGACGCATTACGCGCTCCTGACGGCCGAAGAACTCGGCGTGACCAAGGAGAACGTCGACCAGATGCTGAAGTCCGACAATCCGGACGTGAAGCGCCTGCTCGGCACCGAAGGCAAGTTCGGCGAGGCCATGGGCCTGACGAACGACTGGGCCTATCGGATCGTGAAGCACATGGGCAACTACGGCGAAATGTTCGAGCGCACCGTCGGCCAGGGCTCGCCCCTGAAGATCGCGCGCGGCCAGAACGCGCTGTGGTCGAAGGGCGGCCTGCAGTACGCCCCGCCGATCCGCTGATATCGAACCAAGACGGGGCGCGGCCGAAACGGTCGCGCCCCGACTCCGTTTCCGGGCGTCTTCGTCCCGATCGGCCGGAAACATGACCGGAGTGCCTCAATGACCGTGACGAGCGACGCGCCGTCCGAGAAACCACGGGTCGCCCCGTGGAACGACCCGAGGGTCCGCAGCTTCGCCTTTCAGGCGCTGCTCGTCCTGTTGATCGGTTTCCTCGTCTATGAAGCGGTCGACAATGCCGCCGACAACCTCCGCCGGCAGCGCATCGCCACCGGCCTCGGATTCTGGGACGCGATCGCGGGCTTCCCGATCAGCCAGAGCCTCATTCCCTATTCGGAAGCGTCGAGCAGCTACGGCCAGGCCTTTTGGGTCGGCCTTCTGAACACGCTTCTCGTCGCCTCGATCGGCATCGTGCTCGCGACCCTGCTCGGCTTCGGCGTCGGCATCGCACGCCTTTCGAAGAACATCCTGATCGCCGGCATCGCGCGCTGGTATGTCGAGATCATCCGCAATCTGCCGCTCCTGCTGCAGTTGCTGTTCTGGTACAACGCCGTCCTCAAAGCCCTTCCGGGCGTTCGCGAAAGTGCCGTCCTGCCCCTCGGCAGCTTCCTCAACAATCGCGGCCTCTTCATGCCGAAGCCCGTGACCGGGGCGGGTTTCGATCTGGTCTTGGCGGCCTTCCTCGCAGGCGTGGCGGGCTCCATCGGCTTCCGCATCTGGGCGAAGCGCCGTCAGGAGCGCACCGGGCGGACGGCGCCCGTCGGCCTCGTCACGCTGGGTCTTCTGATCGTCCCGGCCGCGATCGTCTTCCTTGCATCAGGCTCGCCGCTCACTTTCGACGTCCCGACCGCAGGGCGATTCAACATCACCGGCGGCATGGTGCTGCAACCCGAATTCCTCGCGCTGCTCTTCGGCCTCGTAATCTACACCGCCGCCTTCATCGCCGAAGTCGTGCGCGCGGGCATTCTCGCGGTGTCGCGCGGTCAGACCGAGGCGGCTTTCGCGCTCGGGCTCCGCCCGAACCTGACGACGAATCTCGTCGTGGTCCCGCAGGCGATGCGCGTGATCATCCCGCCGCTGACGAGCCAGTATCTCAACCTGACGAAGAACTCGTCGCTGGCCGTCTTCGTGGGCTATCCGGACCTCGCGAACGTCTTCACCGGCACGGTGCTCAACCAGACCGGTCAGGCGATCGAGGTCGTCGGCATCACCATGCTCGTCTATCTCACGATCAGCCTCGGCACCTCGCTGATCATGAATTGGTACAACGCCCGCAAGGCGTTGGTGGAACGGTGAGGCGCGCAGGATGAGCACCTTGGAAATTTCCGAGACCGCCTCCGGGCGCGAAGCGTCCTTCGTCCGTCGCGAAATGCGCGCGGCCGAGCCCGCCCCGTCCTCCGAGGTCGGCGCCGTCGCCTGGATGCGCCAGAACCTGTTCACGGGCCCCGTGAACACGCTGCTGACGATCGCGCTCGTGCTGCTGGCGGCATGGGTTCTCCCGCCGCTCTTCCGCTTCCTCGTGACCGACGCCGTCTGGACGGGCGCCAACCGCGAGGCCTGCATCTACACGGCCGAGCGGACCGCCGTGGGCGCCTGCTGGGCCTTCGTCCGCGACCGCGTCGCTTTCTTCACCTACGGGTTCTATCCGCTGGCCGAGCGCTGGCGCGTGGACGTGTTCTTCGTGCTGCTGATCATCGGCGTGGCGTGGCTTCTCAATCTGCGGGCGCCGCGTCGCGATCTCGGGGCGATATACGGCTTCGTGATCCTGCCGATCGTGTCCTTCATCCTGCTGTCCGGCTCGAAGACGCTCGGGCTTCCCGTCGTTCCGACCAATCTCTGGGGCGGCATGATGGTGTCCATCGTCGTCGCTTCGGTCGGCATCGTCGTGTCGCTTCCGCTCGGCATCGTTCTGGCGCTCGGCCGTCGCTCCTCCATGCCCGCGGCGAAGCTCTTCAGCGTCATCTTCATCGAATTCGTTCGAGGCGTGCCGCTGATCACCGTGCTGTTCATGGCCAGCGTGATGCTGCCCTTGTTCGTGCCGGACTACATGCAGCCCGACAAGCTGCTGCGCGCGCTCGTCGGCATCGCGCTCTTCGCCTCGGCCTATATGGCGGAGGTGGTGCGCGCAGGACTGCAGGCGCTGCCGAAGGGCCAGTACGAGGGCGCCATGTCGCTGGGCCTCGGCTGGTTCCAGATGATGCGCCTCATCATCCTGCCGCAGGCGCTAAAGATCACGATCCCGAACATCGTGAACACCTATATCGGCCTCTTCAAGGACACGACGCTCGTTGTGATCGTCGGCATCTTCGACTTCCTGAAGGCCATCGAGGCCGCCCGCATCGACCCCACTTGGGCCGCGCCGACCGTGAGCACCACCGGCTACATCTACGCCGCGGTGTTCTACTTCATCTGCTGCTACGCCATGTCCGCCTATGCCCGTGCCGTCGAGGCCCGCCTCGCCGTCGCGGACAAGCGCTGAGGAACCCGCCCATGCCGAATTCCGCTCCTGCTGCGCTGAAGCCTGCGAAGCTCCTGAACGAGACGGCGATCGAGATGATCGGCGTGAACAAGTGGTACGGCGAGTTCCACGTTCTGCGCGACGTGAACCTGACCGTGAA
>JAIXTP010000015.1 GCA_027483895.1 Hyphomicrobiales bacterium
GCCTCCTCGTGTCATCCCGGCCGCAGCGCAGCGGAGAGCCGGGATCCAGTGAACCGTGAAGCCGCTCGATGTCCGACCGTCCTCTGGATCCCGGGTCGGCTGCGCCGCCCGGGATGACACGTCGAGCCGTTCTCCCCGTCATTGCGAGGAGCGCAGCGACGAAGCAATCCAGCCGACGCCGGGCATGGAGCGCGCTGTCGACCCGCCTTCTGGATTGCTTCGCTTCGCTCGCAATGACGGTTGATGGCGCCCCGCGCCCGCCCGAAACGAAAAAGGCGGGTCCGGGGACCCGCCTTTTTCCGATCGCGAATTCTCGTAGCCTCAGCTCTTCACCGCGCCCGCGGTGAGGCCCGAGACCATGTATTTGCGGAAGGCGTAATACACGGCCGCGGGCGGCAGGGCGTAGATGAGGCCGGTCGTCATCAGCAGTTCCCACGGCGAGTCGTCGGCCGAGAGGAAGTTGCCGAGCGCCACCGGCAGGGTCAGCGTGCTTTCCTTGGAGAGCAGCAGGAAGGCGTAGAGATATTCGTTCCACGCCAGCAGCACCGCATAGGTGCCCACCGCGACCAGCGAAGGCGCCATCAGCGGGATGTAGACCAGCCGGAAGAGCTGCATCGGCGTCGCGCCGTCCATCACCGCGGCTTCGTCGAGTTCCGCCGGCAGCTTGTCCGAAGCCTGCTTCAGCACCCAGATCGCATAGGGCGAGGCGATGGCGAGCATCGCGAGGATCAGCGCCCAGTCGGTGTTGAGCAGGCCGTAGAAGGCCATGGTCCGATACATCGGCACCGCGAGGAACGCGGCCGGGATGAAATAGGTGAACAGCGCCATGTTCAGCACCGTCCGCCCGCCGCGCACCTTCAGCCGGCTGATGGCGAAGGCGGCCGTCGTGGCGACCAGCAGCGTCAGGAAACCGACCATCGCCGCGATGAAGGTCGAGTTCCACAATTGCTGCCAGAAATGGTTCAGGAAGTAGTGCTTCTGCCCGAACACGACCTCGAAATTGCGTAGCGTCGGATCAGCCGGGAACCAATTGCCGGAAAAGGCCGACTGCTTCTCCGAGAAGGCGAAGAGGCACAGATGGTAGACCGGCAGCACCGTCCAGATGAAGACGGGGATGCCGACCAGCAGCAGCTTGGCCTCGGTCGCGGCGGCGCGGAAGGTGAAGCGGGTGTTTTGCGTGGTCATTTCGAGAGCCGCTTCATCATGAAGTAGACGAGGGGGAGGATCAGCGGCAGCGCCGAGACGATCGTCGCCATCGAGAGATCCACCTGCGCGAGGCGCAGATAGCGGATGCCGAGCGTCGCCAGCACATGGGTGAGGTCGGCGGGGCCGCCGCCGGTGAGCAGATAGACGCTGTTGAAGTCGCCGAGCGACCAGATCGTCGAGAGCGTCAGGCTGGTCAGATAGAGCTGCTTCATCGACGGCCAGGTGATGAAGCGGAAACGCTGGAGCTTCGAGGCGCCGTCGACCTGCGCGGCCTCGTAGAGATCCGCGGCGATGGCGAGGCGGCCCGAAAGCAGGATGAGCGTCCAGAACGGCAGCGACTTCCAGATATGGACGAGGATGGCGAAGAACAGCGCGAGCTGCGGATCGTTGAGCCAGTTCGGCCCGTCCTCGAAGGTCAGCTTGAACCAGGTCTGGTTGATGACGCCCCATTCGGGGTTGAGCATGAAGCGGACGGACAGGATCGTCGGGATCGACGGCACCGCCCAGGGCAGGATGAAGAGAACCGTCAGCGCCTTGATCCACCAGCGCTGGATCAGGAAGAAGCCCGACAGCATCAAGGCCACGAACATCTTCAGATTGATCGCGACGAACAGGAACACGAGCGTGTTGACCACCGACCGCTGGAAGATCGGGTCGGACCACAGCTCGGTGTAGCTCGCCGGATCATGCGCCAGCCAGAAGGCGTAGATCACCGGATAGACGACGAAGAGCGCGAAGACGAGCAGGTAGGGGATGACGAGGATCATGCCCCAGAGCTGCCAGGACGACAGCCCCTTGCTGCCGGGAGACCCGGTCGCGGCTTGGTTCGCGGAGATGGTGACGGTGGACATCCGGTCGCCCTGCTGGAGAAAAGAGAAACGGCGGCCGCGGGACCGCGGCCGCCGTCGCGTCGGGGATCAGGAACCCGCGACTTCCTTGATGCGCGCGAACATCTCGTCCACGGCCTTGTCCACGGGGACCTTCTCGTTGATCACGCGGTTGGCCGCCTTGGCCCACACGTTCTCATTGTTGAGGATCGTGAACTTCCAGTTCTTGGTCATTTCGAACGTCACCGTTCCGGCCTTGAACTGGTTGTAGACGGCCTTGCGGTGCGAGTCGGCCTGCCAGAACGGGCTTTCCATGGAGTCCTTCAGAACCGGGAACCAGCGGCCGAGGGAGCCCTCGACGTAAGGACGCAGATTCTGCTCTTCCATGATGAAGGCGACGAATTCCATGCCGCGCTTCTTGTTCTTGGCGTTCTCGAAGATCACGCCGGTCTTCACCGCCGCGCGGTACTGCATCGGCTTGCCGTCGGGCTTGTTGGGGAAGCCGGCGGTGGCGATCAGCTCTTCGTAGTTCTTCTTCGCCTGGGCGCGCTGTTCGGCGGTCAGGGTCGCGTTGTTCGAGTCGTCGAGCCACTTGGCGGCGATCGAGATCGTCGCGTTGTGGGTCATGACGGTCGTCTTGTTGTGGAAGGCGACGTTGTTGTCGGGGTCCTTCCAGCTGGTCGAGGACGGCGGCGAGCAGCCCTTCGTGTAGACGTCCGTGTAGTCCTTCAGCGCCGCGGCCATGCCCTTCTTGGCCTTGTCGTCGAGGGTCAGCTTGCCTTCGTCGTTGACCAGCTTGACGTCATAGGCGTCCACGAAGGTCAGGAACGAGAAGAAGCTGTCGGTCGAGTCCACGCCCAGCGGCTGGCCGATGCCGAAGTTGCGCGAATTGGTGGCCTTGCGCATGGCGGGCTGCACCTTGTCGCACCAGAAGGACCAGTAGCCCTTCCAGTCCTTCGGAATGTCGCTCTCCTTGAAGCCCGACTGCTGCAGCAGATCCTTCCAATACTGGATGTGCATCGTCTGCTGCTTGATCGGATAGGCGTAGTACGCCCGCTTCTTGTCCTTGTCGTTCCACAGATAGGTGGTCTCGATGGTGTTCTTCGCGAACTTGTCCTTCATCGGCGTGATGATGGAGGAGATGTCGGCGAGACGGCCTTCGAACGCCCACTTGCCGGTCACCTGGAAGTCGTAGGTGTCGGAATAGGCGACGTCGGGAACCGTGCCGGCGTCGAGCGCGGCGACGGTCTTCGGGATCATGTCCTGAATGGCGTACTGCGACAGCTCGATCTTCACGCCGGTCTTGGCTTCGAACTTCTTGATGGCCTCGAAGAGCGCGTCGTCCTCGGCCTTGTAGAAGCCCTTCACCCACCAGACGTTCAGCGTTTCCTGAGAGAGGGCGGGGCCCGCCGCTCCCAGCGCGAACGCCGCGGCGATGCCGAACGCGGCACTGCGGATCGTGGTTTTCTTCATCGGTCGTTTCCTCCTCCGAAACGAAGCGGGCCGTTCGGCCCTTCGTGTTTGCCGGCGTCGGCCGGTCGCCTTGAATGCGGGACCGCGGAAGCCGCCGATCCGCTCCGCCGAAGCGGACGGGACGCTGCCGCATGTCCGAAGGTGACGGACGCCCCGCCATCAAGACGAGGGGTCCGTTTCGGGAGGAGGAAAAACGCGATCCCGCGGGATCGAATCGTTTTAAGTCGTGCGCGGGAGGAGGCGCGGCAGCACCTTGACCCTCGTTCGACGTTCCCCTCGGGCGCGTGGCCCGCACGGATGAGAGGCGATCTCTCTCCGCGTCCGTTTTTCTCGTTGCACTGAATATCTGACGACCTGAGACCGAACGTCAATCGTAGGCGGTGCCTTTTGCGCATAAAACGATTTAACAAGCTCGTTTCGAGCAATTGTCGCGCTCCTTTTTGCGCATGTCATTCGGCCGCATCCGCAGGCCGGCCATTGCGCTCCGCCGCGCGCGAGGCGATCCTTCGCCCACGCCGCCCCCGAGGCGGCGCTGAAAAAGAAGATCAGGGACGAAACGCGCCGATGCCCGCCCGCTCAGGGGAAGAAGGCATCGCCCGCCGAGGAGGACGACGACCATGCCCAGCTCCGCCGCGAGCCTCGCCGACCGGCTGCATGCCTGCCACAGCTCCGTCGTGCACGACGTGATGAAGGACATGGGTCTGCGGATCCGCGTCCTGCCGCGCAGCATCGTCGGCGTCGATCCGCGGATGAAATGCGCCGGGCCCGTCTTCACGGTGCGCGGCCGGCCCGACCCAACGCTCGACAAGCACACCTCGCTCTACGAATGGGCGGGCGTGCTCTCGAAATCGCCCGCCGGGCACGTGGTGGTCTGCCAACCGCAGGACGACGTCCGGGCGCTCTTCGGCGGTCTTTCCGCAGAAGCGCTCAAGATCAAGGGCGTGCGCGGCTACATCGCCGACGGCGGCTGCCGCGACATCCAGGCCATCATCGACGAGGACTTCCCCGTCTTCGCGCGCTACGCCACGCCCATCGACATCGTCTGCGCCTGGCGGGCGGAAGCCTTCGGCGAGCCGGTCAGCATCGGCAGCCACACCGTCTTCCCGACCGACATGATCCTCGCCGACCGCGACGGCATCATCCTCGTCGACGGCGATGCGGCCGAAGAGATCATCGCGGCGGCCGAGAAGAAGATGAACACCGAGGGCGAGATGGTGAAGGCCATCCGCGCCGGCGAGGATCCCCAGCAGGCCTATCTCCGCTTCGGCGTCTTCTGAGAGGGGAGGCGGACCGATGACCGACGATCCGCGCCTCATCCTTCTCGATCCCCGCGACGACGTGCTCGTCGTGCGCTCGCGCATCAAGGCGGGCGACGCGCTCGATCTCGGGGGCCTGGTGGTGATCGCCGAGAAGGACCTGCCGCTCGCCCACAAGATCGCCCGCCGTGCCGTGCCCGCGGGCCGCAAGGTGCTGAAATACGGCGCCCCCATCGGCGTCGCGACCGCGGACATTCCCGCGGGCGCCCATGTCCACGTCCATAATCTGCGCAGCGACTACACGCCCACCTACACGCTCGACGACAAGAAGGGAGACGCGGCATGAGCCTCGAAGGCTGGCTGCGGTCCGACGGCCGCAAGGGCATCCGCAACGTGGTCGCGGTGGCCTATCTCGTCGAATGCGCCCATCACGTCGCGCGCGAGATCGCGATGCCCCTGCGCGAGCAGGGCGTCCACGTCATCGGCTTTCCGGGCTGCTACCCGAACGACTATGCGCAGCGGATGATGCAGGGCCTCTGCACGCATCCGAATGTGGGGGCGGTCCTGCTGGTCTCGCTCGGCTGCGAGAGCTTCGACAAATGCGGCCTCGAACGCATCGTCCGCGCGAGCGGCCGGCCGGTGAAGACGCTCACCATCCAGGCGACGGGCGGCACCCGCGCCTCGATCGCCGAAGGCCGCGCCTGGGTCGCCGACCGCAAGGCGGAACTCGATGCCGCGCCGAAAGTGCCGATGTGCGTCGACGAACTCGTGATCGGCACCGTCTGCGGCGGATCGGACGGCACGTCCGGCATCACCGGCAATCCGGCCGCGGGCCGCGCCTTCGATCTTCTGGTCGAGGCCGGAGCGGCCTGTATCTTCGAGGAGACGGGCGAGCTCATCGGTTGCGAGCACATCATGGCCTCGCGCGCGATCACGCCGGAACTCGGCCGCGTGCTGGAAGAGAGCGTCGCCAAGGCCGCGCGCTATTACGCGACGCTCGGCTACGGCTCCTTCGCCGCGGGCAATGCCGAAGGCGGGCTCTCCACCATCGAGGAGAAGTCGATGGGCGCCTATGCCAAATCCGGCGCCTCGCCCATCTCCGGCCTGTTGAAGCCGGGCGACGTCCCGCCCCGCGGCGGGCTTTATCTGCTCGACGTCGTGCCCGACGGCGAGGTCCGCTTCGGCTTCCCCAACATCAACGACAATGCCGAGATCGCGGAGCTGATCGCCTGCGGCGCGCATGCGGTCTATTTCGTCACCGGCCGCGGCTCCGTCGTCGGCTCGGCGATCTCGCCGGTGGTGAAGATCTGCGCCAATCCGGAAACCTATCGCCGCATGTCCGACGACATGGACGTCGATGCCGGCCGCATCCTCGAAGGCCGCGCCACGCTCGACGCGGTCGGCCGCGAGATCTTCGATCTCACGCTCGGGCTAGCGCAAGGCGGCCGCACCCGCTCCGAGGAACTCGGCCATCAGGAATTCATTCTGACCTACAAGAGCTTCGAACCCATCGGGCCCGCCTGCCTGCCCGCCGTCGCGTGAGGACCGCATGACCCGCAAGCTCCGTTCGCAGGCCTGGTTCGGCGGCCATGACAAGGACGCCTTCATCCATCGCTCGTGGATGAAGAATTCCGGCCTGCCGGAAGACGCCTTCGACGGTCGGCCCGTGATCGGCATCTGCAACACCTTTTCCGAGCTCACGCCCTGCAACGCGCATTTCCGCGAGCTGGTCGAGCACGTGAAGCGCGGCGTGCTGGATGCGGGCGGCCTGCCGCTCGAATTCCCGGTCTTCTCCTGCGGCGAGAGCAATCTCCGCCCCACCGCCATGCTCTTCCGCAATCTCGCCTCCATGGACGTTGAGGAGGCGATCCGCGGCAATCCGATCGACGGCGTCGTGCTCATGGCGGGCTGCGACAAGACCACGCCCTCGCTCCTGATGGGCGCGGCCTCCTGCGACCTGCCGACCATCCTCGTCTCGGGCGGTCCGATGCTGAACGGCCGTTTCCGCGGCCGCACGCTCGGCTCGGGAACCGATGTGTGGAAATTCTCGGAAGACGTGCGCGCCGGCGTCATGAGCGAGGCGGACTTCATGGCGGCCGAAAGCGGCATGTCCCGCTCGCCCGGCCACTGCATGACCATGGGCACCGCCTCCACGATGGCCTCGATGGCCGAGGCGCTGGGCATGACCCTGCCGGGCAATGCCGCCTGGCCCGCGGTCGACGCCCGCCGCAACCGCCTCGCCCGGATGACGGGGCGCCGCATCGTCGACATGGTGCGCGAGGACCTGAAGCCCTCGGCGGTGCTGACCAAGAAGGCCTTCGAGAACGCGGTGCGCGTCAACGGCGCCGTGGGCGGCTCGACCAATGCGGTCGTGCATCTCCTCGCCATCGCGGGCCGCGTCGGCGTCGATTTCACGCTCGACGATTGGGACCGCTGCGGCCGCGACGTGCCCACGCTCGTCGACCTGATGCCGTCGGGCCGCTTCCTGATGGAGGATTTCTGCTACGCGGGCGGCATTCCCGCCCTGATGACCCGCATCCGCGATCTGTTGCATCTCGACGCGCTCACCGTTACCGGCGCCCCGCTCGGCACCAATATCGCGGGCGCCGAGGTCTTCGACGGCGAGGTCATCCGCCCGCGCGAAAATCCGCTCACGGCGCATGGCGGCATCGCCGTTCTGCGCGGCAATCTCGTGCCCGACGGCGCCGTGCTGAAGCCCTCTGCCGCCACGCCCGAGCTGATGGTCCATCGCGGTCGCGCGGTCGTGTTCGAGGACATCGACGATTACAAGCGCCGGGTGGACGACCCCGCGCTCGACATCGACGCCTCCTGCATCATGGTGCTGAAGAATTGCGGCCCGAAGGGCTATCCCGGCATGGCCGAGGTCGGGAACATGGCGCTGCCGAAAAAGCTTCTGGAGCAGGGCGTGCGCGACATGGTTCGCATCTCGGACGCGCGCATGTCCGGCACGGCCTTCGGCACCGTGGTGCTGCACGCCGCGCCGGAGGCGGCGGCGGGCGGGCCGCTCGCTCTCGTGCGCGACGGCGACATGATCGCGCTCGACGTGCCCGGCCGCAGCCTCACGCTCGAAGTATCGGACGACGAACTCGCCCGCCGCCGCCGCACGTGGCGCGCGCCCGTGCACCCCATGCAGGGCGGCTGGCAGTCGCTCTATGTCGAGCGCGTCATGCAGGCGGATCGCGGCGCCGATCTCGACTTCCTCGTCGGCTGCCGCGGCGCCGACGTGCCGCGCGAGAGCCACTGACTGCAACTTCCGCGTTTATTGCGGAGACGGCCGATCCGACCCATCCTGAAAGGACCGTTCTTCAGGTCTTTTCGCGATGACGTCCTTTTTCGATTCCGCTCTCGTTCTCTTCTTCCTGCTCCCCGCCGGGGCCGCCCTCTGGCTTCTCCTCTCCTACAACACGCTCGTCACGCTGCGGCAGCGCTGCCTGCAGGCGAAGGCGGACATCGACGTCCAGCTTCAGCAGCGCCACGATCTCGTCCCCAATCTCGTCTCGACGGTGGAAGCCTATGCGGCGCATGAGCGCGACACGCTCGACGACGTGCTGCGCGCCCGCAGTGCGGCGCATGCGTCGGGCGGTGCGGCGGACGGCATGCTCGAAGGCGCGCTCGGGCGCCTCTTCGCCTTGGCCGAGGCCTATCCCGATCTCAAGGCCGACGCGAATTTCCGCAAACTTCAGGACCAGTTGGCCGAACTGGAGGACCGCATTTCCGCCGCGCGCCGCTTCCTCAACAATGCCGCGGCCGAGTACAACGCGGCCATCGAGGCCTTTCCTGCCGTGCTCTTCGCGCGGACCTTCGGTTTCGATCCCTCCGCCTATCATGAGGCGGGCATCGCCCGCGCGGAGCTGACCGCAGCCCCGAAAGTCGGTTTCGAGCGCCGCGGGTCGTGACGCCCGTCTTCGGCCTCCATACGCATGCGCGGTCGAACGCGATCCGGTCCGGGCTCCTGATCCTCGCGCTCTTCCTGCTGATCGTGCCGGTCTATTACGCCCTCATCCTGATCCTCGTCGGCACGGTGTCGAACGGGCGACGCGATCCCGCGCAGGCGGCGCCGACCTTCGCGGACCAGCTGGTCTACGCCGCCCACCTTCTCCTCGCCTCGGGTCCGGTATTGGCCGTCGTCACGACGCTCGTGGTCGTCGTGCTCGTCTTCCGGGTCAGATCATCGATCGACCGCGTGACCGGTGCGATACCCGCCGATCCGCTCCTGTGGCCCGGCCTGCAATCGACCGTCGAGACGCTCTGCATCTCCCGCGGCATGCCGGCACCGCCGGTCCATGTCATGCCCGGGCCGGAGGCCAACGCCTTCGCGAGCGGGATCGACCCGAGCACCTATGCGATCACCGTCACGGAAGGCCTTCTCGACCTGCTCGACGAAGACGAGATCGAGGCCGTTCTCGCCCATGAGCTGACCCATATCCGGAACGGCGACGTGGCGCTCATGGTCACCGCGACCGTCATCGTCGGCTTCATCGAATTCTTCGCCGACCGCCTTCTGCTCGCCCGCAGCCCCCGGCTCCTGATGGAGGCGGGCCGCAAGCGCGCGGCCGCAATGGCGGCCGGCGTGCTGATCCTGAAGGCGGCCGGGTTCCTGGCGAGGCCCATGGCCTTCGCCGTCTCGCGCCGCCGAGAATTCCTCGCGGACGCGGGCGCCCTCGAACTCACCAAAAATCCGGATGCCCTCATCCGTGCGCTGATGAAGCTGCAGGGCCGCTCGGATCTCGAGCGGATGCCCTTCGCCATTCGACAGATGTGTTTCTGCAACGTGGCGACGGGTATCGACGCGTGGTTCTCGACCCACCCGCCCGTGGAGAAGCGGATCGAGGCCTTGATCGTCCATGCGGGCGGCCGCCTTCCCGATCCCGCCGACATGCTTCCCCCGACCTCCGTCCCCCTCGTTCCCCCGCGAGCCGCCGAGTGAAACGGAAGGCTCAATAAGGTCGTGACGCTTCTTTCGCGGATTTTCGAAGAATGATTTCAGCCCCGATTTCTCATCGAAGCCGCTCGGCCGGCTCTGCACCGTCGGCGGGCGCATGATGCGGCGACGTCTTCATATCCTTATCAACCACGCGACGGTCTTCCTGGGCCTTTGCGCGCTGGTCTTTCAGCTTCCGATCGGGATGTATATCGGCGTCGTTCTTCTGTCCTGGATCAGCGGCTACGACCATTGGGATGTGTCGCTTTGGGCGATCGGGATCGTCACCGTCGCACTGATCGGCTGGCTCTCCTGGGCCCTCCGGCGGATGCGGTCGCTGCTAGGCTTAGGCAGAGCAGCCGAGATCGCACGGGAAGCGCGGCCGGAGCTTCATGCCGCGCTTGAAAAGTTCGCGAAGGCGGCGCGCGTGACCGTGCCGCGCCTCTTCGAAATGCCCATCTCCGTTCCGAACGCCGTCGTCGTCGGCGCGTCGAAGGAGCCTGCCGAGATCATTCTGACGACGGGACTTCTCGAGCGTCTGTCGCCCGACGAGACCGAAGCGGTGCTGGCCTGTTTCGTGGCGCGGATCCGCCATTCCGATCCCGCCGCCGTCGCCTTTCTCGCCGTCGTCTGCCCTTGGACCGCCTTCCTGAGCGAGGTGCTGGCGCTGCGCATCATCCGGGCGCTGCGCGATCCCGCATTCCTGCCCGGCTTCGACAAGAGCGGCCTCGTCGTGCAGACGCTGCTTGCCGCGGCCTCGATCCTGAAGGCGGTCGGTCTGGCGGCATGGCCGCTCCGGCTGATGCTTTCGCGCCGGCGCTTCCTGTTCGCCGATGCCGCGGCCGTCGAACTCACCGGAAATCCGGACGCCCTGATCCGGGCGTTGATCAAGCTCGATACGGAAGACGCGCACCGCCCGGACGTGCCGTCGGCCGTCCGGGATCTTTCCTTCTTCGATCCGGTCCGGTCGACGGTCGACCGTCTCGCCTCGACCCATCCCCCCGTCGAGGTCCGGATCGAGGCTCTGTTGCAGGCGGGCGGGCGGCTGCCCGATCCCGCTTGAGGCGGTCTCAGGCCGGCATCGCGGTCTCGATGAGGCGGGCCCAATAGCTCACGCCCACCGGGATCGCGGTGTCGTCGAAGTCGTATTCGTGGTGGTGCAGGCCGGCCGTGTCGCCGTTGCCCACGAAGATGAAGGCGCCGGGGCGCGCTTCGAGCATGTAGGAGAAGTCCTCCGCGCCCATGGTCGGCGGCACGTCGAGATCCACCTTGTCCGCGCCCACGACCTCGCCCGCCACCGCCGCAGCGAAGGCGGTCTGGCGCTCGTGGTTGCGCGTCACCGGATAGCCGCGGGCATAGTCCACGCGGCACTTCGCGCCGTGGACGGCCGCGATGCCCTGCGCCACTTCCGAGATGCGGCGCTCGACGAGGTCCTGCACGTCGGGGTCGAGCGTGCGGACCGTGCCCTTCAGCGAGCCGTATTGCGGCAGCACGTTGAAGGCGTCGCCCGAATGGATCGAGGTGGTCGACAGCACCGCCGCATGCAGCGGGTCGACATTGCGCGCCACCACGCCCTGCAGCGCGGTGACGATCTGGCTGAGGATGAACACCGTGTCGATCGACTCGTGCGGCTTGGCCGCATGCGCGCCCTTGCCCTCGATCTCGATGGTGAAACGGTCGGCCGCGGCCATCAGCGGGCCGGGCCGGAGCGCGAAGGCGCCCACCGGCAGGCCGGGCATGTTGTGCATGCCGTAGACTTCCGTGACGCCGAAGCGGTCCATCAGGCCGTCGTCGACCATCGCCTTGCCGCCGCCGCCGCCTTCTTCCGCCGGCTGGAAGATCACGACCGCCGTACCCGCGAAATTGCGCGTCTCGGCCAGATACTTCGCCGCGCCCAGCAGCATCGCGGTATGCCCGTCATGGCCGCAGGCGTGCATCTTGCCGGGCGTCTTGGACGAATAGGGCTTGCCGGTGGCTTCGAGGATGGGCAGCGCGTCCATGTCCGCGCGCATGCCGATCACCTTGTCGCCCGGCAGCCGCCCGCGGATCACGCCGACCACGCCGGTCCGTCCGATGCCCGAGACGACCTCGTCGCAGCCGAAGCTCTTCAGCTTTTCCGCGACGATGCCTGCGGTGCGGTGCACGTCGTAATCGAGTTCGGGGTTCTCGTGGAAGTCGCGGCGCCATGCGGCGATCTCGTCGGCGAAGGCGGCCACGCGGTTCACGATGGGCATGATGGTCCTCGATCGGATGGAACGAATTCGGGCGGGTCAAAGCCCGCCCTCGCCGATCAGAAAAGCAAAGCCGGGGCCCCGGGGTCAACCGGCAAGCATGCAAGAGGCGCTGGACGACCCGGAATAAGGCTCTAGTCTCTGCTCCCAGAGGGTCGGCGAACGGCCCCGATCCGGTCGAATGGAGCCGCGGAAGAGGCGGCGGGAGAGGGAAGATGAAGATCAGGTCCATGCTGCTCGCGGCGGCCGCCGCGGCCGTTCTCGCGACGACGCCGCTCTCGGCGAAGACGCTGCGCTACGCCAACCAGGGCGATCTCAAGTCGCTCGACCCCTACACGCTCAACGAGACGACGACGAATGCCCATCTCGGCAACGTCTATGAAGGCCTGACCCGCCGCGGCAAGGATCTCGCGATCATGCCCGGGCTCGCCGAGCGTTGGGAGACCCCCGAGCCGACCCGCTGGCGCTTTCATCTGCGCAAGGGCGTCAAATTCGCGGGCGGCGAGGACTTCACCGCCGACGACGTGATCTTCTCCGCCGACCGCGTCCGCGCGCAGGGGTCGAACTTCCAGACCCGCGTTCCGAAGGACGCGAAATTCGTGAAGGTCGACGACCACACGGTGGACGTCATCCTCTCGTCGCCCAATCCCATCCTGCATTCGCAGTGGGACACCTGGTACATCATGTCGAAGAAGTGGGCCGAGGCGAACAACGCCGCCGCCCCCACGCCCGCTTCGGCCACCACCCCGAGCCATGCCTCGCTCAACGCGAACGGTACCGGCCCCTTCCGCATCGAGAGCCATCAGCCCGGCGTGAAGACCGTGTTCAAGCCGAATGCCGGCTGGTGGGGCAAGCCCGAGCACAATCTCACCGAGGTGATCTTCACCCCCATCGCGTCCGACGCCACGCGCGTCGCCGCGCTGCTCTCGGGCGAGGTCGACATCATCGAGCCGGTTCCGATCCAGGACATCCAGCGCGTCAATTCCGGCGGCAACGTGCAGGTGCTCACCGGCCCCGAACTGCGCACCATCTTCCTCGGCTTCGATCAGGTCCGCGACGAGCTGCTCGAGTCCAACGTGAAGGGCAAGAATCCCTTCAAGGACCAGCGCGTGCGCGAGGCCTTCTACAAGGCCATCGACATCGAGACGATCAAGACCCGCGTCATGCGCGGCCTCTCGACCCCCTCGGCGCTGATGATCGCGCCGGAGCTCTTCGCCTTCTCGAAGGACTTCACCCGGCCGAAATTCGATCCCGACGGCGCCAAGAAGCTCCTCGCGGATGCGGGCTATCCGAACGGCTTCGAGGTCGGGATGGATTGCCCGAACGACCGCTACGTGAACGACGGCCCGATCTGCCAGGCGGTCGTCGGCATGCTCGCGCGCGTCGGCATCAAGGTGAACCTCAACGCCCAGCCCAAGGCGCAGTATTTCGCCAAGGTGCTGAAGGCGGGCGGCTACAAGACGTCCTTCTACCTGCTCGGCTGGACGCCCGGTACCTTCGACAGCCACAACGTGCTCAACGACATCCTCGGCTGCCGGGACAACCCGAATTCCAGCCGCGGCGAGTCCAATCTCGGCGGCTACTGCAACAAGAAGCTCGACGAGCTGACGGACAAGGTGCTCGGCGAGACCGATACGGCCAAGCGCAACGCCATGATCAAGGAGGCGTTCCAGATCGCCTACGACGAGTACGGCTACATCCCGCTGCACCAGCAGGCGCTGGCCTGGGGCACGTCGAAGTCGATCAAGGTCGCCCAGCGCGCCGACAACTCGATCCTGCTGCACTGGATCACCAAGGACTGACCGTTCTTCCGGTCGCCGTCCGCGAGGCGCGGCGGCCGATAGGCGTTCCGGCCGGGGTCCTTCGGGGTCCCGGCCGTTTTCCCCTGAAACGGCCGGGTCGCTTCCGGCATTGAGCAGGACGCGGGTCCGATCGCCGGACCTTTCGAAAAGGCCCCATGCTCGCATTCATCCTGCGCCGTCTTCTGCAGTCCGCGCTCGTGCTGCTTTCGGTCGCCCTGATCGCCTTCGCGATGTTCCGTTTCGTCGGCGATCCGGTGAACCAGCTCGTCAGCCTCGACACGCCCGCCGATCAGGTCCGCCAGATCCGGCAGAGCCTCGGCCTCGACGATCCCGTGCTCGTCCAGTTCGGCCGCTACGTGATGAATGCGCTGCGGTTCGATTTCGGCATCTCCTACCAGTTCCGCCAGCCCGTCACCGCGTTGCTCGCCGAGCGCGCCCCCGCGACGCTGGAGCTCGCCCTCGTCTCCGCGCTCTTCTCCCTCGTCGTCGGCATCCCGATGGGCGTCTACACCGCGCTCC
This sequence comes from Hyphomicrobiales bacterium, assembly GCA_027483895.1. Classification (GTDB taxonomy): domain Bacteria; phylum Pseudomonadota; class Alphaproteobacteria; order Rhizobiales; family Beijerinckiaceae; genus JAIXZO01. The sequence goes on from JAIXTP010000015.1 coordinate 14,257, forward strand.
GGCGTGACGGGGTGCTCGCGCGCCTCTTCCAAGCCGTGTCGCTCGTGGGCGTCAGCCTGCCGACCTTCCTGATCGGCATCCTGCTCATCTATCTCTTCGCCGTGCAGCTTGGCTGGTTGCCTTCCTTCGGCCGCGGCGAGACGGTGAAGCTCGCGGGCGGCTGGACCACGGGGCTCCTCACCGTCTCGGGGCTCAAGGCGCTGATCCTGCCCGCCGTCACGCTCGGCCTCTTCCAGATGACGCTGATCATGCGCCTCGTGCGCGCCGAGATGCTGGAAGTGCTGCGCACCGACTACATCCGCTTCGCCCGCGCCCGCGGGCTCACGACGCGCGCCGTCCATTTCGGCCATGCGCTGAAGAACACGCTCGTTCCGGTGATCACCATCGCCGGCCTTCAGCTCGGCTCCATCATCGCCTTCGCCATCATCACCGAGACGGTGTTCCAATGGCCGGGCATGGGCGTGCTGTTCCTCAAGGCGGTGCAGAACGTCGACATCCCCATCATGGCCGCCTATCTCGTCATGATCTCGGGGCTCTTCGTCATCATCAATCTCGCGGTGGACCTGCTCTATGCCGCCGTCGACCCGCGCCTGCGCGTCACGTTGAAGGGGGCGTGAGATGACCGACGCCGCTCCCGCCGCCAAGCCCGTCCCGCTCCTCGTCCGCATCCGCGAAAGCGACATGTGGCACGGCTTCCGCTCGTCGCCGACCACCATCGTGGCGGCCCTCGTCACCCTCGTCCTTACCCTCGGCGCCGTCCTCGCGCCGTGGATCGCGCCCACGAACCCCTTCGATCCGGCGCAGGTCTTCCTGATGAACGCCAATATCCCGCCCGCCTGGGTGCAGGGCGGCGATCCGGCCTTCATCTTCGGCACCGACGATCAGGGCCGCGATCTTTATTCCGCGATCCTCTACGGCATGCGGGTGTCGCTGATGATCGGGGTGGGCGGCGTGCTGCTCGCCGCCGCCATCGGCATCACGCTGGGCCTCGTCGCGGGCTATGTCGGCGGGCGCACCGACGCGATCATCATGCGCATCGCCGACGTGCAGCTCACCTTCCCCGCGATCCTGATCGCGCTGCTCGTGGACGGCGTGGTGCATGCGCTGCTCAAGGGCGTGCCGCGCGAGCAGACCGTCTTCGGCGTGCTGATCCTCTCCATCGGCCTCGCCTTCTGGGTGCAATACGCCCGCACCATCCGGGGCTCGACGCTCGTCGAGAAGAACAAGGACTATGTGCAGGCGGCCCGCCTCGTCGGCCTGTCGACGCCCGTCATCATGGTCCGGCACATCCTGCCCAACGTGATCGGGCCGGTGCTCGTCATCCTCACCATCAATATCGGCCTCGCCATCATCACCGAAGCGACGCTGTCCTTCCTCGGCGTCGGCCTGCCGCCCACCCAGCCCTCGCTCGGCACGCTGATCTCGATCGGCAACAAATATCTCTTCTCCGGCGACTGGTGGATCGTGGCCTTCCCCGGCTTCACCCTGGCCGCCTTCGTGCTGGCCGTGAACCTGTTGGGCGACTGGCTGCGCGACGCGCTCAATCCGAGGCTGCGATGACCGAGCCCGTCCTCTCCGTCCGCGACCTCACGGTCGAATTCGTCACGCGCCGCGGCACGCTGCGCGCGATCGATTCCGTTTCCTTCGACATCGCGCCGGGCGAAGTGCTCGGCGTGGTCGGCGAGTCCGGCGCCGGCAAGTCGCTGACCGGCACGGCGGTGATCGGCCTTCTCGATCCGCCGGGCCGCATCGCAGGCGGCGAGATCCGGCTCTCGGGCCGCCGCATCGACGATCTGCCCGCCGACGAGATGCGCCGCATCCGCGGCAAGCGCATCGGCATGGTCTTTCAGGATCCGCTCACGAGCCTCAATCCGCTCTATCGGGTCGGCGACCAGCTCGTCGAAACCATCATGACCCATCTGCCGGTCGGCCGCGACGAGGCGCGCCGCCGGGCGATCGACCTCCTCGCCGAGGTCGGCATTCCCGCGCCCGAGCGCCGCATCGACGGTTGGCCGCACGAATTCTCCGGCGGCATGCGCCAGCGCGTGGTCATCGCGCTCGCGCTCTGCGCCGAGCCGGATCTCGTCATCGCCGACGAGCCCACGACCGCGCTCGACGTTTCGGTGCAGGCCCAGATCATCGCGCTGTTGAAGCGCCTCTGCCGAGAGCGCGGCACGGCCGTGATGCTGATCACCCACGACATGGGCGTGATCGCCGAGACGGCGGACCGCGTGGCGGTCATGTATGCGGGCCGCATCGTCGAGATCGGCCCGGTGCGCGAGGTGGTGAAGCATCCGCGCCACCCCTATGCGCAGGGGCTGATGGGCTCCATCCCCGCGCTCGAGGAAAGCCGCGAGCGCCTCCAGCAGATCGAGGGGTCCATGCCGCGCCTCGCCGCCATTCCGAAGGGCTGCGCCTTCAATCCGCGCTGCCCGCATGCCTTCGCCCGCTGCATGGTCGAAAAGCCCGTGCTGCTCGAAAGCGGTGCGAGCCGCGTCGCCTGCTGGCTGCATGACGGCACGGGCCTCGGCGAGGAGACCGCCGCATGAGCGCCGCCCCCGAACGCCCGATGCTCGAAGTCGCCGATCTCCGCAAGAGCTTCGACGTCTCCAAGCCGTTTCTCGAGCGCATGCTCGGCGGCGGGCACAGGCAATATCTCAAGGCCGTGGACGGCGTGTCCTTCACCATCCGCAAGGGCGAGACCTTCGCGCTGGTGGGCGAATCCGGCTCCGGCAAGTCGACGGTCGCGCGCATGGTGGTCGGCCTGATGCCGCCGAGCGCGGGCCGCATCGTCATCGACGGCAACGTGCTCTCCGGCCGGCAGGGCTATCCGCGCGCCTTGCGCCGACGGCTGCAGATGATCTTTCAGGATCCCTATGCCAGCCTCGATCCGCGCTGGCGCGTGGCCGACATCATCGCCGAGCCGATCCGCGCCTTCGGCCTCGCGCCGGACCGGGCGACGGAACAGGCGCGCGTCGGCGAGCTTCTCTCCCTCGTCGGGCTCCACCCCGCGGACGGGGTGAAGTTTCCGCACGAATTTTCCGGGGGCCAGCGCCAGCGCATCGCCATCGCCCGGGCGCTCGCCGCCGATGCGGAATTCATCGTCTGCGACGAGCCGACCTCCGCGCTCGACGTGTCGGTGCAGGCGCAGATCCTCAATCTGATGAAGGATCTGCAGCAGCGGTTGGGGCTCACTTATCTCTTCATCAGCCACAATCTCGCTGTGGTCCGGCACATGGCGGCGACCATCGGCGTCATGTATCTCGGCCGCATCGTCGAGGTGGCGCCGGCCGAAGAGCTCTTCTCCCGCCCGCGCCATCCCTACACGCGCATGCTGCTCGATGCGGTGCCCGATCTCGGCATGACGGGCCGCACCCGGCGCCCCGTTCAGGGCGAGGTGCCCAACCCCATCGACCCGCCGTCGGGCTGCACCTTCCATCCGCGCTGTCCGCTGGCGAACGACCGCTGCCGCGCGGAAGCCCCCGCCACCATCGACGGCGTCGCCTGCCACGCGGTGCAGGAAGGCCGAACGGAGCCCGGGCGGGCCGTCTCGGCCTAGCGAGAGGTCAGGTGTGCCTCGCGTTCCGCTCAGCGTCGGGCGGAGGCGGGGGGGCGGGTTCGGACGTCGTGCGGGGGCGGTCGGTGCGGTGCTGCCCGTGTTCCACGGCCACCAGCACCACGACGGCGATGCCGAGCATCGTCACCCACCAGCTTTGCAGTCCGACCTGACCCGACACCGCGAGCATCATCGCCACGACCACGCTCATCACCGCGCCCGGCGCCATGGCGCGCGCGCCTTCGGCGGCGGCCCGCCCTAAGAAAAAGAAATCACCTTCTTCCCGTTCCAAAGGTAGTGGGTCGCCTGAAAGCCGATTTCACGGAGGTCGACGACGTATCTGAAAGCAGCGGATCCGATGTCGCCCGTGACGGTCACGCCTGCGAGGATATCTTTTTGATTGGTTGTCGCTCGATCCCGATTGTAAGCGTCCATCGCCAGAATTGCAGAAAACACCCTTTCGGAGAGAGCCATGGTTTCATTTCCTCAATTCACGTTTAGCCAAAGTCTTCTGTAAAGAGTTCCACTCATCGGCGGTCCGAGACCACTCCGAGAACCATTTGAGCCGCTGTTCGATATGGCGCGATATCGGCTGGTCCGTGATCTCCATCGAGCCGGACACGTAACGAATTCCTGTATCGTTCGGCTCGAAGATCCGGATCCGCTGAAGTCCCGCGGGGGACTCCCGGGATGGCAGCAGGATGGGACCGGAGTCGAATTCCTTCACGGGCAGCATCCCGCGCGAGCCTACCGGAAGCGCTACCAACCTTGCCAGGATTTCGGGGAAGGACGTACGTGACGGCTCCGGGCCGAATGCGGTCCGCGGCCCCAAACTCAATGTCACCCGCACGAGAAACTGCCGCCCGTCCGGCAGATCGAAGACCAATGCGTCCCCGAACATGGCCGATCCCCAGCTCGTTCCGCTGCGCATGATCAACCATCCCGGTCCGGATCCCCATCGGTCCTCCCACACCGCCGATTCCGTAAGCTCGACCCCGTTCGCCTCGATGGTCAGCGTGACCCGATAACGGATCTCGTATCTCGGATAGGCGATCTTCCACCCGACCACGAAGAACGCGAGCGCCGCCGCGATCATCAGGGACAACGGAGGAGGCATGCGCCGGACGAGCAGCACCAGGCACCAGACGACGAAGATCGCCGCCGCGACCTTCATGATCGTGCTTCGGATCTCCGTGTTCCCGAACACCCAAGCGGTCGCCGGGTAAAGGCCCAGCAGGACGAGACCCGGATAGAAGACCTTGCGCATCACGCCCCGCCGCAACTTCTCAGGGTTGCAATGCTAGCCGCCCGGCTGACCGGGCATCAACGCATCGGCGGTTGACTGCCGCGGGGGGCTCGCTCCGTGCGTGCAGCGTTCGCGACCCGATCAGGGCCCCGGCGGAGCATTGCGGGTCTGTCGTGTTCGGCCGTTCAGGCCCGCTCGGTCCCGCGCGTTCCGCTCAGCGTCGGGCGGAGGCGGGGGGCGGGTTCGGACGTCGTGCGGGGGCGGTCGGTGCGGTGCTGCCCGTGTTCCACGGCCACCAAAACCACGACGGCGATGCCGAGCATCGTCACCCACCAGCTTTGCAGTCCGACCTGACCGGACACCGCGAGCATCATCGCCACGACCACGCTCATCACCGCGCCCGGCGCCACGGCGCGCGCGCCTTCGGCGGCGGCCCGCACCGCGCGGGCGAGCAGGAAGGCGAGCGCCAGCGCGCCGAGAAGGCCCAGTTCGAACCAGACCTCGAACAGCAGGCCGCGCGGCGCGCCTGCGGGCACCAACCCGGCGTCGCGCGCCCGCATCGCGGTCTCGAAGCCGTGGCCGGTGATCAGCCGCAGGGGGTCGTCCGACACCGTCCGGGTCCAGACCCTGATGGTCTCCGTCGTCGGGTGCGACGCGCCGAGCAGGAGCTTCGCCAGGGGACGCAGGACGAAGGGGATCAGCGGCGCGAAAAGGACGAGCCCGGCCGTGAGCGCGGTCGCGATCACGCGGCCGGCGACGGGGCGCAGGGTCATCGCGGCATGGACCGCGGCACCGATCGCCAGCGCGCCGAGCGCGGCCGCGCCGCCGGTCGCCGCCAGCGCCGCGGTGACGGCGACGGCGAGCATGGCCGCCGCGATCCTGCGGTTCTTCGACATCAGCCACGCCGCACAGGGCGCGAGCAGGATGCCGAACAGCAGCGGAATGCGGTCGAGCGTGGTCCGGTCGCTTTCGGTGTCGGGGTCGAGGCCGTAACGCGTCCGCAGCACCAGCGCGGTGACGGCCGCGACGCCGAGGCCGATCGGGAAGATGTTGATGTTGGACGCCCGCATATGCGTGGGCAGCGACAGCGCCGCCGCGGTCGCGCCCGCCGCCACGGCGATCACGTTCACCCAGCGCGCGAGCGCGTCGAGCGGGAACGGCGTCCAGAGGATCGAGGCGAGCGACCAGAGCGCGAGGAACAGTCCGGCGGCGCCGGCGGGCGTCATCACCGTCCGGCCCATGCCGCGGAACGGCTCGCGCCCTTCGCTGCCGAGGATCGTGCCGAGCGCGACGAGCGCGAAGCCGACGGGCGCCAGAACGACGAGGCCGCGACGCGAGACCAGCGCCGCGAGCGGGCAGAGCGCCAACGCCGCGAGCCCGATCCTCAGGAGCAGACGCGCTGCATCCAGGGCGGGGTCGACGGGAGGGGCTGACGAAGGCGTTGCCATGCCGGTTTCCGGGGACGTTTTGCGCAAGTTATGCCCGGATCCGGGCCGTCGTCTGTATGCGGGATGCAACACCGCGGCGGGAATATGCGATAAGGGCGCCGCTCTGCATCCCGAAAGGTGCTCGCCTCGTGCTCGAAATGACCGGCCTGTTCCTGGCGGGCTTCCTCTCGGCCACCCTGCTGCCCGGTTCGTCCGAAGCGGCCTTGGCCGCGCTCCTCGCATCGGGGCGCGTCGACCCTGCGCTCGCGGTCGCCGCGGCCACGGTGGGGAATACGCTCGGCTCCTGCGTGAACTGGGCGATCGGCGCCTTTCTCGCGGGCTACCGCGACCATCCGCGCTTCCCTGTGAAGCCCGAGGTCTTCGACCGTTATGCCGGCTGGTATGCGCGCTGGGGCGTCTGGTCGCTGCTGCTGAGCTGGGCCCCGATCATCGGCGATCCGCTCACGGTCGTCGCCGGCGTCTTCCGCACGCCCTTTCCGCTCTTCGCGGCGGTGGTCTTCGTCGCCAAATTCGTCCGCTATCTCGTCGTGGCGGGCGTCGTGACGCTGGTGGTGTGAGGCTGCCGGCTCATTGCGAGGAGCGAAAGCGACGAAGCAATCCGGAGCAATGCCGGGCGTCGAGCGCCGTGACCGCCGTTCTCTGGATTGCTTCGCTTCGCTCGCAATGACGGACGAGGGTACGGCACGAATGAAAAAAGCCCCCGGACGGGTCCGGGGGCTTCCGCATTCGCTGCTTCGCGGCGGTTCAGCCGGCGAAGGTGTAGGCGGTCTTCACCGAGGTGTAGAACTCGCGGGCATAGGCGCCCTGTTCGCGCGGGCCGTAGCTCGAGCCCTTCCGGCCGCCGAACGGCACGTGATAGTCGACGCCCGCCGTCGGCAGGTTCACCATCGCCATGCCGGCCTCGCTGTTGCGCTTGAAATGCGTGGCGTATTTCAGGCTGGTCGTGCAGATGCCCGAGGACAGGCCGAACTCGGTGTCGTTCGCCACCGCGAGCGCCTCGTCATAGTCCTTCACGCGGATCACCGAGCCGACCGGCCCGAAGATCTCCTCGCGGGCGATGCGCATCGTGTTCGACACGCCCGTGAACAGCGCCGGCTGCAGATAGAAGCCGGGCGTCTCGCGGTTGAGGAGCTCGCCGCCCCACGCCAGCGTCGCGCCTTCGTCCTTGCCGATCGCGATGTACTTCATGTCCGTGTCGAGCTGACCCTGATCGACCACCGGGCCGATATGGGTGCCGGCCTTCAGCGCGTCGTCCACCACGAGGCCCTTCAGCCGCTCGGTGAGCGCCGCGACGAAGGCGTCATGGATGCCCGCGGTCACGATGAGGCGCGAGGAGGCCGTGCAGCGCTGGCCGGTCGAGAAGAAGGCGCCGTTCGCCGCGCATTCCACCGCGACCTTCAGGTCCGCGTCGTCGAGCACCACGAGCGGGTTCTTGCCGCCCATCTCGAGCTGCACCTTCTTCATCGGATAGGAGGCGACGCAGGCGGCCGCGACCTTGCGGCCCGTCGGCACCGAGCCCGTGAAGCTGATCGCGTGCACGTCCTTGTGCTCGAGGATCGTCTGGCCCACGTCCGAGCCGCGGCCCATCACGAGGTTCAGCACGCCCGCGGGCAGGCCCGCGCGGACGATGATGTCGACCAGCGCCCAGGCCGAGCCCGGCACGAGATCGGCGGGCTTGAACACCACGGTGTTGCCGTAGGCGAGGGCGGGGGCGAGCTTCCACGCCGGAATGGCGATCGGGAAGTTCCACGGCGTGATCATGCCGACGACGCCGACCGGCTCGCGCGTCACTTCGATGCCGACGCCCGGGCGCACGCTGTTCACGGTCTCGCCGTTCAGCCGCAGGCACTCGCCCGCGAAGAAGGAGAACACCTGGCCGGCGCGGGTCGCCTCGCCGATGCCTTCGGCCAGCGTCTTGCCCTCTTCGCGCGAGAGCAGGCGGCCGAGTTCGTCCTTGCGGGCGAAGATCTCGTCGGCGACCTTCTTCAGGATGTCGTAGCGCTCCTGCGCGGTCGTGCGCGACCAGGCGGGCAGCGCCGCCTTGGCGGCCGCGATCGCCTCTTCCGCCTGCGCCTTGGAGGCGCGCGCGTAACGGCCCACCACGTCGTTCGTGTTCGACGGGTTGACGTTCTCGTTGACGCTGGTGCCGTCGACCCAACGGCCGCCGATATAATTCTTGTAGATCTCGGTCATCGTTCTTTCCGTTCGTGTTCGGATCGGATCAGGCGGAGCGGCGGAGCAGGCCGCGTTCCGCGAGATTGCGCATGAGGTGGGAGATGCCGAAGGTCCACGGCGCGCATTCGTCGGTCCGCTTCATGCGGTTGACGAGCGCACCGAGCTTCGGGGCGGAGATGGTGACGACGTCGCCGAGCTTGTGCGTGAAGCCCTTGCCCGGCGCGTCGCGGTCCTCGATCGGGGCGAAGAGGGTGCCGGTATAGAGCACCGCCCCGTCCGGATACTGATGGTTCTTGTTCAGCATCTGCCCGGCGAGGTCGGCTAGGTCGCGGCTGATCTTGGTGAGCGTCGAGGAGCCTTCCAGTCGGAAACCGTCGTCCCCTTCCACCGTGAGCTTCAGCTCGGAGACCCGCAGATCGTCGAGCGAGAAGGTCGCGTCGAAGAAGCGGATGAAGGGGCCGAGCGTCGCCGAGGCGTTGTTGTCCTTCGCCTTGCCGAGCAGCAGCGCCGAGCGGCCTTCCACGTCGCGCAGATTGACGTCGTTGCCGAGCGTGCCGCCCACGATGCGCCCGTCGGACGCGACCACCAGCACCACTTCCGGCTCGGGATTGTTCCAGGTCGAGATCGGATGCAGGCCCGCATCCGCCCCCGTGCCGACGGCGGCCATCACCGGAGCCTTCGTGAAGATCTCCGCATCGGGACCGATGCCGACTTCGAGATACTGGCTCCACGCGCCCTGCGAGACGAGCAACTCCTTCAGCCGCATCGCCTCCGGGCCGCCGGGCTTCAGCTTCGAGAGGTCGTCGCCGACCTTGGCGAGGATCTCCTCGCGGATCGCGGCGGCGGCCGAGGCGTCGCCCCGCGCGCGTTCCTCGATCACGCGTTCCAGCATGGAGACGGCGAAGGTCACGCCCGCCGCCTTCACGGATTGCAGGTCGACCGGCGCGAGCAGCCACGGCTTGCCCGCATCGCGGCCGTCGGGCGGCGTGTTGGCGAGGATCGCGGCGAGGTCGCCCACGCGCTCGCCCTTCGCGCCGCGCAGCGCGGCCGCCGGGTCCGGCGTCTCGCACAGGTCGCGCATGGTGGGGAAGGTCGCGGAGATGTCGAACACCCCGTCGGCACGGATCGCGACCACCGAAGGGCCGCCGACATCGGGGCGATGAATGCGCCCGGCCAGCGCGCCGGCGGTTCCGTCCACGGGCAGGGTCGAGGCGGGATCGAGCTTCACGAGCGGCATCCGGCAGATTTCCTCACGCGTTTCCTTCGGCTCTGGCGGCCGATCTTCGGATCGGGAGACTGTCGGTTGTCTGACAAGTTTTCAAGACCTGATCCGCGGGCATGAGCACTGCACGGAGCGCAAGACGCGCCGCGCGGCGACATGTCAGCGTTTCAGCGCGGCTTCCCGCATGCCCGTGAGCGTGGCCGACGGCGTGATCGCCTCGGGGTCGACGATGCAATGCAGGATCGCGGGCTTGCCCGAGGCCAGCGCGCGCTCGAAGGCCGGCATGAACTCCTCGGTCGTCTCGACGCGTTCGCCATGACCGCCGAAGGCCTGCGCATAGGCCGCGAAATCGGGGTTCTTCAGCGCGGTCGCATGCACGCGTCCGGGGAATTCCCGCTCCTGATGCATGCGGATCGTGCCGTACATGCCGTTGTCGACCACCACGACGACGATCGGCAGGTCGTACTGCACCGCGGTCGCGAATTCCTGCCCGTTCATCAGGAAGCAGCCGTCGCCCGCGAAGGCCACCACCATCCGGTCGGGGAACTGCCGCTTGGCGCCGATCGCCGCCGGTACGCCGTAGCCCATCGAGCCCGAAACCGGCGCGAGCTGCGTCGCATAGCGGCGATAGCGCAGGAAGCGGCCGACCCAGATCGCGTAATTGCCGGCGCCGTTGCAAACGATCGCGTCCTCGGGGAGCCGGTTGCGCAGGGCGAGCATCGCCTGGCCCATGTCGAGCCGGCCCGGCCCGCGCGGCGGGTTCTCGGTCCAGCCGAGATAGTCCTCGCGCGCCTGCCGCGTTTCGGCCGACCAGCGGATCGAAACGGGCGGCTGCACGGTTTCGAGCGCCGCGGCGAAGGCGCGCGGCGTCGCCACGATGCCGAGCGTCGGGTGATAGACGCGGCCCACTTCCTCGGGGGCGGCATGGATGTGCACGAGCTTCTGCTTCGGCACCGGCACGTCGAAAAGCGTGTAGCCCTGCGAGGGCACCTCGGCCATGCGGCCGCCCGCGACGATCACGAGATCGGCATTCTCGATGCGCGCCTTGAGCTTCGGGTTCGGGCCGAGGCCGATCTCGCCCGCATAATTCGGGTGATCGCCGGGAAACAGCATGGCGCGGCGGAAGGAGGTCGCGACGGGGAGGTCGAAACGCTCGGAGAAGCGCACGAGGCTCGCCGCCGCCTTTTCCGACCAGCCGCCGCCGCCCGCGATCAGGATCGGCCGCTCCGCCGCCCAGAGCATCTTCTGGAGTTCGGCCATCTGCGTCAGGCCCGGCCATGTCTCGACGGCCTCCACGCGGGCGGGCGGCGCGACGGCCGCACGGTCGAGCAGCATGTCTTCCGGCAACGCGATGACCACCGGGCCGGGCCGGCCCTGCATGGCGACATGGAAGGCGCGGGACACGACTTCCGGGATGCGCGCCGGATCCTCGATCTCCACGACCCATTTCGCCATGGAGCCGAACACGGCCTTGTAGTCGATCTCCTGCCAGGCGCCGCGGCCGCGTACCCCGCGCTCCACCTGACCCACGAACATCACGAGCGGAATCGAGTCGTGCTCGGCGATATGGATGCCGTGCGCCGCGTTGGTCGCGCCGGGGCCGCGCGTGACCATCACCACGCCCGGCCGCCCGGTGAGCCGGCCCACGGCATCGGCCATCATCGCCGCGCCCGCTTCCTGCCGGCAGACCGTGACGGCGATCGATGCGTCGTGCAGCGCGTCGATCACGGCGAGATAGCTCTCGCCGGGGATGCAGAACACGTGCTCGACCCCCTGCGCCTGCAGCGCATCGACCACGAGTTGCCCGCCCGTGCGGGCGCCGGGTGCAGCGGAGGCTTCGTGCGTCATGGTCTTCCTCGTCTCGATGTCGTCCCGGCCGTGGCGGAGCCGTTGTACAGTGCCTTGTAATGCGCCCTTCGTCCCGTCATTGCGAGGAGCGAAGCGACGAAGCAATCCAGAAGCGGCGGTCGTAGAGCGTTCGCCTGACGGCTTTCCGGATTGCTTCGCTTCGCTCGCAATGACGGAATTCTGCCTCGACGAACCCGCCCTTCACCCCGTCCATGCCGGATCCGCGAGCACGTCCTCGGTATGCTCGCCGAGGCGCGGGGATGGGCGGGGGGAGACCTGCGGCACGCCGTCGATCATCAGAGGAGTCCGCACGGAAGGGATCGAGCCCGCCGCGGCCCCGGGCGCGTCGAGGTCGATCCTGAGCCCGCGATGGATCGCCTGCGGATCCTCGAAGACGTCCGCGACCGTGTTGATCGGCCCGGCCGGAACGCCCGCCTTCTCGAGCCCCGCCAGCAGATCGGCGCGCGCGAAGGTGCCCGTCAGTTCGGCGAGCCGGTCGCACAACGCCTTGCGGTTCTTCACCCGGAGCGCGTTGGTCGCGTAAGCGGGGTCCTCCGCCAGCTCCGGGGCGCCGAGCACCGCGCAGAGCTTCACATATTGCCCGTCGTTCCCCGTCGCGATCACGATATGGCCGTCCGCCACGGGGAAGACCTGATAGGGCACGATGTTCGGGTGCGCATTGCCCATCCGGCGCGGCGCCTTGCCCGAGACGAGGAAGTTCAGCGCCTGATTGGCGAGCACCGAGACCTGCGTGTCGAAGAGCGCCATGTCCACATGGCCGCCCTCGCCGGTCGCGTCGCGCCGGCGCAGCGCAGCCATCACGCCCACGACGCCGTAGACCCCGGTGAAGATGTCGGCGAAGGCGACGCCGATCTTCTGCGGCTCGCCGTCGGGCTCGCCCGTCAGGTCCATGATCCCGCCCATGGCCTGGATCATGAAGTCGTAGCCCGCACGCTCGGCATAGGGTCCGTTCTGGCCGAAGCCGGTGACCGAGCAATAGATCAGCCGCGGATTGACCTTCTTCAGGCTCTCGTAGTCGAGCCCGTATTTCGCGAGCCCGCCGACCTTGAAATTCTCCAGCAGCACGTCCGCATTGGCGGCGAGCCGGCGGATCGTCTCCTGCCCTTCGGCACTCTCGAAATCGACCGTGATCGAGCGCTTGCCGCGGTTGCAGGAGTGGAAATAGGCGGCCGAGAGATCCCCGCCGTCGGCCGCGCCCACGAAGGGCGGGCCCCAGCTGCGGGTGTCGTCGCCGGTGCCGGGCCGCTCGACCTTCACGACGTCGGCGCCGAGATCGGCGAGCGTCTGGCCGATCCAGGGCCCTGCGAGGATGCGGGCGAGTTCGAGGACGCGGACGCCTTCGAGGGGCTTCGGCGCGGCGGCGGTCATGGCGTGATCCTCGAAACGGAGTCGGAGCGGGAAGGGCGGGCCGGAGCCCGCCCCCTCCGGTTCTCAGAAGAAGGCCTGCAGGCCCGTCTGGGCGCGGCCGAGGATGAGGGCGTGCACGTCGTGCGTGCCCTCATAGGTGTTCACCGTCTCGAGGTTCTGGGCGTGGCGCATCACGTGATATTCTTCCGAGATGCCGTTGCCGCCGTGCATGTCGCGGGCCATGCGGGCGATGTCGAGAGCCTTGCCGCAATTGTTCCGCTTCACGATGGAGATCATCTCCGGGGCCACCTTGCCCTCGTCGAAGAGGCGGCCGACGCGCAGCGAGGCCTGAAGGCCGAGCGTGATCTCGGTCATCATGTCGGCGAGCTTCTTCTGCACGAGCTGCGTCTGCGCCAGAGGCCGGTCGAACTGCTTGCGGTCGAGCGTGTATTGACGCGCGCGGTGCCAGCAGTCCTCGGCCGCGCCCATCGCGCCCCAGCTGATGCCGTAGCGGGCGCGGTTGAGGCAGCCGAACGGACCCTTGAGGCCCGAGACGTTCGGCAGCAGCTGCTCCTCGCCGACGACCACGCCGTCCATCACGATCTCGCCCGTGATCGAGGCGCGCAGCGAGAGCTTGCCGCCGATCTTGGGAGCCGAGAGGCCCTTCATGCCCTTTTCCAGGATGAAGCCGCGGATCTCGCCGCCATGCGCCTCGGACTTCGCCCAGACGACGAAGACGTCGGCGATGGGCGAGTTCGAGATCCACATCTTCGAACCGACGAGGCGGTAGCCGTCGGCCACCTTCTCGGCGCGGGTCTTCATGCCCGCCGGATCGGATCCGGCATCGGGCTCCGTCAGGCCGAAGCAGCCGACCCATTCGCCCGAACCGAGCTTCGGCAGGTACTTCTTGCGCTGCTCTTCCGAGCCGTAGGCGTAGATCGGGTACATGACCAGCGAGGACTGTACCGAGTTCATCGAGCGGTAGCCCGAGTCGACGCGCTCGACCTCGCGCGCCACGAGCCCGTAGGCCACGTAACCCGCGCCCGCGCAGCCGTATTCCTCCGGCACCGTGACGCCGAGCAGGCCCAGCTCGCCCATCTCGTTGAAGATGGCGCGGTCGGTCTTCTCCTCGCGATAGGCCTCGATCACGCGCGGCAGCAGCTTTTCCTGCGCATAGGCGCGCGCCGTGTCGCGGATCATCCGCTCGTCTTCGGTGAGCTGATCCTCCAGCAGGAACGGATCGTCCCACTTGAACGAGGCGTATTTGGTCGGGCTCACATGCTTGGTCATCTCGATCCCCTTCGGAGAATTCACGCGATGTCGAAGGTGACGCCCTGCGCCAGCGGCAGGGTCGTCCCGTAATTGAGGGTGTTGGTGGCGCGGCGCATATACGCCTTCCAAGCGTCGGACCCGGCCTCGCGGCCGCCGCCCGTCTCCTTTTCGCCGCCGAAGGCTCCGCCGATCTCGGCGCCGGAGGGCCCGATATTCACGTTGGCGATGCCGCAGTCCGACCCCTCGACCGAGACGAAGCGCTCGGCCTCGCGCATGTCGAGGGTGAAGAGCGACGAGGACAGGCCCGCGCCCACCGCGTTCTGCATCGCCACCGCCTCCTCGAAGGCGGAATAGCGGACGACGTAGAGGATGGGCGCGAAGGTCTCGCGCAGCATCGGGCCCGCATGGGCGGGCATCTCGACGAGTGCGGGCGCGGCGTAGAAGGCTTCCGTCCCGAGCGCCTCGCGGACCCGCCCGCCGCCGGTCACGGCGCCGCCCGCCGCGCGGGCTTCTTCGAGCGCTTTCTCCATGCCGTCGAAGGCGGCGCGGTCGATCAGCGGGCCGACCAGCGTACCCTGCTCGCGCGGATCGCCGATCTTCACCGAGGTCCAGACCTTGCGAAGCTTGGGCAGCAGCGCGTCGTAGACGGTTTCGTGGACGAAGAGGCGTCGCAGCGTCGTGCAGCGCTGGCCCGCGGTTCCCATGGCCGCAAACGCGATGGCGCGCAGCGCGAGGTCGAGATCGGCCGAGGGGGCGACGATGGCGGCATTGTTGCCGCCGAGTTCGAGGATCGCGCGGGCGAAGCGGGCCGCGAGCTTCGGGCCGACCTGACGGCCCATGGCGGTGGACCCCGTGGCCGAGACGACCGGCACGCGCTCGTCCTCGACGAGGATTTCGCCGACCGCGCGGCCGCCGATCAGCACCTCGTGCAGGCCCTCGGGCACGCCGCCGAAGCGCTCGGCCGCGCGCCGGACGACCGCGGCCGTGGCGAGCGCGGTGAGCGGGGTCTTCTCGGACGGCTTCCAGACCACCGGATCGCCGCAGACGAAGGCGAGCGCGGCGTTCCACGACCAGACCGCGACGGGGAAATTGAAGGCGGAGATGACCCCGCAGACGCCGAGCGGGTGCCAAGTCTCCATCATCCGATGGTCCGGCCGCTCGGTGGCGATGGTCAGTCCGAAGAGCTGGCGGGAGAGGCCGACCGCGTAGTCGCAGATGTCGATCATCTCCTGCACCTCGCCGAGGCCCTCGGAGAGGATCTTGCCCGCTTCGAGCGTCACGAGGCGTCCGAGGTCGGCCTTGGCGGCGCGCAGTTCCTCGCCGAGCAGCCGCACGAACTCGCCGCGCCGCGGCGCAGGCACCGCCCGCCACGCCTTGAACGCCTGATGCGCCCGGCCGATCGCGGCCTTCGCCTCCTCGGGCGTCGTCTCGCGGACGGTCGCGAGCGTCTCGCCCGTGATCGGCGACCGGGCGGGCAGCCCGCCGGGCGCGAAGGCCGAGGCGGGAACGCCGAGGCGGTCGAGAAGGGCGAGGGCGTCGTCGCGGACGGAGATCATGGGGCCTCGGAAGGATCGCGCGGTGCGGAACGATGATCATTTTCCGTGCGATCCGCAGTGAAATAAAGACGTTCCGATTCATATTGCAAACCATGCTTTCTCACGAGATCATGAGTTCTGCTCATGAACTCGCCCCGCACCCTCCTTCCCGGCATCCCCGCGCTGCAGGCCTTCGAGGCCGCCGCCCGGCTCGGCAGCTTCACCCGCGCGGCGGAGGAGCTGAACCTCACACAGGGTGCGGTGAGCCGGCAGGTGGCGCTCTTGGAGGAGACCGTCGGCGTGCCGCTCTTCGACCGGGTGCGCCAGCGCGTGAGCCCGACCGCCGCCGGCGCCGCCTATGCCGAGGAGGTCCGGGACGTGCTCTCCCGCCTCAAGGCCGCGACGCTGAACGCGATGACCGGCCGCAACGCGGTGGGCGGCAAGCTGATCCTCGCCACGCTGCCGACCTTCGGCACGCGTTGGTTGATCCCGCGGCTTCCTGCCTTCTTCCGCGAGCATCCCGAGGTCACGATCGACTTCTCGACCCGCATCGGCTCCTTCGACTTCGCCCGCGACGCGATCGATGCCGCCATCCATTTCGGCGACCCGGAATGGCCGGGGTCCGGCACGCGGATGCATCGGCTGATGGGCGAGACCATCGTGCCGGTGGCGAGCCCCGATTTCGTGGAGCGCGAGGGGGTTGCGACCCCCGCCGACGTGCTGCGGGTGCCGCTGTTGCGGCAGGCGACCCGGCCGAACGCCTGGGCGGAGTGGATCACGGCCTGCGGCTTCGACCCCAAGCGTGCGCGGCCGGGGCCTAGCTTCGAGCAGTTCGCGATGGTGGCGCAGGCCGCGGCCGCCGGCCTCGGCATGGCGATCGTGCCGCGGTTCCTCGTGGAAGAGGAGATCGCGGCGGGCCGGCTGGTGGTGGTGTTCGACCGGCCGCTCAGGAGCCGGCAGGCCTATTGGCTCGTCTATCCGGAAGCCCGGGCCGAGCGGCCGGCGCTCGCGGCCTTCCGCGAGTGGCTGCTGGGCGAATGCGTCCGCGCGACGGCGGGGATCGAGGATCCGGTGCCGCGCACCGAAGGGCCGCGCGTCTCGGCCTTCTGACCCGGGACCGGAACGCTCCCGCCGCGCGGGCGTTCGGCAGGCTCCGGACAGGAGATCTCCGATGACCCATGTGCAGACCGAGACGACCCGTATGCAGACCGAGACGCCGAGCCGCTTCGGCAATCCGCAGGACCGTCCGAGCCGCTGGGACGGCTCCATGCGCCTTTGGGAAACGGCGTTCGGAGCGGTGTCCTGCGCGCTGCTCTGGGGGCCGATGCTCGCGGCGGCGATGGGGTGGGGCGCGCGGTAGAGAGGGCGGCCCGTCATTGCGAGGAGCGCAGCGACGAAGCAATCCAGTGCAATGGACCGACCGGGCACCCGGTCCATCCCTTCCCTGGATTGCTTCGCTTCGCTCGCAATGACGGGTGCTTGGCTACCGTCATGACACCAGGTAGCCTTCGCCGCGTCCGGGATGACGCGATGACGTGTCGAGGGGGCGACGCTCCTGAGCGGCGGCCTGCCGCTCCGCCTTACATCGTGGCGCCGACGGTCCAGGGGACGAATTCGGCGTCGCCGTAGCCGAGCTGCTCCGACTTCGAATGCTCGCCCGAGGCCACGCGCAGCACCGTGTCGAAGATCTCCTTGCCCTTCTCCTCGATCGAGACGCCGTCGAGGATGGTGCCGCAGTCGATGTCCATGTCGTCGATCATGCGGCGGTAGATCTCGCTGTTGGTGGCGAGCTTGATCGAGGGCGTCGGCTTGCAGCCGTAGGCGGAGCCGCGGCCCGTGGTGAAGGCCAGCACGTTGCAGCCGCCCGCCACCTGACCCGTCGCGGCCACGGGGTCGTAGCCGGGCGTGTCCATGTAGACGAAGCCCTTCGCGGTCACGGGCTCGGCGTAGTGGAAGACGCCGGTCATGGTCCGCGTGCCGCCCTTGGCCGCGGCGCCGAGCGACTTCTCGAGAATGGTCGTGAGCCCGCCCGCCTTGTTGCCCGGAGACGGATTGTTGTTCATCTCCATCTTGTTGCGGGCGGTGTAGTCCTCCCACCACTCGATCATGCCGACGAGCTTCTCGCCGATCTCGCGCGTGGCGGCGCGGCGGGTGAGGAGATGCTCGGCGCCGTAGATCTCCGGCGTTTCCGACAGAACGGCGGTGCCGCCGTGCTTGACGAGGAGGTCGACCGCGGCGCCCAGCGCCGGGTTGGCCGTGATGCCGGAATAGCCGTCCGACCCGCCGCATTGCAGGGCGAGCATGATCTCGGAGGCGGGCACCGTCTCGCGCTTCGCCCGGTTCGCGATGGGCAGCATGGTCTTGATGGCTTCGACGCCCGCGGCCACGGTCTTCTTGGTGCCGCCGACCTCCTGAATGGTCATGGTGCGGAAGGTGTCGCTCTCGGCGACGCCATAGGCTTCCTTCCAGCGGCCGATCTGGAAGCCCTCGCAGCCGAGACCGACCATGACGACGCCCGCCATGTTGGGGTTCGTCGCGTAGCCCCATTGGGTGCGCTTGAGGATCTCGTAGCCCTCGCCCTTGATGTCGAGCGCGCAGCCGCCGCCGTGCACCAACGGGATCACGC
Source organism: Hyphomicrobiales bacterium (assembly GCA_027483895.1). Classification (GTDB taxonomy): domain Bacteria; phylum Pseudomonadota; class Alphaproteobacteria; order Rhizobiales; family Beijerinckiaceae; genus JAIXZO01. The sequence goes on from JAIXTP010000015.1 coordinate 32,553, forward strand.
CGTCGATGTTCGGGAAGTCCGCGAGGATGCCGGAGCGTTCGATCTCCTGCGCCATGAAGCGCGCCACCGAGGCCGAGCAGTTCACCGAGGTGAGGATGCCGATGTAGTTGCGCGTGCCGACCTTGCCGTTCGCGCGGCGGAAGCCCTCGAAGGTCGCCTGCAGGTCGACGGGAAGGATCTCCTCCTCGCGCGCGTCCTCCGCGAAGCGGTAGTCGCGGTCGAAGGCGTGCATCTCGACATTGTGCTCGTGCACCCAGTCGCCGGGCAGGATGTCGGACGAGGCGAAGCCGATGATCTGGCCGAATTTGAGGACCGGCGCGCCCTTCGCGATCTTCGCCGTCGCCATCTTGTGGCCGCGCGGCACGCGGGCGCGGGCCTCGACGCCGTGCACGACGTTGCCCTGCGCGATCGGATCGACCGCGACGACGACGTTGTCGGCGTCGGAGAGCCGCACGGTGCGCGGCGCAGGGGCGACGGGGGCGTTCATGGGCGCATCCTCTAATCGTTTTAGCGCTCGGCCGTTTCGAGGCGGAGCAAGGGTTTCGGTCAGTCTAGAGGGTCGGCCCGGTGCAGGGAAGGGTTTTGGGCGAGCGGGTGCGGGTCGACGTCTGGCATCAAGCCCCTCATTGCGAGGAGCGGAGCGACGACGCAATCCAGCAGCACGTCCGGCATGGAGCCCGACGCCCGGCGTCGCTCTGGATTGCTTCGCTTCGCTCGCAATGACGGGTGGTCGGGTGAGCGGTGTCATCCCGGCCGCAGCGCAGCGGAGAGCCGGGATCCAGTGAACCGTGAAGCCGCTCGGCACTCGACCGTTCCACTGGATCCCGGGTCGGCTTCGCGGCCCGGGATGACACTTCGGAGATGAGGATCACACCTGCGGGGAGGGCTCGGCGGTCAGGCCGTCGGCAATCCCCGTGCGTGCTCAGGCGCCGGCCTTCTGCCGCAGATGCTCGATGATGCCGGAGAAGTCCGTGCCGCCGTGGCCGGCGGCTTCGAAGGCGGCGTAGAGCGCGGCGGCATGCGCGCCCAGAGGCGTCGCCGCTCCGGCGGAGGCGGCGGCGTCCTGCGAGAGCTTCAGATCCTTCAGCATCAGGGCCGCGGCGAAGCCGGGGACGTAGTCGCGGTTCGCGGGGCTCGCGGGCACCGGGCCGGGAACGGGGCAATAGCTCGTCAGCGACCAGCACTGGCCCGACGAGGTCGAGGCGACGTCGAACAGGGCCTGATGCGAGAGGCCGAGCTTCTCGGCCAGCACGAAGGCCTCGCAGGTGCCGATCATCGAGATGCCGAGCAGCATGTTGTTGCAGATCTTGGCGGCCTGTCCCGCGCCCGCCGCGCCGCAATGCACGATCTTCTTGCCCATGGCTTCGAGGATCGGCTTCGCCGCGGCGAAGGCCGCGTCCTCGCCGCCGCACATGAAGGTGAGGGTGGCGCCCTGCGCGCCGCCGACGCCGCCCGACACCGGCGCATCCACCGCGCGCTTGCCCGCCGCCGTCGCCATCTCATGCGCCTTGCGGGCGCTGTCGACGTCGATGGTGGAGGAATCGATGAAGAGCGTGCCGGGCTTGGCGGCCGCGAGCACCTCGCCCCACACGCCGAGCACGTGCTTGCCCGCGGGCAGCATGGTGACGACGACGTCCGCGTCGCGGACGGCATCCGCGCCGGAAGCGGCGATCGCGACGCCGAGCTTGCCGGCGGCCTCGGCATTGGCGGCCATGAGATCGAAGCCCGCGACCGCGTGGCCGGCCTTCACCAGATTGCCCGCCATCGGCCCGCCCATATTGCCGAGCCCGATGAAACCGATCTTCGCCATGCCGTCTCTCCGTCCGTGTCTTCGATTCAGGGTTTGTGGCGCAGCGTGCCGCCGATGAGGACGAAGGCCGCGCTCCACAGCATCAGGGCGCCGTAGACCTTGTCCATCACGGGGGCGAGGTCCTTGAAGACGACCTGGAAATGCGAGGTGACGACGGCCTGCACCACGAGGATGGGAACCGCGATCACCACGGCCGAGCGCAGATGATCGTGAACGCGGGCCCCGACGAGGCGGGGCGCGAACCAGCCGATCAGGAGGCCGACGAGGGCGCCCGCCGCGAAATTGAGCTGGAAGGGGCTGCGGCCGTCGATGAAGAAGGCCGGGCCGTAGGAGGCGAAGACCGCAAGGCTCGTCGCCACGATCGCGAGGCCGAGAAGCGCGGATTTGACGATCATCAGCATCGCGTTCAGTTCCCGCTGCCTTGGCCCCGGCCGATCAGGCCTCGGGCGATGATGACGCGCATGATCTCGTTGGTCCCTTCGAGGATGCGGTGGACGCGGAGATCGCGGACGATCTTCTCGATGCCGTAATCCGCGAGATAGCCGTAGCCGCCGTGCAATTGCAGCGCCTCGTCGGCGACCGAGAAGCCGACATCGGTGGAGAAGCGCTTGGCCATGGCGCAGAGCCGCGTCGCGTCCGGCGTCTTGGCGTCGAGCGCGGCGGCGGCGCGCCACAGGAAGGTGCGGGCGACCTCGAGTTCCGTCGCCATGTCGGCGAGCTTGAACTGCAGGGCCTGGAAATCGGAGAGACGCTTTCCGAAGGCCTTGCGGTCGGCCATGTAGGCGAGGGACTTGTCGAGCGCGGCCTGCGCGCCGCCGAGCGAGCAGGCGCCGATATTGAGGCGGCCGCCGTCCAATCCCGCCATGGCGATGCGGAAGCCGATGCCTTCGGGGCCGAGGCGGTTCTCCACCGGAATGCGGCAGCCGTCGAAGATCACCTGACGGGTGGGCTGGGCGTTCCAGCCCATCTTCATCTCTTCCGCGCCGAAGGAGAGGCCGGGCGTGCCGTTCTCCACGATGACGGTGGAGACGCCGTTCGCGCCGTCCTCGCCGGTGCGGACCATCACGACATAGATGTCGGAGGTGCCGGCGCCCGAGATGAACTGCTTGGCGCCGTCGAGCACGTAAAAATCGCCCTCGCGGCGGGCCCGCGTCTTCAGCGCGGCGGCGTCGGAGCCTGCGCCCGGCTCGGTGAGGCAGTAGCTCGCGATCCATTCCATGGTCGTGAGCTTCGGAAGCCAGCGGCTGCGCTGCTCGTCCGAGCCGTAGGCGTCGATCATCCAGGACGCCATGTTGTGGATCGAGATGAAGGACGAGACGGTCGGGCAGCCGGTGGCGAGCGCCTCGAAGATGAGCGCCGCGTCGAGCCGGCCGAGGCCGGAGCCGCCGACGTCCTCCCGGACATAGACGCCGCCCATGCCGAGCGCCGCGGCCTCGCGCATGACGTCGACGGGGAAGTGCTTCGTCCGGTCCCACTCGACCGCGAAGGGCGCGAGCTTCTCGGCCGCGAAGTCGCGGGCCATGTCGCGGATCGCGATGCGGTCTTCGTCGAGCGTGAAGAGGGTCATCGGGGCATCTCCGGTCAGTGTCGCCGGTCGGAAAGATGGACGATCAGGGCTTCATCGGGGGTACCCCGAAGCTTGTCGACGAAGCGTCGGTCGGCCGTGACGAGGCGCGAACCGGCCGATCTCGCCGCTTCGAGATAGATGCAGTCGAATACGCCGTGATTGAGCGCCAGAGCGCGACCGAAAGCGGGGGCGACGAGGCCGGCGGAGGCGATCGGATCGCCCGCCGCCTCACGGATGAGGTGCATGGCGTCGCGGGCGAAATCCTCGCTCATCCGGCGCACGCGCACCAGTCGCGCGAGCGCGTTGGCGCATTCCCCGAGAAAGATGTCCGGGGCGCGCCACGCGCCCGCGTCCGCCAGAATCGCGCGGGCGGAGGCCTTCAGCGGATCGTCGCTGAAGGCATAGAGCGCGACGTTGGCGTCGATCACATCCACCCGCGGCCGTCTCTTTCTTCGCGCAGGAGTGCGACCAGATCGACGTCGTCCGGAATGCCGCCGTGCTTCGCATCGAATTGCGCGAACAGGCGCTCGACGTCCGGCGCCGCAGGACGGCTCGCGCGTTCGAGCGCCTCGTGGACTTCCTGCTGCAGGGAGCGGCCCTTCCGGCGTGCGCGCTCCTTAAGGCGCAGCATCACGCCCTCATCTATTCCGCGGACCAGAAAATCCGTCATCGCTCGCTCCCGGCATGTGATATCGCACAGGATATCACGATCGTGCGGGTCTCGAAAGAAAAGGGCGGGTCCCTCTTTCGAGAGGCCCGCCCCGCCGATCACTTCATCGTCGGCATGATGAACTCGGCGCCGTCCTTGATGCCGGACGGCCAGCGCGAGGTGACGGTCTTGGTCTTCGTGTAGAAGCGGAAGGCGTCGGGGCCGTGCTGGTTGAGATCGCCGAAGCCGGAGCGCTTCCAGCCGCCGAAGGTGTAGTAGGCCAGCGGAACCGGGATCGGCACGTTGATGCCGACCATGCCGACCTGCACCTTGGAGGCGAAGTCGCGGGCCGCGTCGCCGTCGCGGGTGAAGATGGCGGTGCCGTTGCCGTATTCGTGCTCGTTGGTGAGTGAGAGCGCCTTCTCATAGGTGGGCGCGCGCACGACGGAGAGGACCGGTCCGAAGATCTCCTCCTTGTAGATGCGCATGTCCTCGGTCACCTCGTCGAAGAGGCAGCCGCCCATGTAGAAGCCGTTCTCGTAGCCCTGCATCTTGAAGCCGCGGCCGTCGACGAGGAGCTTCGCGCCTTCCTGCACGCCGGTGTCGACATAGGACTTCACCTTGTCGAGATGCGCCTTGGTGACGAGCGGGCCGAAATCGGCGGTCGGGTCGAGCGAGGTGCCGACCTTGAGGCTCTCGACGCGCGGGATCAGCTTCTCGATGAGGCGGTCGGCCGTGGCCTTGCCCACGGGAACCGCGACCGAGATCGCCATGCAGCGCTCGCCGGCCGAGCCGTAGCCCGCGCCCATCAGCGCGTCGACCGCCTGATCCATGTCGGCGTCCGGCATGATGATCATGTGGTTCTTGGCGCCGCCGAAGCACTGGACGCGCTTACCGGCCGCGCAGCCGCGGGTGTAGACGTATTCTGCGATCGGGGTGGAGCCGACGAAGCCGACGGCCTTGATGTCCGGATCGTCGAGGATGGCGTCGACCGCTTCCTTGTCGCCCTGCACGACGTTGAAGATGCCCGCCGGAAGGCCCGCTTCGAGGAACAGCTCGGCAATGCGCAGCGGCACGCCGGCGTCGCGCTCGGACGGCTTCAGGATGAAGGCGTTGCCGCAGGCGAGCGCAGGGCCCGCCTTCCACAGCGGGATCATGGCAGGGAAGTTGAAGGGCGTGATGCCCGCCACGACGCCGAGCGGCTGGCGCAGCGAATAGATGTCGATGCCGGGGCCGGCGCCGTCGGTGAACTCGCCCTTCAGCATCTGCGGGGCGCCGATGCAGTATTCGACGACTTCGAGGCCCCGCTGGATGTCGCCCTTGGCGTCCGCGACCGTCTTGCCGTGCTCCTTGGCGAGCAGCTGGGCGAGGCTGTCGTATTCCTTGTGCACCAGCTCGAGGAACTTCATCAGCACGCGCGCGCGGCGCTGCGGGTTGGTGGCGGCCCAAGCGGGCTGCGCGGCCTTGGCGTTCTCGACCGCGGCGCGGACTTCGCCCTTCGACGCGAGCGGCACCTTGGAGGCGACTTCGCCGGTCATGGGCCAGAAGGCGTCGGTGAAGCGGCCCGACGTGCCCTTCACATGCTTGCCGCCGATGAAATGGGTGAGTTCCGCGACCATGTCCGTTTCGCTCCCGCGTTTTGTTTCCGCCGTGATTATGTGGACGCGACCGCGGGCCTGACCAGCCCCCGACCGCCATCGGTGGTTGTCCTAGCATTGAGATCGCCGCACGGCTATGTGACTTTCGCGCGATCGTCGGTGCGACGATACGCATATTCGAGTACCCGCATGAGCCGTTTCAATTGGGACGACCTGCGCTTCTTCCTCGCGGTGGCGCGGGCGGGGCGCCTGACGGTCGCCGCCAAGCGCCTCGGGGCCGACCATGCCACCGTGAGCCGCCGCATCACGGCGCTCGAAGACGCGCTGAAGGCGAAGCTGTTCGAGCGTCGGCCGCAGGGCTACGCGCTGACCCCGCACGGCGAGCGGCTGATCGCGGCCGCCGAGACGATCGAGAGCGCCGCGCTCGGCGCGTCGAGCGAGATCGGCGGGGCGGATCTCGCCCTGTCGGGCTCGGTGCGCGTCGGCGTGCCGGACGGGTTCGGCACCGTTTTCCTCGCCCCGCGCGTGCCCAAGCTCGCGGCGCAATATCCCGAACTGGAAATCCAGCTCGCGGCCTTGCCGCGGCTGCTCTCGCTCTCCAAGCGCGAGGCCGACATCGCGATCTCGCTGTCCCCGCCCAAGGAAGGCAAGATCGTCGCGCGCAAGCTCACCGACTACCGCCTCGGCCTATACGCCGCCCCGACCTATCTGAATCGGGCGGGCATGCCGCGGAGCGTCGAAGATCTCTACGCGCACCGGCTCGTCGGCTATATCGACGACCTGATCGTGATGCCCGAACTCGATTATCTCGACGAGATCGCCAAGGGGCTGCGACCGCATCTGCAGTCGTCGAACCTTCTGGTGCAGATGCAATCGACGCTGGCGGGCGGGGGGCTCTGCGTGCTGCCGCATTTCATGGCGCGCGGCCGGGAGGGGCTGGTGCCGGTGCTGCCCGGAGCGGTGGACCTTTCGCGCACCTTCTGGCTGATCGTGCATGCGGAGCTGCGCGAGGTGGCGCGGGTGCGCGCGACGGTCGATTTCCTCGTGCGCGAGGCCAAGGCGGCGCGCGCGCTCTTCATGCCGGACTGAGCACGGCCCCGCGCCTCGCCTTGCCCCGGCGGTCATGCTAGGCCTTGCCGAAAATCAGGGAGGACGCAGTGGCGACGTCGAAACTCGACCGGCTGAGAGACATGACCGTGGTGGTCGCCGACACCGGCGACATGGAGGCGATCCGCGCCTTCCGGCCGACCGACTGCACGACCAATCCCACGCTGATCCTGAAGGCCGCGCAGATGCCGGCCTATGACGCGATCGTGGAGGACGCGGTGCGCTGGGGCCGCGGCCGCGGCGGGGCGAAGGACGCGGTCGTCGCGGCGGTCTGCGACCGGCTGGCGGTGAGCTTCGGCGCGGAACTGACGAAGATCGTGCCCGGCCGCGTCTCGACCGAAGTGGATGCGGACCTGTCCTTCGACACGGCGGCGAGCGTCGCCAAGGCGCGCGCCATCGTGGCCGATTATGCGGAGCGCGGCGTCGGACGCGAGCGCATCCTCATCAAGCTCGCCTCCACCTGGGAAGGCATCCGCGCGGCGGAGATCCTCCAGCGCGAGGGGATCGACTGCAATCTGACGCTGCTTTTCTCGCTCGTTCAGGCCGCCGCGGCGGCGGAAGCCGGCGCCTTTCTGATCTCGCCTTTCGTCGGCCGGATCCTCGATTGGAACGTGAAGGCGGGCGGCGGGCCGTATACGGCGGAGACGGATCCGGGCGTGCTCTCGGTGCGGCGCATCTTCGCCTATTACAAGCGGCACGGGCTCGGCACGGTGGTGATGGGCGCGTCCTTCCGCAACACGGGCGAGATCGAGGCCCTGGCGGGCTGCGACCGGCTCACCATCGCGCCGGCGCTCTTGGAACAGCTGGCCGCCGACACCGGCGACCTGCCGCGCCGGCTGGACCCCGCCGCGGCCGCGAAGGACGGTGCCGACCGGATCGCGACCGACGAGGCGTCGTTCCGTTTCGCGCTCAACGAGGACGCGATGGCGACCGAAAAGCTCGCCGAGGGCATCCGCCTCTTCGCCAAGGACCTCCGCGCGCTGCGGGAGATGGTCGCGCAGCGGATGGGCTGATCCTTCAAGACGCGCTCTCGCGGGCGCTCCTCAGTATGAGGGGCGCTCTTTCCGTCATTGCGAGGAGCGGAGCGACGAAGCAATCCAGAGGACGGCCGGCGTTGAGCGCTGTGCCGGCCGTCTTCTGGATTGCTTCGCTTCGCTCGCAATGACGGGGGAAGTTCGGTGGTGTCTCCCGGCCGTAGCGGAGAGCCGGGATCCGGAAAACCGCCGTACTGCTCCATGCTTGACCGTTTTCTGGTTCCCGGGTCGGCTGCGCCGCCCGGGATGACACTTGTGGCGAAGGCCGGGACTTTGCGTCCTCATGGTGAGGAGCGCGGCTTGCCGCGCGTCTCGAACCATCCCCGCCGTCGAGGTGCATCCTTCGAGACGCGGCCTTGCGGGCGCTCCTCAGGATGAGGGGCGCTCTTTTCTTCCGCCATCGCTTCGTCGCTCCGCTCCTCGCAATGACGCGGGAAGGTTCGGTCGTGTCATCCCGGCCGAAGCGGAGCGGAGAGCCGGGATCCAGCGAACGCCGGTACCGCTCGGTGCCCTACCGTTTTCTGGATCCCGGGTCGGCTTCGCCGCCCGGGATGACACGGTAAAGCGGGCCGTCGTCGCGGGCAGGCGGCGGCGAAGCGTTTTTCCGGATCGCGCGGGTGCGGGCGGGGTGTCATAAATCCCGCATGATGCCCCTCGACTCCTGGCTCGCCTTCACCGCCGCGACCGTCGTGCTGCTGATCATTCCCGGACCGACGCTGATGCTCGTCGTGTCCTACGCGCTCGGGCAGGGCACGCGGGCCGCGTTGCCGGCGGCGGTCGGGGTCGCGCTCGGCGACTTCACCTCCATGACGCTCTCGATGCTGGGGCTCGGCGCGCTGCTCGCGACCTCGGCGGAGCTCTACTCGGCCCTGCGCTGGGCGGGCGCGGTCTATCTCGTCTGGCTGGGCGTGAAGCTCTGGCGCGCGGGCGGCACGCTCGCGGCCGAACCGGCGCGGGACCGCGTCGCGGCGCTGAAGATGGTGGTGCATACCTGGGCGGTCACGGCGCTGAACCCGAAAAGCATCACCTTCTTCGTGGCCTTCCTGCCGCAGTTCATGGACCCCGCGCGGGATTTCGCCACGCAGATGCTGGTGTTCGAAAGCACCTTCGTGGTGCTCGCCTTCGTCAACGCGCTCGCCTATGCGCTGCTCGCCGGCCGCGCACGCGGCTTCATGCGCAGCGAAGGTCCGCTGCGGACGGTGAACCGCATCGGCGGCGGCGTGCTGATCGGCGCGGGCGTGATGGTGGCCGCTTCGAAGGGGTGAAGGGGCGGCGCTCTCTTCCGTCATTGCGAGCGAAGCGAACTGATCCGGCGGGATGCCGGGCGTCGGGCTCCATGCCCGGCCTTTTCTGGATCCCGGGTCGGCTTCGCCGCCCGGGATGACACTTTCAGCGAAGGCCGGACATTGACGATGAGGGGCGGTTGTTCCGTCATTGCGAGCGAAGCGAAGCAATCCAGCGGGACGCCGGGCGTAGGGCTCCATGCCCGGCCTTTTCTGGATTGCTTCGTCGCTTCGCTCCTCGCAATGACGGAAAGAGGCGTCCGGTGTCATCCCGGCCGTAGCGGAGCGGAGAGCCGGGATCCAGAAAACGGCCGTACCGCTCGATGCTTGACCGTTTTCTGGATTCCGGGTCGGCTGCGCCGCCCGGGATGACACGGCGGAGGATCGGGGCCTCGCCTCAGATCACGTTGCGTTCGAGCACGGGGCGGTTCGCGGCGAGGCGGTCGAAGCCGAGTTCGGAGAGATCGAGCGTCACGTAGCGGCCGTGCAGGATCCACTCCGCGAGGCCGCGGCCGACGGCGGGGGCCTGTTGCAGGCCGTGACCCGAAAAGCCGTTGGCGAGCAGCAGATTGCGCACCTCGCCCGCCGGGCCGAGGATCACGTTGTGGTCGAGTTCGCACATGTCGTAATGGCCCGCCCAAGCCCGGCCGGGCTTGATCGCCTCGAAGGCCGGCACGCGCGCGGCGAGCGGCGCCCAGACATGTTCTTCGAAAAAGGCGTGGTCGACGGCGTAATCCTCCGGGTCCATCTCCGGATCGGCCATGCCCTCGGCAGGACCGGCGCTGCCGATGTAAAGCCGCCCCTCCGGTCCCGGACGACCCTCCGGCCGGGCCCAAGCGCCCGAGGGGTCGATGAGCAGGGGGAAATCGGGCAGGTCGGCGCGGCAGTGCCAGGTGAAGACGAAGCGCTTCTTCGGCACGACGGGGATCGAGACGCCCGCCATGGCCGCGACTCGGCGGCCCTCGAAACCCGAAGCGTTGACGACCGTGCCGCAGGCGATGCGCGAGCCGTCGGCGAGCCGCACGGCGGTGATCCGGCCGCCGTCGCGCTCCATCCCGACGACTTCGCCCGCGACATAGACGACGCCGAGCGCGCGGGCCTTGCGGCGGAAGGCCTGCATCAGGCCCCAGCCGTCGAACCAGCCCTCGCCGCTCCGGCCGAAGCTCGCACAGGCGAGATCGCCGGTTTCGAGCCACGGGAAACGCGCCCCGAGCGCTGCGGGATCGAGAAGCAGGATGTCGGCGCCCTCGGCCGTCTGGACGCGGTGATTGTCGCGCAGGACCGGCGCGCCTGCGGCGGTGGCGAGATAGAGATAGCCGCCCTCGTGGAGATCGACGGCGGGCCGCTCGCCGTCGACTTCGAGGATCTCGCCGATGCGGCGCAGGAAATCGATGCCGTGCAGCGAGATGCGGACGTTCACCGCGCTCGAATATTGCTGGCGGATCGAGGCGGCGGAGAGCGCCGAGGCCGAGCGGGCATAGGTCGGATCCTTCTCGACGACGACGATCCGGCCCGAAAAGCCCGGATCGGCCGCGAGATGGAAGGCGACGGACGAGCCGATCGCGGCGCCCCCGACGATCACGACGTCGGCGGAAGCGGGAACGATGTCGGACATGGGGCTTCTCTTCGGGCGGGGGCGGGCGTCACGCCTCGGCGCGGTCGACGATGAAGGCGAGGAGCGCGCGCAATGCCGCGTCGACGTCGGCTTCCATCACGGATTCGGCGGGATTGTGGCTGATGCCCCCGCGGCAGCGGACGAAGAGCATGCCCACCGGGCAGAGATCCGCCATGGCCATCGCGTCGTGTCCCGCACCGGAGGGAAGCGCGTAGGGCGGGATGCCGAGCTTGTGCACGGCCTTCTCCAGATCCGCCACGATGCGCGGATCGCAGGGGCAGGCGGGCGCGTCGTAGAAGGGCTCGACGGTGATGCCGATGCCGCGTTTCTCGGCGATGCCGCGGGCGGCGGTCTCGATCACTTCCACCATCTTCAGGCGGACGGGATCGGCGGGACCGCGCATGTCGAGCGTGAAGGCGACGGCGCCGGGCACGACGTTGACGGCGCCGGGATGCACCGTGAGGCGCCCGACGGTGGCGACGGTATGCGGATCGACGGCCCCGAGCCGCTCGACCGCGAGCACGATCTCGGCCGCGCAGGCCAGGGCGTCGCGCCGCATGGCCATGGGAACGGTGCCCGCATGGCCGGCCTCGCCCTGCAGGAGGACGCGGCGGCGCGAGGCGCCGTTGATGGCGGTGACGATGCCGACGGGCAGGTTCTTCGCTTCGAGGACGGGGCCCTGCTCGATATGGACCTCGACATAGCCCACGACGTCCTCGCGCCGGCGGCCGATGGCGAAGGCGCGGTCGGGATCGCCGCCGAAGGCGTCGAGCGCGTCGCGCAGCGTGATGCCGTCCTCGTCGCGGGCGTCGAGCGTTTCGGGCGGAAGCGTGCCGGCGATCGCGCGCGAGGAGGAGAGATTGGTGGGGAAGCGGACGTTCTCCTCGTCGCCGAAGGCGAGGACCTCGACCGCGAAGGGCAGGCGGCGGCCCGCGGTGCGCAGGGCCTCGACCGCGCCGATGCCCGCGACGACGCCGAGCGTGCCGTCATAGGAGCCGGCGTCGCGCACGGTGTCGATATGCGAGCCGATGAGGAGCGCGGGTGCGCCGGGCCGCTCGCCTTCGTAGCGGCCGACGACGGTGCCCATGGCGTCGAGCCGCACCTCGTCGAAGCCCGCGGAGTTCATCATGCCCGCGACGAGATCGACGGCGCGGCGATGGGCGGCGGAGAGATAGAGGCGCGTGAGCCGTTCCGGCTCGTCGCTGACGGCGGAGAGCGCCGCGAGCCTTTCCATGGCGCGGCCGCCGAGGGTGTTCGCCGGAGTGCGGGAGCGAGTCATGCAGGAAGGCTAGGCGCTCGGACGGCCGGGCTCAAGGCCGGGGGCGCCGTCATTGCGGGGGAGTACCGTCATTGCGAGCGAAGCGAAGCAATCCAGCTGATGCGTGTCCATCGTGCTCCATGCCCGGCGTTCTCTGGATTGCTTCGTCGCTTCGCTCCTCGCAATGACGGGTGAGAGCGGAACGTGTCATCCCGGGCGGCGGAGCCGACCCGGGATCCAGTGAACGGTGGAGCGCCGAGCGGTTTGACGGTTGTCTGGATCCCGGCTCTCCGCTGCGCTGCGGCCGGGATGACACCCGGGGGCCTGCCGTCATTGCGAGCGAAGCGAAGCAATACAGCGGGCGTCGGGCAGTGCCCTCGATGCCGGATAGCACGCGCGCCCCCCGGCCACTGGATTGCTTCGTCGCTTCGCTCCTCGCAATGACGGGTGAGAGCGGTGTCATCCCGGGCGGCGAAGCCGACCCGGGATCCAGTGAACGGTGGACCGCCGAGCGGTTTGACGGTTGTCTGGATCCCGGCTCTCCGCTGCGCTGCGGCCGGGATGACACCGCCGGGTCTCAACCCGTCATTGCGAGCGCAGCGAAGCAATACAGCGGGCGTCTGGCGTAGCGCTCCATGCCCGGCCACTGGATTGCTTCGTCGCTGCGCTCCTCGCAATGACGGGACAAGACCATCTGGGGTCGCCCATCCGGGCCTCAACCCAGATTCGGCCGCCAGCGGCGCAGGAGGAGGGCGTTGAGGACGACGCTGACGCTCGACAGCGCCATCGCGGCGCCGGCGAAGACCGGGGACAGGATGCCCGCGGCCGCCAGCGGGATGCCGATCACGTTGTAGGCGAAGGCCCAGAACAGGCCGCGCCGGATGGTAGCGACCGTGCGGCGGGCGAGGTCGATCGCGGCCGCGGCGAGCCGCGGATCGTTGCGCATCAGCGTGATGCCCGCGGTCTCGATGGCCACGTCGGTGCCGGCACCCATCGCGATGCCGACATCGGCCGCGGCCAATGCGGGCGCGTCGTTGACGCCGTCGCCGACCATGGCGACGACGAAGCCGCGGCTCTTCAGGGTCTCGATCGCCTGCGCCTTCTCCTCCGGCTTCACCTCGGCCACGATCTCGCGGATGCCCAGCGCCGCGCCGACGCGCTGCGCGGCGCCCCGGCCGTCGCCGGTGAGCATGACGACCCCGATGCGCTCGCGCTCCAGCGCGGCCACCGCGGCCTTCGCGTCGGGACGGGGCGCGTCGGCGAAGGCGACAAGGCCCAGAAGGCGCTTCGCGTCGAGATCGGCGAGCCAGGACATGCCCTGCCCGCGCTCGGCGAGCGCCGCGGCGGAGGCCTCCATCGCCGCGGTCGGGACGCCCGCCGCGCGCATCGCGCCGGTGTTGCCGAACAGGAGGCGCCGGCCGTCGACCGAGCCTTCGAGGCCGCCGACCACGGCGCGGAAGGCGGTTGCGGGCGCCGCATCCTCGATATGCGCGGCTTCGGCCTCGGCGCGGATCGCGCGGGCGAGCGGGTGGTCGCTGCCGGCTTCGAGCGCGGCCGCCAGGCGGATCACGGTTTCGGGACGCTCCCCCGGCACCGCCTCGACGGCGGTGACGACGGGCTCGCCGGTGGTGAGCGTGCCGGTCTTGTCGAAGACGACGACGCCGGTGCCGGCCGCGCGTTCGAGCGATGCCGCATCGCGCACGAGGATGCCCGCACCCGCCGCGACGCCGGTGCCCGCGAGCACGGCCGTGGGCGTGGCGAGGCCGAGCGCGCAGGGACAGGCGATGACGAGGACCGAGACCGCGTTGACCAGCGCGCGCTCCATGTCGCCGGTGGTGAAGCCCCAGAAGGCGAGCGTGCCGAGCGCGATGAGCGTGACGACCGGGACGAAGACCGCGCTGACCTTGTCGACGAGCTTCTGCACCGGAGCCTTGGACGCCTGCGCGCCTTCGACGAGGCGGATGACCTTGGCGAGCATGGTCTCGGTGCCGACGGCGGTGACCTCGACGACGAGCCGGCCGTCCAGATCGACCGTGCCGCCGATCACGGCGTCGCCGACGGCTTTCGACACGGGCAGGCTTTCGCCGGTGACCATGGATTCGTCGACGCTGGCGGCCCCTTCCGCGATGCGGCCGTCGACGGGGATGCGCTCGCCCACGCGCACCGCGACGCGGTCGCCGATGCGGATCTCGGCGATGGGCCGCTCGACCTCGCCCTGCGGGGTGAGGACGCGGGCGGACGCGACGCGGAGCTTGCCGAGCGCGCGGATGGCGGAGGCGGTCTCCGACGTCGCGCGCTCCTCGAGCCATTTGCCGAGCAGCACGAAGGCGATCACCACGGCGGCGGATTCGAAATAGAGATGAGGCTCGTGCCCGCCGTGCCCCGAGGCCTCGCGCCAGAGATACAGGCTGAGCCCGTAGGCGGCGGACGTGCCGAGCGCGACGAGCAGGTCCATGGTCGCCGACCCGGCGCGCAGCGACTTCCACGCGCCGGCATAGAAACGGGCGCCGAGGCCGAATTGCAGGATGCCCGCGAGCAGCGCCTGAGCGACGGGCGCCGGCATGAGATCGCGGCCGAAGGGCGCGGCCGCCATGGCGACGAGGAAGGGTGCGGCGACGACGAGACCCGCGATCGCGGAGAGGCGGGCGCGCTTCTCGCGGGCTTCGGCGCGGCGCTCCTGCGCGCCCGAGTCGGCCGAGGCGATGACGCTCGCGCCGTAGCCGATGTCCTCCACGGCGGCGGCGACGGTTTCGGGCGCCGGCGTGCCGTCGGTCCCGACGCGGGCGCTCTTCGTCGCGAGATTGACCTCGGCGCTGACCACGCCGGGCACGGCGGAGAGGGCCTTTTCCACGCGGGCGACGCAGGCGGCGCAAGTCATTCCGTCGATGGCGATGTCGATGGCCGCCTTGCTCATCGGGAACTCCTGAACGCTCTGCCGGGAAGATCGGCCCTCGTGCGATGCGGCACAAGAGCCCGGGGGGATTTTCGGGGGACGGACGACGACACGTCCGTTTCGGACAAGGTGCTTTGCCGGCGGACGCCCCCGGGCGCATTGACTTCGCTCAGCGGGCGCCGAGAGTGGGCGTCCATCGTTTTCAGCCGGAGATCCGATCCGCCATGACCGACCTGACGCTCGACCTCGCCCGCCGCATCATCGACGGCGCCATCGCCTGCCGGCAGGAAAAGCGCTTCCTGCCCCTCGCCGTGGCCGTCTACGACGTGCGGGGCTCCCTGAAGGCCTTCGGCGCCGAGGAAGGCACCAGCCTGAAGCGGGCCGAAATGGCGATGGGCAAGGGCCTCGCCGCGCTCGCGGTCGGCTTCGGCACGCGCACGCTCGGCAAGATGGCCGTGGAGCGCGCGCATTTCGTGAACGCGCTGCAGAGCCTGACGCCGCATTTCGTGCCGGTGCCCGGCGGCGTGCTGATCCGCGATGCGGACGGTCGCCTGATGGGCTCGGTCGGCATTTCCGGCGACGTCTCGGACAATGACGAGACCGCCGCGGTGGCCGGCATCGTCGGCGCGGGCCTGAAGGCCGATCCCGGCGTCTCCTGATCCGGGGCGCGCCGACAAGAACGACGACAGGGAGGATCCGACGTGCCGCGTTTCGCCGCCAATCTCACGATGATGTTCAGCGAATGGGCCTTTCTCGACCGCTTCGCCGCGGCATCGGAGGCGGGCTTCGCGGCCGTCGAGTTCCTGTTCCCGTACGAGCACGCTCCGGAGGAGGTCGCCCGGCGGCTCTCCGACGCGAAGCTCGAACAGGCGCTGTTCAACATGCCGCCCGGCGACTGGGCGAAGGGCGAGCGCGGCATCGCCGCGCTGCCCGGCCGCGAGGCGGAATTCCGCGCCTCGGTCGATACCGCGCTGCGCTATGCGGACGCGACCGGCGTGAAGCGGCTGCACATGATGGCGGGTCTCGCCGATCCGCGCGACCCTGCGGCGGTCGCGACCTATCTCGCCAATGCGCGGCATGCGGCGGAGCGGCTGGGCGCGAAGGGGCTCGACCTCGTGCTCGAGCCGATCAACGGGCGCAACATGCCCGGCTATTTCCTGAACGATTTCGGCATGGCGGCGGGCTTCGTCCGGGCCATGGGCCTGCCGAACGTGAAACTGCAGTTCGACATCTATCACTGCCAGATCATCCACGGCGACGTGACGATGCGTCTGCGCGCGCTGATGCCGATCACGGGGCACGTGCAGATCGCGAGCGTGCCCTCGCGGCACGAGCCGGACGGCGAGGAGCTGAACCATCCGTTCCTGTTCGAGGAACTGGACCGGCTGGGCTACGACGGCTTCGTCGGCTGCGAATACATCCCCCGGGCCGGCACGCTCGAAGGCCTCGGCTGGTTCGCGCCCTGGCGGCGATAGGATCCTTCGAGACGCGGGCTTCGCCCGCTCCTCAGGATGAGGGTGCCCTCTTTCCGTCATTGCGAGCGTAAGCGAAGCAATCCAGCAGGACGGCGGGCGTCGGGCTTCATGCCCGGCGTTCTCTGGATTGCTTCGTCGCTGCACTCCTCGCAATGACGGGGTGGGGCGCTTCGCGGCGGTCCTCCCCGCATCGTTCGGAGGCGCCCCTCGGCTGCGGCATCCTGCCGCAAATTGCGGCGGCGGGGTGATGCATTTTCGGGCAATTCTTTTTGCGCTGCAAAAATAGCCTTTTGATTCAAGGAGCGGCTCCGCCGGCACACCCCTTGCCCTAGAGGGTCCGGGACCAACGGAGGGAGACCGGACCCATGACTCCTTTTCTGAAAAAGATTTCGGCCGCGGCACTGGCCGGCGGCATCGCGCTGACCTCGTTCGGCGCTCACGCGCAGAACACCATCAAGGTCGGCATCCTGCATTCGCTCTCGGGCACGATGGCCATCAGCGAGACCACGCTGAAGGACGTCATGCTCATGCTCATCGAAGAGCAGAACAAGAAGGGCGGCGTGCTCGGCAAGAAGCTCGAGCCGGTCGTCGTCGACCCCGCGTCGAACTGGCCGCTCTTCGCGGAAAAGGCGCGCGAGCTGCTGACCAAGGACAAGGTCGCGGCGACCTTCGGCTGCTGGACCTCGGTGTCGCGCAAGTCGGTGCTGCCGGTCTTCGAGGAGCTCAACGGCGTGCTCTTCTACCCGGTGCAGTATGAGGGCGAAGAGTCCTCGAAGAACATCTTCTACACGGGCGCGGCCCCGAACCAGCAGGCGATCCCGGCGGTCGACTACCTGATGGAGAACGAGAAGGTGCAGCGCTGGGTGCTCGCGGGCACCGACTACGTCTATCCGCGCACCACCAACAAGATCCTCGAAGCCTATCTGAAGTCCAAGGGCGTGAAGTCCGAGGACATCATGATCAACTACACGCCCTTCGGTCACTCCGACTGGCAGACCATCGTGGCCGACATCAAGAAGTTCGGCACGGCGGGCAAGAAGACGGCGGTGGTCTCGACCATCAACGGCGACGCCAACGTTCCCTTCTACAAGGAACTCGGCAACCAGAAGATCTCGGCGAAGGA